>CAWKJU010000010.1:0-253956 GCA_963849955.1 uncultured Cytophagales bacterium | reverse complement strand
AATTTACGCCACTGGTGACGGTATAATCTCACTTGCCAGAAATGGTTATAGTGGTTACGGTAATCAAGTAGAGGTAGATCACGGCTTTGGCTATGTAACCAAATATGCCCACATGAAAAAATTCATCGTAAAAACGGGGCAAAAAGTTAAACGTGGCGAACTTATTGGTTATTTAGGTAACTCTGGAACTTCCACCGCACCACACTTACATTACGAAGTAATCAAAAACGGATTAAAAGTTAATCCTGTACATTATTTCTTCAATGATTTAGATTCGGAACAATATGAGCAGATCCTTAAACTCGCATCTATTGAAAACCAATCGTTATCGTAACACGAAAGGGTTATTTTTCATCTCAATTCTATTCATCACTTTATCTGCCACTGGTCAGCAGCTACGAATCAAAGCTGTAGGCGATATTATGATGGGTTCATACACACCAACCACGGTGTTACCACCCCGACTTGGACAAGAGTTTATTGACTCAACTGCTTACTTGTTGGATAGTGCTGACATCACGTTTGGAAACCTTGAAGGGGTGTTTGTCACTAAAGATATAGAACCGCAAAAATGTAGCGATGCGTCAAGAAAGGCTAAACGTTGTTATGAATTCGGTATGCCTGACACCCTATCATATGCACTAAAAGAAATGCATTTCACCATGATGAGTATGGATAATAACCATAATTCAGATTATGGATGGAAGGGCGTTAATTTCACAAAAGAACAACTAGATAAACACGGAATTAACTATGCAGCAAAAAAATCACCTGTAATTATTGATGTGGACTCTATTAAAGTTGGAGTGATTGCCTTTGGTCACTCCTCGGAGTCTTATCAAGTATTTGACTTAAAAACAGCGAAAGAAGTTGTTTTAGCCTTAGATTCATTAGTAGATCTAGTCATTGTTTCCTTTCATGGAGGTGCAGAAGGTTTGTCTGCGCAACATGTAAAAGATACGACTGAATTTTTTTATGGCGAAAATAGAGGGAACCTTGTGCAGTTTTCTAAAACAGTAATTGACGCAGGAGCCGATTTAGTCATTGGACACGGTCCTCATGTGCTACGTGCTATTGATGAGTACAAAGGCAAACTGATTTGCTATTCGTTAGGTAACTTCTTAACCCACGGTAATGTCAACATCATAGGAGTGAAAGGTAAAGGTGCAATTATGGATATTATTTTAGATACCAAAACAGGTGACTTTGTGTCCGGAGAAATAATTCCTACAGTTCAAGTGGCACGAGGTATTCCTGTAGCTGATGAAGACAAAGAAGCGATTATTTTATTAAAATCATTGACTGAAGAGGACTTTCCTAACTCATTAGTAAAAATTGACCATAAGGGACATATTTCATTAAAGTAATTTTCGTAACTTTCTGCTATGCCTTACCTAGATAAGCCGATCGAAAAAACGTATTACTCCATTGGAGAAGTGGCAAAATTATTTGGTGTCGCGACTTCATTGGTACGCTTCTGGGAATCAGAATTTGATGTCATTAAGCCACGAAAAAACAAAAAAGGCAATCGCCAATTCACACAAGAAGATGTGAAGAATTTTCAATTGGTATACCACCTCGTAAAAGAAAAAGGGCATACCTTACAAGGAGCTAAAGAAATTATTAAACAAGGAAAAAACAAAGCTGACGACAAACTTGACGCATTAAGTTCACTAAAAAAAGTGCGTTCTTTTTTGGTTGAATTAAAAAACCATCTTTAACATTTTTTATCTATTATGGACGAATCAAGCCCGGTAGAACCAACTTCTATTTTTAAAGTTGGCATTACTTTAATCCCAGGTATTGGAGACAAAACAATCAAACAACTTATCAGCTATTGCGGCTCAGCCGAAGCTGTTTTCAAAGAAACAAAAGGTAAACTCCTGAAAATTCCAGGCATAGGTCAGAAGGCTGTAAATGCTATTGCCTCTGCAGCTACTTTTAATGCAGCCGAACAAATAATTACCCGGGTGGAAAAAGAAGGTACTCAACTTTTATTTTTCACCGACCATAATTTCCCTGATCGCTTAAAAATGATTGACGACTCTCCCTGTCTACTTCATTATAATGGCTCAGCTAACCTCAATAACGCTAAAATCATTTCTATTGTTGGCACAAGAAGAGCTACCCTCTATGGACAAGAAATCACACGTCAACTCGTAGAAGATCTAGCGCCTCATCAACCAATAATTGTGAGTGGATTAGCTTATGGAATCGATATCGCTGCTCACAATGCTGCCCTCGATTTTGGTTTGGAGACGATAGGTGTTATGGCATCTGGCCTAAATATCATCTACCCAAATGTACACATAAAACAAGCTCACAAAATGTTAAAAAAAGGAGGTTTGTTAACCGAGTTTAACTTTGACGAAGAGCCTGACCGCCATAATTTCCCCTCCAGAAATCGAATAATAGCGGGCATGAGTGATGCCACTATTGTAGTAGAGGCGGCACAAAAGGGTGGCGCATTAATTACTGCGGAAATAGCGCACTCTTATAACAAAGAAGTGTTTGCGGTACCAGGCGAGATAAACAAAACTTATTCTCAAGGATGTAATGCGCTAATCAAAAACCATAAAGCACAATTAATCACTTCATACAAAGATATTGAACGTGAGTTGCACTGGAGCTCTACCACTATTCATGAAAGAAAAAAACAGCTCCAAGACCTTAATCTCAATGAACAAGAGCTAAAACTTGTTCAAGCTTTGTCTGAACAACCTGTCACGTTAGATGAAATTGCACGAAAAGCCCAGCTGCCAATCAGTCAATTGAGCTCAGACTTATTAACTTTGGAGTTTCGAGGTGTGGTCAAATCGTTACCCGGAAATCGTTACCTATTGAACAATTAAATTATGATGCGTTATTTATTCCTTTTCTTATGTGTTCACTTTTTAATCAACTCAAGCGCACAACAAACTACAGGCTACAGGTCTTCGGAAAACCCCTTTTACTGGAAAAATAAAAAACCCTTTGAAGGCTATTGGCAACAAGATGTTCAATACAAAATAAAGGCAACCATCGATGACTCCACAGACATTGTAGACGGTCATTTTTATGAATTAACCTATTGGAACAATTCTCCGCATGCATTAACAGAGCTTTATTTCCATTTGTATCAAAATGCGTTTCAGCCTCAATCACACATGCATGACTTGTATAAAAACAATGACCAAAAAGTGAAGTTTGGTAAATATGAGGAACAGAAAAAAGGAACCGAAGTTTATGATATCCAAGTAAATGGGGAATTTGTTGATACAACATTAGACAACACTATTTTAAGACTACAATTAAATAAACCACTCCTACCGAATGATTCCGTGGTTGTTACCATGAAATTCAAGACCTATTTTGATACTGGATCCTTGCGTAGACGAATGAAAACCTTTGACAGTTATGGTGAAAAACATTATGATGGAGTTCATTGGTATCCTATCATTACTGTGTATGACCGTAAATTTGCCTGGACAACAGAACAACATTTAGACAAGGAGTTTTATGCTGACTTTGGGTCCTTTGATGTTGAATTAACCTTCCCTAACCATTTTATTGTAGATGCTACAGGTGTATTACAAAATAAAGAAGAAGTGCTTCCCGATTCCCTTCGCAAAAAACTCGATTTATCCAACTTTAAAACGCCCGTTTCCACCCCCTCTGTGATTGTTCCTCGTGAAAAAGGGAAAACCAAAACCTGGAAATTCTATGCGGAAAACGTCCATAATTTTGCATTTACTGCGGATCCCACTTATCGCATTGGTGAAATAACCTGGAAAGGCATTAAGGTCGTGACACTAGCACGTGAACCCAACGCGTCCAACTGGCAGCAGTCAGGTGAGTTCACTAAAAAGGTGATCAAAACCTATTCAGAAGATTTTGGGATGTATGCTTGGCCAAAAATAATTGTTGCTGACGCTAACGATGGTATGGAATACCCCATGTTAACCTTGGACAATGGCTCCTACCCTGGTCACCAAAGTCTGTTGGCTCATGAAGTAGGTCACATGTGGTTTTATGGCATGGTAGGTACCAACGAGACTTACCGTGCGATGATGGACGAAGGATTTACGCAATTTTTAACGATTTGGAGTATGGATAAAATCACAGGGGCATCCAAAAACCGGACGTCAAAAAATAAGTTTGTACAGAAAAGATTACGCCCCTATAGAAACAGGTACGAACGGCTTTATTTCCCTTACATCAGAACCGTACACGATGGGTTTGATAAAAACCTCAATACCCACTCTTCCGATTTTAATGGAGCAATAAGACACAGTGGTAACTATGGTTTAGTCTACTACAAAACAGGTGTGATGCTTTATAACCTTCGCTATGTGTTGGGTGACTCCCTGTTTCAAGGAGCCATGAAACATTATTTTAATGAGTGGAAAATGGCGCATCCTTACCCTGAAGATTTTAGAAACAGCATTACCGAGTACGCACAAACTGACTTAAACTGGTTTTTTGATCAGTGGATGGAAACGACAAAAACCATTGATTATGCGATAGACGACATCGAACAGGTAGACTCAAGCAGCTATCAGCTCACTTTTAGCAGAAAAGGTGAAATGCAAATGCCCTTGGACTTTCAAGTCATCACTGAAACAGACACCTTAGCTTATCACATTCCGAATACGTGGTTTATCAAACAAACAGATGCCACGGTGCTTCCCAAATGGTACGGATGGGGTAACATTCATAAAACACATAGTGTCACCGTACAGTCTACTTCACCCATTGTGGATGTAGTTATAGACCCTGAACATTATTTAGCTGATATTAACTTAACTAACAATCAGTATCAAAGAAATGTAATTGAGTTTGACCATCGGGTTAAAAACTACCCCGACTGGGACCAGGGTCATAACTATATACGACCAGATGTCTGGTATAATCACTTTGACGGAATACAAGTTGGTGTGCACTTAGAAGGGAATTATTTTCAGGATTTATATCAATACAGCTTTACCCTATGGGGAAATACCCGAGTAGGACAATTTGAAATAGATGAAGCGGTAAGAAAAGAAAATAGTCCTATAAGTTTTCAGTTTTCAGCCTCAGAGAAGTTAAAAAACATTTGGACTAACCTCTACTTCAAGCAAAACATCTCATACAATGTTGGATTATTGAAATCAGGCTTGGGCTTGGAAAAACGTTTCCAAAAAAGAGATACTCGGAACACCAACTACAGTACGGCCTTTATTGAT
The DNA here is from genome assembly GCA_963849955.1 of uncultured Cytophagales bacterium. GTDB lineage: Bacteria > Bacteroidota > Bacteroidia > Cytophagales > JAAEPT01 > CAWFGW01. Next base: position 248,752 of record CAWKJU010000010.1, on the reverse strand, counting down.
ATGGATTTCTTATACCGTCCATACCGCAACCAATACGAGTATTTACTATATGATAATTCCTGGGGATTTGAAAAAAACAATAATACTATCAGCCTCGGTATCAAGCAGAACTACGAAAAAGAAACACTAGAAGGAAACACAACTGTCAAACTGAGAACGCCCGGACTATTTGCTGATTACAATTACTCCAACCTAGATGTTGAATCAAAAAACATACTCCATGGAAAGTACATCACTTTAAACACACGCTTGTTTGGACGATTAGGTTTTGGTGACAATCTCCCTACGGAGTCCATGCTTTATTTAGCTGGTGCCTCACCTTTAGAGATGTATGACAACAAATACACTAGAGCAAGTGGCTTTGTACCAGTAAATCTCACCAACTACTACGCTAATCAAACCAATCACTTTCAGCATGGTGGTGGTTTGAATTTAAGAGGCTACGCAGGTTATTTAATCACTGAAGATGGCAACTTGATTTATGCGAGCAAATCAGGCCTATCGGCTTCGTTTGAACTAGACTTTCAAGATTTAATTTATCCATCCACTAAAAAGAAACTTCGTAATTTTAGTTTAAGAACGTATGTATTCTCTGACTTGGGGAGCATTGAATATAATAACAAACTAAGCAGTGTCATTGCCGATGCGGGTCTAGGCTCGGTATTGACAATCAAATTTCCAAGCTTTAACATTAATCCCATTGAACTACGGTTTGATGTACCGCTTTATTTAAATGCTCCTCCTAATGATGAGGAATCGTTTAAATTCAGGTATTTGGTTGGGGTGAGTAGTTCGTTTTAATGTACGGAAAAACTTATTTGCCCACTAAGAGTATCCTCGTACCTGTGGTCACTTTAATGTTATGGGAAACTAAAAGGTCTCTGCGAGACGCTAAGACCAAATGAGTGTATACCACCATGCAAAGCATGGCGGCAACGGGGGATAAGTAGTTCGTTTTAACTAAAAAGCTTAAGTTCTACTTTAGAAAACTTAAACTAAGCTCTGTGTTTTAAACAGAAAGAAAACTACTTCTCATTACTATCAAGTCCAATTATATACTTCCCTGTAACTGGATTCACATTTAAAACCTTTCCTTTATACTCATTATACATTTCTTTAGAAATAGGATAACAAAAAAGCATGAAACAACGGGTATTAAAAAAAACAGAATATTTCATCACAAAAAACTTATGTTTAGGAAAATTCTCTTCACACTCTAAACTTATTGACGATATACTATTAAACTCTGTTTCTTGAATATAATATTTAACCAATGCTGTAGTATTTATGTGGTCAGTTTGGTATTCCAAACATTCCCCTACTGTGTAATTTACAGGTGTAATATATTGCTCTAAAACTTTAAATAGAAGAAATCCAATTAAAGGAATTAGGAGTAACAATAATTTTACCCTTTCTTTTGTTTTATTGTCCATCCGCAACCTTATATTCCTACCTCTCAGAGTCACTCGAAGAGGACTCTGACTTAAGAACGAATGTCTTTAGTCGTGAATTCCATCGCCATGCTCAACTACTAGCTTATTATTTTAGGAAGATACTCAACACTCTGGAAAGTCTCAGAGAGACACTAAGAGATGGTCATATTTGCAACTACTTGATTCTTTCTACTTAGAAATTCCTTTCATATTCATCCAACCGTTTTTTCAAACGTTTGATTTCACGTAGGTTATGCTCCTCTCTTTTTTGAGACTCATTTTGAGTTTTGGTTAACTCTTTCAGAGTTTTTTGTGTTTCGTCTTCTTGTTGACGCATTTTCAGCGCTATTTCCTCCGATTGCGCTAAAAGTCGTTGTGTTTTGGTATTGACCTTCACAGATGCTAAGGCGGATGAAATGCTCTCCGATACTTTCTCTACAAAACCTAGCTCATAATCTTTCAATGGATGGAAAGAGGCCATTTCAATGACCCCATGAATTTCTTCATTAAAAATTAAAGGAACTATTAGAATACACTTAGGTGTAGAGTAGCCTAACCCCGAAGTAATATTCACATAGTTTTTAGGAACATCAGTCATATAGATACGCTTCATTTCCTGCCATGACTGCCCGACTAGGCCTTGCCCTTTAACAATTTTCACATCGGCATATTTCTTCTTATTATAGGCATAACTAGCAATTAACTCCAGATATTGGTTTTCTGGATCATCATCATTTACGACAAAAATAGCTCCTTGATTTGCATCTAAAAACTTCACTAAGTTGAGGATTGTTTCATCCCCAAATCGTTCCAATGAGTTGGTGTTTTTACCCAAAATTTCAGAGAACTTAGCTAACCCTTCGTTAATGTGATTGCGCTGCCTATCTTCCTCAGCCACTTTCATTAAACTCTCTTGCATATAGCTTAGTGACTCACCTAAGGTTCCATGACCACCAAAAAGAAGCACTTCACCCTTTTCAAATTTACCATCACCTACATTTAATGCAAAATCTCTTACACCATTTAGCATCTTAGAAAGGTAATTGATAGAACGGATAATTAATTTATAGTCCGTATTTTCAAAGGGTATTTCATAAGGAATATCACCATCATGAATAACTTTTACATGCTTCTCAATTACATCTATCGGTTTCAGTAAGGATTGTACAAGGTTATAAACTATAATAAAAATGATAAGGATTAAGAAACAGAAAAACCAATAATAGTAGGTGTCATATTCTACATTAATAATATTGTATGACAAAATTTGATCTTGTTGCTTAATTGCTACAAAGGCATCATAGTTTTCTGAAACTTTTCTAAAAACTTCGTTTAACTCTTTTACTTTACCTGAAACATTTTGAGAATTATAGGTGTCTAATACATTTTCTTGAACACTTTTAGACTCAATCACGTGATCAATTACTGTATTATACTTCTCCTTTATTTCATCATTATAGCCATACTCAAACTCATCTTCTAACTTGTTAATAAGCGGAATCATCCTTTTTTCCCAAATTCGACTACGTTCGGTTTCAAATCGATCCTGACTTTCTAACATGTAATTTTGGGCTAAAACACACGTGTAGCTTACATCTTTAACTAATAAAGCAAGGTCATTATTGATTTTGGCAAAATTAAGCACACGGCTGTTAGCGTTATCAATTTCTATGTTTTGAGAGTTACTCTCATCAATGTGTAAGTCAATATTTGTATAGACTAAAAAAACAAAGACAATTATCATTGCCAAAATAGACGAGATTGATAAAACAATCTTCGAGGTAATTCCCCAATTAAGTAACGTTGACTTCATATTACATCACAGACCCTTTGATACAATTTAATAATTAAAAAGTTGTAAAAAAAAGAAATGCTCAAATGGGCTGATTTTCTCTTTACCTAACGCTTACTAACTATCTTTAACTAAGTATAATTATTTTAGTTTAAAATGCTTAACAGCTAACTCACATACTTGATCACCAATGGCCAAACAAGCGGTTGCGGCAGGCGAAGGCGCGTTTAATACATGAATAGTATCATCTTTACATTCAATTTTAAAATCGTCTAACATTTCTCCATCATGTCCCAGGGCCATTGCTCTTACTCCAGCTCTTCCAGGCTTTAGGTCTTCCATTTCTAAAGAAGGGATTAATCCTCTTAAACGTTGCAAGAATAATTTTTTTGAAAAAGCACGTCTGTATTCATCTAAACCAAATTGCCAATGCTTAGCGAACAATTTCCATGTTCCAGAGTAGGTTAACGAATCTAAAGTATCTTTTAAAGAAAAATCTGTTTTCCCATACCCTTCACGTTTAAAGGTAAATACAGCATTAGGACCACATTCGATATCACCATTCACCATCCGCGTGAAGTGAACACCTAAAAAAGGAAAAGCGGGATTAGGCACTGGGTAAATCAAATTTTTAACTTTATGTCTCGCTTCATCAGTCAGCTCATAATAATCCCCTCTGAAACCTACTATTTTCATATCAAGGTCTATTTTATCTTTTTTAGCTAACCGATCCGATTGCAAACCTCCGCAAAAAATTACTTTTCGTGCATTAAATTTACCAAGAGAAGTATGAAGGGTTGTTACATCACTTTTAACAAATTTCGTCACCTCACATGACGTATATACAGCACTTTCACTATTTATTGCTTCAACCAGCTCTGCCAGTTTGTTTGTGGTACCAACAAAATCAATGATTCCTGTGCATGGCACCCAAATACCCGCTATACCTTCTACATAAGGTTCAATTTCTTTTACCTGGTCACCTGTTATTTTCTCGATACCTTCAGTATCATTGGCAATCCCATTTTCAAAAATTTTATTTAAAAAGGGTAATTCGCTTTCTTTAGTTGCCACTACTACTTTACCACACACATCGTGATCGATCTGATGTTCCTTGGCAAATTCAACCAATTGTCTTCTACCATCCACACAGTTTTTAGCGCGATACGATCCTGGCCGATAATATAAACCTGAATGAATGACTCCTGAATTATGACCAGTTTGATGAGAAGCTAATTGTGCTTCCTTTTCAAACAGAGCTATTTTAAGATGAGGAAATCGTTTTTGAATTTTATATGCTGTTGCCGCACCTACTATACCACCACCTACTATGGCTACATCATAAACTTGTTCGTGAATATCCAATAACTTGAAAATTTAATTCCGTCAACAAAACTAGTAAATCGTACTCGCTGTTCAAAGTGAGTACAATTTAAACACCTTAGAATAATGCCTTAGCTATTTTATACGTTGTCTCTGATCGACTCATTGTGTAGAAATGTAAACAAGGCACTCCTTTTTTAATGAGTTCTTTACACTGCTGAATAGACCACTCTATTCCCACCTCTTTTACTTGTGAGTTGTCTTTACACTTCAATACTTCTTTTGTCAACTCTTCTGGAATGTCAATATGAAAGACACTTGGCAACACTTTTAATTGTGCTTTAGTTGCAATCGGTTTTAATCCAGGAATAATAGGTACTTCAATGCCTGCAGATTTACAAAGCTCTAAGTATCTAAAATATTTATCATTATCAAAAAACATTTGTGTGACGGCATACTCTGCTCCCAACTGCACTTTCTTTTTTAGGAAATGTAGTTCCGCATTCATGTTGGGTGCTTCAAAATGTTTCTCAGGATAAGCCGCAACACCTATACTAAAGTTGGTTTTTGCATTACTGACCAACGTTTTATCTTGATAGATTCCTGAGTTCATTTCTTGGATTTGCTCGATCAAATCGGAAGCGTATTCATTCCCGCCTGGTGTAGGAATAAATTTCCCTTCCGCTTTGATGGCATCTCCTCGTAGTGCAAGAATATTTTCAATGCCTAAAAAAGCAAGATCGATCAAGGCATTCTCTGTTTCCTCCTTAGTAAAACCACCACAGATTAAGTGCGGTACTGCATCAATTTTATATCGATTGATAATAGCCGCACAAATCCCGACCGTTCCTGGTCGTTTACGTGTGGTTACTTTTTCCATTAGACCATCTGGTCGTTTACGGTATTCGTATTCCTCTCTGTGATAAGTGACATCTATAAACGCTGGATCAAATTCCATTAATGGATCTATTGATGCAAAAAGTGCCTGAATGTCTTCTCCTTTTTTGGGAGGCAAAATCTCAAAAGAAAATCGCGTTTTGCCTTGTGATTCCCTGATTACATCTATTACTTTCATTGAATATGTATAATAAGCAATACTGCTTTTTGTTTAAATTTAAATATCGTAGTTCAAGTTTGGCGCTAACCACTTTTCTACCTTTTCTATTTCCCAGCCTTTACTTTCAGCATAGGTTTCTACTTGATCTTTTTCAATTTTCCCTAATCCGAAGTATTTACTGTCAGGATGAGCAAAGAAATAACCACTGACTGAAGAAGCTGGATACATTGCATTACTTTCTGTTAACATAATCCCTATTTCTTTTTCTACATCCAACAAATCCCAAATCACAGGTTTTTCGGTGTGGTCTGGGCAAGCAGGATATCCTGGAGCAGGTCGAATTCCTTTATATGATTCTTTGATTAATTCTTCATTATCTAAGGTTTCATCAGGCATATATCCCCATAATTCTTTTCTAACTTTTGCATGCATTAATTCCGTCAAAGCTTCTGCCAACCGATCCGCTATGGCTTTAATCATAATACTATTATAATCATCATGGTCAGCTTCAAACTTTGCAATTAATGGCTCTATATTTAGCCCCGCAGTTACTGCAAAAAAGCCAATATAATCAGCTACACCGCTTTCTTTTGGTGCTAAGAAATCGGCCAAAGACAAGTTTGGTAAACCTGAACCTTTTTTTCCTTGCTGCCTTAAGAAGTGAAGTTTAGTTAACACTTTCGTTCTTGAGTCATCAGCGTATACTTCAGCCGCATCGTCATTCACCACGTTTGCAGGATATAACCCTACAATGGCATTGGCTTGAAGTAGCTTTTCTTTAATGACCCAATTGAGCATTTTTTCAGCATCATCAAACAATTTTTTGGCTTCAACACCAATCACTTCGTTCTCAAATATCTTTGGATATTTTCCTTTTAACTGCCATGTAGCGAAAAAAGGAGTCCAGTCGATATATGCTTTGATTTCTTCTAACGAATAATCAAGGAATACTTTCTTGCCTAAGAAAGTTGGTTTTGTTGGTGTAAACTTACTCCAATCAATCTTGAATTTATTGTCCACAGCTGCTTGATATGGAATATAATCTTTGTCTTTTTTGCGGGACGCATGTGATTCTCTTGCATCCGCATATTCTTGTTTCACTTTTGCTCCATAGGCCACCTTTTCTACACCTAACAATTGTGAAGCTACAGGCACACCTTTTGAAGCATCTAACACATGAACTACGGGACCACTATAAACCGGATCTACCTTTACTGCGGTATGAATGCGTGAAGTAGTTGCCCCACCAATCAATAAAGGGATCTTCATCCCAGCTTTTTCCATGTCTTTGGCTACATCAACCATCTCATCAAGCGAAGGGGTTATCAAGCCACTTAGCCCAATAATATCTACGTTATGTTCAATCGCTGCTTGTAGTATTTTTTCTTTTGGAACCATTACCCCTAAGTCAATGATTTCAAAATTATTACAAGCCAACACAACTCCTACAATATTTTTACCTATATCGTGTACATCACCTTTAACTGTTGCCAGTAATATTTTACCAGCGTTGTCACTATCACCTTCCTGTTTTTCTGCCTCAATAAAAGGAAGTAAATAAGCAACCGCTTTTTTCATTACCCGAGCGCTTTTTACTACTTGTGGCAAGAACATTTTCCCCTCACCAAACAAGTCTCCCACGATGTTCATACCGTCCATCAAAGGACCTTCAATTACACGCAGTGGCGGATGATATTTTTGGCGAGCTTCTTCAATATCTTCATCGATGTATTCAACTAAGCCTTTCACAAGTGCATGAGAAAGTCGTTCTTCTACGGTTCCTTGTCGCCATGAATCATCCCGCACACGCTCTTTCCCTCCTCCTTTTACATTTTCAGCAAAGTCAAGTAACCGCTCTGTTGCATCATCTCTTCGGTTTAAAAGAACATCTTCAATACGTTCCAATAAATCTTTTGGAATGTCGTCATAAACCTCCAACATGGCTGGGTTTACAATCCCCATATCCATTCCTTCCCTTATGGCATGGTATAAAAATGCAGAGTGCATCGCTTCGCGCACTTTGTTATTCCCTCTAAATGAAAAAGAAACATTACTTACCCCTCCCGATACGTGTGCACCAGGTAAATTTTCCCGAACCCAACGTGTCGCTCTAAAAAAGTCCAACGCATTTAGGCGATGTTCTTCCATTCCTGTGGCAACAGGGAAGATATTTAAATCAAAGATGATGTCTTGTGGTGGGAAGTTGACTTCGTTAACCAAAATATCGTACGAACGTTTCACGATCTCGATTCTTCGCTCGTAGTTATCGGCCTGACCATCTTCATCGAAAGCCATCACGATGACTGCAGCACCATATTTTTTTACTTGCCGAGCTTCCCACTTAAAGCGTTCTTCGCCTACTTTCAAAGAAATAGAGTTGACTACCCCTTTACCTTGAATACATTTTAACCCCGCTTCAATGATTTCCCATTTTGAGCTATCAATCATCACTGGTACGCGAGAAATATCAGGTTCAGAAGCTATCAAGTTCAAAAACTTAATCATGCTTTCCGATCCATCCAACATTCCTTCATCCATGTTGATGTCGATGATTTGTGCACCACCTTCTACCTGATCACGAGCAACTTCTAAGGCCTCATCAAATTGATCTTCTTGAATTAATCGCAAGAACTTCTTAGAACCCGTAACATTCGTTCGCTCACCAACATTTACGAAATTGGTTTCAGGAGTTACAATTAATGGCTCTAACCCACTCAACTTCAGCGGTGGTAAGTTGTGCCATTTGTATTTGTATGTACCTTTGTAATCTTTGTTTATTGACATATTTATGAATTAATAATTAATAGTGAATAGTGAATAATTATATCCCCCCTCTTCACCATTATTCATTGTTAATTATTAACTATTAATTAAAATTTCGAGGAGCGAAATCCTTTGCTGCCTCAGCCATTGCTTTAATATGTTCAGGGGTAGTTCCACAACAACCACCTAAAATATTTAAGTATCCTTCTTTTAGAAATACTTCTATTTGGTCACGCATTTGTTCAGCAGTTTCATCGTATTCGCCAAACTCGTTCGGTAAACCCGCATTAGGATGTGCACTTACTCCAAAAGGTGCTTTGTTCGCTAGCGTTTCGAGATAAGGCTTCATGTCCTTGGCTCCTAAGGCACAGTTTAAACCAATGCTCATGATGGGCATATGGGACATTGATATTAAGAAAGCTTCCGTTGTTTGACCAGACAGTGTTCTGCCACTAGCATCAGTGATAGTCCCTGAAATCATTATTGGATATTCTTTCTCTATCTCTTCAAATACATTTTGACATGCAAATAGTGCTGCTTTAGCATTTAAAGTGTCAAAGATGGTTTCAATTAACAACACATCTACCCCACCTTCAATCAGGGCTTTTATTTGCTCAGAATACGCTTTTACCAATTCTTCAAAAGTTACTGCTCTATATCCCGGATCGTTTACATCAGGTGATAAGGATAAAGTTCTGTTTGTTGGACCGATTGAACCGGCTACAAAACGAGGCTTATCTGGGTTTGTTTTCGTAAATTCATCAGCTACTTCTCTAGCTATTTTTGCTGATTGATAATTGATATCATACACCGCCTCTTCTAAATCATAATCGGCTTGAGCTATCGTTGTTCCTGAAAACGTATTGGTTTCAATAATATCCGCGCCAGCTTCTAAGTATTCTGCATGAATGGCTTTGATTACATCTGGTCGTGTAATGGACAATAAATCATTGTTCCCTTTCAATGGTTTATGATGACCAACAAAACGGTCACCCACAAAATCCTCTTCTTCCAACTTATAACGTTGAATCATTGTGCCCATGGCACCGTCAAGAATTAGAATTCTTTTTTTAAGTTCTTCTGTAATTTCAGGCATATTCCCTCCTTTCGTTTTTTGCTTAACTCAAGAAAGGTTTTCAAGAAGAAGCGTTCTGAAAGAACACTTTCTTATCTTTTCCCGAAAATGAGTTCGAGAAGGGAATTAGCACCTTTCCATGAGGACGGTTGCTAAGGTTTCACAGGGCCCAATCCCTCCACCTTTCTTGATAAGCGACCGCAAAGTAAATTCATAGCTTCGTGAATAGCAACTTGTTTGCAAATTAGTTTTGGGCTTTTGCGGCATCTTCCTAAATTAGGGCGGTCTTAATCACAAATCATGGAAAAATTTATTGGAATTGACATTGGTGGAACCAATGTAAAAATTGGTTTAGTAGATATGAAAGGTACGCTTTTGGAAGTTGAAAAATATCCAACAGCTGAACTTTTAGGTACTGGTGATTTTATGAAAGCATTCGCTGACATATTAACAATCCATCTAACTGCACACTCAGATGTCAAAAAAGTAGGGATGGGAGTACCAGGTCTTGTCTCTAAAGACGGGAAATCGCTAATTGAGCTGGCAAATGTACCTGTACTAAACGGTATCTCTATGGTTCCCTACTTAGAAAAAGTTTTTCCTACCATTAGATTTTTCTTGGACAATGATGCTAATGCAGCGGCTTTGGGAGAATATTATTTCTCACAGGAGGATGTTCCTGAAAGCTATATTTTTATTACGCTGGGCACTGGTGTGGGCGGAGGCTGCGTAATCGACAAAAAAATATTTCGAGGCGCCAATGGAAATGCCATGGAGATTGGCCACATATTAACTCATTCTGGTAAAACAGTAGAAACCCATATTGGTAAAAAAGGATTAGTAGCTTTTGCAAAAAAAGAAATGGGTAAAGGAAAGAAATCGAAACTTGAAAAAGTGGATGAAATTGATGCTAAAGCTATTGTGAAAGCTGCAAAAAAAGGAGACCGCGTTGCACTTAAAACATTAGATATGCTGGGAAGAGTGCTTGGTGAGTGTATCGTATCGAGCGTAAGAACGCTAGATGTACACACAATATTAATTGGTGGTGGTGTCGCTAAAGCATACGATTTATTTAATGAGAGTATGATGGATACTATTGATGAGTGGCTTCCAGCCTATTATACTAGGGATTTAATAATTAAATTAGCTACTTTAGGTAATGATGCGGGAATGATCGGTGCTGCTGCATTGTGTTTCATGGATGAAACCGAAAAGCCTTAATGGCGTAGGAGGAAAGAACTAGTTCAAATATTCAAACTACACTTTATGAAAAAACTTGGCTTTTTACTTCTGCTATTTACTTTAACACTTTCCTCAACTTCATATGCTCAAAATCCTAAGCAAATGAAGAAACACAAAAAAAGAGCTAAAGCTAAACAAAAAGCATACAAAGAACCGCTAAATTATGATGCCAAACGGGGCGATAAAGATGGTGATGGAATAGAAGATTATGCTGACCACTGTCCTAACACACCCAAAGGCATGGCTGTTACTCCATTTGGCTGCCCGATAGACAGAGATTTTGACGGGACTGTTGACACCTTAGATGCTTGTATTGACATACCTGGTCCAAAAACCAATAAAGGATGTCCGTGGCCAGATACGGATGGAGATGGTATCAATGATAATGAAGATGCTTGTCCTAAGCTAGCTGGTATTCCTGAATATAAGGGCTGTCCAGACCGAGATGGTGATGGTATTTTGGATACGGAAGATAAATGTCCTGATGACTACGGCATAGCAAAATTCAAAGGTTGTCCAGACACGGATAATGATGGTATAGCCGATTCAGAAGACAAATGTCCTAAAGTATGGGGCACCATCGAAAACAAAGGTTGCCCTCCGATTAAAGAAGAAGAACAACAAGCTATTCAAGATGCCTTTGACAACTTACTCTTTGAAACTGGAAAAGCTGTCATTAAAACATCCTCTTATGAATCCCTTGACAAACTTGCTGAAGTAATGAAAAATAATCCTCAAGCGAAACTTAAAATTGAAGGACATACCGATAATGTGGGAGACGAAGAAGACAATCAAGTATTGTCCGATGCACGAGCTCATGCTGTAAAAGATTACTTAGAAAGAAAAGGGGCTAATTGGAATCAGATTACTGCTGCGGGCTTTGGTGAAAGTCGACCAGTCGCTGACAACCACACCGACAATGGAAGACGAAAAAATAGACGCGTAGAGTTTATCTTAAGTTACTAAACATATTATGAGCCTTTAAAAAAGCCCCAATAATTTTACAGTTATTGGGGCTTTCTCTTTACTTAAGTTGTTAAAATTAACTCCTATATATGTTATTTAGAATTCAATAAGCATCTGTTTCACCATAGAAAAGCGTTTGTAAATAACTATAAAAATTGAAGCACCTGGTCTCTAACAATCACCAGAAACTTACTCTCCAGCTTCGTATTTTGTTAATACAGCTTCATAATTATTAACATCTATGATTACTGGCTCAATTTTCATAAATGGAATTGAGCCAGTCTCATTCTCTATTGAACCAAATTCATCCGGATTGATATCATTCCCCATAGCAAGGTCATAAGCTAAACAAGAAGCTTTTTTCGATAACTCTTGCAAAGGCTTATAAACTGTCACACTCTGCGTTCCTTTTACAATGCGCTTTATGGCTGCTATTTCTCCATCTTGACCCGCTGTAGGGATGCTATCATAACCTAATCCTCGATATGCATCTATTACGCCTTCAGCCATTGCATCATTACCTACAATAATTGCATCTACAGAGTCCCCTTTTTCAGCAAAAAAATTAAATGTTTCTGCATATGCTTCAGCTGCTATCCATTCGGACATAAATTTGTCATAAACAATGTTCACCTCCCCCTTATCAATGAGAGGTTGCAATACTTTCATTTGACCTTCTCTAAACAACCACGAATTATGGTCTGACTTGGGACCACTAATTATCATGTAATTTCCTTTAGGGACTCTTTCGGTAATATAATTGGCTTGTAACTCACCTACTTTTACACCATCGAAAGAGACATAATAATCAACATCACACCCCAAAATTAAACGTTCGTACGAAATGACTTTTACCCCTTTACTATGCGCATAATCTATAATTTTACAAGCATTTCGAGCATCAGTCGGAACCAGTAATAGAACTTCTACTCCTTCTTTAATTAATTCTTTTGCTTGCTCTAATTGTAAACTATCGCTACTATTTGCCACTCTAATCTTTAAATCAGCGCCTAATTCTTTTAAATTTTGTTTGAGATAAGAACTATCTATCGTCCACCTTTCTGATAAAAAATCATCCATTAGAAATCCAATCTGCGGTTTTTCTTTCGTACAGCTACTGCAAAAGATTGAAATGCAGATTACTAGTGGGGTAAATACAATTCTCATACCTTAAAGTTAATAACTTTCGAAATAAACGTAAAAAAACACAACAATCAATAGGCAAACTTACGCTCGCTTGCCTAATTCAATCGCTTTCATGTTTTCAATTTTACCTGAATTAATCTCGAAAACAACAATAGTCTTCACTTGGTGAAAGCCTACTTTTCCTGCTGCTCCAGGGTTTATATGCAACAAATTTTTAATTCGCTTATCAGGCATAACTCTCAGAATATGTGAATGACCACAGATAAAGAGGTCTGGTTTTAACCGATAAATTTCTTCTCTAATCTTCGGATAATATTTCCCAGGATAGCCTCCAATATGAGTCATCCAAACAGTGAGTCCTTCCACTCGAAATTTTAAATGTTCAGGATGTACTATTCGAACATCTTGCCCGTCAATGTTACCATATACCCCTCGCAAAGGAGCTATTTTACGTAATTCATCCGAGACGGCAATCGTACCAAAATCACCAGCGTGCCATATTTCATCACAATCCACAAAGTGATTTTTCACTTTTGGGTCGATGTACCCATGTGTATCTGATATTAAACCAATTTTCATACGGCAGCTAGTTAATAAAATTTTATATTTGATAAGCTATAAAACAACTTATCATTATGAACAAATTTCAAATTGGTATTCTCTTTCTGCTTATATCATTTACTACGTTTGCTCAAACAGATCAACTACCTAGTCCTAAAGCAGGTGAAGTTTTGATGAAGTTTTGGATTACCGACTGGGATGAAATACCTGAAGCAGATGCACGAGTTGTAGTCAACAACAATTCAATGACCTTTAAAGCTGAAGGGAATTCCGACATCGATGGCCATTTTAACCTACTAGCTCCTAATGGCGACACTTATGACATTGCAGTTTATAAGTTTGATACGGTTTTCCATTTTAATGGCATTGAAACCCCTAAAGAAGATTTGGCTGGCTATGAATTCGAGATGCATTTGAAAATCAAAGTTGTAACCAACGAATATGTTAGTATAAATAATCTAGCCGTCTATTTTAAAACTAATGATTACAGTTTGGACGCAGATGATACGAAAGCAATTGATCTAGTATTAACTCAGTTAAAAGAAAACCCTGCAATGAAAATTGAAATTGCTGCACATACTGATGATGTCGGAGACAATACAAGTAATTTACGTTTATCTCAACAGCGTGCTAATGCAGTGAAAAACTATTTATTGAAAAAAGGGATTAGGGCTAACCGAATCGTTTCAAAAGGATATGGTGAAGAAAAACCCATCGCTTCGAATGATACTGAAGAAGGTAAAGCGAAAAACAGACGAGTGGAATGTCGTGTAATTCAGGAATAATGAATATAAATATGTGAGTATTTATTATTTAAGATTTTTTGTATAAAAAGTTTTTGTGAAAACTCATCATTAAAAGCTTAGTACACTAAATTTAAATACTTACACCTTCCATTTTTCAGGAGCTTCTCTCCATTCTTTGAGTGATTCTAATTCATTAGCTTGCACATACCCCATTTCGATGGCTTGAGGTATTAATGCATTATAATCACTTAAACAGACCAATTTTACTGCTGCCTTTTCAAAGTTTTCATCTGCAACAGGAAAACCATAGGTAAAAATGGCTACCATACCCAACACCTGTGCCCCCGCTCTTTTTAATGCTTCCACCGCTTTTAGAGAGCTTCCGCCCGTAGAAATCAAATCTTCCACGACTACTACTTTTTGACCTGGTTTTAAATAGCCTTCAATCTGATTAGACATACCATGTTCTTTTGGCTTCGGTCGAACATAACAAAAAGGGATATCAAGCAAATCAGAAATTAAAGCACCTTGAGGAATTCCTGCTGTTGCCACTCCGGCAATGGATTCTGTTTCTGGAAAATTTTCTTTCACGGCTTCGGCAAGCTGCTGTGCAATATATTTCCGTATTTTAGGTGACGACAAAGTAACTCTGTTGTCACAGTAAATAGGTGATTTCCAACCAGAAGCCCAAGTAAAAGGTGATTCAGGTCTTAATTTTACAGCCTCTACTTCAAGAAGAGAAGCGGCTACTTGCTTTGCTGTTGATTGATTATATATTTTAGCCATGATTACAAAAATAGAAATTATCAACGCTTTCCATTTGTTTGGAATGATTAATTTTTAAGATTTGTCCTTCTTAAAAATAACAGATGGTCTTTTTCATAAACGATACAAAAGTTCGAATAACCGAAAACATTGTTGCTCTTACTAAAGAATACGACATTGTACTTAAAAATGTAAAACATGCAGAACCAGACCACCTAAAAGGTAAGGTGCTAATTGTTGGAACTCATAAAAATGTCATCAACGAATTTGTAGATATTATTGAAGGAAATCCATTAAAAAGATTAAAGTCCATCACCTTTATCGTCTCAGATAAAGCAGATACGTTTAAAGCTGTTAAATCACACTTTAAGTTGGTGAAAGCTGCAGGAGGTATTGTTGAAAAAGGGGATAAAATACTTCTTATTCATCGCCTAGGTGTATGGGATCTACCCAAGGGAAAGTTAGACAAAGGTGAAACTATTCCTAAATGTGCTGTACGAGAAGTTGAAGAAGAAACTGGGGTTAAAGTGAAATTATCGTATCAAATTTGTACTTCTTACCACACCTATGTAAGAAACAAAAAGAGAAATCTGAAAAAAACGTATTGGTACACTATGAAGTGTCTGGATGATAAAAAAATGCAGGCACAGGCAGAGGAAAACATTGATGAAGTACGCTGGTGCTCACGCGAAGAAGTAGATGAGCTAATGAAAGATTCCTATGAGTCGCTGAAGCGTGTATTGAAAAAATACTACAAATCTAAGTCGTAAGGCAAATATTGGGAAACATCTCCTCCCATTTTATGAATCTCTCGAGCGATAGTAGAGCTAATATGTGCTAACGAAGGTGTTGTAATCAAAAATACCGTTTCAAGTTCATTGTTCATTATTTTGTTCGCTTGAGCAATCGTATTTTCATATTCAAAGTCAGTGGTGTTACGTACACCTCTTAAAATATACTTAGCACCAATGTCCTGAGCAAACTTAGCGGTTAACCCTTTAAAGAGTTTTACATTGATATTATCTATCCCTTCAAAAGTCTGACTGATTAAAGCTACCATTTGTTCAATTGGAATGTAGCGTTGCTTACTTGTGTTTTCCCCTACTCCAATAATTATCTCATCAAAAACCTTCGCTCCCCTTAGGACTATATCTTGATGTCCTCGAGTAAAGGGGTCAAAGGACCCAGGGAAAAGGGCGATTTTTTTCATCTATTTTTGTTGATATGCTGAAAAAAGCTCAAAATATTGATAATCATATATTTCATCAAAGACAAAGCTAAATCGTAAATGCTGAGGTCGTTTGCCTAGTGCAAGGTGACGAAGATATTTTCTCAATTTAGTGAAATGCATTGAAGTCTGATCTATTTCCCCATACAAGCTCACCTTAGCTACTTCAGGGTTAAAATCCAGTTCATGCATCACAAGCATGATATAATAGGCTAAGTCTTCTGCTGATGTATAAGAGAAAATATTACAATAATTAAGATGGCCGTCTTTTAAACCTACAATGGTTATTGAGTAGGAATCGGTATGCACAAACAATTCATGGCCATTTTTGGTCGACAATTCACGCGTTACAGCATCACAAAAAATATTACTCGCATGATCTAAAGCGATTGTTTTAGAGGGATATAAACTTTTGACCCACTGATCTAATTCTTGATGGATCGCAAACACACAATGAGCTTCGGTTCCTTTAAAAGTGGATGAAAAAAGTACATCTTCGTCTGAGATTTCTGTACTTAATTTTAGAAAAAAACTTCTTTTATCTTCCGCATATAGCGAGTTTGGAACAAAGGCAAATTTCTTATTCTTAACCACAAATTTTATTTCCTTCCAGAAGCCTGCTTTCAAAAAATGGTGTTCATCAAACAACAATGAGAGTTGTTCTAACAAATCAGTAGTTTGATGTAAATCCTGGAATTTAAAATGCTCCAAATACATTGCTTGACTGTGCTCTGTATCAACTACCAGCACAAAAAAATCCTTTTCACTTAATTCAAATATTAATGAATAAAGTGCTAATCGATCGACATCAAACTTTAAATCTTTAATTCGTTTTGCCTGACTATAAGTACTTCTAATTGCTTCTGTTATCATTTTTCCCAGTTTCCTTTAGTTGTAGGCGCACTTTGAGAACCAAATTTCAACGGTTTATACAACCCATCTTTTTGGCGTGCAGGGTTAACAGGCTTACTATCTTCAACTTCTATTACTGCGCCTTCCTCATCAAATTTTGCTGCGAAGATGTTAAACACCGTGTCTGCATGAGGTAGCTTTTCAATCTTATTAATATCGAAATTAGGATATTCTTTTGCATACAAAGAGTCCTTCACAGAAACAGACCGAAGAGTATCATAACTCACAATAACACTATCACCACCATAAGGTCGTGTAATAATTTCCTCTGTCCGATTCGTGATATAGAAGTTTGCCGTATTAAGAAACACTTTAAGTGAATCCCAATTATCCGTATATTCGTTATTAACTGAAAAATAAGCTACCTCGGCTTTTCTTATCAACGTTAATTTCTCGATAACTTGCTCTTCTACTTCTGCTATATATCTTTTCTCCTCATTTTTTTCTTTAATACGCATATACAGCACTGTAGCTAGCACAGCACTAAGCAAGAAAAAACTTATGGTAACGACAGAAATAATTCTTTTTCTCATATAGACTATTACAAAAGTAAGAAATTAACATTCAATTGCACATCTGTGTGTAAAACTAGTAATATGTTTATTTTTAAAGAAAAATAATAGCGCCATCTTTGTTTTAAATGAAACTCTTGCATGCCATATGTTTGCTCATAATTTTCTTGCTATCGTATACAGCAAGAAGCCAAACACTACCTGATAGTTTACAAAACCATCAAGTGCGTAATTCTCCTGACTCAACGGTTTCACAAAAGCCACTATTACTACTTGATACAACAACCACAAATAGTTTAATTAGTACAGATAGTGGGCTTACAAAACCGCTAACACCACCATTGATACTTACCCCTGTACAAATCAATAAAACCATAGACACGTCTAAAACAAAAGCGTCACAAAAGATACTTTTAGACAGTACCACTCAATCAGCATCCACATCAACTGATACAATAGTCAAAATCGACAAACAAAAAGAAGATTCTATCAAAGTACTTTCACCTGAATTAACAGAAGTTCACTTAGTGGTTCACGTTATCGACAGCATTACCAAAGCGCCATTAAAAGCTAGCATCATCATGAGCACGTTAAACCTAAAAGGAAAAGCAAATGGTACGGGTATTTGTAACAGCAATGGATATTTTAACTTCAAACTGACTCCAAATTCGCACTTTGAAATCACAGTTATGTATCCCCAATACATTCCTAAAACAGTAGAAGTAAATTTTGAAGAGAAACCTCCAACTTCTTCTATTTTTGAATTAACCTTTCAACTCAATTTATTTAAAGTGGGTGACGTAATCCAGCTACCAAACATTAATTTTAAACAGAGTGACTTTCATTTACAAAGAGAAGCTTTTCCTGTATTAGATAAATTAGTTACTCTTATGAAAGAAAACCCTAACATGAGTATCAAACTAAAGGGGCATACCGACAATACAGGAAGTCCTACCGCTAACTTAAAACTTTCTCAACAGCGTATCAATGAGGTTAGGTATTACCTCATTAGAAAAGGAATTAAACTCAATCGTTTAAAAGGAGAAGGCTATGGTGACACCAAGCCTTTATTACCCAACAACTCTCCTGAGAATTTGCAAAAGAACAGACGTGTTGAATTTGAAGTATTAAAAATCTAAGCTTCTTCTTAAAAATGAACGAATGCTGTTTACTCTATAAGTAATAACTGCTCGCATAAAAAAGCAACTCGTTGGTTTACTTTTAATTTAGGTACTTCAATCAATTCAAACCCTAACTTTACATAGGTCTTTTTTATACATTCATACACATAACAGGCTTCCTTAAACAATTCTTTTCGCTCGTTATCGGTGCTATAAATCTCTTTCCAAGGAGGCAATACAAAAACTTTTTTACTATATGGGACTTGAGCCAACGCCTTATAATACAACTCATTTATGGGGTGATTTCCAACTAAAAAATAAGCCATTAAATCAGGGATTCCTCGATCAAAAAAATGTACACCCTCCGCATTAACAGGAAACTCATTTAGCATTATCCCCTTTGCTAATTCGCTAAATGCATGGATATTTTTCCAAGGAACCGCATCTGAACCCAAGCCGAGTTGTTCCTGAATGACTCTGCGGGCTACTTCGGGATGTACTGGATACCCTAATTTTTTTAATTCCTGGATAAGTGTAGTTTTGCCGCTACCAGGACCGCCCGTTATTATTATTCCTTGAAATGTTTTTTTACTTTGCCTCAAAACAAAAGCAATATATAAACAGCAGTAAAAAATAATGGCTTCTCCTTTAATAATTTTTGATTGTGATGGTATTCTTGTTGACTCTGAAGTCATCAACTCTAATGTGTTTTACGAAATGATTTTAGAAGAAGGAATTGAAATTCCGTATGCTACACTTCATGAAGACATGCTTGGTGGTGCTTTACATGTTACTATGACCTTTTTGGAAAAAACTTATAATAAAAAGTTATCTCATGAATTCATTCCAGAATTTAGAAAACGAACCTTTGAACGGTTTAAAACTGATTTAAAACCCGTTGATGGAATTCTTCATTCGTTAGGTAATTTAACTCATACAAAATGTGTTGCTTCTAATGGACCTGTTGAAAAAATCCGCCTAAATTTAGAAGTAACTGGTATTCTCCCCCATTTTAACTCCAAACATCTTTTTAGCGCTTACGATATTCAAACATGGAAACCTGAACCTGACTTATTTTTGCATGCCGCCAAAAACATGAATTTTTCTCCTGAAAATTCGATTATTATTGAAGACAGTGCCAACGGAATTCAAGCGGCAAAAAACGCTAATATGAAGGTTATTGCTTACGCAGTAAAAGAGAAAAAAGCCCAACTTCAAGCTTTAAACCCTGATATTTTAATAGAAAACATGCACGATTTGGGTGAGGCCATTAAAGCACTATCATGAAAACAATAGCAATAGTAGGTTGTGGATGGTTAGGACTGCCATTAGCGGAAAAATTAATTAACCACGGTTTTAAAATAATTGGCACTACTACCTCCAAAGACAAGTTAAATAACTTGACCGTTAAAGGTATTGACGCCCATATTCTCGACTTAGATATGAGCGATTACGAAACTTATTTTTTGAATGCGTGCGACATCATATTTCTCAATATTCCCCCCGGATTACGAAGCAACCCTACCGGTTCATTCATTATAAAATTAGAACGATTCCTAAAAAAGCTTCACCCCTCCAACATTAAAAAAGCTGTATATATTAACTCCACCGCTGTGTATCCTAGTTCTGGCATTTTTAATGAAACCACCTCATTCACACCTGATTCAGTTAAAGGCAAAGAACTTTTGGAATCGGAGAAATTAATTTGTGATAGTTTTCAATCTACAACTGTCATCCGTTTAGGAGGTTTATTTGGTCCTAATAGACATCCCTCACGGTTTGTTCGCTCTGCAAAACAATTAGAAAGCAATTCCAATGCTAACCTCATTCATTTAGAGGATGCTGTCAACTTATCCTTTACAGCTATAATCAATAATGTAGTCAATATTATTAATGGAGTTCACCCCCATCACCCCGATAAATATTCTTTTTATAAAAAAGCATATGAAAGTGAAGATAAAGATTTCCCGTACCCAACACCTGATAAGTTTACTGAAAGAATTATTGAAACAATTGCTCCGGTTACTGCTTTCGATTTTAAAAATGAGTCACTATTTCACTATTTGTAATATAACTCAACTACTTCAACATAATGAAAGAGCTAAAGCGACCACTTTGAATACCATCACGCCTCGCGGAATAAAATCGCGTTGAAGTTTTGGTACAAATGTTCATCACTTCAATATTTACTTTCTTCACACCCAAAGCAATTAATTGATGAATGTTGGCATTGACTAAATCCAATAAATATTTTTTATTACGCTTCTCAAAATAAAACTCTGAGGAAAACTGTTTAGCTACCTCTTCTCCAACTTCATAGTTTTCAAGACTTATACAGGGACCAATACCTACTAACAGATTTTTGGGGTCTATATCATAAACCGATTTCATTTTCGAAACTGTGCAGCGTGTAATTTCACCAAGAGTTCCCTTCCAACCAGCATGTACGACC
Organism: uncultured Cytophagales bacterium; assembly: GCA_963849955.1. GTDB lineage: Bacteria > Bacteroidota > Bacteroidia > Cytophagales > JAAEPT01 > CAWFGW01. The sequence goes on along the minus strand of CAWKJU010000010.1, from coordinate 227,658 downwards.
CCTATAACGTTTTTTACGGGATCAAACAATAAAATAGGTACGCAATCTGCAGTGAGCACATTTAAACAAATCCCTCTTTGGTTTGTAATCATTGCATCTGTATCCATCAATTCTTCATTAACGGAAACCACTACTTTCACATTAACAGAATGTGTTTGGTTAGCAAAAGCTAACTGCTCTGGTGCAACATCTATTTTGGCTGCCAGTTTAACGCGATTTTCGACTACCTTTTGTAAATTGTCGCCAACATGTGATGCAAGATTAAAACTTCCATATCTGGAAGTGTCTTCTCTATTTTTGGAACTTACTCCATGGGTTATATTGTCAAAATCAAAAAAGTGAAATTGATAAATCATCATAAAAATTTACTTTGCTAATATTTCAAATTCTACCCTTCGATTCCATTCACTCTCATTGTCAGGATATATAGGATTACTTCCTCCATAACCTTTTGACTCCAACTGCGTTGACTTCACTCCTTGCGCCATCAGATAAGCCGCAACAGTCTCAACTCGTTCTTTGGACAACTTAAGGTTCCAGTCTTGATATCCTTTTGCTTCTGTATGTCCTTCAAGTCTTATGATCATTTTTGGATTCTCTTTTAATAATTTAACCAGACGATTTAATTCAGGTCTAGAATAACTCAGCAATTCTGACTTCCCTTGATCAAAACCCACATTTCGGAGTAAGATTTTCTGTCCAACTTTCAAAGGCACTAAATAAAGGTCACTAGTAATTTCTTCGTATAACTTATGTTCTTCCAAGGTTAAATCAAGAAAAGAGCTTTCTCCATAATATCCTTTTTTTGAAGCACGAAACCCAAACACCAACTCATGAGTTAGTACAATACTATAATCTCCAGACTGTGGATCACTTAACGCAGTACCTTCTTGAATTCCTTCAGGCAATATTTCATAGTCTATTTCCAATGATTCATTGATGATTTCACCCGTAGACTTATCTATAATACGACCTGAGATCAAAGATACGGGTGCTGGCTTTATGGCATTTGGTAGTTTGACTCTAAAAATATCATTCTTACCTAAAGACTCTTTACCTGACACAAAATAAGCGTACTCACCAGAAGCTGGGATAGAGTAGTAACTTTCATTTTCATCTGAATTAATCACATTACCTAAATTGACTGGTTCAGACCAGTTTGTCCAAGAATCGTCTAAACGGTGTGTCACGAACAAATCTCGTTTACCGTAGCCACTAAAACCATCAGAAGAAAAATACATGGTTTTATTATCTGCTGCCAAAAAAGGAGATGATTCAACTCCTGCTGTATTAATGATTTCGCCTAAGTTTTTAGGTGTTGTCCAAGATTTATCTTTGTTAATAAAACTCACATATACATCGTTATCTCCATAACCTTCTTCTCTAACAAGTGTCATGAGTAAGATCTTTTTACTTGTACCAAGGTAAAACTCACTATATGGACCAGCATTGTAAAAACCATTAATAGTTAGAGGTACAGGGAAACTCCAACCGTTTGTAGTTTTGTAGCTATACGAAACTCCTTTTTCTGGAGGTGAATTTCTGTTATATGCGCCTGCTAGGAGCAATGAATTCCCATCTGGAGTAATAGTATATGCAGCATTAGGAAAATTATTGTTTAAAGGCTCTGGTAATCTTTCAGCATGCGTCCATTTATTCCCATCAAATTCTGAAACCCAGATATCATCATCTACAAAACCCTGCTCTTCATTTAAGGATCTATAAGAATGATTTTCAGGATGGTAACGTCTTGAGTAATAGAGCTTTTTTCCGTTAGATGATATCTGAGGTAAAAACTCATACGCAACCGAGTTAACTTCAGCACTTAAATTTTCTGGTTTTCCATAACTTGATGCATCTGTTGCCAATTTTATTTGAGGTTCATAAGCAACCTCTGTTTCCGATATGCCAATAGCATCTATTGCATTAAAACCTTTAACATCAGATGTCTGAAGATAAAGCTTCACTCCCTTTACTTTGTACTTCGTTTGTTCTTCTAACACATAACTAAATACATTTGTAGCTTTGCCTAAAGCTTCAGCTTTCTCTTTTTTAAAAACTGTAAAAACATCTCCAGAGGTGTTAATAAAATCAATTTGAATTATTGAACCGGGATTTCTGTTTTCACAAACAATGACTTGCTTCGTAAATAAAGGGTTTTTAAATCGAACGTAAATAAATTCTCCTTTTCTATCCCCTTCCCTCAATGGTTCCCATGCACAAGGACTTATTCCTCCTTGTGGTAAAGCATTCGGCTTACCCAATGCTTGTTTCGCTGAAAACTGCTTAACATCTCTTTGGGAAGAAAACTCTTTTAGCTCATCTGCCCATTCAATATCTTGACTTTTTACCGTACCAAACAAAAAAAACAAGAGGCTTAAAAACAGGTAACGGTACATCATAAATAATTATTCTAAATTTAATTTTTTCACTTTTAAAAACTGTGCTACTTTTTTCTCCAAGTATTCAGCTTCATTTTTAGTTATTTGAATAAATTCGTTGTCTTCAAATTTACCGATAACAGCATCCATTTCTTCATCAGAGTCATAGACCATTTTCCGGTAAGGGTTTTCATAATCTTTTTTCCTTGAATCTAAAGTCCTTAATGTCAGCTTATTATTAATTTTTACACCTTCAATAATAAACTCATTAAATGAGTCTTCATTCAATTCAACTCCACGAATTTCGGCTATGCGAATAAGCGTTTTAAACGCATGAGCAGCTTTCTCATACGGATAATGATCGCCAATGTTTTGATATCTTTTATGAACCTCTTCCCATGAAGAAATAACTCCAGTTTTTACGTCTGATTTCAACAAATTTAAGGTGTCGCGTGGAATCAACTGACCTCCCACATTTACCCAATCCGTATTTTCTCTATCTTCAAGCTTTGCTTTTAGCAGATTATAAGTTAACACATTTTCTCTCAAACCATATAAAACTAATATCTTAGTTGCATATAGTATCCCCGCTTCAACAAAACTTTGGTACCCCCTATATGGCTTTAAAATAATTACTGGACGGTTTGATGATTCCACTCCATGTGCTCTTAGTAATAATGAAGTCCCTTTCTTTTTATCATTTAAAAGCGACCTACCTAATGCTTTTGTACCCTGCTCTGGAGAAGGAAAAGAAGTAGAAGCCCATTTTTCTAATAACTCTATTCCTTGTAGTATTTCATCAACAGTATCTGGTGCTAAATAGTCAAACTCTAAGTCTTGTACTTTTAAATATCGCTTATCACGATCGCGATATTTCCAAGAGTTTCTCGCTAATGCATACATATTATATAAAAACCAATAACCAGGAATTATCTTAAGAGTGCCTTCAGACTCGTCATTAATTAACAACGAAAATGGTAGTTGAATATTTAATTCAGAAGGATAATCCCCTTTTGAAAGCAAAGTATAAGAAGCAAATCGTGAATTGTGTTTTAAACTCACACACAAGCCAGGCCAAAAGCCTCTACCAGCAACTATTTCTCCATCATTCCCTCTTGAATTATGATTTGATCCAATAGTTGCTCCAGCCGCCATGTTACTTTGCCCCATAATCATAGCTGCACATAAAAAAGAGTTATTATGATGTTGCTCATGACCAGGGAAAATCAGCGAATTTAGTACTTCGCAGCAAGACACCGTTGCATTATCTGAAAGGTATGAATTAATTAGTCGGGCTCCATACTTCAAACTAGAATTAGTTCCCATGACAAATCGTACGGCCTTTACTCCGTAAAATACACGACAACCATAACCGATTATTCCATTTACTAATTCAACCCCCTCACCTATTTGTGTTCGTGCTTCATCTGTACTGTTTATGGTAAGGTTTTTAAGTTTGTTTGCTCCTTTTAAATAAGCATGATCGCCTATTTTTACATTTTTAATAACCTTACAATGTTTAATAATTGTTTTTTCACCTACAGAACCAAAATATCCATGTCTATCATCAAAATCTTTTTCAGTAAAGTCTTGGAATTTTTGCATTAAGGAAGTATCGTCTCTGTACTTCGACCAGAGAAAAGCATCACCAGGCAAAAGGCCATCAAACGGAAGTACTTTTCTACCTCCATTTTCATTACATAGTTCTAACCATATTCGAATGCTTTCAGGCTGTCCTTTTTTAACTATTCCATTCCCAAACTTTGACGTAGGAGAACAGGCCATTTCATTCACATTTAACACCGTAGTTTCACTTCCTATTTGGTAATGTGCCATATAGTTCACATTCTCAATAGCTACATTATCTCCAAAATCACAAGCAACAATTTTTGATTTATAGAGTCCTACGGGCAATTTTAAATCATGATATTCTAAATAAACTTCCTCTAGAGCGCCAATTCTGACCAAACCAAAAAACTGACAGTCACGAACTAACTTCGCATTGAATTTTTCAGTGACTAATATATTGTTCCAATTATCCGATGTATTTCGATTTCTAACTAGTTCTTCTATTTCTGAGGCCGTGAGATTTCGATAGTTTTTTTCTCGAATAGTTAAATCACGCAAATAATTCTGCGTAGCACCTTTGGGTAGATACTGTGGATCAATAAAAGAATAGCCTAGACTTTCAAGTGGTTTTTTAGTAATCATATCTATTATTCAACCGTAACTGACTTCGCTAAATTTCGAGGTTGGTCAACATTACATCCACGCATTATTCCAATGTGGTAGGATAATATTTGTAACGGAATAACTGAAACTAACGGCATTAACACCTCATCCGTTTCTGGAACTTCGATAAAATGATCAACCATGTCTGGAATAATTGTGTCACCTTCAGAAACAATTGCAATAACTATCCCTTTTCGTGCTTTAACTTCTTGAATGTTTGATACTATCTTTTCGTAATAACTGTCTTTAGTAGCTACAATAATTACGGGTAATTTTTCATCTATCAAAGCAATAGGCCCATGCTTCATCTCCGCAGCTGGGTATCCCTCTGCATGAATGTATGATATCTCCTTTAATTTCAAAGCCCCTTCTAATGCAATAGGGAAATTGTAACCGCGACCTAAGTACAGGCAACTTTCTACATTTTTTATTATTGCAGCTATACCTTTTATTTTTTCTTCTTGTTGAATAGCTAACTCTATTTTTTTAGGGATTGATGCTAATTCTCTTAACAATGAACCATAGCGCTCTTTCGAAATAGTAGCTCTTTCATTCGCAACTTTTAAGGCAACCATTGCCAACACACTCAGTTGAGCAGTAAAAGCCTTTGTGCTAGCCACACCAATTTCTGGACCTGCATGGGTATAAACCCCTTCATGGGAAGTGCGTGCTATGGATGAACCTACAACATTACATATCCCAAAAACAATTGCCCCCATTGATTTTGCTTTTTCTATGGCTACCAATGTATCCGCTGTTTCACCTGATTGAGATATTGCAATTAACACATCTCCAGGATTAATTATTGGGTTGCGATATCTAAACTCCGAAGCATACTCGACTTCGACTGGAATTCTACATAACTCTTCAATAATGTATTCAGCAACTAACCCTGCGTGCCAAGAGGTGCCGCATGAAATGATTATTATACGTTTAGCATTAGAAAGATTTTCCGCATACTTGCGAATCCCACCTAGCGTTAACCGCTCATTATCTGCATCTAAACGTCCCCTTAAACAGTCTTGTACTGTAGTAGGTTGTTCATGTATTTCTTTTAGCATAAAATGATCATAACCGCCTTTTTCTATAGCAGCTATATCCATGTCTAACTTCTGAACATAAGGGGCATGATATTCATTATCAAGATTTTTAAGACTTAATTCGTTATTTTTAATTATTGCAACTTCATAATCATTTACATAAACCACCTCTTTTGTATACTCAATTATAGGCGTAGCATCTGAAGCTAAAAAGTGTTCGCCTTTCCCTACACCAATAACTAGAGGACTTCCTTTTCGAGCAGCGTATAAGGTGTTGGGTTCATTTTGAGAGATCAAAACAATAACATAAGCACCTACAACACGCTGTAATGCTAAACGCAATGCTTGTTCTAAGTCACATCCTTCGTTTTTTTGAATATCTTCAATAAAATGTACAAGTACTTCACTATCCGTTTCGCTCAGAAAAACGTGGCCTTTTTTTATCAACTCTTCTTTAATCGAAGCATAATTTTCTATTATGCCATTATGTACTAATGCAAATTCACCATTTCCAGCAGTATGTGGATGTGCATTTCGATCACTTGGCTCACCATGAGTAGCCCAGCGTGTGTGTCCAATTCCAATATGGCTTGAGAGATTTTCTTTAGCAGCTAATTCTTCTAAGGCAGCCACCTTACCTTGCTTTTTGACAACTTTTAATCCGTTGTTTAAAATTGCAATTCCTGCACTATCGTACCCTCTATATTCTAAACGTTGCAATCCCTTTATAATAATTGGGTAAGCCTCTCGATGCCCTACATAAGCTACTATTCCACACATATTAATCTTTTATATTGATTTTATTCATGCAAATATAAATAAGTATATTCTGATGAAAAGTTAAACGAAAAAAAAGAGGCTAATTACTTCTAACTAGCCTCTTTAGTTATCCACTTAAATGTATCTTAGTCTAATTTAGTGATTTGATGAGTATAAAACTTATTTTCTTGAATAATTTGAAGGATATATACCCCTTGTTGTAATTCATTACCAAACTTCAACACGGACTGATTATTGACTTTGTTTTCTGAAATTAGTACACCATTCAAATCCACAATTTTAACAATTCCATTAAAACTATTAGGTAATTCTAAACGAAAATCTTCAACTGATGGATTTGGGAATAAGCTAAATTGTTGATTAAATAGATCACTGTCACTAATACCATTCAAACAATTATCTCTTACATCACGTGTAATTCTTCCAACAAAACACCCTCCGGCACTTATTTCGGATACAGTTACAAGCCCACCCGTTGTTCCTGTAAAATCAATTTCAACTTGATTCGTACCATTACCAGAAATTAGTTCTGCTCCATTGGGAATAGACCAACTGAAGGTGGACCCCACATTCTGTGTTTCCACGGAATATTCTGCTAGCGAACCTCTCTCAATACAAAAAGACGAGGGACCCACAATACTTTCTATTGGCTGGGGATCAAAGGTAGCTAATTCGACTAAATTCGAAGAGACAGGTGTATTTTGAGAACAACTTGAAGATGATAATACGGAGGCATACACCTGTTCTCCATCCACAACTGATTCGACAAAATAACTTGTGAAAGACGCTCCTTCTACTTCAACACCTTCTCGATACCATTTGATTTGAGGATTGATTCCTGCATGATTTATTGTTGCATTAAATCTAACATCACCATCAACACACACTGTGGTTACAGGAGTTGAAATAATAACTTCTGGTTGTATTTCATCAACAACAGATACATCATAAGATGCTGACTGGGACACACCGCATTCATTCTCTCCATAAGCTTGAATAACAAAGTCGTTCGTAAAGTTGGACACTTCTACAGAGGTGCTATTTTGTTTTAATGATAATGATCCACATCCTGATACACATTCCCAAACCATTTGGGTTGACCCGGAAATCAAATTAACTGTATAGGTTAAATCTGAACCAGCACAAACCTCATCATTTCCTGAAATTTGTGGATACTCAGTTTGAGATGGGGGATCTTGGAGAGTTACTTCAAACTCCTGAGATTCTAGGTAACAGTTAGTATTTAAAACACTTCCATCACCAATTCTTACTTTATAATTTCCAGCGGCAGTTACATTTAACGTATTGCCTTCTACTTGAGTGCTTCCACTAATCAATTCTCCATCTTTATACCACGCATATAAATAACCTTGTTCCAAGTTACTGCTTAATGTATTATTACCCGTTGAACAAAAGACAGTTTTTGTGGATGTTATCATTGCATTCATTGGCGGTGTACAAGATGACTGACAATTTTCTATAATTGTTACTGTTTGAGAAGTAGCCTCACATCCAGATTTAGTCACCTGTACAGAATATTGCCCAGCAGTAGCGTTTGAAATACTCAAGCCATTCCCACTTACTGGACCTTCCCAAGTATAGGTGGCACCGGTTCCTGCATTTTCAGCGGTTATTGTTAATCCATTTTCATTTGTCGAGCAATATTCTAGTGCTGAAGTTGTGATTTTGGCTACTGGTAACGATACAATTTCTACCACTACTGGTGATGATTCTAAATAACAGTTAGCATCCGTAACTCCTCCATCACCAATTCTTAGGCTATAACTACCCGCTTCACTTACTAATAGCTCATTGCCCTCAATGGCAATGGAACCAGAAATCAAACTATTATTTCGGTACCAGGCATACGTATACCCCGTCTCTAAATTTGCTGTAAGCATTGACGTATTGCCTTCACACAAACTAACCGATAAAGGTGAAATAGTTGCTGCCGTTGGTGGTGTACATGTAGTCTGACAATTTTCTATTACTGCTTTGGTAGCTGATGTTGCTTCACATCCATCTTTAGTTACGGTTACAGAATATTCGCCTTGAGTAGCATTACTTAGCGTTTGAGTACTTCCTGTTACCGGACCTGTCCAGTTATACGTAGCACCTATTCCAGCATCAAAAGCGGTGAGTGTTATACCAGTTTGACTGGTAGCACAATACTCAAGTACTGTGGACGAAATTGATGCAGTAGGTAACGCTTTTTCAACCACTGTAACATTTGAAGAAACTGCCTCACAACCATTATCTGTTACGGTCACAAAATAAGTTCCTGCTGTAGCATTCGTTAGGGTCTGATCGGTACTCATCATGGGACCTGACCATGTATAATTGGCGCTGCCACCAGCATTTTCCGCCATTAAATCCACACCGGTTTCACCTGAACAGTAGGTAAAATCGGTGTCTACAATTGTTGCTACTGGCTTCGGTTTAAAATTGATAGTAGTTGCTGATGATGCCATATAACAATTTTGATCTGCGATACTTCCATCACCAATTCGCACACTATAATCACCAGAAGTTGTAACTACTAGCTCATTTCCTTCAATTGCCGTTGAACCACTGATTAATGATCCGTTTTTGTACCAAGCATAGATATATCCAGCTTCTAAATTTGCTTCTAAAACTATTGCTTCACCTTCACATGCCGTCTGTGTTGAAGCAGTAATTATGGCATTCGCTGGTGGCGTACAACTTGTTTGACAGTTCTCAACTACTAACTCTGACGGGGATGTTGAACTACAGCCTTCTTTTGTAACAGTTAAGACATAGGTTCCTGCTGTAGCGTTATTCAAAGTCTCTGTTGTGCTTGTCACTGGACCAGCCCACGAATAAGTGGCACCAGATACGGATTCTGCTGTTAATGTAACTCCTGATATATCATCAGAACAATACTCTAATGCTGTTGCGTTAATTTTAGCTACTGGTGAAGTCTTTTCAATTACCTCTTTTGAAGAAGAAGTCGCAATACACCCTCCTTTAGTCACCTTCACCGTATAAGTTCCTGCGGTGGCATTTGATAAAGTAACCGTTGAACCTGTAACCGGACCAGTCCAAGTATATGCTGCTCCTGTTCCTACGTTTTCTGCAGTTAAGGATATACCATTTTCACCCGAACAATAGCTTAAGTTTGTAGTGGTGATATTAGCGGTTGGAGCTGGAGTCGCTACAACTATTTTAGATGAGGATGTTGCTGTACATCCACCCTTTGTAACCTCTACGTAATAAGTTCCAGCAGTAGCATTTGCTAACGTAGCTGTTGAACCTGTCACTGGACCTGACCATGAATAAGTCGCCCCAGTTCCTGCGTCCTCTGCGATTAAGGTTACCCCATTTTCACTTGAACAGTAGCTTAAATTTGTCGTAGTGATATTGGCAGTTGGGGCTGTGTTTACTGTAACGGTTACAGCTGATGATTCTAGGTAACATGCTTGATCTGCAACACTGCCATCTCCAATTCTCACCGTGTATGAACCAGCTTGGTCTACAGTCAATTTATTATCGTTTATTGCTGCGGTAGTCAATGGGCTACCATTTCGGAACCATTGATAAAGACTACCAGAAACTAAATTCGCTGATAATTCCACACTATTACCACTACAAATAACTTGTGGTGTTGAAGGTGTTATTGTTGCCACTGATGGTGGTGTACAAGAGCCTACACAATTAGGGTCGTTTGGATCAACTATCGCTACGACTGGGGTTCTATCACAATCAGTTCCTGAAGATACTTTGATATCGAAAATCCCTGGGAATGAACTAGGTTTATCATCTCTTGTGTCCCCTGTAATATTGATGACTCCAGGTATTTCATAACTACTGTAGTTTGCACCATTTTCATACCACGCATACTGATTTCCATCTGTAGGTTTTAAAATATAATTCCCAGAAGCAGGTATTTTAATCGGATCATTCGAAAAATCCATTTTATAATAGGTTGTAAATGGTCCTTGTTGGGTGCCATTACAAGCAAGCGGTACAGAAGTATGTGTTGAAATTGCCGTTCCATTTTCATTTTGCAACTCCACGGTCAGTTGTATCATGTCTCCTGTATTGCAGTTGTAGACATAAGGGTGAAATTTTAACTCTACTACGTCAAACGAAGCTGAAGCAGTAAACTTTATTCCTATTGCACCTGCGTTTGAGGGTGAAGATAAAGCATTTCCTGTCTGTGAGGGTCCAACTACTTGTTCAAAAGAACCCGCGTCTTTCAAGTAATAGGTAGTTGTTGCAGTTATAGATGGTGTGTAAGGGTTGCCTGTAAAAAGCGGTGTGCTACTTCCTTCTGAAGTATACCATTCATATGGTCCTCCCGCACTTGTTACATTTAATGTTGTAGTACCTGGGGCACAAAGAGGGCTTGAGTTCACTTCGGGCAAAGAAGAAGTCACAACAAGCTCATCAGTTTTACTTGGGCATCCAGTAGCACTAATCGTTAACGAATAGGTACCTGCTTCGGTAACATTTAATGATTGATCACTTCCAACATTTGTTGAACCTTTTTTCCAATCATAGGAAATTCCAGAACCTGATACTCCAGCATTTAAAGTTACCTGTGCAGGTGAACATAAGTCGAGGTCGTTACCTAAATCGATATCTGGAAGGGTGCCTGATATTACCACTGTCGCGGATCGTTGGCACTCGCCTGCTGAATCGACCACTACTTTCCAAGTTCCTGGTGATGTGATACTTTTAGATATAGCGTTTGCAGATGCTGCTCCTTGTGAGACATCATCCTTATACCATTGAAATGTACGTTGATTTTTTGTGTTTAAACCTGAGTTTAAAACGATATTACCCACTCCACACAGACTTTGATCTCCACCTAAATCTCCCGGAGAAGCACATTTTTTTAAGGAGGTATTTGGATCTACAGGATCCACTACTGCTTTAATAGCAGCCAATGCACCAACTAAGCCCGCATTGTAATCAATACAAACCTCTGAGTTCACATAGTCATTTCTTTCATCATTGTAATTGCCTGACGAGAGACTTCCTCCAACCAATGCCCCTAATTGAACATTTTTAGAAGCCATTGGGATTACTGTGTTATTACCAGGATTATCATCCCGCAAGTAAACATTTCTATGGTGTGGGTACTTAGGATAACTCGTTCCAAAGCCTACGATAAAAGAGAATTTTGCATTGTTACCTCCCATAATGTAATCAACATTGTCATAAACTTTTGAATTCAATGGGGTATCATTTAATTTCGAATGGAGTGCAACTAAATACCCTGCATTCCCCACATAACGAAGTTTACCCCAACCGCCTCCTTTTGAATAGGCGCCTTCTCCATTATAATTGCTATTCACTAACCAATGATCTGTCATTCGTGAATTAAACGCAGCTTTAGCATTTGGATGTCCTAATTGAGCCAATACATACAACGCTAACTCACCATTGTTACCATAATCAAAAGTATATCCAGCATTGGGGTGGACGTCTCCTGCGTTATTAGCACTTACACCTAAACTGTAAGCTTTTGTTAGATAAGAATTTTGGTTCGTAGCCCAATGCATTTCTGACAAACAGATCGCCCAAGCGTTTTTTGGATTGTCATTCCCTCCATAAAAAGAGCCACTTGCGGCACCAACCGCCTGGCCTACATGATTTGAAGCATAGTCGTAAGCATAAGTAGCATGCTGTAAACATAAATCTGCATAAGCTGCATCATACGGCCGGTACATTCTTGACATTAATGCCAATGTTGCAGAACAAAAAGATGCCATTGCACCATCATTTGGATTACCATAGGTTGGTCGAGGTTCTCCACCCTCACTTACAGAATTGGTTTGCATTTTTACTGATGTTTGCCATTTGGCATGATCATAATTTCCGTTACCAACTTCATAATAAAATGCGCTTGAACTTTTCGCACATTTAATATAAAAATCGGTAGCGTGCTTTACTTCGTCAAGAATATCAGGAATACCATTTGGTTTTCCAGCACCGCTTTCCCATGTCCAGCTCCCAGCAGCTCCATAGCCATTATAATCCGCAGAATAATAATCCGCATATCCTGTGGGAAACTCCGCAAAACTTTTCAAAAGCATATAGCCTGCATAAAAATTTGTCTGACCAAACTTTACATGGTCACCACAATCAAACCAACCACCAGATAAATCATAGCCAGCATCTGAATCTTGAGCAAATGAAATCCCCCTTTTACTTTCATCAACACCTGTGGGTTTGTGATCATAAACAGTCCAGTTAACTCTATCGAGCACATCGGCATCAGATGAACGTTGTGCACCATAAAACCGCGTTGTCATCCATAAAGCTTTGTTATAATCACTAGCTGTGAAATCCTGAGCTATAGTATTGATGATGTTGGCAATGAACAACATACCCAACAACAAAACTCCAACCTTATTCGATGTTACCTTTCCCATATATTTAACTTTTTACAATACTTATGTTATTACAATTAATCATGCACTTTCTCCTTATTATATGCACTTTTTCCAACAGACATGCCTACTAGTATACATTAAAAAACACTCTCAAACAAGTCTATGTTTTTAAGTGCAGACTATTTTCGACTAAATACTGATTCACCTATCATGTTGGCTTAAGTTACATACGTCTACTACTAAAGATTAGATTCTTTAAATAACCTAAAGGTAACCGTGAGAGTATTTTAGTTTTTGTATGTGAAACATCTTTTATTTGAAAATTTGATCACCTTTCATGACAAGTTGAGTTTTTAAAAGAAAAAAATAACCGCCAAAAACTTTAGATCTGATCTACAGATAAAAACTAAATAAAAAAAGAGGGAATCACTATGTGATTCCCTCTTTTCAATCAATTATATATAGTATAATGTTTTTAATTCTTATAAGTAAAAGTTAAAGCCTTTTTATAGGTTCTTGATAAATAACTGGTCCATGGAAATTCTGGATCTTCCAACTCAAATCCATGAGCACCTAACATTACTTTAAACTCACCTTCTTCAATTACTCGTTCGAATTTTCCAGTTTCTAAATTTTGTTTTACAAAACTTAAATCTGATTTATCTAATTCAAATTTTACGGTTTTAGTTTCACCAGCTTTTATAGAAACTCGAGTAAAATCTCTTAATCTTCTTAAAGAAGGTACTGTAGAAGCATACATATCTCTCGTATATATTTCTACTACTTCATCGCCATCTCTCTCTCCTGTATTAGTAACATTCACAGATATAGCTATTTTACCATCTCCAACAAGTTCTGTTTTGTCTAAGCTAAAGTCTGTATATTCAAAAGTTGTATAGCTTAATCCAAAACCAAATGCCCATTGTGGGTTGTAACCACTATCAGTGAATGTACCTGGTGATTGTTCAACATTCACTTCAGTCCATTTATGATCATACGATACAAAATCCCCTGTATGTCTTGGGTAGCTATAAGGTAATTTACCCCCTGGATTGTAATCACCAAACACAACATCAGCTATTGCATCAGCACCTTTACTTGCAGGCAAATATGCTTGTATTACACCTTGTACACCATCAACAAAAGAACTTATAATTCGCGGTCTACCTTCTACTAGTACTAACACAACTGGCTTTTTAGTAGCAATTGCTGCTTTAGCTAAAGCAATTTGTTCTGCATTTAATGTTAAATCATTTATTGATCCTGGTGACTCAGCATAGGCATTTTCGCCTAAACAAAGAACAATCACATCTGCTTTAGCTGCGTCTCTTTTCATAGCAGCAACATCAACATTTGCAGTGCTAGAATAATCGTGTACAGACTTACAGATAACATTACCAGCGCCAATTTTTGCTTCAAATGCTTCTTTTATGGTTTTTGTGGATTCTGGGTATAAATCCAAAGTTACTTTTTCTCCTGTTTCGATATGATCCCAAGTTTGTTGTTCATCAGCACCTTGCCATGTGTATGACCAAGAACCATGTAACGAACCAAGATTATTAGCATTAGGTCCAGCCAAAAGCACTTTTTTATCTTTTGATAATGGCAGAATACTATCTTGATTTTTCAATAATGTCATTGTTTGTCTTGCAGCATCTAGCGCAGCTTCTGCATATGCTTCTTTTCCAAAGTTTTCTCTGGCAGCAGGTTCTAATCGATCGTTCTCAAATAAGCCTACTTTCATTTTTAAAGCAAGAATTCTTCTAACAGATTCATCTACACGAGCCATTACTTCTTTTTCATTTGGATCTTCACATAACTCTTTCAAAAGTTGAGCAAACTTAAAGTCATGAGGAGTCATACTCATATCCACCCCAGCTAACACTGCAGTTTTAACTGCTTCTTTCAATGAAGTAGAAACCATATGTCTCTCATATAATCTATTAATGTCTTCCCAGTCAGTTACAACTAAACCTTTGAAACCTAATTCATCTCTCAGAACAGTGGTCAGTAAATATTTATTACCATGAACAGGTATTCCATTTACCTCACCTGAGTTAATCATAATCGAAGATGAACCTGCATCTATTGCTGCTTTAAATTGAGGTAGATAAAATTCTCTTAATTCAATTTCAGGGATATATGATGGAGTTCGATCTCTACCTGACCGAGAAGCTGAATAACCAATAAAGTGTTTCATACACGATGCTACAGCTGTAGGCTGATCCAAACCATCTTCTTCGTATCCATTAATCGCTGCAACACCCATTTTTTCAATCAAAATAGGGTCTTCACCGAATGTTTCAGGAAATCTTGGCCATAAAGGCATTCTACCTAAATCTAGTACTGGGTCAAAGTTCCAACGAATCCCTGAAGCTCTTACCTCCATCGCAGTGATTTCAGCTGCACTTTTGGCTACCTGTGGGTTTCTTGACGCTGCTACTCCAATATTATGAGGAAATAATGTTGAATTTAATGTAAATGTAGCTCCGTGAATCGCATCAATTCCGTATAATACAGGTATAGCTGGATCATTTTTCTTAGCCGCATCTTGGATCTGATTAATGATTTCATCCCATTGTTCTAAAGAATATGCATGATTAATAGCATTCAATATTGAACCTACCTTGTATTTATTAACTGCAGTATCTAGTAACGCTGGGTCAATCAAACCATCATTATCATCATAACCACTACCATTTTTTGTTACTAACACCTTGTTTAAGTTAACTTGTGTCATCTGACCAACTTTGTCGGTTATTGACATATTACCAATCAACTCATCTATCTTAGTATCAAAATCATTAGAAGAATATTCTGTTACCTCTTGTTCAGTCTTTGTTTGAGACTTTTCTTGATTACATGCACTAAACCCTAAAGCTAGTACTGCTGCTAATCCTAAAACTTTATATTTAATCATATCTAATTAATTATTTAACTACAATTTCTACGGTAGTGCCATCTTTTGACAAAGTAGCTTTTTGGGTTACTGTTTTGCCATCATGTTTAACAGACACTAAATAATCACCATTGAATCCTCTAACTTTATATTCACCATTAGCACCAGTAGTTCCTTGTTCATCAGTCCACCACTCATCAAAAACCAATTTTTTATGCATCGCTGCAATTGGTTTTTCTTCCCATTTACTAGTATACCATGCTGCATCTGGCAACCAATGATATTTTTCCCAGAACCCCCAGCTAATAATTGCTTCTGCTGCTGGATGACTAAAAATAATTGTATAAAAGTCTCTCAAATAGTCTGCTTGTAATTCATTGTCCTGTGTATTAATGTCTAACTCAGTAATTTTAACTTTCACTCCAAGTTTAGCGAATCGATCAATGATTTCCATGAGCTTGTCAGGACTTGTCAAACCTGTTTCACCAAAGTGACCCTGAAAACCTAACCCATCTATTTGGATGCCTTTGGATTTCAAAAATTCAACCCAGTTATACAGGTTATCCTGCACAGCACCATTAACCCCTTTATCAACCAAAAATCTAGTCTCATTGATATACAAATCTGCTTCTGGATCACCTTGATCTGCTAACTTAAACCATTCGACCATTTCATCTTTACCCAAAATATCCATGAATTGATGATTGACAAAAGGTTCGTTGACAACATCCCAATCGATAACTCTTCCTTTAGCTGCAGTTGCTCTCTCCAAAACAGACTCTCGTATCATTTTACGCAGTTCTTCTGGTTTATCAATGTAAGGTGCAGCTGTTTTCGTGTATTTTGTACTTGGCCAAACAAGAGCATGTCCTCTTAACTCAATACCAAATTTATCCAAGCTATCCATCACTTGGAAAATTTGATCTACTGCGTTTTCACTTTTGTATTGCTCATACATATCGTGTTTCCAAGCATTTTCAAACGTAGTTTGATTGAAGTTTTCTTTTATTATTTTTCGATACTGAATTCCATCAGGCCCAGGATTAGAAAAAGCAACGCGGTTGGTGATGTTACCAAAACCAAATTCGTGTTTTTTCATTTCCACACTGACTTCTGCGTTAGGAATAGGCTCACCGCTTTTATTTTTAACAACTACTTTTAAATCGCCTTTACGGAATTTTTCAATACGTTCATTTGCTGGCTTTCTCCAAGCAGCATCTTTTTCTCTTCCTTCATAAGTAAACTTAGTTCCTGGCAAATCATCTTTTGTTAGAGAACTCCCAAAATTAGTTACCTTAATATCTGCTATCTGAATAGTTTGGTAGGAATAACCTAGAGCAAATGCTACGGCAGCCTTTCCTACATCATAATTTTCAAATTTCGTATGAAATGGTATTCTATAATAAGACCAGTCTCGACCAGCTACAACACTGATATATGCCGACTTGTCCCAGTTTGGGCTATTTTTTTGTAAATAAACTCGTGCAAAACCTTGGTTTGATTCATGGCGAGATTCTAAACAGCGAATCCAAAAAGTAACATATACTAGATCATTTTTCAAGACAGGAAATGCAGTTTTACCTCCAATTTCCACATCCCAATCATTGTAAAATTTATCATGCGTTTCTATCTCAATAACCTGATCGAACCCCTTTACATCTACCATTTTAGAAGATGCTTTTCCATCATTAACACCACCCCCATAAGCTTTCATGTCCTGCATAAAATCTTTATTAAGTACACGTGTAACAGTCCGAAACTTATCTGGTTCAATCTCCTTGTAATAAGATCTCAACTCATTCACATATTCTTTATCTACTTGCTGTGCAAAAGAAAGAACAGAAGCTAAAAGCGATACTATTATTAATCCTAATCTCATAATTCTAATCTTATTCAAATATTGATCTGATGTTCTCTGGAGCATCTTGTAACAACATGGGTTGAATTTCAGCTATTTCCAAATCACCATCAAACCCTTTCACCATACCTGGATTAATATACAATTTTAACCCAGTCACATTTCCAACATTCACAATCGCATAGTTGGGACTTCTCTGGTAATAGTTAGTCGACATATTTACATAATAGTCATTGAACTCATCTCCCGTTTTAACTACAAATTCCTGAGGTCTGCCATTTGTCTGTTTTCCTTTTGCATCAACTACATCTAAACGAACTATAGGGTTCATATTACCTGAAGCTTTTGCTTTTACACGAATGACAACCATACTATCTAAGTTGAATGGCGTAACAGTTGCACTTAACTCTTCGTAGGCTGGCCCTATATTTTTTCCTGAAAATTTAACACCACCGGCTTCTCCTGCAGTCTTTGTAATGTTTGTACTTTCAGCTTTCCAATTAGATGGCTTGGCAAAGCCCGAATAATCCAATTTATTTGCTTTAGACCATGAAGGATCTAACGATGGTGGGGCTCCCCAAGGACTCCTATCTAATTTTTGTTTATCCGGAAGTTCACTAACAAATGCCACCTCTTGTACATACACATCTCCTGTAAAAGTAGATTCTTTATTCATATTAAAGAAAATAATAACCCTGTTCACTTTCGTTGGATCAAAATCACCCTGTGAACTATATAAATTATTTTCATATTTAGTTTTAAAGGCACTGTAGTAATACTGAAAATCAGATCCACCAATGGTAAAATTACTCATGTTTTCTCCATCGATTAAATCTGTTGAGTTTTCATTCGCATCAATAAAACGAGCCATGATATTGGTCATCTTCATCTCAGTACCAGATTCTGCTCTTGCTTTAATTCTAATAATTGGATTGTTTGTGATATCTGTTTCACCAAATATTTTACCAAAACAGTCCCATTCTCCATTTTCGAAATGGATTTTCATAGCATTTTCACCACTTGAAACACTAACTTTTTCAGGTTTACATGGCCACCATAAGTCAACTGCTCCTCCATTTGAAAAGTCGTCTAAGACAATATTTTGATCCACTACACCTGAACCATCTTTATTGGCCATCACATAGATCTCATCAATGTAAAATGTACCATAAAACTCTTCACCACCTGGGTTGATGAAAAATTGTAATCGGTCAATTTGTGTATTATCAACATTCGCATTTGAAGGATATGTTTGACTCCACTTATGGTTCAAATCAAAAAAATATTCATAATAATTTTCACCGCTTACTTTAATTGTATTAGAGGCAGGAGCTGCATTTGTGAAGTTACCGTTGACATCTCTTAAATCTAGACGCATTACAGGGGGGGTAGAACTTTCTGGCATACGAATTTTCACTCTTAACACCGGTGTGTTAGAAAAATTCATTGCTTCCGCTAAGTCAACACCAAAAGGCGCGTATTTAGGACCAGCGCCATTTGAAGTGATCTTCATAGCTGTTCCTTGCATTGCCATATTATACTTTCGGTCAGCCCACCACCCATCAAGACCTTCTCTAAAGTCAAATAATATTTGATCTTTTAATACTATGCCTTTGTAATCACTAGGTCTATAGTAGTGATCTGATGCATTACTTTGTATTTCAATAGGTTCAATACCTACGCAACTTGACAAAAAAGCCAAGGTAGCAACTAAAGCAAATCCTATAATTTTATGATATCTCATGGACAATGTAATTCTTATTGTTGTCTAAATGGTTTTCCTACTGTAAAAGTCACGTAATCAATGTTGATTTCAGCAATGCTTCCTGCATTTCCTCTTCCAGAATGTATTGCGAACTTCATTTGTTCTAATAAAGGAGTCAAAATCTCACCTGTTCCGATTTCACCAGATGTTGTTAGTGCGAAATTCGACAAGCGAACACTAATTAATTTCCATCCATCCCAATCTACTTGTATTTCTTTTGTAAATAAATCTCCACCAAAACCAGCTAACTCCACAATTAATTTAGTTGTCTTGTTACCATTTGATGTAGCATAAAAATTTAAAAACACTTCCGAAGGATCCAATGAAGGTAGACCATAAACTACCGCATCATGCCCCATACCACCAATGAAAAAAGGACTTGGCTTTACTGAATTGTCCTCTCCCCTTAAGTGATAATATCCGCTTCCTTGAATAGCTTCAACTGGGGTAGAAGCTTTTGAAGGTTGAGCAACAACTATGTTATCCGGCCCTATACCTTTACTTATAGTCTCATCTTCACCATCAGTATCAAAGAAATCAAACCACCCATCTGGATCACCAGCAGAACCTTTTACAATAGCCTGACCTTTAGGATCAAACTCAAAATCAGCTACTAGAAAAGCTCCAGGGAATAATTTCGGTCTTTTAAGTCTTACAACTCTAGTTACCGTCATATCAATACCAATGAACGAAAGAACTATTCTTATATCTTCTTCTCTTTTAAAAAAATATATATTGTCTGATGCTCCTGACCATTTCGCATCGTTAATAAACTTATTCGTACCTATTATAGTTTTAACCGCACCAGAGCTAAGACCCGTGACTGTAAACTTCCAAGTTACACTATCCGACAACTCTGTTTTGAAGTACACCGGATTAAATACTGAATCTACATTTGTTGAATCGTAAAATGTTATCTCCGATAAATCTTCCTCAGATTCATCACCTAAGCGAATGATTTCGAAATCATTACCTATAACTTCTAAATCGCTTGGTGCTGAAATATACTTCGGACCAAAAACACTATCATCTCTTTCAGAACATGACGTCATGAAGAAGATAAATCCTAATATGAGTAGATGAACCTTTTTTAACATGTTATTTTAATTTTATTGATCGAGCTAAATGCTATATCTATTTATCTGTTTTTGTCAATACTACTAACTCCAATTATGAATGGTATAGTCTAATAGTTAATGATTTATTCTTATCGATACTTATAACAATAGACTAATAATTAACGAGCCTTATTGCTAGTATTAAAATTTCATTATATACGAAATGAATAACTGACTCATATCATAACTTGCATTTTCAGTCGATAAGTCTAATTCTGAGTTTGCTTTATTATTTGTATATGATACTAGATTATAATTAGCGGTAAGTGCAGCATTTTCAGAGAATCTAAATCTTGCTCCAAAAGAAACCATTGTTTCTTCAGTATCTACATTTAACTGATATGGTAACCCTGTATATTGATTAAATTCATTTAAATAAGGAACGTATTCATTTCCTTCAGCTTTTAACGCTTTGTAACCAGCCATTAAATCAAAACTTGGTAGCACCTCTACTGAAACGCCTAAATCCATCAATACACTTGTCAAGTCTATTTCATCAACTCCACCTCGTGTAGTAGTCTCACTTCTATACCCCGCAGTTAACACAATGTCTCTATCAAATCCAATAGCTCTATTAACATTGATTAAAACGCCTCCTTGTATACCAGTAAAATTTCTTAGATTACCTTCAAGATTTTGGTCTGGTTCAATTTCTTTTAACATATCAAATCCTACTGAGGCTTGAAATAGAGAATCTCTATCACCTGCACTAAGATTTAATTGAAGACCCGTTCTATTAGGAGTTGCTCGTCCATAAGGGTTTATATTGGTATATTGTGGAGCATAAGTCAGTAATTGATCGCTTATTCCTTGAACATAAGCTCCTTCATTTGTAAATCGATCATACAAAGTTGTATAACGTTGAATTGGCGATCCGTTAGTACCTAATGTATCAGGAATTTGATCGAATACTCGTGGTGTAGATTGTTGGTTAAAACGAGTAGTTTGTGCTCCTGGACTTGTAAATTTAGCACCTACATATTTATATCCCCCACTCAACTTCATCATTAATGGTTTGTATTCTAAGCCTAACTTTCCATCATAAAAAATATCAGATTTTGTTACTTCTTTCTCATCAGTTAATCTAAACTGAGAGTAAGAAGAGGTACCTGTTTCACCATTTAAGAATACCCCGAAATCATCACTCAAACCCCTGTTATAATCTAAGGTTGCTGTACCAACATGGTTAGAAAATTCAGTTAAAGAAGTCGATATAGTCAAATTTTGAATACCTACATAGTTAAACCCAACTTTCAAGTGTTCACTTTGAGTAACAGTAGCGTTTAAACCAGCCATAATTCTGTCAGATTGACCAATTTGATTCGCAGGTTGAGTTCTTACACCAAATCCATATAAACCTAATTTATCTATGCCCTTATTGAAAAGGATGTTTGCATAGGATTTCACCCCTTGTAGTCGCCAAGAATTTCCTTGTATGAAATTTTCATATTCAAGAATATTTCTTCTTTGAGCAAAAATTTGAGATTCATATTCATTATACATTTCTTCTGAGTTGTATAAAGTATATGGAGTCATTTCTACATAGACATCACCGATTTCGTATTTAATACCTTTTCCGATAACACCTTCCAATCGTATTTGACGAAATTCCATGTCTGTTCCTTGACCCCAAAACAAACCAAATTCATTTCGAGCTCTTAAAATTGCATTTACTTTAAATGTTTTATCTTTTTCAAGATTCAAGCCTAAATCAAACAACGTATAACCGCTTACCCCTTTATTAGGTACCCCGGTAGTATCATTTTCTATTAGATCACCTTTCAATCGATCAGTGGTTGTCAATGCCCTACCATATCCATCTAAGTAAAATGTAGTTTGGGCTTGTAAGCTTACCGAAGCGAAGACAGCTCCGATTAACAGAATTATATTTATCCTCTTATTCATCATTTTTTTCTATTAAAAGAATACTTTGAGTTCTACAGTTGTTTCTTGTCCTTGAAATTTGTCTTTTACAAAATTAGTGTCGTCATGATACATCCAACGATGTCTGATATATAACCCTGCATAATCAGCAAAATCATAATCAAGACCAACACCAATTCCTTCGCTATATTGATTTAATGGTTTTCTATTGTACAAAGACAACTCAGTTCTATTATTAGCAATATTTCTTTCAAATTCATACATAGCTAAAACAGAAACTTTTTTACTCAATTCATAAAAAACTAACGTTTGGTTGTAGAATGTTTTTAAGAATGGTGTGTCTCCAAAAGTTGGGATAGCAGAAAGCCCCTCTTGAATCGTGCTATAATTTGAGAAGTTTCTAATAATTAAAGGTCTTCTAGCTAATCGTAATTTATATTTAGCGGTAAAATCCAGTTGATTAAAACCTTTTAAATACGTTGGGTCTAAATCAGTAATCTCAATAACTTCAAACGTTCTTCTAAATGTATTTTTTATTCTTTTGTAAGGACCTGCAGTTTGAATCCATGGAGTAAATCGTGATCTAGAGAAAGCATTTGATCGATGTTGAAATGTAATTACGTTATAGATGTTGTCAATTTCCTGACTCAAACCGTAACCAAACTCCAATTTAAATGCACCTAATTTTTTTCCTGTGGTCAAAGAAGCACCTCTTCTATTGTTGGTAATTTGTCCAACTTCCTGAAGGTTATTAATAAAAACAGTAGTCCTGTAGTTTGGGTCCTGATTTACACCATTATTTGGAGCCCCATTGTTAGAGTTCATCACTGTACTCACGTTACTAACAAACTCATGTTCTATGTTATATATTTTTGCTTTAATGGGTAAACCAAAAATAGCCTCAGGTATATTCGTAGTCACTAAAACACCTGGTTTCCACTCACCACTATTTTTAGGATTTTGAACTCTACCAACCCCAAACTCACCGTAAATTTCAATACCATTTATATTATACCTTACATCAGCAGTAACAATCTGTCTATTATCAGAAACGGAACCTAATGTATGGTTAAAATAACTCGATGTATCGGCTTGAGCAGTTCCAGGATTTTCTATCGTTACAATTTCTTCAGACTCAAGTATTACATTACCAGCTGTGGTGTCACTGATTTGGCCATAATAGTTTAAACCAATAATTGCATTTCCAACAGCATTGTCAATACGTCCAGCTTGTACCGATGAAGGATATGCCTCTACGGCTTTACTAGCATCGACTGAACGAGCAGTTCTTCCATACATTGCTATAAAACCGAATCCACCAGGTAAACCCGACCCCTGAAAGTCTACACCTTGAAATGCTTCAGCTCCAAAAACCTCACTACCTAATTGAGAAGTCCCTTCATATATTGAATTGTATCGTTCAAAAGATTTAGTATACCAATCCCAAGGTAGTCTATCAAAACCATCATTTTGAAATTCATTTTGAGAGATTGTTAACGGAGATAACGATGTCCATAAAACTCCTCCTCCTGCTCTAACTTTGAACAAACCATAGTCCGTGTTCAACTTACCTGTAAAATTCAAGTTAGATCTTACAACCGCTGTTCGCGTACTATCTCCATTAATTGCTGAAGTCCCTTCAAAATTATGTGCTAATGCATAACCTAAATCAACTGAGAAATCAGGAGTAGGATTTGCTATAATATTTAAATTTAAGAGTGGCACTGCAGAACCATTTCCACCTGCCCCAGCAAGAGGATAACTCTGAAAAGATAAATCCTTATCAGGGGATACCTGATCAGCGTATGAGGTTTCCATTACACGATAAATGGCAGCTACCCTAGCTTCACCTTTTACAGTGATTTTTTTAAGAAAATTTTGAACAGTATCAATTGGTTCAAATTTAACGGGAGCACCAGCAACGCCTGAAAACTTTGTCTTTTTTAGTAAAGTAACTTCCGATTCGTCATTACCACCTGTTGCCCATGATAGCGATAGGGATAGGATCAATGAAAGTGAAAGAAAATAACGCATATGTATAGTATTATTCATTGAAGAATTCTTATTGAATCGATGGAGCTGGTCCGCCTTGAGAAATAACCACTTGATCAAAATAAACCTGTACTGGATCTTTAATCGCAGTTGCACAACACTCGTTTATGAAAGTAGCGTTTGTACCGCTTCCAACTTCAGTACAACAAGCGTTGTATTTATTATTATATGTATCTGCTATGTCGAAATCAACTTGATTTAATTTCATAAAATCCTCAAATGTCATTGCTTTCCCAAAACCAAACTCATCTTTAAAAGTATTCATTGCTAATGAAACCTGTTGCCATCCCGTCACAGGATATTTTGAACCGGATTTAATTGTAACAGCATATCTTTTATTCTTAGGGAGCTTTGCGCTGCCAATGAAAATTCGTAGTTGACTTTTAGGGTTATCATTAAAATTCACTAAAAAATTAATATAATATGTCTTAAGATCTGTATTGTTATTATTGAGAATACTTCCAGGATATTCAAAGAAATTGGCTGGCCAATCAGTTACAAGATCATTCTGTAGTCCAGATCTAGAAGATATGGTTGCAACAAAACCATAAGTAGCAGGCAATATACCACCTCCAAAAACTGTTGCATATGCATAATTGCCTCCAGCAGGGCTCGCTTCTACACCATTTACATTTGATCCTATACCTATTACAGAATTAGCTCCTGCATTTCCACTCCATTGTCCATTCGTGAAATTTGCTGTAGTATTAGCTGAACGAATTCCAGCACCATCGAAATCTCCGATTAGTAATTCTTTTACCGATGATGAAGTTGCTGCTATTTCTAATTGTGGAGTAAACGCGAAATTTTCATTGTCATTATACGCTACCTCTACGGTGTAACTCGATCCAATTTCTAACTCATTTGGAACTATGGCGTAAACCACTTTACCATCTTCAGACAC
Source organism: uncultured Cytophagales bacterium (assembly GCA_963849955.1). Taxonomy (GTDB): domain Bacteria; phylum Bacteroidota; class Bacteroidia; order Cytophagales; family JAAEPT01; genus CAWFGW01. Next base: position 202,380 of record CAWKJU010000010.1, on the reverse strand, counting down.
AGAGTCTATTTTAGCCTCAATCCCTCCAATCTTTACTGTGGAGTTAGTTAAAACCGCACCATGTATCTCAATTGGAGATGCAGGAGCCACTAATGTAGGTGTATAATATTCAGCTGCAGGAAACAAAGGCTGTTCTTCAACCTTTCTTCTACAACCAGTGCTGATCAGTAACGATACCGAAAGCATTAACAATGATATGTGTATTCCCTTTATCATAATGTTTAAAATCTTTTAAACTTTAACGAACTTTTAAATTCATTAGTAAGACACGATTCCAAATCTATACTTTTCATTTTTTAAATCCTAAACATGAGTCAAGCTTTCAGCTGTTTTTTAAAATAAATTATAACGTATTAACTAGAGCCGCATCGCGCATATTATCCCCATAAAATATCTGATAACCTGATGTTTATCATTAATCAATATCACAATAAAATTTATTTTTTTACTACTAAGTTTTTTCGACAAACCAAGTCATGGGGCCACCTACGATTGTGACTCCCCTTCGAGACTATTATCGCAATAGGCCATACTAAAAGACTTATGGGTTTAAGTAAATTTCTAACAATCACACTTACTAGCGAATGCTTTTTCTCAAATTCAATTTTAACAAATTGCTTTCCAAGCGTACCCTTTTTTGAAACACCTTCCATTATCATAGCATATAAAAGGTAGATAATAAATAGTTTCACCTCTAACTCAAACCAGTCAAGCCTGAGTTTTCCATAACCACTTTTGTTCACGATATCATCGATATAAGCTAAAACATGGGATTTAATTTCGCTTCTAAATAAAAAATAGAAAAAACCGCCTCCTAGTGTTACAATATTAAACATCATCATATCAAAAAAAAAGGCTAAAAAACGCATGGAATCATTGGCTACTCCATACTTTTTTTTCTTGAAATAAAATTTATTTAACAACGAATAAATTAAAAGGAAGGCTATTAGGATTAATAAAGTAATTAGGGTGTTAATCATGTGTTATATTTTAGCGCAATTTGTACGCTTTATTGGTTAAATTCAAAACTATTACCCTTAAAGTTAATAGTATAATAAAAAGCAGTAATTCATCCATTCAAATCCGTATTTTTACATCATGTCAGAAAAGTTAAAGTTAGATGATGTAGATTTGAAAATTCTCTCATTTTTAATGCAAGATGCTCAAATGTCCTATACTGAAATAGCCAAACATGTTTTTGTGTCTGGAGGCACTGTACATGTCCGAATGAAAAAAATGCAGCAATTAGGTGTTGTGATTGGTTCAGAGCTTCGCATTGATTTCACAAAATTAGGTTACGATATCAAAGCTTTTTTAGGCATTTTTCTGGAGAAAAGTGCTTTTTATAATGATGTGATCAAACAACTTAAACAAATACCCGAGATTGTAAGTGTAGACTACACCACGGGTAATTATAGTATGTTTGCACTAATGTATTGTAAAGATACTAATCACTTAAGAGATGTGCTACACGATAAAATCCAAAAAGTACAGGGTATAGAGCGTACAGAGACCATTATTTCACTTAGTGAAGATATCAAAAGACCTCCAGGACTGTTAAGTCAATAGTTCTATTGGATTTGAAACAGTCCTTACAAAATTATTGTTTACATTTGTGTTAAGATTGATTCTAAACAAGACAAGGCTCCAAAAACCTTTATTTGATGAAAGAAGCTGAAGAAAACGAATTATTACAAGAGATTACTGGATCCGAATACAAGTATGGATTCGTTACCAACATTGAAGCTGATGAAGCTCCAAAAGGACTTAACGAAGATATCATCCGTTTTATCTCTGCCAAAAAAAATGAACCTTTATGGCTATTAGAGTGGCGATTAAAGGCTTTTGCTGTATGGAAAAAAATGGTAGAGCCTACATGGGCTAACCTTCATTACAAACAACCAGACTTTCAGGATATCATCTATTACTCCGCTCCAAAGAAGAAAAAAGTATTGAATAGCTTGGATGAAGTTGATCCAGAGTTATTAGATACCTTCAAAAAACTGGGTATTTCTTTAGAAGAGCAAAAAAGAATGACTGGAGTTGCTGTAGATGCAGTTATTGACAGTGTCTCAGTTACCACTACTTTCAAGAAAAAATTAGGAGCATTAGGAATCATCTTTTGCTCGATGAGTGAGGCTGTTCAAGATCACCCTGAACTAGTTAAAAAATATTTAGGTTCAGTTGTTCCTTCTACAGATAACTTTTACGCAGCTCTCAATTCTGCCGTATTTACAGATGGTTCTTTCTGCTATATTCCTAAAGGGGTGCGGTGTCCAATGGAGCTTTCTACCTACTTTAGAATTAATGCCGCTGGTACGGGTCAATTTGAAAGAACATTAATCGTTGCTGATGAAGGTAGCCATGTAAGTTATTTAGAAGGGTGTACTGCTCCACAAAGAGACGAAAATCAATTACACGCTGCTGTAGTAGAAATATTAGCTTTAGATAATGCGGAGGTAAAATACAGTACGGTTCAAAATTGGTACCCTGGTGATAAAGATGGTAAGGGTGGTATTTTTAACTTCGTTACAAAGCGAGGTATCTGTGCTGGAAACAAATCAAAGATTTCTTGGACACAAGTAGAAACTGGTTCTGCCATTACCTGGAAATACCCAAGTGTAATACTAAAAGGCGATGATTCAATCGGAGAGTTCTATTCTGTTGCGGTTACAAACAATCACCAACAGGCAGATACTGGTACTAAAATGATTCACATTGGAAAAAACACTAAAAGTAGAATTGTATCAAAAGGTATTTCTGCAGGTAAAAGTCAAAACAGTTACCGTGGTGAAGTGAAAGTGTTTAAACGCGCGGAAGGTGCTCGCAATTTTTCACAGTGCGATTCTTTATTAATGGGTGACAAATGTGGAGCGCACACGTTTCCATACATCAACATAGAAAATAGCTCGGCACAAGTAGAACACGAAGCAACAACTTCTAAAATAGGTGAAGACCAAATCTTCTATTGCAACCAACGTGGTATTTCTACTGAAAAAGCGGTTGAATTGATTGTCAATGGGTTTTCAAAGGAAGTCTTAAAACAATTGCCCATGGAATTTGCTGTGGAAGCACAAAAGTTGTTGGCGATTAGTTTAGAAGGCTCAGTAGGTTAATAAAAGTGAATAATTAATAGTGAATCGTGGTTTTCGCCTTACTTCACTAGGATATAAATAAATATAGACATGTTATCAGTAAAAAATCTTAAAGCATCAGTCGAAGGGAAAACAATCTTAGATGGTTTAAACCTAGAAGTAAAACCTGGTGAAGTACACGCTATCATGGGACCAAATGGTGCTGGAAAAAGTACTTTAGCATCTGTGTTAGCTGGTAGAGAAGAATTTGAAGTAGAAAGTGGCTCTGTTACATTTGAGGGAAAAGACTTGCTAGACTTATCTCCTGAAGATAGAGCTCGTGAAGGTTTATTTTTAGCTTTTCAGTACCCTGTTTCTATTCCTGGTGTAAATACAACTAGTTTTTTAAAAACCTCAGTAAATGAAGTTAGAAAATACAGAGGTCAAGAAGAATTGGATTCAGTGAAGTTTTTACAGTTCATGAAAGAAAAAATGAAAACGGTAGAAATGGAACAATCGCTTTTGAGTCGTTCCCTAAATGAAGGTTTTTCAGGAGGTGAAAAAAAACGTAACGAAATTTTCCAAATGCAATTGCTTCAACCAAAACTAGCTGTTTTAGATGAAACTGATTCAGGTTTGGATATTGATGCATTAAGAATTGTCGCGAATGGTGTAAACAAATACCGTTCGAAAGATAACGGCTTTATCGTGATTACCCACTACCAACGTTTATTAGACTACATTATCCCTGATTTTGTTCATGTCCTTTACAAAGGTCGCATTGTAAAATCAGGTACGAAAGAATTAGCGTTAGAGTTAGAAGAAAAAGGATACGACTGGATTAAAGACGAAGTGGACGCAATTTCTGCCTAACCCCCTCTCCTCTTTAAATTGATTGTAAAAAGCAAGTAGTCATATTGACTAACCCCAAGAACCCAATGAAAGAACATCTATTAGATATAGCAAACAAAAAAGGGCTTTTCCAAAGTCCTGAATGGCTTTCTGATATTAAAAACGAGGCTTTAGTAGCAGCATCAAACCTGGATATCCCTTCTACAAAAAATGAAGAATGGAAATTCACCAACTTGACTGCGTTAAATAAAATAGCCTTTTCTTTAAATGAAAACCAAGAAATAGACGTTCAGTCCTTTCTAATCGAAGGAATGAATAGTAATTATGCGGTGATTTTAAACGGGCAGTTTTCTGAAAGTCTTTCAAAATTAAATCCTCAGCAAGTAGTTGCTAAAAGCTTTAAAAAAGCACTTAGGGAAAACAAAGAAGAAATTCTTTCTACCTATTCGAAAAATTTGAACACAAAAAATGAAGTTTTTTCTGCTCAGAATACAGCTTTTGCGAATGATGGTATTTTCATAAACGTTCCAAAGGGTAAAATTGAAGAAGCTCCTATCTATGTGTATGTGGTTTCGGATGCTTCACATAGTGATGTGTTTTCTTTAACAAGAAATTTAATCATCGCAGAAGAAGGTAGCATTGCTAAAATAGTATTCATCCCTGTGACCATTGGTGAAAACAAAAGTTTCCAAAATATTGTCACTGAAGTAAATGTACACTCAAACACTAATTTTGAGTTAAACATCCTTCAAAATGACACTCCAAATGCTTCTCAAGTAAATACTACACAAGTCCGTCAACACGCTTCTAGTGTATTTACTTCCAATGTAATTTCTTTGAAAGGAGATATCATTCGTAACAATACCAACTTAGTATTGGATGGTGAACACATTGAAGGTCACATGAATGGGTTATACTTACTGGATGGTAAAACTCATGTGGACAACCACACAATCGCAGATCATAAATTCCCAAATTGTGAATCGCACGAGCTTTACAAAGGTATTGTGGCCGACAAGTCAAGAGGGGTTTTTAACGGAAAAATCTTTGTGAGACAAGATGCGCAGAAGACTAATGCATTTCAGCAGAACAATAACATCTTATTATCTGATGAAGCTACCATCAACACAAAACCTCAGTTAGAAATTTGGGCTGATGATGTTAGCTGTTCACACGGTGCTACTATTGGTCAACTTGATAAAGAAGCATTGTTTTTCTTACGATCACGAGGAATTGGATTACAAAAGGCAAAAGCAGTACTAACACAAGCTTTCGCAAATGAAGTAACAAATCGATTGACAATAGAGGCGTTAAAAGAACACGTTCTACATTTGATTGATAATCGATTGGCCTAACAAACATTGTCTTTCATAACGAAGCAAAAAATCTGTAGAAACATAAGCTGTACCATACAGGATTAAGAAACAAGAATATATGAACGCTGAAATCAGCATCGATATAGAACAAATAAGAAAAAGCTTTCCCATTCTCCAGGAGAAAATAAATGGTAAACCTTTAATCTATTTAGACAATGCAGCTACAACGCAAAAACCCGGTGTAGTCATAAAAGCAGTGTCTGATTATTACTCAAACACGAATGCCAATATCCATCGAGGTATTCACTCTTTAGCCGAAAAAGCTACAGCCGCTTTTGAAGCTACACGAACTAGTTTACAAATTTTTCTAGGTGCTGCTGAACGGGAAGAAATCATCTTTACCAAAGGAACTACAGAGAGTATCAATTTAATAGCTTCTACTTATGGTAGAGCAAATATTAATAAAGGCGATGAAATCATCATCTCTCAGTTAGAACATCATTCTAACATTGTGCCTTGGCAACTATTAGCAGAGGAAAAAGGAGCTATTGTTAAGGTGATTCCGATTAATGAAGTTGGTGAACTGGACATGATAGCATTTGATCAATTGCTTTCCCCTAAAACAAAAATTGTTGCGGTTAATTACGCTTCTAATGCATTAGGGACCATAAATCCCATTAAAGAAATTACGGATAAAACGCATCAGGTTGGTGGTATTGTGGTCATCGATGGCGCGCAAAGTACTTCGCATATTACTATAAATGTTGAAGAATTGGATATCGACTTCTATACCTTATCTGCACACAAAATGTACGGACCAACAGGTGTTGGGGCTTTGTATGGGAAAAGAGCGTTGCTTGAAGCGATGCCACCTTATCAAGGTGGTGGTGAAATGATAAAAGAAGTTTCATTTGAAGGAACTACATTTGCTGATCTCCCTTATAAATTTGAAGCGGGTACCCCAAACATTGCGGATGTGGTTGCTTTTAAAGCAGCGATCGACTTTGTAAATGAAATTGGCCGTGAAGCTATTTTGCAACACGAAGTTGAATTGCTTGAGTATGCTACACAGCAATTAGAACAAATTGAAGGTTTAACCATTATTGGTCGAGCTAAAGAAAAAGTTGGTGTTGCTTCTTTTGTCATCGATGGAGTACACCACCAGGATTTAGCGATATTATTGGATCAAGAAGGTATTGCGGTACGCACGGGACACCATTGCACTCAACCTTTAATGCATTGTTTGAATATTCTGGGAACTACAAGGGCCTCATTTGCGGTTTATAACACGAAACAAGAAATAGATGCTTTCATTACGGCTTTACACAAAGCCTTGAAAATGCTACGATAAATGCCTACAATTCAAGAAATACAAGAGGAAATAGTAGAAGAATTTGGTTTGTTTGAGGACTGGTCAGACAAATATGCTTATATCATAGAACTGGGAAAAAAGCTGGTTCCTGTGGATGAACAATATAAAACAGATGAAAATATCATAAAAGGATGCCAAAGTCGTGTATGGCTTCACGCTTATCTTAGAGATGGTAAAATCATCTTTGAAACAGATAGTGATGCAATTATTGTTAAAGGATTAATTTACCTATTGGTACGTGTGCTTTCCAACCATACTCCCGAGGAGATAATGAATGCGGACTTATATTTTATAGAAAAAATAAATATGTCGCAGCACTTAAGTCCGACAAGGGCTAATGGTTTAGCCGCTATGGTCAAGCAAATGAAATTATACGGTTTAGCATTTAAAACAAAACAACAATCTCAAGCTTAATGTTATGAGTGAAGTAGAAAACAACAACGTAGCCTTAGAAATGAAGGTCATCGAAAAAATTAAAGAGGTTTATGACCCCGAGATTCCAGTAGATGTATATGAACTAGGGTTAATATACGAAGTCAATATTTTGCCAATGAATAATGTGCAAGTATTAATGACTTTAACTTCCCCTTCCTGCCCATCAGCAGAAGTAATTCCGGGTGAAATTGAAGCAAAAATAAGAGAAATTCCAGAAGTCAACGATGTACAGATGGATTTGACCTTTGACCCTCCCTACCATCAGGACATGATGTCTGAAGCGGCAAAATTGGAATTGGGGTTTATGTAAATAAGATATGAGTATTGAGTAGTTAGTATTGAGACTAGCTACTAAAACTAATTACTAATAACTAAAAAAGAAAATATGTACCCAGAAGAACTAACATTACCAATGCGTCAAGAATTGACTGCTGTAGGTTTCAAAGAACTAGTATCAGCCGAAGATGTGGATGTAGCATTAGCTCAAAAAGGAACTACTTTGGTTTTAATTAACTCGGTATGTGGTTGTGCCGCTGGTACTGCTCGTCCTGGAGTGAAAGCTTCTTTAAAAGGAGATAAAAAACCTGATAACGTCACCACTGCCTTTGCAGGTGTACATAAAGATGCGGTAAACAAGGCCCGTGAATACATGATGCCTTACCCTCCTTCATCTCCTTGTGTAGCACTATTTAAAGATGGTGAGTTAGTACACATGGTAGAAAGACACCACATTGAAGGCAATCCGGCCGATCGTATTGCTTCGCACTTGCAAGCGGTGTATGAGGAGTTTTGTTAATTCCTAAACCTTCAACGTTATTTAGGGGGTAGTAACATCGTTAAGGTTATATTTTAACTTCGAATACACATAAGAAAAAGTCCTTTAACTTTCGTTAAAGGACTTTTTTGATTATAGGCATGTTTATAATAATCTACTCTTTAGTTATGCTCTAATTCCTTAAAACGACCTTTAATCTTTATGGGAAAGAGGTGATGGCGATCATTTATATAGGAATAATTTGCAATACAATAATATTCATATTCACTATTACAATTCATCCAACCCTTCTTATGAAGAAAAATTAGAGTTTCAGTTCATAAATATAATTAAGGAAATTCACTGTATAAAAAGTCTCCTTTTTAATTAACCAATCATCGGAAAATACTTTTCTCTATTATCCAAAATCGCCCAAAGATTAATTGCAAACATTATCAATGCAATAGCAATTGTCTCTGGATCATGAACAGCATGGTGAACGACTATACCTACCATCACAGGTAAAATAATAATAGCACCTAATGCCCTGGTTTTTGGAATGACAATTAAGATTCCCCCAAGAATTTCCACAAATGCAACTAGTGGAAAAATCCACTTTATTTGAGCAAAGGCTCCGAAAAGAGCCAATTGTTGTTCGGTAAGTTCAGGCATAGGCATATAATTAAAAAACTTATTTAAGCCTGAATTAACCATCATAAGTCCAAATAGACCCGTAAGAACTAGCAAAATTATATTTTTCATGGGAGGGGGTATTTTATAATTAATAAGTTGAAAATTAATTAAAAACTATAAAAAACAAATGATAGATTTTTCATTTTAATATAATTTTTGTTGCTGAGAAGGATTGAAAGCTACGCTATTGATATATGCTAACTAGTTTTTGCCAATGCGAGTTAAAGTTAATGAGCTTAAAGAACGATTTATTAATTCCTTTTTTCCATTTCCTTAGACTTTGCTACACATTTTTCAATCAAAGCCATCACCTTAGTGGCTTCTAATGGGTGCACAGGGATGGTTTTACCCTGACGAATGGTTTGAAATAGTTCTTTATAGAATTGAGTATATTTTCCTTTTTCTAACTTAACAGCCTCTATGAGACCATTAGGTTGATAATGGAGAATTTCATCATCTATAACCTTGTCGTATGTAAAGCCCACTCCTAATTCTTTTAAGATGCCCTCTTGAACATCTGGATTTTTCTTAATATAAGTCCCCTTTTCTGTATCTACTTTCAAGCGGTAAGAATGACTACAGGTCATACTTGCCTTCAAAATAATTTTTATACCATTTGCCTTAAATTGAATTTCAAAGTTGTCATCTGCCTCGGCTACTTTCCGTTGTTTTTGCAAATCGACATAGGTAAGTTTTAATTGATCTCCAAAAAGAACCAACATTTGGTCGATTAAGTGGCTTCCCAAATCATACAAAATACCATTCCCCTCACCTTCTAGCTCTTTCCAACCTTTTATATAATCACGAAACCGGTCGAATCGGGATTCAATTTCATAAATTTTAACATCAGAATTCACCAATTCTTTTAACCATATAAAATCACTATCCCACCTACGATTATGAAAAACGGCTAATGTCTTACCTACCTTTTCGGCTAAGGCGATTAACTTTTCGGCTTCCATAACTGAAACTGTGAATGGTTTTTCCACCACCACGTGTTTACCAGCTAATAAAGCTGCTTTAGCTTGTGAATAATGCCATTGATTAGGCGTGGTAATAACAACTAATTCTATATTATCATCACTTAAAACTATTTTAAAGTCCCTAAATATTTCAATATTAGGGAAATCCTTCTTGGATTCCGATTTAGTTCGTTCATGTATAGCTACAATTTCAAACTCGTCCAAACAGTTTAAAAGGGGTGCATGAAATACCTTGGCCGACATGCCATAGCCAACAATAGCAACTTTAATAGGTTCAATCATTTAGTTAAGTTAAATAAAAATAAAGAGGTCTAAAACTCATGCAAATATAGTTTCCAATAAAATTTGACTACTTTAGGTTTCGCAAAAAACAAACAATGAATATTAAATCCGAATTATTAAATCGAAGCGGGGAAGTGTGTGAACTCTGTGGAGGAAGTAATGAATTGACCACTTACGAAGTTGCACCAGTTAAAAAAGATGATGTTGATGACCATATATTAGTTTGTGGAACTTGTTATGATCAAATCGAAAACCCAGAGAAAGCAGATCCTAAGCATTGGCGTTGTTTAAATGACAGCATGTGGAGTGAAGTTCCTGCTGTTCAAGTAATGGCGTGGCGAATGCTGACCCGCTTACGTGGTGAAGGCTGGCCTGTTGACTTGCTCGAAATGCTTTATTTAGATGAAGAGACCCTGGCATGGGCAAAAGCTACTGGTGAAGGTGTAGAAGAAGATGACAGTGAAAAACACAAAGACAGTAATGGTGTAATTCTCCAGTCAGGGGATGCTGTCGTTCTTATAAAAGATTTAGATGTGAAAGGAGCTACATTCACAGCAAAAAGAGGGACTGCTGTAAGAAACATTTCTCTTGTTCATGATAACCCTGAACATATTGAAGGGCGTGTAAATGGGCAACAGATTGTAATATTGACGAAGTTTGTAAAGAAGTCAAATTAACCGACTTCTTTACCTAATTAAATTAATCAGTCTTTGATCACTTCATGTTCTGGATCAAACACATTGATTACAATCATTTCTCCTGCGTCAGCTAATATTTTTTGACAATCAGGGCTCAAGTTCCTCAGGTGTACTACTTTCCCAACCTTCTTGTAGCGTTCGGTAATTGCATTTAATGCTTCAATCGCTGACATATCAACTACTCGGCTTTCTTCAAAATCAATAACAACCTCATTAGGGTCATTTAGCACATCAAACTTATCATTAAACGCAGTAATAGAACCAAAGAATAAAGGACCATAGATTTCATAATGCTTGCGTCCGTCTTGATCAATAGACTTTCTAGCACGAATTCGTTTCGCATTGTCCCAGGCAAAAACTAAAGCAGCTATTATCACTCCTATTAAAACAGCTAAGGCCAAATTATGTAAAAACACTGTCACCAAAGTAACTATAACCATTACAAAAATATCCGATTTGGGCATTTTATTAAATGCTTTAAAACTAGCCCATTCAAACGTTCCTATTGAAACCATAATCATCAAGCCTGTTAAAGCAGCCATCGGTAATTGCTCAATTAAGCTTGCTCCAAACATGATAAACATCAACAACATTACTGCAGCCACAATACCTGATAAGCGTGCTCTTGCACCATTGGATGTATTAATTAAACTCTGACCAATCATAGCACAACCACCCATTCCAGAAAAAAGACCTGAAAGGATGTTTGCTGCACCTTGAGCAACAGCTTCTTTATTTCCTCTTCCTCGTGTTTCTGTAATTTGATCAACAATATTAAGTGTCAATAGGCTTTCAATAAGTCCAACTCCTGCGACTATAGCCGCATAGGGAAAAATGATTTGTAAGGTCTCAAATGTCCAGGGAATATTTGGAATATGAAAAGGAGGAAAACCACCTTTAATTGATGCAATATCTCCAACAGTTTTAGTGTCAATATCAAAGAACACAACTAAACCAAAAATGGTAAGAATAGCTATTAAAGCAGCTGGTAACGATTTATTAATGCGTGGAAGTCCCCATATAATCAACATAGTAATCCCAACCAAGCCTAACATGATATATAAAGGTGTACCCGTTAACCAGTTCCCATCTTCATTTTTAAACTGCACTAACTGTGAAGAGAAAATGATTACAGCTAAACCATTAACGAACCCAAAAATTACTGGTAATGGGACTAATCGCATTAGTTTACCTAGCTTTAAAAACCCAGCAGCAATTTGTATAAGCCCAGCAAGAATAACTGTGATAAAAACATATTCTACTCCATAGTCTTTTGCCAAAACAACAATCACCACGGCTATGGCTCCCGTTGCTCCCGAAATCATGCCTGGTCGACCACCTAATATCGATGTGACTAAGCCCATCACAAAGGCTGCATATAAACCAGTTAGAGGTGACAAGCCCGCTATTAAAGCAAAAGCAACCGCTTCAGGCACTAGAGCCAAGGCAACCGTTAACCCTGATAATACTTCTGTTCTGTAGTTTACTTTTTGAGAAAAGTCAAAAAGATTCAAATATTTATGCATTGAAATTTGTGCTAGGTAGTAAGATTATTTTTGAAAATTTCTGGATTCCAAAAAACCAAGTTGCGAAACTAGGGTTTTTGGCTTTCAAATCACATTATCTCAACTAATTAATCCGTATTAGAGGTGATGTTTTTGTTTGATTCGTAATCGGAGTATAGTCTTTGGGCTTCCTCTAAACTCACTTTTCCTAAGTCCATGGTAGCCGCTTCTCTAAAGCTGATGTTTTTATTATTTACTTTTCCTTCTACTATTATTTGAATCAGCTTCAAGGGGTTGCCTCCTGCTATTGCATGAGCTTCTAAATAGTGAGGTTTAACTAAAAATTGATGTTTATTTGCCAACTCTAATGCATTAAGTAAATCTTCAGTCAAGGTTTTCTTTACTGACATCGCACACATTTGCCTAATGCTTAAATTAATTCCACGCTTGATCATTTTATCTTTCCAATAAGCAAGTATTCCCAGTATTAAACCAATGCATGAAAAAAAGACGAAGACAATAACTATTGGAATAGGTATCTCTGACATTATTTTAGAAGCGCGTTGATAGCTTGTTCAACTTTTTCAAAATGAAACCCTTGCAACACACTTTCCAGCTGATGCTGAATATTTGCATTGCATAAATTACCTATGCTTCCTTCATGGGTGTGATTAATATCCATCTTGGGTTGATAAGTTCCAGCTTCAATGTCTTCACCAATTTTTTTGTAAGCATCTCGGAAAGGAACACCTTGTAATACCATTTCATTGACTACTTCTACACTGAAAACGTATTTATACTTTTCATCTTTTAAAATGTCATCTTTCACAATAACATTTTCAAGCATAAAACCAGTCATTTCTAAACAATCATTTAATGTTTTGAATGACGGGAAGAATTGTTCTTTTAACAATTGCATTTCACGATGGTAACCAGATGGTAAGTTGTTGGTGAGCGCACTAATATTGGTTGGTAAAACCGTTAACAAGTTGCATTTCCCCCGAATTAACTCAAACACATCAGGGTTTTTCTTGTGGGGCATAATGCTTGAACCTGTGGTTAACTCCTTGGGAAAAGTAAGAAATCCAAAGTTTTGATTCATATACAAACAAACATCCATCGCCAGTCGTGCTAAAGTTGAGGCAATGGAGGCAATAGCATAGGCTACTACACGCTCTGTTTTACCCCGACTCATCTGAGCGTAAACCACATTATAGTTTAAGTCATCAAAACCTAATAGTTTAGTGGTCATTGTTCGGTTTAATGGAAAAGATGAACCATAACCCGCGGCACTACCTAAAGGATTTTTGTTAGCTACTTTATATGCCGCTTGGAGTAATATCAGATCATCTACTAAACTTTCAGCATAAGCACCAAACCAGAGTCCAAAAGAAGATGGCATAGCTACCTGCAAGTGGGTATAACCTGGAATTAATACTGTTTTATACTTTTCACTTAAAGTTAATAGCGTTTCTGTCAAAACAGAGGTGTTTTCCACCACAGTCTGTATTTGGCTTCGGGTATATAGCTTTAAGTCGACCAACACTTGGTCATTTCGACTGCGTCCACTATGTATTTTTTTTCCTACCTCACCCAGACGAGCCGTTAACAACATTTCTACTTGGCTATGGACGTCCTCCACTCCTGCTTCAATGGCAAAGTCGCCAGACAAAATTTCAGCATGAATATTTTTCAGTTCTTGCTGTAAAATTGTCAACTCATTCTTTTCTAACAAGCCGATGGATTCTAACATTTCAATATGAGCCAATGACCCTTGAACATCAAATGTAGCTAACTCCATATCTAACTGTGCATCATTTCCTACAGTAAACTCTTCAATTCGTTTTTCTGTACTATATGATTTTTCCCAAAGTTTTGTAGCCATATCGGTCTGTTTATTCTTCTCCCCAGATTTGTGGAATTTATTACTTAACTAAAGTTTAAAGTTAGTCTTAATACAGAAATAAAGAAAATCAATTATCACCTAAGAAACGTTTAAAAGACATTTTGTCTTAAAAATAGATAATAAATTTATTTTGGTCTCGGCTTTGTTAACCGATCCCGTGGTAATCAAATTAATGTGTTAAATAATAAAATAGCTCGTTGCTTTGATTGTGTCTCTTTGAACTCCCCCAAGACACCACTAAAACCAAGGGCAAGTTATTTTACAATTATTGTTAACCAATATATAATTAAAAGCGTATTAAGAGTCATGTTAGAATTAATGAAAACTGTTTTAAAAAACATGAGCCACGATGCTCAATATTTCAAGAAAGAATTTACAAAAGCTCAAAAATGGCTTTCGGAAGAAGAATTCTTAGAATTAAAAAACTATCTCCAATCAGTAGTAGTAAATAATCCAATTCTTGAAATAGAAGAGGTCACTAACAAAAAATAAAAAAATGGCTGTCCAAATAATTTGGACAGCCATTAATTTTCACTAATTAAATTTACTTATTTGGCAAAGTTGATCGCTCGCATTTCGCGGATTACAGTCACTTTTATTTGACCAGGATATTGCATTTCATTTTCAATTTTTTGAGAAATCTCAAATGATAATGTTCCTGCTTTTTCATCAGTTACATTTTCTGCATCTACCATCACGCGTAACTCTCGTCCTGCCTGAATAGCATAACACTTACTTACACCTTCAAACGATAAGGCTGTTTCTTCCAACTCTTTTAAACGCTTTATGTAAGACTCCATAACTTCTCTACGCGCACCAGGTCGGGCGCCAGAAATGGCATCACACGCTTGTACCACTGGGGCAATCATACATGTCATTTCAATTTCATCGTGGTGAGCACCTATTGCATTACAGATATCTGGGTGTTCGTTGTATTTTTTAGCCAACTCCATACCGGCAATAGCATGTGGTAATTCTTGATTTTCTGCTACTTTACCAATATCATGCAATAGTCCTGCTCTTTTTGCTTGCTTCACATTCAAGCCCATTTCAGCAGCCATTATTGCACACATGTTAGACACCTCACGGGAGTGTTGCAGCAAGTTTTGACCATAAGATGATCGGAAACGCATGCGACCAACCATTCGAATTAATTGTGGATGCAGTCCGTTGATATTCATATCAATACAGGTACGCTCACCAATCTCCATAATCTCTTCATCGATATCTTTGAAGGTCTTATTTACAATTTCCTCTATACGGGCAGGGTGAATACGTCCGTCTTGAACTAAACGGTGTAAAGAAAGTCTTGCAACTTCTCTGCGAACAGGATCATGGCCTGAAATTACAATGGCCTCTGGTGTGTCATCTACAATAATTTCAACCCCCGTGGCTGCTTCCAAAGCGCGGATATTTCGTCCTTCACGACCGATAATCTTTCCTTTAATATCATCACTTTCGATGTTAAAGACAGACACACAGTTTTCAATGGCATGCTCAGTTGCTGTACGTTGAATGGTGTCAATAACAATTTTCTTTGCTTGACGAGTAGCAGTCTGGCGAGCTTCATCTTCAATGTTTTTGATAACCATAGTGGAACGAGACAAGGCCTCATTCTTCATAATATCCATCAATTGTTCCGTTGCTTCTTCCGCTGTTAAAGATGCAATTTTCTCTAGTTTAGAAGCTGATTCCAACTTCATCTTCTCGGCATCTTCTTTTCTTTTCTTTACGATTTCTAACTGAGCAGTTAAGTTTTCTTGTAGACTTTCTATTTCTGCTTCTCTACGGTCCAGCTTATCCACTAACACTTTTAAATCAGACTGCTTTTCTTTTAAAGCTTGTTCTGATTTTATGAGTTCTTCTTTACGCTGACTAGTTTCTGCCTCAAAGTCAGCCTTCATTTTTATGAATTTTTCTTTGGCTTCAAGAATTTTCTCTTTTTTAATCCCCTCTTGTTTTCCTTCTGCTTCTCGCACTATAAGCTGCGCTTTTTCTTTTGCATCAGCTTCAATTTTTTTTGCTCGTTCTTGAGCTTCAAGTTCTAGTTTGTTATTTTCTTTATTCCCTAGAAATCGTGCAGCTCCAAACCCTATTGCGAGTCCTATTACCGCGACAATTGCTTCTATCATTTGTGTTAATTTATATGGTGGATACTAAACCCTTCGTAACGAAAAATCGAGATAAAAATCACTGAGGCTTAACCAACAAATTGAATTATTCATCATTGAGGGCATTTGACAATATGGTGTCAATTTCTGTAAGTGATTCACTTACTCCTTCTTCTGATGAAGCATGGTTTTCTTTAAGTTTCAACTGTTCTACACAGGATTCAAAAGCAACCATTGCTAAAAGGTCTTGTTTTTCGTGAATGCCAAAATGACTGCTAAACTCCCTCATTTTTTCATTCACACGTTTTCCTGCCAACCGTACACGTTCTTCGTCATCGGCATCTACCTTCATCGGGTATTCCCTGTCACCAATCTTTATTTTTATGGATAACTGTGGCATTCTATTCGCTTAGATGGGCTATACACCTATCTATTTCCTTTATGTATTCGTTTATTTTCTGTTTAAGCTCCGTAATCTTTTCTCCTCCTTCGTCCGCTACGTGAGATACAATTTTATTAATTTTTTCTCGATTTTGAAAATCATGAATAAGATCCTCTTTCTCCTTAATCAAGTTCATTAACTCTTGATTTTCTTCTTTTACGAGACGCAACTCTTCTTTAGTCAACTCATACTTTTTAATGAGTCGATCTAGCTTTTTCTTAACTGTTTCTAACGTGACTGGTGAGAATTGCATTACTTTAACTATTTACGAATGATTGCTCCTAAATCTGATTCAAAAGCTTTCATCAATCGATCCATCGTTTTATCTATCACTTTATCAGTTAATGTTTGGTTGGCATCTTGAAGCATGAAACTCACCGAATACGACTTTTTTCCTTCTTCAATATGCTCGCCAGCATAAACATCAAATACGTTGATTTCACTTAATATTTTTCGCTCCGTTTTTTGAGCTAATTCCTTAATATCCTGATATTTTATCTTTTTATCTAATACTAGCGATAAATCTCTTCGAACTTTCGGGAATTTAGATAATTCTTCAAACTGAAGTGTAACTGGCTTTTTACCAAATAAAGCTTTCAAATCCAACTCCGCATACCACACGGCCTGTTTTATTCCAACTGCTTTTAATTGTTTTTTAGCAACCAAGCCAGCAAAACCAATTTCTTTATTATTTGTGACAAATGAAACTCCTTCACCAATAATCCCTCCTGAATAGACCTCGGTTTTCACCCCTGTCAAACCTAATTTTTGAAACACGGAGATTACGGCTCCATATAAGCTATCAAAGGCTACCTTATTTGACTTCACAGCCCACGATTCTTGGTGTTGGTTTCCAGTCAGATATATCGCTAATTTTTCAATCTCTATATATTTCTCTTCTGTTTTTCGGTATTCTTTACCAAACTCAAAAAGACGGAGTGATTCTTCCTTTCGGTTGATGTTGAACGCCAATACTTCCAACCCAGTGTGTAATAAGGATTGACGCATAACACCCAAGTCATCACTTAGCTTATTTAGAATTTCAACATTTAATGCTTCGTTAATTCCTTTGGTTGACTCCGCATAAACTGGTTTTGTTAATGAGTTGGTTATAATCTCATTAAAACCACTTGCAGCTAACGACTGACCGATAATTTTCTTTTTATGATCAATATCATTTTCTGGTGCATCTGCTAAATAACCTGCGCCAAGATGTTCGCTCAGTGGAATGTTGTCATAACCATAGATTCGAAGTATGTCTTCAATGACGTCAGCTTCGCGCTGCACATCTACACGATAAGATGGTACTAACAACTGCAACACCCCGTCTTTTTCGCCAACTATTTTTATATCTAAAGAAGTCAAAATCGATTTAATATTTTCTTCTCCTATAGATACTCCAATTAGCCGATCTACATTTTTACAAGCAATTGTTAATTGAAAATCCTCAATTGGCCGTGGGTAATTATCGATTAGATTAGTGGTGATTTCACCGCCTGCAAGTTCTTTAATCAACAATGCAGCATATTGAAGTGCTGGCACCACCATGTTTACATCCGTTCCTCGCTCAAAACGAAAAGAGGCATCTGTTTTTAATCCGTGTTTTTGAGATGTTTTTCTTACACTATCGGGATTGAAATATGCGCTTTCCAAAAAGATCCGTTTTGTACTTTTAGTAACTCCCGAATGCAATCCGCCAAATACACCCGCAATACACATGGGCTCGTCACCATTACAAATCATTAAGTCTGTAGCTGACAACTTCCTTTCCACCTCATCGAGTGTGGTAAATAGTGTGCCTTCAGGTAAAGTCTTTATGACTATGTTTCCTGTAGTTATTTTGTCAGCATCAAACGCATGCATGGGCTGACCTAAACCGTGCAAAACATAGTTGGTGATGTCTACAATATTATTAATAGGTGTTAAGCCAATGGATTTTAATCGAGTCTGCAACCAATCAGGTGATGGTTGTACTTGAATACCTTCAATCATTAAGCCTGCATACCGTGGACATGCTACTGAATCAGCAACTTTCACAGTGATATTTTCAGTAGTTTTATCAGACTTGAATTGTGATAAATCAGGCAAGGAAGCTTTTTCTCCAAACAAAGCTTGAATTTCTCTGGCTACACCATAATGTGAGGTAGCGTCAGCTCGGTTAGGTGTTAAGCCTATTTCAATTACCTGATCATTTTCAATTTCAAAATAACTTGCTGCTGGTGTTCCATTTGGCAAATCAGTTGTGAGCACTAGTATGCCATCGTGTGATTTCCCTAGCCCTAATTCATCCTCAGCGCAAATCATCCCAATAGAGACTTCTCCTCTAATTTTCGCTTTTTTGATCACGAAACTATCACCTTCAGGAGGATAAATTGTAGCGCCAACAGTAGCAACCACCACTTTTTGGCCAGCAGCAACATTGGGAGCACCACATACAACGGGTACGATTTCCCCACCTATATCCACTGTTGTTTTGCTTAATTTATCCGCATCAGGGTGTTTTTCGCACGTAAGCACTTCTCCTAATACAATGCCTTTTAAACCTCCTTTTATAGACTCAAAAGCTTCTATACCTTCTACTTCAAGTCCGCTTTTCGTTAGCTTATCAGTTATCTCTTCACTTGATGCTTCAAGCTTCACAAAATCGCGTACCCAGTTCAGTGATATTTTCATTCTTTTTCTTTTTTGTGTGCCGAACTAACAGCACAACAGATTGATTTTCTTTGCTCTAGATGGAATACCTAGAATCAAAGCATTAAAATTAGTGGTTTCGAGTGATTTATTAATGTTGGGCGTAGTTTTTTTCCCCTGCTTCAACGCTGGAATTAATATAATTTTCCTTTGGAGGCATTGGACATGAATACGCTTCGTTATAAGCACAATAGGGATTAAAAGCTCGATTAAAGTCTAACTCTATTTTTTCTCCTTTCGAAGGTTCAACGGGCAGATAGCGACCAGCACCATAGGTCGCTTCTCCTGATGTTTCATCAATAAAAGGCAAAAAGTAATCGGTAGGGTCGTCTAAGTTTTGTAACAATGTTAAAGTATCCACACGGTTATGCAACTCAAAAATGAGTAATGTAGTTTTAACATAATTTCTTTTTTTTCCATCACTGGTACTCAAAGAAATAATTTCTTTATCAGTAAGCGGTACACTTTTAGCATCTACGCGATAATCTGGATTAGGTGCATAAAAATTTAATCCTTCAAATGCTACTTCTTTAAAAGGAGAATCATCTGTTACACGTAAATTTTCTTCGTACTGTTTACGAAAAATCTCAATGGACTCTACATAGTTATCATTGCTACTACTCAATGTGAAAAAAACAATCGCAGCAAAGGCCACTACAACAAATCCTAATATGTATTTACTTGATATCATGCCTAACAAAGTTAGCATAATAGTTATAATAAATTCTCATCTGCAAAGCTGAAATAGTCTTTATCTGTAAAAATCAAGTGGTCGAGCACTGGAATTTCTAAAACAGCCCCTGCATTTTTCAATTGTCCAGTGATTTTCATATCTGATTGACTAGGTTTCAAATTACCTGATGGATGGTTGTGTATTAAAATCAAACTAGACGAATTGTTGTCTAAAGCCTTTTTAAAAATAACTTTAGGATCTGCCACTGTACCCGAAAAGCCACCCGAACTAATATTCTCAGCTTTTATTAATTGATTTGCTCTATTTAAACATAGAATCCAAAACTCTTCATGAGCTAAGTCTAGCAGGTATGGAGAGATAATATTATAGGCATCACGTGATGAAGTCACCTTCGGCTTTGTTAACACTTCGTCTTTTTTTCTTCTGCGACCCAATTCCAATGCACTGGCAATGGTGATTGCTTTTGCTTCTCCAACCCCTGAGAATTTTGTCAAATCTTTAATAGAAAGACGTGCCAGCTCGTTTAAGTTGTTATTTGCAGCGAATAAGATTTCTTGCGAAAGCTCAATAGCATTTTTTTCTTTATTACCTGATCCTATCAAAATAGCCAAAAGCTCTGCATTAGATAACTGTTGACGGCCCCGTGAAAGTAATTTTTCTCTCGGACGATCTTCTTCTGATAATTGATGAATACTTAACTTATTAGACATAGCACTAAAAAATAAACAAAAAAAGTCCACTAACTGTGTCAGTGGACTATACTCTTATATCAAACCGTTACTCTTATAAAGAGTTAACTAATTTTCTCAATTTTGATTTTTGATTTGAAGCTTTATTCTTATGAATAATGTTTCTCTTCGCTAATTTATCAATCATTGACGCTACTTTTGGAAACAAAGTTTCTGCTTCTGCTTTTTCAGTAGCTTTTCTAAGTTTTTTTACAAAAGTTCTAGTCGTAGTATGTTGATACTTGTTTCTAGCTTTTTTAGCTGCGTTAGCTCTTACTCTTTTTATTGCCGACTTGTGATTCGCCATTCTATTTTCTTGTTTTCTTCAAAAGGACTGCAAATGTAACGTATCACATTTACTTAAACAAAATATTTCAACTAATTTTGAATGGAATTTGAAATGTGCTTTTTTCGAGGCAATTTCCAATTCAGAGAAAACAATTAGAAAACAAAAAAATAAATAATGAAGCTTTTAGAAGGAAAAAACGCCTTAGTGACTGGCGCATCAAAAGGAATAGGTCGAGCAATTGCTACTCACTATGCGCAACATGGGGCAAATGTAGCCTTTACTTACCTTTCTAGTGTAGAAAAAGGTCAAGCATTGGAAAGCGAACTTGCTGCCTTGGGTGTGAAAGCAAAAGGATATCGCTCTGATGCCTCGGATTTTAGTGCTGCTCAAGAGTTAGTTGATAACATTGTTACTGACTTTGGCTCAATCGACATTATTGTTAACAATGCTGGAATCACGAAAGATGGTTTATTGATGCGTATGACAGAAGATCAATGGGATGACGTAATCAATGTGAACTTAAAATCGGTTTTTAATGTGGTTAAAGCCGCCATTAAACCAATGATGAAAGCTAGAAAAGGTTCTATAGTTAATATTTCATCAATCGTAGGTGTACGTGGCAATGCAGGTCAAGCTAACTACGCTGCTTCTAAGGCTGGAATTATTGGATTTAGTAAATCAGTAGCACTGGAACTAGGTTCAAGAAACATTCGTTCCAACGTTATTGCTCCTGGATTTATAGAAACAGAAATGACTGCTGTTTTGGATGAAAAACTAATTGAAGAGTGGAAACAAGGCATTCCATTAAAAAGAATTGGCCAAGGAGAAGACATTGCCAACGCAGCTGTTTTCTTAGGTTCTGATATGTCTTCGTACATTACTGGTCAAACATTGATTGTTGATGGCGGAATGTTAACCTAAACTCAATAAATAAATCATAATCGAGAGTAGGGTTTTAAGTAAAACAACTTACCCCTACTCTTTTTTATTTAGCTATGGATATTTTCCAATTAAAAATCGAAGAAAGTGGCTGGTATATTATACCATGTCTACTTTTAGCTGCTGCATATCCTTACTTTCTCTATCGGAATAAAGAACCTTTCACCAATACTGTACGATCAATTTTAGGAGGACTTCGGTTTCTTACTATTTTTCTAATTTGTTTTTTATTGCTTTCTCCATATGTCAATTACACAAAAAACACGTATGAAAAACCTGTGGTGGCCTATGTGATTGACAATTCTTCATCAGTTACGTTAGAACAATCTGCCGAATACGAAAACCAACTTCGCAAAACACTTCTTGAAAGTGCTACAACCTTAACTAACAACGAAATTGAAACAGTTTTTTTTGATTTGAATAAAAAAACATCGTTGGATTCGCTTAAGTTTATCCATGATGAAACCAACCTGTCGACTGCTTTAAAAGGAGCACAAGAAGCTTTTTATAACCAAAACCTTGCTGCTATTGTGTTGATTTCCGATGGTATCGCAAACCGCGGATCTTCACCTGATTACCTTAATTTACAAACTCCAACTTATACTTTAGGATTGGGCGACACCACTATTCAAAAAGATCTTTTAATACAAGCAATCAAAACTAACAAAACAGCTTATATCAATAATAGTTTTCCGATAGAAGCGACCATTCATAATACGGGTTACGCTGGAGAAAAAATCAAGGTCAGCTTGATGAAAAAAGACTCGCTCGTTCATGAAAAAGATCTAACATTAACTAAAGCTGGTTTTCAACAACTGACATTTTATGTTTCTGAAAAACATCCAGGAATTGCTGCTTATACTATAAAAGTCACTGAATTAAAAGACGAAATCACACTAAAAAATAATGTAAAGAAAACCTACATCGAAATTGTTAATAACAAGAAGAAAATCTTACTCTATGCCCTTGCACCGCATCCCGACATCAAATTTATCCGACAGCTCGTCAACAAACTTGACCGTTATGAGTTTGAATTACACCTTGAGGGGATAACAAAAAAAGAAATCAACCCTGCTGATTACAACTTAATCATCGCTTATCAAATTCCTGGAATTGGGAAAAACAACGCTGAGACCAATAAACTCTTAACAGCAAGTGTCCCGAAACTTTTCATTGTGGGAAACCAAACTGATTTACGTGCCTTTTCGAGCAACAACAAAACGCTATCCATTGTAGGAAACAACAACCAAAAAGATGAGGTCAATGCTTATTTGAAAACAACCTTCAATAAATTTAAAACTGACAATAGCTATATTCAAGAGTTATTGGATATGGTTCCACCAATTGCTGTTCCCTTTGCAGACTTTAATGTGAAGGCAAATAGTGAAGGTTTACTCTACCAACAAGTTGGAAGCATTAAAACAGACAAACCCTTATTACTACTACAACAAACCAATGATTTTAAAGAAGGTGTTTTAGTGGGTGAAGGTTATTGGAAATGGGCTTTATTTGAATATGCTGAAAAACAAGAAAACAAGTTACTCAACGAACTTCTTTCCAAAACTATTCAATTTTTAATCACTACAGATGACAAACGTAAATTGTTAGTTACGCCAAACAAAGAAGACTTTTACACTTCAGAAATTGCCGATTTCAACATCCAGACCTTAAACGATTTGTATGAACCTATATCGAATATTCCAGTAACTGTGTCGATTTCACAAAACGGAGAGCTCATCGAAAAATTTGCCTATGTAAGCGATGAGTTTAATCAATCATTCCCTATGAAACGATTAGAAGAAGGGAATTATCAATATACCGCCCAAGCTACAATTTCTAACAAAACTCACCGAATGAAAGGTGCTTTTACCGTGAAGAAAAAACATTTGGAAGAACTGGACTTACAAGCTAACCACTCTCTCTTGAGAAAAACAGCTCAAAATAATCAGGGAAAGTTCTATACTTTTGACCAACATGCTGATTTAGTTGACGAATTGGTTTCTCAAAACTTTAAAAAAGTGATACATTCACAAGAAACAAATAAACCGTTGCGAGAAAACTGGTGGTACCTGTTAATTATCGTCTCATTGCTTACAGCGGAATGGATATTAAGAAAAGTTAAAGGAAGCCAGATATGAGCAACCAATACCACACTATAAAAGATGGTAAGATATATCTTTTACCAACTTTAGGACAACCAGAAAGAGAAATTGGTGACGTGAAAAACTCTGAAGAAGAGACTGTTAGTTATTTTTCCAACCGATTTAGTTTACTCAAATCCAAAATAGAGGAACTCAAAAAAAATATTGAAGAAGCTAATAATAAAGGTTCCTTTATGATGAAGTTACTTCATTTGAAAGAAAGCATTAAAACCTACAACGGCATTGGTGATTTTGAAGGTCTTCTAAACGATTTAAATGAAACAGAAACCTTACTCAGTGCTGGAATTGAACAGAACAGAGCAAAGAATGCTACTATAAAAAATGGAATTATTGATCAGGCTAAAGAACTAGCTGCCAGTGATAACTGGACTGAGGACATTGAAAAGATTAAAGAACTGCAAAGCCATTGGAATAAAACAGGGAAAGCAGCAGAAGAATTAGAAACTGAACTGCAAAAAAACTTCAAAGATACCGTTGGTACATTTTTCAACAAATCAGTTGAGCAACTTGATGCTCTTCAAAAAGAATTGGTGTCAGTTCGCGTTCAACAATATGAATTCTTGATAGCCGAAGCAAAAAAATTATTACAAGGCAACTTGAAAGAAAATGCTAATGCATTTAAAGAACTTCAGACGAAATGGCGGGAGTTAAGTGAAATTCCTTCTAACCTTTACGAAAAACTAATTATTGAATTCAAAGAATTAGGCAACTCGTTTTTCACACAATTAAAATCAAAAAGTAAACCATCGAAACAAAAATACAAACCACAAGTTGACCCTAAAGAAGCCTGGGAGAAGATTTCGCAGCAAGCCGAAACACTCTTCACCATGAAAAACATTCATGAAGCTGTGACTCTTGCAAAAAAACTTCAAACCGAATTAAAAGAACTCAAATACACTAGTCGAAAAAAGGGCTTTAGAGGCGAAGGCAAACTGCGAGCTGCTTGTGAATATGTGTTTGAAAAACAATACCTAGAGAAAAAAGTTAAAGAAAGAGTCGATAACTTTGACCAACTAAGTGACGCTGCTCAACGGAAGGAGAAAATTAATTTCTTACGTTTTATCATCAAAAAAGGTGAAGAAGAAATTAATCAGATGGAACAAAACAAAGATAAAATGGTATTTGGAGAAAATAATCAGGACTTTGCCCGCATATTTGACTCAAGACTTTCATCTTACTCGAGAAAATTAAAAGCCAAAACACGTATTTTAGACGAATTAAAGGCAATCACCTAATAATAATCAAGCTATTTTCCCACAAGGTATTGACCCACTTTGTATTTATGTTAGCTTTGCAGAAATTTTAACAGTAAAAAAGAGGAGGACAACATGTATTGGACACTAGAACTAGCTTCATATTTAGAGGATGCCCCTTGGCCAGCAACTAAGGATGAATTGATTGATTATGCAATCAGAACAGGTGCACCTAATGAAGTAGTGGAAAATCTTCAAGATCTAGAAGATGACGGCCAACCTTACGAAACTATCGAAGAAATATGGCCTGATTATCCTTCTAAAGAGGATTTCCTATTTAACGAAGACGAATATTAATTAACTAAGTTGGCTTACTTCTCAGTAAATAATTTCACTCTGAGAATAAATAAGCATGTCTTGCTACAAGACTTGAACATTGAAGTGCATCAACCATCACTTGTTGCAATCATTGGTCATAATGGAGCAGGAAAAACAACTTTCTTAAAAGCATTAACAAAACAAGCCCAATTTGAGGGCTTCTTTTGTTTTAAAGAAACCACTTTTTCAAATTCAAAACCGATCTCACCAAAACTCTACGCGTACCTCGAGCAGAATAACGAAATTAATTTCGAAATACCTGTACTTGAAACCGTGGTAATGGGATCTTACGGAAAAAAGAAATTTTTAGAAAGCTATACAGCCGAGGACTACATCCAAGCACGAGAAATACTTCAATTAGTTGGAATGTTAGATTTCGAACAGCGTTCAATTACCGACTTATCTGGGGGCGAGTCGCGCTTGGTGTTTCTTGCACAAATGCTGATGCAAAATGCTGATTTATTATTGTTGGACGAACCAACAAACGCCTTGGATATTCGCAATAAAATGAAGGTGATGAATGTATTGAAAATGCTTCCTCTCAAAGAAAAGACAGTGTTATTCACCACTCATGACTTGGATTATTTGGAAGGTCTTACTGGTTATATGATTAACCTTTCAGAAACTAAACCTGCTCTTGAGCTAATTACCACAGAAAACATCCGCAAGCATAAAGCGATGTTGATAAAATAGCATCACATGGGATACACCAATTCGAATTATTCCTCAGTTTCATAATTGTGGTGAACTTTACTAAAAGATTTATTCATAAATACTAAATGCTTTGCCTCATTTTTTTCCGCTATTCATTTAAAAGCAGAATAATTCCATCCTCTCATTTATTCTTTTTCCTCTCACATCATCCAAAAGAAGAAGTAAAAAAAATATTAAATACAACTACTCTAAGGCAGCTCAAATTCAAACCACTAAAGGAATTTTGTTTAAAATATTTACCCATCAATTTTATTAGGTACGACAAATTTTACCGTGAATGCTACCTAGTCAAGACTATTTATCTGAAATACTGTCAGCTTGTCACAACATCTTCCTGTGGAACAACTATTGATAAACATGTTTCGGTTTAAAAAATTAAAACACATAAAACGATGCAAGAGAAAGGCAGTATTTCAATTCATTCGGAGAATATATTTCCAATCATTAAAAAATTCCTCTACTCAGACAATGAGATTTTCTTAAGAGAGTTAGTTTCAAATGCGGTTGATGCTTCGCAAAAACTAAAGCACTTGGCTTCAATCAACCAATTTAATGGTGAGATAGGTGAACTTAAGATAAAAGTAGCCTTTGATGAGAAAGCAAAAACTATCACCATCAGCGACAAAGGAATTGGGATGACAGCTGAGGAAATCAAAAAATACATTAACCAAATTGCTTTCTCGGGTGCAACTGAGTTTGTAGAAAAGTATAAAGACAAAGAAAATACCACCAACCAACAAATTATCGGTCATTTTGGATTAGGTTTCTACTCCGCATATATGGTGGCTGATAAAGTTGAAATTCAATCGTTATCCTACCAAGAAGGCGCTCAACCTGCGCGATGGGTTTGTGATGGCTCAACAGAATTTGAAATTTCTGAAGGTAACAAAACGGAAAGAGGCACAGACATTATCCTACATATCTCGGAAGAAGGTGAAGAGTTTTTAAATAAATTTAGACTTCAAGGAATTTTAGATAAATACTGCAAATTCCTTCCAATTGAAATTGAATTTGACGAAAAAATTGTCAATCAACCAAATCCTATTTGGACCAAGTCACCTGCTGATCTTAAAGATGAAGATTACATCAGTTTCTATAAAGAGTTATACCCAATGGCAGAGGATCCACTTTTCTGGATTCATCTCAATGTAGATTATCCCTTTAATCTAACAGGTGTATTGTATTTCCCTAAAGTGAAAAATGACTTCGATTTCCAAAAAAACAAAATACACCTTTACTCCCGTCAGGTATTTATTACCGATGAGGTAAAAGATGTTGTCCCTGACTTCTTAATGTTACTCCATGGTGTCATTGACTCACCAGACATTCCATTAAACGTGTCACGAAGCTTCTTGCAAGCTGATGGAAATGTAAGGAAAATAAATGCCCACATCAGTAAAAAAGTAGCGGATAAATTAAATGAACTTTATAAGGCTGATAGAAAAGCTTATGAAGAAAAATGGGATAGTATCAGTGTATTTGTGCGCTACGGTATCGTGAGTGATGAAAAATTTGCTGACAGAGTATCTAAAAATGCATTATTAAAAACTGTAGACAATACGTATTTAACTGTTGAAGAAGCGAAAGAAAAACTAAAAGGAAATCAAACAGATAAGGATGATAACTTTGTGTTACTTTATACCAACAACGTTAACGCACAAGACACATACATTCAATCGGCTAAAGACAAAGGTTATGAAGTTCTTGTTCTTGACGGACCGGTAGATAGCCATTACGTGGGTCAACTGGAACAAAAAGAAGAAAAGCTACAATTAAAACGAGTGGATGCAGATAGCATTGACAAATTAATAGATAAAGACGAAAAAATAGAGTCTGTACTTTCTGATGAGGAAAAGAAAAAAGTTCAAGAACTGTTCGAGCAAACCGTAAACAATGGTAGTTATACCGTTCAGGTAGAATCGCTTTCTCCTTCAGACATGCCTGTTTCAATCGTTTTGCCTGAATTTATGCGTAGAATGAAAGACATGAGTGCAACATCTGGAATGAGCTTTGGCAACCTACCAGAAAGCTATAATGTGATTGTTAATGCAAACCATGCTTTAACTCAAAAAGTTATAAAAGGAGATGAGGCAAGTAAAGAACTAGCGAAACAAGCACTTGACTTAGCAAAAATTTCACAAGGGTTATTGACCGGTAAGGATCTCACCAACTTTGTTAAAAGAAGTATTGAGTTGGCTTCAAACTAAAGCTGGCTTCACAACTACTACTAAAGCTTTCGTCTCTATTGAGGTGAAAGCTTTTTTTATTCTGAGAGAAATTTGTTTCAGGGCAACATAGTAAAAAAAGTAGCCCCGTCAGGAATCGAACCTGAATCAATCGTTTAGGAAACGACTATTCTATCCGTTGAACTACGGGGCCATGTTAGACAAAAAAAATATAACGGATATAAATCTAAATTAAGAACTAGCTATGACCTTAGGAAATTTCAAAGTAAAAACAGCGCCTTGATTGAATTTTCCCTCAGCAGAAATTTCCCCTGCATGCTTTTCCATTATTTTCTTACATATAGCAAGCCCTAACCCTGTTCCTGAATAATCAGATCTGTTGTTTAGTCTTTCAAATAAACCAAATATTTTTTCATTGTATGAAGATTCAAAACCAATTCCATTATCAATGACTTTAATAATTACCCAATCTTCTGTCTCCTGTTTTGTGATTTGTATAACTGGCTTTTCGTTATCCTTTGTAAATTTGATAGCGTTTTGAATTAAATTTTGGAATAGCCTGGTTACCTGTACTTGATCGCCAAAAATCATCCCCAATTCATCAATTGTAATTTCAGCTTTAGATTCTTCAATTGTTATTTCAATGTTCGACATCAACTCTTTTAACACCTCATCCAAACTCACAAAACTATGAGCCTTTTTTTGAGAACTAATTCTAGAAAAACTTAATAGATCTTCAATCAACGCTTGCATACGGTTGGCAGATCTTTTCATTCTATCTAAATAGTCTTTGGAAACATCATCTAAACTTGTGGCTCTTTTTTCTAACCGTTCACCAAATGATTGTATTTTCCGTAAAGGTTCTTGAAGATCGTGAGAGGCTATGTAGGCAAACTGTTCTAAGTCAGAATTAGATGACTCAAGCGCTTCCATAAGAATATTTGTCTCTGCCTGCAATTTATTTTTATGTTCAATCTCTAATTTTAATTCGTGCGTTCTCTCACTCACTTTTGACTCGAGAACTTTATTTTTTTCTTTTAAAAACTCGGAGTCTTGTAAAATATAATTCATCAACGTATTTCGAAACCGGAGAATAATATTGATTTCTCCTTCGTGAAATGACTTAGACTTGTTTTTCACATTTTCCTGCCACAATTTAAACGATGATCGAGGCATCAGACGATGACTACCATCATCAAGAAATTCAATGACTTTTTCTGGCTTTCCTCCCCAATTTTTAGTCTCATTAACTTCTGGCCTAAACCAGATCATAAACTTTTTTTCTTTTTTTGAAATTGGTAAAAAAAGAACACCACTTGAATTAGCAGCATATGACGAAAATTCAGGCTCTATTACTGCCAACTGGTTCGTATGATAAATAAAAGATTTGCCACTTTTACTAAATAATTTGTCTGCAATTTTTTTTATCCCCTCTGTGGATGGTGTAATACCAAATGCTTCAATGTCTCCATCAAAATCCCATGCCATTCCTATTGAATCAGCTAAATTCAATAATGATGGAATTTGTTTTTTAAGACCTTCTACATAAGTGGTTGACAAAGATAAACTCTCAACAACAGTTGCGTTTAATGTTTGTAACTCTGCTTCTCTCATTCTAATTTTAAGCCTGCATCTAATTGAAATTAAATGAGAAATCATTAAGCTCATAAAAACAGCGGCTTCCCTAATTTTATAAGAAACATGTTTTGGACTATAGTGATGACACGCAATTAAACCCCAAAGTTTATCCTCCACAATAATACTTATAGACATGGTTGCCTTCACTCCCATGTTTTTTAAATATTGAATATGGATTGGTGAAACGCCTCTAAGGTTACTATTTGTCAAATCTGTTTCAGAATTTGTAGTTGGATTTAAAACAGGAACTAAGGTTCCATTATTCGACTCCGTATCAACTAAAATTCTTATAATATTTTTCAGATATAAGGCTCGAGCTTGAGATGGTATATCTGACTCAGGAAAGTGTTGATGTAAGAATGAATTAATATGATCAACCTTCGACTCAGCTACTACTTGTCCATTATATTCTTCATCAAATTTATAAAACATTACACGGTCATAGTTTGTAATATCTCTAATTCGATTTACTGACATTTCAAAAATGTCTTCTAAACCATCATTTTCAGTAAGGTGATTAACAAAGTTTTTGACATTATTATAAAACCATGAGTGGCTGACATCATCATTTTTATCTTTAAGCTCAAGTTCAACTAAAACACTTTGACCACTGAAGTTTAAAATCACATCAAATAATACATCTTCATTTTTATTGGAAGTAACTTTCAATTCAATCGGATTGACGGTCTTAAAAGAGTTATTATTAATGTAATTCTTAAGGTTATCACTAAAATTTTGGCCAAGTAAAGCACCGATCCTTTTCCCTAAATAAAACCCTGCTTCCTGGCCAAGTATGAGTTTTATATTGTCACTAATTTGTTCAATTTTCAAGTCATCACTGTTAACCACTAACAATATTCCGTGAGACTGAACAGTACCTAAAAGATGTATAGGTTCTTTATGACAATTATCTAGTGTCACTTGAAAAGTTTCGTTTTTAGACTCAGACATTTTCAAACTTAATTTTTTATAATAATATTATACATATGATTAAATGCTTTATTAGCGCCTATAATATACTCATCTGATTTATTAGGATTTGTATTGAAATAATCTTCAACAATCTGATTAAACTCAGACCACATTTCCCCTCTTTTAGATCCATAAGAATTAAAAAAAGACGCATATTTTTCTGTCTTCATCCATGGATACCGCTTTAGGTTTTCTAA
Source organism: uncultured Cytophagales bacterium (assembly GCA_963849955.1). Lineage (GTDB taxonomy): Bacteria > Bacteroidota > Bacteroidia > Cytophagales > JAAEPT01 > CAWFGW01. Next base: position 171,176 of record CAWKJU010000010.1, on the reverse strand, counting down.
AATTATTTTACCTCCTAACGTAGCTCCTTCTGTAACATAAAAAACCCCTAAAGCTTCTTCTAAACTTTGTACCTCAATGTCATCCGAATTTTGGCTAGGTAGGTTACTAATAAAAAAATCGACAGTAAGATTTTTTAAATCTTTTTCTAAATAAAGAAGTTTTGAACGATTGAATAACAGGTCATTAGTTAAATTAAATTTACTGATACTATTTTCAAACACTTCATAGGCTACAAGAAAAGACCTCAACAGTAAGTAATAATCAGTTGGCTCCAAAGCGGGAGAAAAAAGCTTTTCTCTTAATAACCTCTCTACTTTTTCGTGTTGTTGTTTTGTTTTAGATTTAATTGCAGACGCACTCACAATGCAAATATGTATTTTTTAAGTCAAGACAGCTTTTTCAAGCCAATAATTTTTAATCACACCAACTATTTCTACTAAATCTGAGTATAATCTTGGCTTAGTAAAATACGTGCTCCCCCCCTCCTTATACGTCATTTTAACATCTAGTTCTGAACTTGAGGTAGTTAAAATTATTACCGGAATATGTTTCAAGCTCTCATCCATCTTAATTTCGCGAAGGGCCTCTCTACCATCTTTTTTTGGCATATTTAAATCCATGATGATAATAGTCGGACTATAATTAGTTGATTGTAATTTTATCAATAACTCTTCTCCGTTTTCGGCAAAAACTATATTTGATTCATCAATGAAGTTTTCTGTAAATGCATCAAGTAACAATAGCTTATCATCACCATCATCTTCAGCAATTATTATCTGTAGTTTTTGTTTTAACATCATGTATTATTTATAAACGAAGTTTATTTTATTTTTTATAATCTGCAAACTAAATGAGCATAACTTATAAGTATACTTATAAAATGTTTGATAAAAATATAAGCATACTTATATTTGAAGCCATAAATAATAATGATATGGTCGAAAAAGACACTAAATCTAGGCTAACAGAATTAAGAGAAATACTTCAACTCTCTCAAAAAGACTTTGCAACAAGTATTGGTGTATCCCAAGGAGCGCTTTCTCAGCTTGAAAGCGGAAAATCAAAGTTATCATTAGATACAATTCAAAAAATAAGTGATGCGTTCAATGCTGATTGTAATTGGTTAGTAAATGGTAAAGGAGAAATTTTTTTAGAAAATACAGTAAGAAAACATTCGTTAGTCACCATTGACTTTGATAAGAAAACAACAATACCATTAATTAGTGAAGAGGCACATGCAGGTTATATTAAAAATCATACAAACTCTGATTATATTAAAACACTTGCTGCTTACAAAATACCAGGCTATGAAAATGGTAACTTCCGGCTTTTTGAAATTGAAGGAGATAGCATGTTACCCACCATTCATCCCAGAGAAATTGTTGTAACGGAGTTTACTGAGGAGTGGGGAAAACTTGGCAATGGCAAAATTTGTGTAGTAATTACGGAGGAAGGAATAGTTGCAAAACGAGTTTATTTTATAGATGATGATTTAAATAACATAATCCTTAAAAGTGATAATTCGGAATACAAAACCTACAATATAGACATAAAAGAGGTGAAAGAAATTTGGGAAGTAAAAGCAAAAATCACCTCTATATTTACTGATACACCAGATAACCATTCTGAAAAAATTAAAACTTTAGAGTCCGATATTGATTTACTTAAGAAACAAATGAAGAAGCTCAACAAAGCCCCTAAGTAAATTCTTATTCCTCAAAATTCTGTGTGTAGTCAAAGTAGTGCACATAGTTTGGAAAAATTTCCAAATACCTTTTTTTCACCAATTCAAATACTTTATCTCGTAAAGTGTCAATATTCATTTTTTCTATTGCCGATATAAAAACCACATTCTCACCTCCTAGGTAGGAAGCTTGCAAGGACTCCCAGGATTCTTCTGGGTGATTTTCTAAATAAGCATCTACTTTATTATAGACAACTAATGTAGGTTTATCCGTTGTTTTAATTTCTATCAACGTTTTTTTCACCACATCCATATGCTCTTCAAAAGAAGGGTGTGATAAATCAACTACATGAAGTAGTACATCTGACTCTCTTACTTCATCCAGTGTAGACTTAAAACATTCTACCAAGGTGTGAGGTAATTTACGAATAAAACCGACTGTATCTGTCAGTAAAAAGGGAATTTCATTGATCGCAGTTTTACGCACTGTTGAGTCTACTGTTGCAAACAGCTTATTTTCAGCAAATACATCCGCTTTGGTTAACACTCGCATCAAAGTAGATTTACCTACGTTGGTATAGCCTACTAAAGAAACTCGCACTTGTTTATCACGACCTTTTCGCTGTGTTATACTTTGTACATCAATATCTTTCAAGCGTTGTTTTAGCTTTGATATCTTATCTCTAATATCTCGTTTATCTGTTTCTATTTCTTTCTCACCCGCTCCACCTCTGGTGCCAGTGCCTCCACGTTGTCGTTCCAAGTGAGACCACATCCGCGTCAATCGTGGTAACAAATATTGTGAACGAGCCAATTCTACTTGCGTTTTAGCTTGTGCTGTTTTGGCTCTAAACAAGAAAATATCCAGAATCAATAAACTTCTATCATAAATTTTAATTTGAAGCTCGTTCTCTAAATTACGGACTTGAGAAGGCGATAAATCATCATCAAATATGATCGCATTTGCTTCATTCTGAATAGCACTTGCGCGTATTTCCTCCAGCTTCCCTTTACCTATAAAAGTGCGCTTATCTGGCATTTCTAGAGCTTGCACAAACGTGTCAACCGTCTCAATATTAATTGTACTGGCTAAAAACTCTAACTCCGCTAAATATTCGAGTGTTTTCGTTTTGTTTTGTCTTTGATTGGAAACAGCTACTAAAATAGCTTTCACAGGGATTTGAGAATCTAAGAGAACTTCATTCATAATAATCAAACAAAAATTTAGGCTTTAAATTCCACCGATTGAGAAATATTAGCTTTAAACTTTAAGCTTTTTGTTTCTGCCACACCATAGATGTAGATAAAAATAAGACAACCGATGATTGCTAATGCCTTATTTCCTTTTTTCAAACCAACTATACTCAAAGGTATACCAATTAACACTAATACCATTTTTACATTTAACCACGTCTCATCGTAGATTCCTCGAGTGAAAAATAAGTAGCCTCCAGTCAGTAAAATGAGTGGACCTAATATTATTTCTACGATACGCGTTTTACTTCTAACATTCTCATAAAGAGACATATTCACTAACATTAATAGTGTTTTAATTATTAGCGAGAAAAGAAATAGGGACACAATTGTAATATGAAGGTGCAAAATTCCTGTAAACATTATTTTTTGGTTTAAATTTGAGTTCTGTTAACAATTTGGAAAGGCTAATTTAAGCGTTGAAAGTAGTAATCACTATAAATACAGCATGGAATATTTATAATTTCAGGCGAGGGCTAATCAAAGCACTCCAAGATGAAGGCATTGAGGTAATCGCTGTCTCACCTAAAGATGAATATTCAGCTATGGTGAAATCATTAGGTTGTAAGCATTACCCCATTAAAATGGAAAACAAAGGCACTAATCCCTTTAATGATTACAAACTTTACCGAACACTACTTAAAGTATACGAACGTATTCAACCTGACTTCATTTTACATTACACCATTAAGCCTAATATTTACGGGACATTAGCCGCTAAAAAACTCGGGATTCCAGTTATCAATAATGTAAGTGGTTTGGGCACTATATTTTTGCATAATCACCCATTGTACAAAGTAGCTCGTTCATTATACAAAATAGCATTTAAACACCCAAAAAAAGTGTTTTTTCAAAATTGTGATGATCTCAAACTCTTTTTAGATTATGGATTAATTAAAAAAGAGATTACCGCTGTGTTACCTGGATCGGGTGTGAATATAAATGAATTGATTTATCATGAAGTGAATAAAAAATCAAGTTTTACTTTTCTGATGCTTGCAAGAGTCTTATATGATAAAGGTGTTCAAGAATATGTCGAAGCTTCAAATATATTGAAAGCAAAAGGTTACGAATTTGAGGCACAATTAGCTGGAAGCTTAGATGAATTGAGTAATATGGGTGTTCCTAAATCAACTGTATTAGATTGGCATAATAAAGGGTTGATTAACTATTTAGGAGAGGTAAATAAGGTGTCAGAATTAATTATTAACAGCCAATGTGTAGTGCTACCCTCTTACCGAGAAGGAACTCCAAAATCATTACTAGAAGCAGGTGCCATTGGTCGACCTATTATCGCTACTAACGTACCAGGATGTCGAGAAGTAGTTATTCACAATGAAAACGGATATCTTTGTGAAGCCAAAAACCCTAACTCCTTAGCGGATATGATGGGAAAAATGCTAGATGCAAATGAAAACACCTTAAAAAGACTTGGTGCTAGAAGCAGGAAATTGATTGAAGAAAAGTTTGACGAGCGCATCGTTATTGGAAAATATTTAGAAGTAATAAAATCACTATGAAAGTTAACAAATTTGATATAAAAGGCGTTTTAGAGTTTTTACCACGTGTTTTTGGAGATGAAAGAGGCTTCTTTTTTGAGTCGTATAGTGAGAAAGTTTTTGAAGAATATTTACCTGGGGTTCACTTTGTGCAAGACAACCAGTCATTTTCTTCGAAAGGAACACTAAGAGGACTTCATTTTCAAAAAGCACCCTATGCTCAAGGAAAATTAGTTAGGGTAATAACAGGTAGTGCTTTAGATGTAGTAGTAGATATTCGTAAAGACTCTCTAACTTATGGTCAGCATTTAACTTTTAAACTAAACACAAAAGATCATAATATGGTATATGTTCCAGAAGGCTTTGCTCATGGCTTTGTTGCGTTAGAGAACAATACAACATTTGTTTACAAGTGTACAAATTATTATAACAAGGAATCAGAAGGTGGTATAATTTGGAATGACCCTGAATTAAACATTGATTGGGGTATAAAAAACCCTATTGTTTCTGAAAAAGATGCGATATTACCTCTCTTTAACACATTAAAATAGCCTCTCCTGATAACAATATAAAGAGCTTATCTCTTCAATGAAAAAACACTACATACAACTACTATTATTTATCCTTGGCTCCCTACTTCTCCACTCATGTGGAATGTACCGTCAAAATATTATGTTCAAAACAGAAAATGAGCATTTAAAAAAAGTTGTGAATAAAACAACGCAAAATTATATCATAAAACCCACCGATCAATTGAGTTTAAGTGTTTATTCTAACAGTGGCGAACTTATTATAGACCCCAACTTTACCTTAAGAAAAGAAATTGGCGTAGCTGGAAATATGAATCGAATGATGGATAAGCCTATTTATTTAGTACGGCCTGATGGAACTGTAAAACTTCCAATGATCGGGTATGTGGCTTTAGAAGGCTATACTCTTCCCCAAGCAGATAGCATTCTTTCTATTATGTATTCGGATTTCTATGTAGAGTCTTTTGCAACAACAGCCTTAGAAAACAGAAGAGTCATTGTTCTTGGCGGAGGAGATATGTTGAATGGCCAGGTTATACCTCTACCTAATGAAAACATGAGCATTCTTGAAGTTATTGCACTAGCTGGTGGTATTCCAAATACGGCTAAAGCGCATAATCTTCGGCTGATTAGAGGGGATTTGAACGACCCTCAGGTTGAAATAATAGATCTATCAACAATCAGTGGAATGAAATCTGCAAACATGTATGTTCAACCAAATGATGTGATCTATATTGAGCCGGTTAGAAAAGTTGTTGTAGAAAGTGTTCGAGACCTTTCTCCTATACTATCATTACTTACAAGCTTATTAACATTAGCGATAATACTAAATCGAAATTAAATGGGGAAAGTGCCTAGAGAAATATTGGAGGGAGATTTTGATTTTGAAGCTCAATCTTCTGAAAACTCATCTTCAAACAATATCGATTTTACTAAAATCATATTTGTACTTAAAAAAAACATCTATGTTGCTGCTATAATAATCCCTATAGTCATAAGTATAGCTTATCTATACATCAGGTATACAAAACCTTTGTACGAATCTAGCTCTATTATTCAACTTAAAATCAATTCTGAAGCGGGGGTATTAGGGATTAATTCTCCTGGAATAACTACTAATGGAACTAATAATATTGGATCACTTGCAAGTGAAATTGAAATAATAAAATCAAAATTAATTTTTGACTCCGCAATTGATAAATTGGATTTAGAAAAAAGTTTTTTTGAATATGGTAAAATTCTGAATGATGAAAAATTCCAAGCTAATGCTTTTCATATCGAATATGTTAAAAAAAACAATGCCATCATTTACGACACCCCCTTTGATATTACTTTTATAAACAACCACACATTCAAGCTCGGAATCAGCGAACAAGACAATGAAAAGACATATCAAATTGGAAAAGAAGTTAATTTAAATGGTTTTAAGTTTAAGATAAAACGTAACGAAATATTCAGCAGACAAAACATCAACGTTCCCTATTTTTTTATCATCAATAGTAATTCATCACTTAACACTTATCTCTCGAAAAACTTACAGGTAAGTATTTTAAACCCTAACGCTAATACTATTAAAATAGCATTTCAAGATCATAACTCTGCTAAAGCAACAGCAATTGTAAATACTATTGACTCGGTATATCTTGAAAAAACGCTTGAAAACAAACGTTTAGAACAAGAACAAGTCATTCATTTTATTAATGAACAACTTGACAATACCGCAGAAAGCTTAGAATCATCAGAAATCCAACTCGAAGATTTTGTTAAAAAGACAGGAACAGAGAATCCAAGTACAGATTTTGCACTAATAAAAACCAAATTAGAAACCTTAACTGAAGAAAAGTCGAGATTGAAAAATCAATCTGATTTATTAGATCACATCAAAGATGCAATATTAACTGACTCAGGCGAAAAGTTTATTTCTGCCTTTAATGCGAATGAACAAAACCCTCAACTAATCGAAGAAATAAATAACTTAAATCTTGCTTATAAAGCTTTGGAAAACGTCAAATCCACAACTAATACAAATACACTTGCTTACAAAACAAAAATAAGGGATGTTGAAAATTTAGAAAACAGTGTGTTGGAGTATGTCTTTGAAAGTAAAAAAATAGTAGCTGAAAACACCTTTGATATAAATAATGGAATTCAAAAACTTCACGATGAATTTTTAGGACTTCCATCTCAAAACACCGAGTTAACGCGATTAAAAAGATTTTATGATTTATGGGAGAAATTCTATTTAATGCTAATAGAGAAACGAGTAGAATATGGTATTTTAAAAGCTGGTACAGTACCGGAGTTTGTAATATTATCACCAGCAAGTACTCCTAGCAATTTAATTTATCCACTAAAAACATCTACTTATCTAATTTCTGTTTCTATCGGCATATTTCTAATAATTAGTTTTATTAGTATCAAATACTTACTTCATAATAAAATCATTACACCTCAAGACTTAGAACAAAGATTAAAGGTTCCTTTATTAGGTATGATTCCAAGTTATAGAAAAAATAAAATGGAATTTTCTGCTTTAATTATCGATAAATTCCCTAAATCATCTATTACTGAAGCACTAAGGTCAATTAGAACTAACATTGAATTTATAGCCCCTAATAAATTAAAAAGAACTATAACAGTAACTTCAACTGTATCTGGAGAAGGAAAAACATTTGTTGCCATAAATTTAGCTGGAGTTTTAGCAGTAGGGGGACAAAAAGTAGTAGTTATTGATTTGGACATGAGAAAGCCTAAGTTGCATTTAGGATTTGGGTTAAGTAATGAAATAGGGATGAGTAATCTATTAATTCAGCAAAGTAAGCTTGAAGAATGTATAAGAAAAACCTCCTTAGAAAATTTAGATATCATTACTGCTGGAGCAATCCCCCCTAATCCCTCGGAACTGATCATGAAAAAACAACTTGATGTAATTATTCAAGAACTACATCTAAGTTATGATGTAATTATAATAGATACTCCCCCGGTTGGTTTAGTTACTGATGGATTATTAGTTATGCAAAAAGCAGATATTCCGCTGTATATAGTAAGGTCAGGATATTCTCAAACGGGTGTAGAAAAAAACATCAATAACATCTATCAGTCAAAAAGATTTAAAAACCTATCCGTGATATTAAACGCGGTGGAAAATTCAACTTCATACGGATATGGTTATGGATATGGTTATGGATATTATGAAGATGAAATTGAAAAAATCTAATGAGTATATTCTCTATTTTATATAAAAAAAAATCTTTTTGTAACTTTCTAGAAGTAGATATGCATTCACATCTAATTCCAGGGATAGATGATGGCGTTACAACACTTGAAGAATCCATTGAAACAATAAAATCTTTACAAAAATTAGGTTACAATAAAGCCATAACCACGCCTCATATTATGGGTGATTTTTTTAAAAATACCCCTGAAATAATAAATGAAGGCTTGAAGCTAGTCAATGATGAGTTAAAAAATCAAAACATCAATTTTCATCTACAAGCAGCAGCAGAATATTATATTGACGAATGGTTTGTGGAAAAATTAGAAACCAACACACCCTTACTAACTTTAGGGGACAACTATTTATTACTTGAAACTTCCTACATCAACAAACCTAACAATTTGCTTGAGGTGATTTTTAAAGTTAAATCTAAAGGATATAAAATAATTCTTGCGCATCCAGAACGATACAGCTATATGTATAGTGACTTTAATAATTATAAAAAAATTTATGACAAAGGTGTTTTATTTCAAATCAATTTAAATTCCCTTGCAGGATATTATTCGCCCGCAGCAAAAGCTATAGCAGAAAAATTAATTAGCTATAACATGGTTGACTTTGCTGGAACTGATTGCCATGGGCCTCGCCACATTAAGCATCTAGAAAAAAGTTTAAACACTAAAGCTTTTTCTAAGTTAGACCCAACAAGAATCTTAAACAATCAACTATTTTGATTTTAGTTACAGGGGCAACAGGCTTAATTGGTAGTTATATTACGCATGAATTAGTTAAACGTAATCATAATGTTAGAGTACTAGTTCGATCGACAAGTGATTTATCTCCTATTAAAGAACTCATTAATAAAATTGAAATTATTGAAGGAGATATTTTAGATATAACGGAACTAAACACTGCTTTTTTAGGTGTTGAAACTGTAATTCATGCTGCTGCTTTAGTTTCATTTAAGTCACAAGATGAAGAAAAGGTAATTAAAACAAACGTAGAAGGTACAGCAAATATGGTTAACTTAGCGTTAGACCATAAGATCGCAAAATTCGTATACGTCAGTTCCATCTCTGCAATCGGAAATTCTACATCAACTTCGGTCCTTGACGAAAAATCAAAATGGAATCCAGACTTTAAATACTCTCAATACAGCATTTCAAAGTATCAAGCAGAGTTAGAGGTTTGGAGAGCTTCTGAAGAAGGATTAAATACAATTATAATTAATCCTTCAGTCGTTTTAAGCCCCAATAAAAACAAATTAGCTCAGGCTAAAATATTTAGTCATGCAGTTAAACATGGGGCTTTCACCATAAATGGTTCATTGAATGTAGTGGATATCCGAGATGTTGTGACTGCGGTTATGTGTTTATTAAATTCAACAGTTACAAACCAAAGATTTATACTAAATGCTGGCAAAATCTCCTATACAGATCTTATTACAATAATCCGTAGTTATCACAATCTTCAGAAACCAAAAATCTTAATCCCATGGTGGTTTCTAAAATTATATATACGAGTGAAATTAATTTTCTCATTTATCTTCAGAACCACCCCATCGGATGTTAGCTTAAGTACACTTCGAGTTATTGTTGCTAACAACTATTACAGCGGGAAAAAAATAACTAATACAACTAGTTTAGAGTATAATACCATAAGAGAGACAATTAAATGGTGCTGTAGCACATTTGTGGATAAAAAAGAAGGAACTTCGTCTCACCTTTAGATGTTAACATCTAACTTATTAATCGTTAACTAACTTATACGCCCTTGGAAGCATTTGATCAATTCGGTGGAGAAGAAAAGAAAAACATCAAAAACTTTGAGGAGATTTTGAAACGAGGCGAAAGTGAGTTTTTTGAATTAAGCACTTACGAGTTTCTTATCGAACATTTTTTGGAAATTGGTGACCTTAATAAAGCTCTACGTGCTTGTCAATTGGGAATTGAACAACACCCTTATTCTTCTGAATTAAAAGTAGAGTTAGCACGTGTTTTATTTCAAAAAGGAGAAATTAGTGAGTCCTTGTTAGCATTGGAAGAAGCAGAAATGTACCAACCTGGTGATGAGGAAATCATAATAATCAAAGCAAATATATTTTTTCAACAAGAAAAATTCGAAGAATGTATAACATTATTTGAGTCTCTAAATCCAGCTGGAGAAGACGCTGACATGGTGTTTTTTACCATTGGAATGGCCTACCAAAACATGGGAAACATGGAAAAAGCCATTGAAAACTTTAAAAAGACGCTAGAAATTAATATTGAAAATGAAGACGCCTTATTGGAGTTAACATCATGTCTTGATTTAGTAGGTCAGCTCGAATCTAGCCTTACTTTTTACGAACAGTTTATTGATGCCGACCCCTACTCTGCCACTGCATGGTATAATTTAGGAATAGTATATGATAAGCTTGAGCAATTTGAAAAAGCTCTTGGCGCGTACGATTATGCTATCATCATTGAAGACGATTTTTCTTCAGCTTATTTCAACATGGGTAATACACTCATGAACTTAGAAGAGTATGAAAAAGCATTAGAATGCTTTTCAAAAACTCAAGAACTTGAAGCTTGGGACGATCCTAACTTATTTTATTGTTTAGGCCAATGTTATTATAAACTTCGTGATTATGACAAAGCCATTAAACTTTTTAATAAAAGTTTAAATCTGGATATTAAAGCTGATCAATCATGGTTTGGAATAGGTGAATGCTTGGATAGTTTAGAACGATGGTATGAATCTTTACACTATTATAAAAAAGCACTTGAACTAGACGATTTTAACGGAGACTATATTCAAGCAGTAGCTGAGGCTGAATATAAAATAGGAAATGTAGTGTCTGCAATAGACATGTATCAGCAACTTGTAGAGTTCGAATGTGACAATATTGATGCCTGGTTGGACTACTCTTATATCTATTATGAGCAGGGAGATGAAAATCGTGCAATAGAAATCATGAGTCAAGCAATTGAATTCATGCCTAAAGAAGCTGAATTACATTATCGAATTTCCGCGTACCTTATTCAGCAAGGTAATTTCAAAGAAGCCTTTATTAATTTAGAAAATGCATTAATTTTGAACTATGAAAAGCATACGGTGCTATTTGAGTTTTTCCCTGAATTAGAAAAACAAAAAGCACTTATTAAAATCATAGATCAATATAGCCGATAAAAAATGTACGATAATTACTCGTTAAAATTCATTCCTGAAAGAAGTGAAAAACCACGCCAAAAAGGATTGACAATGGTCATGGATAAGGGCCTTAGTATTAGAGAAGTTGAAAATTTAATAGACGCAGGAGGAGACTATATTGACATCGTTAAATTTGGCTGGGCTACTTCTTTCGTAACCAAACGGTTAGAAGAAAAAATTGAAGTCTACCGCTCTGCTGGCATCCCAGTTTATTTTGGCGGTACGTTATTTGAAGCTTTTTTAGTTAGAGATCAGTTAGATGACTATCGAAGACTTCTTGATAAATATAAATTAGAATACGCTGAAGTATCTGACGGTTCAATCGAGTTAGAACACGACAAAAAATGTGAATTAATTTCATCGTTTGCAAAACAAGTTACCGTGCTTTCGGAAGTTGGGTCTAAAGATGCTGAGAAAATAATACCACCGTACCAATGGATTAAGTTGATGAAAGCAGAGCTTGAAGCAGGCGCGTGGAAAGTTATTGGAGAATCTCGAGAAGCAGGAAATGTTGGTTTGTTTAGATCTTCAGGTGAAGTAAGAATGGGACTAGTTCAGGAAATATTAACAGAAGTTCCAATGGAAAAAATTATTTGGGAAGCTCCTCAAAAAACACAACAAGTCTTTTTTATTAAACTATGTGGGGCAGATGTAAACCTAGGGAACATTTCTGCAGAAGAGGTTATCCCCTTAGAAACCATTAGATTAGGTTTAAGAAGTGATACTTTTGACCATTTTATGCCTCAGAAATAATGTCAGAAATCATACTTAAATCGTTTCTTTGGAGCATTCTACCAATCTCTGAATTGAGAGGTGGTATTTTATACGCATTGACTAATGGTGTTGACTATAGAATTGCCTACTTGGTTTGTGTGAGTGCAAATTTATTAGCTATTCCCATTGTTTATGTTTTTTTGGGGGTATTTCATAAACAATTCATGAAAATCAAACTTTATGAAACCCTCTTTGATAAATTTGTTGCGCGTACAAGAAAAAAAGTAGAGAAAGATATCCAAAAATATGGGTTCTGGGGATTAATGGTTTTTGTTATGATTCCCTTGCCAGTTACAGGTGCTTACACGGGTACATTTGCAGCTTGGTTATTTGGCTTTAGCAAAAAACAGGCACTTCTTGCTGTTTCGTTAGGGGTATTAATTGCTGGAATAATTGTTACCATTGTAGTACTTTCAGGAAGCAGCCTAATATCAATTTTCACCAAACAAGTCCACCATTAAGTGAATTTATACGGATTAATAGGCTACCCTCTCTCCCATTCTTTTTCAAAAAAATATTTTACTGAAAAATTTGTAAGAGAGAACATTACTAATTCCAAATACGAACTATTTGAAATAGAGACCATAGAACTATTAGAAAATATTCTCAAAACTCACCAAGAAAAGTTAAAAGGATTCAATATTACAATTCCGCATAAGGAAGCAATAATCCCTTTTCTTGACGAAATTGATGAGGCGGCAAGTCGGATTGGTGCCATTAACGTAGTTAAAATTTTACCAAACAGAAGGCTAAAGGGATTTAATTCTGATTATTATGGCTTTTTACAATCATTAAAAAAAATGGTTGGTGATTTCACTAATAAAAAAGCCCTAATTCTTGGGACAGGAGGTGCTTCGAAAGCGGTAAAGGCAGCCCTTGAAGATTGTAATATTCCATATCAATTTGTTTCGCGGAAACCGAATAAAACCACACTCTCCTATGATGAGTTAACCCCTGACCTTGTCGCTAATTACCAACTAATAATTAATACTACGCCATTAGGTATGTTTCCTAATGTTGACAAATCACCTGATTTACCCTATGAAGCAATAAACTCAAATCATTATTTGTTTGATCTGGTTTACAACCCTCTAGAAACTAAATTCATGAAATTAGGAAAAGAAAGAGGTGCTAAAGTAAAAAATGGTTTGGAGATGTTAGAACTACAAGCCGACAAAGCGTGGGAAATTTGGAACAGTTAACTTTTTAATACTTCGAGTAACTCTTGAATATTTACTGGTTTTGATAAAACAAAAACATTTTCTAAATGAGCACTTTGTTTTAACGTATTATTAACATCATTTCCTGTTGTAAATATAATTGGAGCAAGTGATTTTTCTCGAAACTTCTCAGCTATTTCTATTCCTGAAATTTCATCATCAAGTTGAATATCTAACAACATCGCGTAAATGTCCTCTGATGACAATTCTTCCAAGGCCTCCTTACCTGTAGTAAATGGACCAACAATTTGATAGCCGTTTGTTGTTAAAACTTGCGTATAGACTAATGCCACTAATAACTCATCTTCTACAACAAATACTCTATTCATCTAACAAAGGTTAAATAATAATTTCAAATAGGAAAGGAAACACTAAAAACAGCTCCTTTTTTTGAATTGATAACCAACTCACCCTGTAGTTGTTTAACTAAAGTCTTAACCACAGTCAGACCAAGAGTATTATTTGAATAAATACCATCATTAAAACCAATGCCGTTATCTGAAAAAATTAATTGTACTCCTCCGTTTTCTTTTTTAAAATATATATTAATCTTAGCTTCAATTAAAGTGTTTGGGAATGCATGTTTTACAGAGTTTGTAAATAATTCATTAATAATTAACCCACAAGGGATAGCTTGTTCAATATCTAAATCAAAGTCTTCTCCAGAAATTGATATATTTATTTGTTTGTCGGATACTAAAGATTTTTCTATTTGATTAATAAACTCTTTAACATATTCACTGAATTTAATTTTTGCAATCGAATCATTCTGGTAGAGAAATTGGTGTACTAATGCAGTTGATTTAATCCTATTTTGACTTGAAATCAAAATATCTTTTATCTCTTTGTTCGAAGTTTTCAACTCTTCTAATTGTAAGAGACTACTTATGATTGCCAAGTTGTTTTTTACACGATGGTGTATTTCATTTAACAATAACTCTTTCTCATTCAAGGCTGCTTTTAATCGTTGTTCGTTTTCTTTTCGAGATGAAATGTTTTGAGAAAAAATAGAAATAGCAATCACTTTTCCTCTATTAACAATTGGATTATATCGCGTTTCATATACAAAATAACCTAAAGGTGTCTCATAACCATGCTCATCCACAACTGACTCTCCATTAAAAACCCTTTTATAAATAGCTCTTAAATGGTCATGACTCGAAGGCAATAAATAATTTAATATAGAAGTACCCTTTAATTTTTTAACATTAAAGTTTTTTAAAGCCATCTGTTGAAAAGCATCATTATATTCTATCACCTTAAATTTTTTATCAATGGATAAAATTAAGGCATCTGTATTATTAATAATGGATGATATTTCAGATTCCCTTCTCGACAAAGAGCTTAACACTTCTTTCAACTGATTTTCGCCTTCGATTCTCCTGGTTATATTTTGTGAGATTACCGACACTGCATAAATTTCTCCTCCAGTATAAATAGGAGCATATTTGGTTTCATAAGTTCTATACCCTTCTCCAGCTTCATATTCCCTGATATCAGTTATAGATTCCCCAGAAAAAGCTAAGTTGTATAATGTTTCAATTTCTTTCAACTGACTGTTTGGAATAATGTCTTTCACACTAAACCCATCAATTTTTATTCCGCCTGCTCCAAAAATTTTTTTAAAAGCATTATTATATCGAATAATTTTAAAGTTCTTATCCACTGAAAAAAAGTAGAAATCATACGAATTAATAAGTGCTTGAATCTCACTCTCTCTTCTTTCAATCTCTTTTTGTTTATCCAGAATCTCTGAAATATCTAAAAATGCAGAAACTGCGTATTTAATTTCCCCATTCACATAAACGGGTTGTGCAGTGGCAGAAACATGGTAACGTTGGTCTTCTATTAAAATATCCAAATCTGTTTTAGTGCTCTTCTCACCTTTTAATGCGCAAGTAATTGGTAGGTCTTTAAAAGGATATGGTATGTCGGTATATTGCTTATATACTTTCCATTCATTCATTCCCTCCAACTGTTCTACTTTTGTCTCAGGTGTTTTGTGCGCAAGTGCTTTAGTAAAATTATTTGCATAATAGGGTTTACCTTGATGATCCAGTATAAATATGCCTATTGGCAATGAATCTAAAAGCAATTTTAATGTTTCACTATTCTCTTTTATTTTCTTATCTGCCTCTTTTTCTTCGGTTAAATCTTTACTATTACTTACTAACCCATAAGGATTACCGTCTTGATCGTGAATAAGCCATACAGTTAAAAAAGCAGGAAAAGTAGTCCCATTTTTTTTCTTCTGGATAAGCTCTCCACTCCATCTTCCTTTGCTTTTAATATCATTTACAATTGTTGCGGTATCCAACGAATCATCTGCGTTAAAAATATCAACATGATTCCCTATCAGCTCATCATGTTCATATGCATAAAGGTCACATGAAGACTTGTTAGCATATATTATATTTCCTTCTAAATCAGCAAAAGTGACCGCCACCCAATTCGTTTCAACTATTTGCTTAAAAAAATGATCTGGGAGAAGATTGGACGTCATAAACTATATATTTGTAACTACTATCATCAATATAATTAAATTTATGAAATTTGAGCTCCATTCTGATTTCAAACCTACGGGTGACCAACCAAAAGCAATACAAAAACTTGCTGAAGGTGTAAATGATGGTGAAACCTTTCAAACACTTTTAGGGGTTACTGGATCTGGAAAAACGTTTTCTATAGCTAATGTTATTGAGCAAACGCAACGACCAACATTGGTTCTAAGTCACAATAAAACACTTGCCGCTCAACTATATGGGGAGTTTAAACAGTTTTTTCCAAATAACCGAGTGGAGTATTTTGTATCGTACTATGATTATTACCAACCTGAGGCATATATGCCTACCAGTAATACTTATATCGAAAAAGACCTGTCCATTAATGAAGATATAGAGAAACTTCGTTTGAGTACGACCTCGGCTTTGATGTCAGGTAGAAATGATGTAATAGTCATCGCTTCTGTTTCTTGTATCTATGGTATGGGAAACCCTGAAACATTTGCTCAAAGCGTTATCGTCTTAAAAACAGGTGAAACTATAAGTAGAAATCAACTGCTTTACGAGTTTGTTGAAATCATGTACAGCCGAACTGAAGCGGAATTTAAAAGGGGCAATTTTAGAGTAAAAGGAGACACGGTTGATATTTACCCAGCCTATTTAGACCATGCATACCGAATTAGTTTTTGGGGAGATGAGATTGAAGAAATTCATAGCATTGACCCTATTTCAGGTAAAAAAATTAGTTCAGAGCCCAGTCTTTCAATATTTCCAGCCAACATCTTTGTTACTGGAAGAGATACCCTACACGATGTGATAAAAGAGATCCAAGGTGACTTAATGAAACATGTGAGCCTCCTGGAGTCCGAAGGAAAATTCCCCGAAGCAAAACGTGTCTTGGAGCGAACAGAATTCGATTTAGAAATGATGCGGGAGTTGGGTTATTGTAGTGGCATTGAAAATTACTCTCGGTATTTTGATAAACGAAGACCAGGTCAACGCCCATTCTGTTTATTAGATTATTTCCCTAAAGATTTCCTCTTAGTGGTAGATGAAAGTCATGTTACCCTTCCGCAAATCAGAGCCATGTGGGGTGGTGACAGAGCTAGAAAGGTGAATTTAGTTGAGTATGGCTTTCGCCTGCCAGCAGCTATGGATAACCGTCCTCTCACTTTTCAAGAGTTTGAAGACATCATCGGACAAACAATCTATGTAAGTGCTACTCCTAGTGATTATGAGTTAGAAAAAACAGATGGAGTAGTAGTAGAACAGATCATTCGTCCTACTGGTTTACTAGACCCATTAATTGAAGTAAGACCAAGCTTAAATCAAATTGATGATTTGTTGGAAGAAATAGACTTAACTATCAAGAAAAATGAACGCGTTTTAATTACTACACTTACCAAACGAATGGCGGAAGAATTGACCACTTATTTGGTCAATATCGATGTGAAGACACGATACATTCATTCGGAAGTGGACACATTAGACCGGGTAGAAATATTAAGACAGCTTCGCCTAGGCGAGTTTGATGTTTTGGTGGGAGTTAACTTATTAAGAGAAGGGCTTGATTTACCTGAGGTTTCGCTTGTTGTTATTTTTGATGCAGACAAAGAAGGGTTCTTACGGAATATGAAATCTATGATTCAAACCATTGGTCGCGCAGCGAGAAACTCCAACGGTCATGTCATCATGTATGCAGATAAAATGACCGGATCTATGCAACAGGCTATTGATGAAACACACCGAAGAAGGATGATTCAGATTGAATATAATACCAAACATGGTATCACTCCGACAACTGTAATCAAATCAAAAGATGCTATTCTTATGCAAACTAGTGCAGCAGATTCCAGCAGAAAGGCTAAGGATTATTATCTAGAAGAAAAACCCTCTATCGCTGCAGATCCAGTTGTTCAATACATGAATAAGGATCAACTACAAAAGTTAGCAGACAAGCTTAAAAAAGACATGGAGAAAGCTGCTAAAGACATGGATTTCATGGAAGCTGCCAGATTAAGAGATGAATTCTTTGAAATAATGGACAAGTTAAAATAACTCAACTGTCATAGTGATTATAAAAACTTATTAAGCCTCATTTCTTTCCCATACCTATCATTTGCTGGTATGCCAAACTAAGAGCACAAGTAATTTGAGAAAAATGCAAAATTATTGTAAATTGCAACCTCTAGACTACCCTAGTTGGTGCTAATCACTCTTATCACCTAATTAGGCAATCCGAAAATTAAATTATAAAAGACCACCCATCGGCAGCAATTGCCTCTGAATCGTTTATTAATACTGGTCTTTATCTTCTTAATTTTTAGACTAAGTAAAGTGAAACAATTCTAATCTTAAAAAGTAAAAATAGTATTTATGGGGAGATCGCAAGAAACATTCAACAAAAAGGAAGTAAGAAATAAGAAGGAAAAGAAGCGGAAAGAAAAAGAAGCTAGAAAAATAGCTAAAAAAGACATTGAGAAAAAAGGTAGTCTTGATGACATGATTGCCTATGTCGATGAAGATGGAAACATCACGGATACTCCCCCGGATCCAACTAAGAAGAAGAAAGAAATTAAGAAAGAAAACATTCAAATATTCACTCCTAAACAAGAGAATATTGAACTTGACCCAATCAGAAAGGGAATCGTAACTTTTTTCAATGACTCTAAAGGATATGGCTTTATCAAAGATACTGAAACCCAAGAAAGTCTTTTTGTCCATATCAATAATACAATTGATGAAATAAAAGACAATAACGCTGTTACTTTTGAAGTGGAAATGGGACCTAAAGGACCTACTGCTGTCAAAGTAAAACTTTCCAAATAATCCTACTTAGGCTTGAGTTGTACTCAAGCCTTTCTTTTTTTTCAGAACAGTAAATCGACTAAAAACCACTTGGGCAAGCTCATCACATAACAAATGAGCATAAATCCTAATACCCAGTTTTTATTTTTTTCAAAAAAATCATGTTGTGTAGATTTAGAAATCGACCAAAAAACTGCCACAAAAAACAACGTGGAAAAAGGAGCTAAAATACGGTAATCAAAGTAGGAACAAGCATGTAAGCGTTGTAAAACGCCCGTAAAAACCAAATACATCAAACTCATACTTACCATAATCCATGAAGTTTGATTGAATAACGGTTGTAAAATTAACTTTCTGCTGCGCCATAGTCTCACATATAACACTAACTGTAACGCTGTAAACAATATAAAAATCCAAGTTAAGTTGTTTTTCAACACAAAATAATGGCTTACAAATAGAAATTCATTCCCCAACCCAACTATAGATGATGTAATAGCAAACCAATTAGACATCTCGTCAGGTGTAAAACGATCTAACCCAGAGTAATAACCATTATTCACTTGATTATTCCACAAGTACAACAAACAGGGAACAGCCGCAATACACACGCTCAACACTAATACCAATGCTTTTTTCTTATTTCCTACATACCATTGGAAAATACCAAATACCCCCACATACAAAAAGAAAATAACTCCTGCATAACGCAGTAAAAACAACGCAATTAAACAAAATACCACTTTTACAAATAAAAACTTCTTCTCCAAATTTGATAGCCAATAGCATAACAAGAGAATAAAAAACAAAAAAGCACCTTCAGACCAGGTATAAGAGAATACTTCCATTTTAGCGTATGAAAAAAAATAAAGCGCAGGAAACCACGCATCCTTTTTAAACCAATGATGAAATAAATAAAAAATAAGCCCTAAAAAAATCATATTAACCACCTTGGAAGACACCAATAAGCTTAATCCTGAAAATTTACTAACAAAAGCTATTGCCGCTGGATAACCAACTGGCCAAACTGCAAAGTGCACTTCGGGTGTTTGTTCATCAAAAGGGTATGTATCTGGAGCTATTATCCCATTTCCGTTATTAATATTTTCAGCTACACGTAAATAAAACTCTGAATCAGGTGTTACAAAATGAGTACTTTCAACATAACTCCGCAATACTATTGAGCAGACAATTGCAATATATATAGCTAGTAACCAAAATTTATTGTCAACTGTCTTCGTCTTCACTTACTCTAGTATTATTAGCTCAGTACGTCTATTTAGTTTTCGACCTTCCTCAGTAGCGTTATCTGCGAGGGGTTCGGTACTTCCGTAACCTTTTGCAACCATCATTGAAACTGGAATTCCTTTAGCTACTAAATAATCAACCACTACCTGGGCACGTTTTTGTGACAAAAGTTGATTGGACACATCATTGCCCACATCATCTGTATGGCCACCAATTTCAATCTTAGCATTTGGATATTTTAATAACAATTCTGCTACCATATCCAGTTCTAAATTTGATTCCATATTTAAAACAGCAGCGCCAGTTTCAAAGAACACATTATTTAAAGTGACTTTAGCACCTTTCTGAAGAGGTGATAGTAAAATATGTTTTTCAACCACCTGATATCCCTCTCCTAGTGGTAAAAAAACATTTTCAGAATGAAATAGCGAGGTACTATCGTTAATTCGTATGGCATAATTTTTCCCTGCAGGAAGCGTAATGAGGTATTCTCCAGTTTCACCATTCGAACGAAATTGTGCTACTTCTTTTTCTGATTCATTGTCCCAAATTTCAATCGCTGCTTCCATCGGTGTTCCTGTCAACCTGTTTTTCACCGTCCCTTTTAACAGTGTTAGCTCAGGTAATTTTTCTTGTGTTTTAAAAGTCAACTCATAAATATCTTGTCCACCAAAACCTTCTTCTCGTTGTGATGAATAATACCCTTTTTGACCATCAGCAGAAAGCACAAAACAAAAATCGTCTCCAGTGGTGTTTACCGGATAACCCAAGTTTACTGGTGTTGACCATTCGCCATTGACTAATGAGGATTTAAAAATATCAAAACCTCCCATCGAAGTATGCCCTTTTGAACTGAAGTAAAGTGTTTTTCCATCTGGGTGGAGAAAAGGTGATTCCTCATCATAAGAAGTGTTAATTGTTTTTGATAATGGTCTGGGAGTCGACCAGGTGTCACCTGATTGTTTAACACTTTCATAAATATTGCTATTGCCACCAATAGATTTACGTACAAACAATAAGGTTTTACCATCAGGAGAAATTGTAATCGAAGATTCTTTTCCTACTGTATTAAAAGACATTTGTGACGGTTCATTCCAAATACCATTAACAACTTCAGACACCAAAATATCACCTCCATTTGAACCTCGAAATAAAAACATGGTATGCCCATCAGGTGAGACACCAACAACAGCATCATTATTTTCTGGATCACTAATAGGCGGAGGCACTTTCCTTGGAGTTGACCAGGTTCCATTTATATTAACGGATTTATAAATATCCTGTAAATTATTCATGTGTGATTCGTCTTCTGGCGGATATGAGGTGAAAAACATGTATTTCCCATCAGCCGTAATTTTTGGTAATAAATCATGATGTTTCGTATTTATCACATCCCCAATATTTGTAATGGTCACATCAACCGGTCGCTTTAAATACGATTTTCCATACTCACATTCTTTAATGTATTTTGGTACATACTTTCGATCCATTTTTTGCGGATCTGATTTACGATAAAGTTTAATCGCCTCGTCAAAACGGTACAACAGCTGCATAGAAAAGCCTTTGATGCGATACATTTCTAAGGATGGATGTTTTGTTTCGTTCAAAGCTTTATCAATGTATTTCAAACCACTATCACCTAATGCTAATGAATTATAACACAAGGCCATTCGCATAAAAATATAATCCTGTTTTTTATCTTCTTTCAGTGCCTCTTCATACACTTTTATTGCCGTACCATACCGTCCATCATTTAACAGCATGTCACCCGTCACAGTCATTTTGCTCTGGGCAAAAACTTGTACAATTACTCCAAAAAATAAGGCGATAAAAATCAACAAGGTATTTTTCATTACCACGAATATAAGCAATAAAGACAAGTTATGAAGGTTGGTATGATTTTGGAAATCTAAATTGGGTATGAACTCAACAATCAAAAAACATTTAATCCTTTTGCTATTGTATTTTTCAATTGCTATTACTAGTCAGAGCGAACGATTCACGATAGAGTTCACTAATGCACAAACTAATTTATGTGTTGTATATTTAGAGGATAGCTTTTTAGGAAAGATTGAACAAGGAGAAGTGTTTTCCACCAAACTCCAAGGAGGAGTTCATCACTTGAGTTTTGTGGTTTTTGAACCTAATGGTGGATATTACACTTATCTTAAAGATTTAAATGTAAAAGATTCTCATCATTTTTTATTGCTTGAGAATGATAACGGCTACATTCACTTAGAAAAAAATCCAGGTATTACCCCTTTTAGTCTAGAAGCAATTAGTCATTTACCCATTCTGACGGCAGATAACTTTAATTTAATTCAATTGAAGTTAGAAAACAGTGAGTTTGAGAATTCGCGATTTGAATTAATTAAAAGAGAAATTGTAAAAAGCCGAATTACAACAAGCCAACTACTTCAATTGATGAGTTTTATACAATCCTCTTCGATGAAATCAGAAATTGCACTTTTAGCACAGAATCACTTAGTTGACAGTAAAAATCTTCATATAATTTTATCCGAATTAGATAAAAACACTGTAGAAAAAATGACTCGGGCTGCTGAAGGACTTAATCATTTTTTATAAGTTACTTTTCTCCAATTACCGCATTCTGTCCATCGAACGCACCAAGTTTTCATCTTTCTTAATCAATTTGTTTGAAATAAAGTTAGCAACTAATGCACCCAAGGGTAGAAAGTAAGCAATGGAAAAAGCCCCTTCTTTTTGAGCTCCTGATAACTCAATCGCTTTTGGTAAAGCCACAAAGGTTACTAGTAATAAGAAAGAAGTGATAATTAAGTTATTAATAGCCCCAATAATCATTTGTAGTTTTCTGTTTTTATATTGAAAAATAGAAAACAAAGCCACAATTGCACTTCCTAAAGTTACTACGGCTAAATATATGGTTGAGTAAGTAGTACCTTCAGGATTCACTGTGATCTTTCGGGTATTCAGAATCACTGACATAGACTCCGTTTCTAATTTCCACACATTGCTAAATGCCGTTATACTCATTAAAGCAACTACGACAATCAAAAGAAGGGTTTGTGGTCTTTGTATCATTTTAATTTAATTAGTTTTATACTTCCGTATTTTAGAAGCACAAAACTAACAAGAATTTCTACACTCCAAATGCGTTATTTACTTGAATTAGCTTATGATGGTACCAACTACCACGGTTGGCAAGTACAACCCAATGCTAACACGGTGCAAGCCGAGGTCAATAAAGCTTTATCGACTGTTCTTCGAGAGGAAATCACCACACTGGGAAGTGGTCGAACAGACACTGGAGTACATGCCGAACAACAATTTGTTCATTTTGATACCGAGCAGCAACTGACTGACAAGGTTATCCAGCAGCTCAATGGGGTTTCTCCCAACGACCTTGCATTCTACACTATCAAGGAAGTGTCTGCTGACTTCAACGTGCGCTTTGACGCCATCTCACGCGCTTATCGCTATCGCATTGAAAGTGCTAAAAACCCTTTTTTACTAAATCAATATTATCGCTACCACAAACCTGTGAATGTGGAGGCGATGAGTCAAGCTGCGAAAATTTTATTAGAGCACACCGATTTTGAATGTTTTAGCAAAGTACACACTGAAGTAAAAACGTTTCAATGCACCATTATGCAAGCTGAATGGAAACAGGAAGAAAACAAATTGGAATTTTATATTAAAGCCAATCGTTTTTTGCGTGGCATGGTACGTGCAATTGTAGGTACTTTGTTAGAAGTTGGTTTAGGCAAAATTTCCGAGCAACAATTTCGTGAAATTATTGAAAGTAAAAACCGAAATAATGCAGGAAGAGCAGTGCCTGCGGAGGGGCTATACTTAGTGGAGGTGAATTATTAAAGGGATAAACTTTTCGCTATAATAATCGGTTAGTAGAAAACTATCAATCACTAATTTTCCATTAAGATTAATGAAATAGTTACATTTACAATTCAAATGAAAGGACAGCAAGAAAGTACGAATACAAAAGGAAACAAGTTTGACTACGCAGTCCTCAAGCGACTTTATTCATTTGTAACTCCTTACAATTTTCATTTCTATTTTTTAGTAATCACCACCATCTTAGCGGCTATTTTGGCTCCTGCCTTACCTTTTTTAGTAGGAAAAACTATTGACGGACCAATCACTAATGGCGATGTCAACGCTATCACCAAAATGTTTTTTATCATGTTGGCTGTTTTAGTTGGGCAAAGTATTCTTCAATTTGGTAACACCTATTTAGCAGGCTGGTTGGGACAACATGTGATTCGCGACATTCGGATTTCACTTTTCAAACACCTTGTCCGCTTAAGGTTAAAGTTTTTTGATAAAACCCCTATTGGCCAACTGGTCACCAGAAATATTTCTGACATCGAAACGTTGGCGGATGTTTTCAGTCAAGGCTTAGCATCTGTTATCGCTGAAATTTTACAACTCGTTGTCATTCTTTCGGTGATGTTTTATTTCAACTGGCGACTCACGTTTATTAGTTTAAGCATGCTTCCACTGCTATTAATTAGTACCTATATATTCAAAGAAAAGATAAAAGAATCATTTGATGGCGTAAGAACTGCTGTTTCTCGTCTCAACACGTTTGTGCAAGAACATGTGACAGGAATGAGTGTTGTGCAAATTTTCAATACGGAAAAATTGCAGATGGTAAAGTTTGAAAAAATTAATCGAGAGCACCGTAAAGAGAACTTGAAATCTGTGAAATATTACTCCATCTACTTTCCCGTAGCGGAGGTAATCGGTGCAATTGGCACAGGGTTATTAGTATGGTATGGGGCACGTGGAATTATACAGGGCTATGTAACTGAGGTGGGTGATTTGATCATGTTTATTATGTATATCAGTATGTTTTTTAGACCTATCCGAATGATTGCTGACCGATTCAACACTATCCAGATGGGCATCATTAGTACTTCTCGGATCATGAAACTAATTGATGACAATAATATGATGCCAGATGAAGGCAATGTGGTTGAGAACAATCTGAGAGGCGATATAAGTTTAAAAAACGTATGGTTCGCTTATAATGATGAGGATTACGTGTTGAAAGACATTTCTTTCGAAGTAAAACAAGGGGAAACTATTGCTTTCGTAGGTGCTACCGGTGCAGGGAAATCATCTATCATCAATTTATTAAACCGTTACTACGAAATCAACAAGGGCTCCATTGAAATTGATGGAAAAGATATCAACCAATATCAATTGAGCAATTTGAGAGAGAACATTGGTGTGGTGCTTCAAGATGTATTTCTTTTTTCTAACAGTATCCGAGAAAATATTCGTTTAGGTGATGAAACCATTACTGATGAACAAATTATGCGCGCAGCAGAAATGGTTGGTGCACGTAAGTTTATTAGCAAACTACCTGGTGGTTTAAATTATAATGTGCAAGAACGCGGTGTTAGTTTGTCCGTAGGACAGCGTCAGCTCATCTCCTTTGTGAGAGCAATGGTCTATAACCCCCGAATCATTGTATTGGATGAAGCAACATCTTCGGTAGATACTGAAACAGAAACCATGATTCAGGAAGCCATTGAGAAAATGATGAAAGGCAGAACAGCGCTAGTGATTGCGCATCGCTTATCGACCATCCAACACGCCCACAAAATTATTGTCTTAGACAAAGGTGAAATCAAAGAAATTGGCTCGCACGAAGAGTTATTAAAACAAGATTCATTTTATGCAGAGTTATACAATATGCAGTATCGGGATTTGAGTACAGAGTATTGAGTACTGAGACCAAAAGTAGAAAGACACAAGATCAAAGAGCAAAGTAGAAGGTAGAAAGATAGTATTACAAAGTATGAAGTTTTAAGTTATAAGTGTTTTTGAGAAAAATTAAATAACATAAAATCATTAATCTGTAACACTACACTCATATCTAACAATCTAATATCTCCCAAATGAAAAAATGGATTATCGTTTTAGCTATTTTTATTGTAACCATGAGTGTTTACATCTACTTAGGAGGTTGGAATGAGGTAAATGTTCAAGAGCTAAAAAGTAAAGAATTCACTTTACAAGGAAAAGTTTATGAGGGCAGCGCAAAGGACACCCGCATGGGTAAATACTTTAGTGACATGGATGCCTTAATACAATCAAAAAACTCAACCGAAAAACTGACTGCGTATTATTACACAGCTCCTTCAAAAGAGAATAAGCACTACGTGAAAGTTTTTGTAGGAGCTACTTATAATGGTGGTGAAAAACTCGCTAAAGACTTAACAATTGAGACCTTTAGATTAGAAAAGTGTTTGCAAGCACAACATAAATCACACCCACTACTAACTGCTACTTACCGTGAAATATTCACTTATGCGAAAGAACACCAAATGGTTTTAGACTCTGCAATTGCAATTGAGCAATATCCTAAATCAGATAGTTTGGTGTTGTGGATTCCAGTGGCGGAGAGAAAGTAGACAAAAGAGGAGTTTATATTTTACCGTCATTCCAGAATTACGAAATGTAATGAAGTAATGTCGGGAATCTTTTTGGAATGGAATAGAATGTTGTGGTTTCTAGGGAAAGATTCCTGACATTATATGAAAAACAAAATTCTGGAATGAATATTATTTCAAACCAGATTTATAAGAAAAATCAATAGGGTTTTCTTTAAAAGAAACACCAATGTTACTAAGGTAAAATCCCTCGTCAACATCATAACAAAATAACATTGATGCTTTAGAGGGAAATACTCTTGAATATTTGACTATGAAAAAATCATGTTTTCGATGACTGAACAAACAGTCTTCAATTAAATATCCTCCATTTTTATATTCTTTACCGTTAACCGAATATTTGATATCAATTGAAGTATTTATATGTGTTGTATATACACGCATACATTTCCCTACTGTATATTCTACAGGTGTTAAAAAATTCATAAACAACACCCATGAAATAAAGCCAAGAATCAGTGTTAGGACAATGATTATTTCAATTCTCTTTCTCACCTTGATTTAATGATTTTAATACTTCGAAAAAAACCTCTTACTCCACAACCTCTTCCAACTGCGACTCATATAAACTCTTATACGAACCATTTTTTAGCATCAACTCTTCGTGTGTGCCCATTTCAGTTAATTTACCATCCTCCAAAAAAGCAATTTTATCAGCCAATTTTACCGATGAAACACGGTGAGAAACAATTACAGTGGTGCGGTTTTGCATGATGCGCTTTAGGTTTGATAAAATCTCATCCTCTGTCTTCGTATCTACAGCAGAAAGACTATCGTCTAAAATTAAAATCTTAGGATTTCGGATTAAAGCGCGTGCTAAAGTAACGCGTTGTTTTTGACCACCAGATAAGGTTATTCCACGCTCACCTAAAATGGTATCAAATTGGTTAGGGAAGTCAATAATGTTTTTATAAACTCCTGCATCTTTCGCAGCTTGTTCAATTTGTTGTTGCTCTACATCGGCTAAACCAAATCCAATATTATTACCGATTGAATCCGAAAACAAAAACACGTCTTGTGGCACGTAGCCAATTTGCTCACGCAACTTTGGAATGCTATAATCCTTGACATCGATACCATCAATTTTCACAACGCCCTCTGTTGGGTCATATAATCTGGTAATCAGGTTAGCAATAGTACTTTTTCCTGACCCCGTCCCCCCTACTATGGCAATGCTTTCCCCTTGTTTAATTTCAAACGACAAATTTTCAACCGCTGTAATATCAGAATCGGGATAGGTCAATTTTACATTTTCAAAAGTGATTGCTCCAGCAATTTCTTTCTCCAATTTTTTCTCTGAAACAATGGTTGCTTTAGTGTTTAAAAACTCACTTATGCGTCTTTGTGAGGCAGCAGCGCTTTGTATAATACTGGTTACCCAACCTAATGATGCTACGGGCCAAGTCAGCATATTGACATACATTACAAACTCAGCGATATTGCCTACAGAAGCATTTCCAGCAATCACTTCCAATCCTCCAATATACACCACTGAAATGGTGCTTAGTCCAATCAAACCTAAAATAACAGGAAAAAACAAGGCATTTATCATCGCCAGTTTTAACGACTCATCTTTATAAGCATCACTTTTCACTAAAAACTGTTTTTCAAATTCTTTTTCTTTAGAAAACGCTTTTAGAACTCTAATTCCTGAAAACGCTTCCTGCACAAAAGTGGAGAGTCCTGATAGGTTTTGCTGAATTTTAGTAGACTGCTTGTCCATTTTTGAACTCACATAATAAATACAAATTGACAGCACGGGTAGTGGTAATAATGTATAGGTAGCTAACGTACTATTTACCGAATACATTTTTGTGATTGTTAAGGCAAACAGCACAATCAAGTTGAGTCCGTACATAATAGCAGGCCCTATGTACATCCGTACTTTGCTTACATCTTCTGAAATTCGATTCATCAAGTCACCCGTATTATGACTTCGGTAAAAACTTATAGGTAGTTGTTGGTAATGGCTAAAAATTTCATTTTTCATGTCGTACTCAATAAAGCGTGACATTACTATTATGGTCTGACGGGTAAGGTATAAAAAAACACCACGCAATAAAGCACTACCTAGAATGAGCGCACCAATAAGAATAATGCTGCTGATAAATTGTCCTTCAAAAGAAGACGTTTGACTAACCCCTTTAATCACCGTGTAAAGTGAAGCATTTTCTTTAATTAAATCGATTGCTTGACCAGTCAAATGAGGGATAAAAACAGAAAAAATATTGGAAGCAGTAATAAAGAATACGCCTAATATTAAGCGATATTTATACTTAATAAAGAATTTATTTAACCGCTTTAGCTCCTTCACTTGCTTTTCCTTCTTTGAAATTTATGTTTTCTAGTCAGTTTACAACCCTAATTTTCTTACCTTTGAAACTGAATAAAAAGGTCGCACAAAGATACGATAAATATCTAGTTCTTTAACATAACTAAAATGCTCAATAGAAGGTTTCTAAGAATTAAAGCAATGCAAGGCGTGTTTGCATTTAGAAAAAAAGAAGAGTCTAATTTCAATCTTGCAATTGAGCAAATTGATGAGGACTTTGCTCCTGACTTAAACTCCATGATTCCGCCCGATCATCAGTCGTTAGCACGAAATAAAAAAGACGCTAAAGAACTTTTCAAGCGATATTTTGCTCAAAAGCACCTTCCTAGTTTACCTGAGTTTGAAGAGGAAGTAACTGATTCAGCACAAAGTGCCATGAATTATTACAGAACGGAGCGCGACAAGGACATCAAAAAAATACAACAACAACTACTGGAGGACACGGATAATATACTAAACCACTATTATTCCACATTACTCTTTTTAACAGAGCTATATCATCTTGATGTAAAACATAGCAAAACTGCTTTTCACACCTTTCAAACGTTACAAACTATTGAAGATGATGATGAATTTCACGCTGCTGTGGCCAAAAGAAAATTGAGTTGGGACAAAGAAAATTCTCTTGCACGTAAAATTTATAAAGAAAGTATTAGTGAGGATGAACGGTTTGTAGAATTTTTAAAAAAGCCTCAAAAAACATTAAATGATGAAAAGGAAATTTTAAAAATCATCGTTAAAAAACATATTTTCAAAAACCCAATTATTAAAAATCAATTTGAAGAAAGTGATGCTCAGTGGGATGAAAATGGTGAAATCGCATTAAGTTTAGTATTAAAATCAATTAAAAAGATTGAACCAGGGCTATTTGTACACTATTCTCTTTCGGAAAATTGGGATGAAGACAAAGATTTTCTGTTAACCCTTTTCAACGAAACTGTCAAACAAAATGATGAACTTAGGGAAAAAATTGCTGCATCCTTGTCGAATTGGAAATTAGAGCGTGTAGCTCTCACTGATCAAATAATTTTGGAAATGGCATGCAATGAAATGATTCATTTCCCATACATCCCAACAAAAGTGACGATTAATGAGTTTATTGAGCTTTCTAAAAAATATAGTACACCTAAAAGTAAACAGTTTATTAATGGCGTCTTGGATGTGCTCTCAATACAATTAATTAATGAAGGTATTATTAAAAAAAGTGGGAGAGGATTGATTGATAACCATTAATATAATATTTGCCTTAAAATACAGGATTGTTAACTTTGTCTTAGTTAATTGAATTAAATTATAAACCAACAATAAAATGAACATGAAGAAGAGATCTATTTTAGCCTTATCGACATTATTTGTTGCTTCCTCGTTGTTGACGTCATGTAGTGGTGATGCCAAACTTGAAGAAGCAGAGACAGTAATGGAAGAGTATAATGAAACTGCTCCCGTTGAAGAAGCAACTGCTATTGAAGAAGCGACCCCTGTAAATGCAGTCGACTTACAAGAGCCCACCGTTGACAGTGTTGAAATGCCTGTGAAAAAAAAGGAAATTGAACTAACTCCTGATAACAAGAAAGAAGCTACTCCGAAAGAAGTAAAAAAAGTTGAAACTAAAGTACAGGAAACTAAACAAACTGCTGGAGCTCCACAAATGACTTTTGAAACTACTGAATTTGAATTTGGTGAAATCAACCAAGGTGATAAAGTAGAGCACACATTTAATTTTAAAAACACTGGAACTGCTCCATTATTAATTACAAATGCTAGAGCATCTTGTGGATGTACCGTACCAGAATGGCCTAAAGAGCCTATTGCACCAGGAAAGTCAGGAAAAATTGATGTCGTATTCAATTCAAGAGGTAAAAGTGGTAACCAAAACAAAGCAGTAACTATCACAACAAACATTACTGACCAACCACAACAAGTTGTATATTTGAAAGGAAAAGTAAACGTGCCTCAGCCTGAAACAACTCCTGCTGAATAATTAAAAACTATGAATACAATCTTATTACAAGCCAGCAGTGGTGGCGGCCCGATGCAAATAATCATGCTAGTGGGTATCTTTGTGGTGTTTTATTTCTTTATGATAAGACCACAACAGAAAAAACAAAAAGAGGCTAAAAAATTTAGAGAAGCGCTTAAAAAAGGTGATTCAGTAATTACACTAGGTGGCTTACACGGAAAAGTAACTAGTGTAGATGATACTATTGTTACTCTTGATGTAGACAGAGGTACTAAATTAACGTTTGATAAATCTGCAATTGCATCAATAAGCGATAAAATTTAACTCACCATTCCTATAGGAATTATGGCCAACAAGTTTAAAGTTAACTTAAAGGCAGCTGTACTATGTTTAGTAATATCAGCTGCCTTTTGGTTTTTTAGGGCAATGAACAAACACTACACGGACTCTGTTTACGTGCCTTTAAACATTATTGCCACTCCAAATAAGCATATCAAACAATACTGGGTTCCTGGTAAAATAAAAGTAAATACCACAGCAGATGGATGGTATTTATTAAGTAGAAAGTTAGGTCTGGGGTTAGAACCACTTGACATAGAGCTTGATAAGCTACCTAATTGTTCTAAAATTCAAGCAAACCTCCTGCTTAATCTTCTTAACACTCAATATGACGATTTAGAAATCAACTATCTATATGATGATTTCTTTAATACTGGATATGATCAAATAGGTCAAAAAACAGTTAATGTGAAAATCAATAGAAAGAAAGTTAAAAAGGACACCTATATTGTCTTAAGCCACATAAGACCTAATCAACTAACATTATCAGGGCCTTCAGTAGTATTGGACTCACTTCCAACTACTATTTATATCGATTTAAAAGAAATTGAACTGGGTTTATCAGTAAAACAAAAACAAGTTGATATGTTATCTTACTTTAATCCCAAAATTAGTGCTTCGGAACAATATGTTATTGTAGATGTTGAACTTCAAGAAATACACCGATGATCAAAGTTGGCATTACTGGGGGAATTGGTTCAGGGAAAACTATTGTTTGTGAAATTTTTAGTCATTTAGGCATCCCGGTGTATGAAGCCGACAAAAAAGCTAAATCAATTATTATAACTCCCAAAGTTAAAAACGAGATAATCCAACATTTTGGAAACGAAGCGTATCAAGCAGATAAGCTCAATAGAGATTATATTGCAAAAATCATATTTGACGACTTTAGTAAACGGGAATTGCTAAATAGTATCATTCATCCTGCTGTTGCTAGTGATTTTAAAACATGGTGCAGTGAAAATCAACAGGCACCGTATCTCATTAAAGAAGCAGCACTTTTTTTCGAAACTGGTTCTTATTTAGAAATGGAAAAAATGATTCTTATCACTGCCGACCATCAATTAAAAATTGATCGGATAAAAAAAAGAGATCCA
Source organism: uncultured Cytophagales bacterium (assembly GCA_963849955.1). Classification (GTDB taxonomy): domain Bacteria; phylum Bacteroidota; class Bacteroidia; order Cytophagales; family JAAEPT01; genus CAWFGW01. Next base: position 139,056 of record CAWKJU010000010.1, on the reverse strand, counting down.
TTTCGAAGTGAGGAAGAAATACACAATATTATGGCTTCACAACTCCCTGATGAAGAAAAAATACGTCAAGCTGACTACGTCATATCAAACAATGAAAATGAGCTACTTTTACCCCAAATCAACAGAATTCAATCTGAAATACTTAAACTAGTTAATCAAAATTGATACTCCAGTCATAAAAGTTGATAACTCTGCCCCTCTGTTCTTTTGAAAAACTGGGGAGAGATTATGCATGAAAAAGAAATTAAAACCACTATACATTATACGAGCCGACAATCCATAGCGCATGCGTTGAATGTTGAAATCCGCTTTCGTTTTTTCTGTTAATTTTGAGCCATTTACTTCAGTCACTCGTTTTGTATGTACATCAAATACCCATCCTACACGAACTCCTAAAGCAATTTTAAATGCCCCCGATCCATTTCTTGTTTGAAAAACTACTTCTAGTGGAATATCAAAATGATTAACAGATATTTTCGATTTTATGAATTTAATAGTATCGTTATCGACAGAATTACCCTTAACAAAATAAGTAGAGTCCGTTAATGCAGTAGGATAAATATCTTTTTTGAAAGAATAATTATCTAACCCTAGACCAAACCCTATTCGAAACTGCACATGTTCTGATTGGGGATTAATTTTATGTAACAAATAAATATTAGCTCCTCTACTTCCTAAAGTTTTTAAATTTAATTCATCCTGATTTTGGTAAAAATTATTAAGACCTAAATCAATTATCAAGCCTTTATTTCTAAAGGCTGTCTCTGTCTGCACTTTCAAAGAGTCCTGAGCAAAAAGATTGCTTACTACACTTAACCATATAAAAGCACCTAGTATTAACTTCATTGAATGCTTAATTTACAATAAAAACTCAAAAAGAAAGCAGATAGAGTTTCCAGAGATTAAAAAATAATGTTATTTTTGCATTCCTAATGGCTTCGTAGCTCAATTGAATAGAGCACCTGATTACGGCTCAGGAGGTTTTAGGTTTGAATCCTAACGAGGTCACTAAGACCAGTCTGATGAAGGCTGGTCTTTTTTAATACCTACACTTTTATGTTTTACCTATACATACTTTACTCTTCTCAAATTGATCGCTTCTATGTCGGGCATACTTCTCTCTCTCCTGAATGTAGATTACAAAAACATTTATCATTTCATAAAGGCTTTACTGCTAAAGCTAAAGATTGGGAAATCGTCTATACCGAGGTCTTTCAAACTAAAACTGAGGCTATTAATCGAGAACTAATGATAAAAAAGTGGAAAAGCAAAGTCAGAATTAAACAGCTAATTAGTTCAACTCAATAGAGCATCCCGACTTAAGTCGGGAAGGTTTTAGGTTTGAATCCTAACGAGGTCACTAAGACCAGTCTGATGATGGCTGGTCTTTTTTTTATTACCTACACTTTTATGTTTTACCTATACATCCTTTACTCTTCTCAAATTGATCGCTTCTATGTCGGGCACACTTCTCTCTCTCCTGAATGTAGATTACAAAAACATTTATCATTTCATAAAGGCTTTACTGCTAAAGCTAAAGATTGGGAAATCGTCTATACCGAGGTCTTTCAAACTAAAACTGAGGCTATTAATCGAGAACTAATGATAAAAAAGTGGAAAAGCAAAGTCAGAATTAAACAGCTAATTAGTTCAACTCAATAGAGCATCCCGACTTAAGTCGGGAAGGTTTTAGGTTTGAATCCTAACGAGGTCACTAAGACCAGTCTGATGATGGCTGGTCTTTTTTAATACCTACACTTTTATGTTTTACCTATACATCCTTTACTCTTCTCAAATTGATCGATTTTATGTCGGGCATACTTCTCTCTCTCCTGAATGTAGATTACAAAAACATTTATCATTTCATAAAGGCTTTACTGCTAAAGCTAAAGATTGGGAAATCGTCTATACCGAGGTCTTTCAAACTAAAACTGAGGCTATTAATCGAGACCTAATGATAAAAAAGTGGAAAAGCAAAGTCAGAATTAAACAGCTAATTAGTTCAACTCAATAGAGCATCCCGACTTAAGTCGGGAAGGTTTTAGGTTTGAATCCTAACGAGGTCACTAAGACCAGTCTGATGAAGGCTGGTCTTTTTTAATACCTACACTTTTATGTTTTACCTATACATACTTTACTCTTCTCAAATTGATCGCTTCTATGTCGGGCATACTTCTCTCTCTCCTGAATGTAGATTACAAAAACATTTATCATTTCATAAAGGCTTTACTGCTAAAGCTAAAGATTGGGAAATCGTCTATACCGAGGTCTTTCAAACTAAAACTGAGGCTATTAATCGAGAACTAATGATAAAAAAGTGGAAAAGCAAAGTCAGAATTAAACAGCTAATTAGTTCAACTCAATAGAGCATCCCGACTTAAGTCGGGAAGGTTTTAGGTTTGAATCCTAACGAGGTCACTAAGACCAGTCTGATGATGGCTGGTCTTTTTTTTATTACCTACACTTTTATGTTTTACCTATACATCCTTTACTCTTCTCAAATTGATCGCTTCTATGTCGGGCACACTTCTCTCTCTCCTGAATGTAGATTACAAAAACATTTATCATTTCATAAAGGCTTTACTGCTAAAGCTAAAGATTGGGAAATCGTCTATACCGAGGTCTTTCAAACTAAAACTGAGGCTATTAATCGAGAACTAATGATAAAAAAGTGGAAAAGCAAAGTCAGAATTAAACAGCTAATTAGTTCAACTCAATAGAGCATCCCGACTTAAGTCGGGAAGGTTTTAGGTTTGAATCCTAACGAGGTCACTAAGACCAGTCTGATGATGGCTGGTCTTTTTTTTATTACCTACACTTTTATGTTTTACCTATACATCCTTTACTCTTCTCAAATTGATCGCTTCTATGTCGGGCATACTTCTCTCTCTCCTGAATGTAGATTACAAAAACATTTATCACTTCATAAAGGATTTACTGCTAAAGCTAAGGATTGGGAAATCGTCTATACCGAAATCTTTCAAACTAAAACTGAGGCTATTAATCGAGAGCTAATGATAAAAAAGTGGAAAAGCAAAGTCAGAATTAAACAGCTCATTAGCCGACCTTCCTTTATCTTGAAACACCATCCAATATTTTATCCATAACTTCTTTTTTTTCACTTGAGTGAAGAACCGACATATCTCCTGTAGACTCCAATACAACTGCTAAAACTTCATCAAAATGAATCACATTGGCTTCTCTGAGTTTTGCCATCAAATCTTCCTCCCCTATATTAGTTTTAGATAAATTCTTGTGTAATATTTTCCCATCAAGCATAAGTAACTTTGGTTTGTTAGTCAAAATTGATTTTAAGATTGATGATTTACGAACCGCATAAGCAAACAACATTTGAAATAACACAATACCACCTAAAGCAACTGCTCCTTTTGTTAATGATTGTCCTGTATTCATCACTACTGCTGCAAGGATAGAACCTATTGCTATTGTTGAAGCAAAATCGAAACTCGACATTTTTGCAAAAGTCCTTAACCCAAAAAACCGTGTTATAACGATGATAATAGAGAAAATCACAATTATTGAAATAAAGACTTTAAGCAATACTTCTACATTCGCATACATCCAGTTTTCCATACCATTTATCTTTTGGAAGCAATATAGAAAATCGTATTCAGCTTAAATTCTAATAAATGAAAAAACCCACTATTTATAATTTTATTGAAGTAAGTACAGCCCTTTTAATATTAATTCATTATCTCTATATTCCTTTTTTGAACCTTGTGAAAAAGACTATATGGCTCGTTTAGTGAAGAAAAAAAAGAAAGAGGTTGGAGTTTCTCCTTATGAATTGCTATTCAGAGGCGAACAAAAAACAGATAACATTCTGATACGAATTATTGACTTCGATGCCGATCACTTAGAAGAAAAACCCGTTGACGAGATAAAAAAAACGTTTGACTATCAAAATAAAGAAACCGTGTCTTGGCTTAACATAGACGGACTTCATAACATTCAGGTAATGGAAGAAATCGCTAATGGTTTTAACCTTGACAAAGCCATATTAAGCGATGTAATGAATACCGACTCCAGACCGAAAGTTCAAGAACATGATAACTGCATTTATATTTCTATTAAAATGCTACAACATGATGAGCAATCGAAAACTATTAATGTTGAAAACCTGAGTTTGGTTATTGCAAAAACTATGGTCATTTCATTTCAAGAACGAAAAGGTGATGTTTTTGAACCCATTCGAGAACGCATACGAGGGCAAAAAAGGCGTTTACGCACATCTGGAACAGACTACCTTGCTTTTGCATTACTAGATATTGTGGTAGATAATTACATTTACATCCTAAGTATTTTAGGTGAAAAAATTGAAGCCTTAGAAGATATCCTGTTAACGAATCCACAACAAAATATCATAGATGAAATTAATGGACTAAAGCGTGAACTTAATTTCCTCCGCAAAAACATTAATCCAGCTAAAGAGATGATTACGGCATTATCAAAAATGGAATCTGAGTTTATTGATGAAGCTAATGATATGCATTATAAAGAGTTAGTCAATAACATTAGCCAGGCTATTGAAACTTCCGATAGCTATCGAGAAATTTTATCTGATCAATTAAACATCTACCATACAACTATCAGCTCGAAGTTGAATGATATCATGAAATTCCTTACGATCTTTTCTGTCATTTTCATACCATTGACCTTTATTGCTGGTATATATGGAACCAACTTCGATGTTGTCCCAGAACTCCATTATGAGTACAGTTACTTTATCATGTGGGGAATAATGATACTAGTTGCCATTTCAATGCTCATCTATTTTAAAAAGAAAAAATGGTATTAAACCTGACAAAAATCAGATTTTAATACCGTATTATCACATATTTCATCAGCCTGACTTTAACTACCTTGGATTAAAATTCTTAAGGTATGATAAAAAAAGATACGTTACTTAAAGACGCTATTTCTCTTAATGCTGCTTTGGCTAATGTTACCCATCAGTTTGACATTGAAAACCTCAACGAAGAGGCACAACTTGAGGAAATTTGTAAGGAGAAAGGTATTGACGCAGATTTCTTTATCGAAATTCTCAATATTTTTAATAATACTAATTATTTCCCTAAACTTCAGCTGGGCTCTTTTCCCATTCCAATTATCATTGATTACTTAAAAAAAACCCACAAATATTACTTAAACAAACGTTTGCTTGAAATTGAACAATCCATTACACTGTCCTACACTAATGACGCTATAAGGGAGTTTTTGCAAAATTTCTTCCTGAAAATGAAAATGGATTTGATTGAACACATCCGATATGAAGAAGGTACACTTTTTCCCTACATCAACAATCTATATCAATCATTTTCTAAAGGTGAAAAATTAGAGCTCAGCGATAAACTTAAAGATTATTCCATAGCCTCATTTGAAGCTAGTCATGATGATGATGTAGAGAACAATATTCTGGAAGTTAAAAAATACATCATCCATAGCAGCTCAACGGTAGTAGATCTATCACCTTATCGTGTATTATTAAATCAACTGGATTCATTTGAAAATGAACTGCGTATTCATGCTCTGGTAGAAGATGAAATTCTTATCCCCAAAGCGAAAGTATTAGAACAGGAAATTCGGAAATAAACTTTTTAATCATCTACAAACCCTGATTCAAAAAAAGAAACTAGATTTACTTTATGAATATCAGGGTTTTATTTCTTTTCCTTCTTACTGCTGTTTCTCAGCCTACCTTAGCTGAACCTGACACCGTTAAAATTGGTGCTTATGTCATGAGTATCCATGACATTAATTTCCGTGATAAAGAGTATACTATGCGCTACTGGCTTTGGATGCTTCACCACATGGAAAATCTTGATGCGGTAAAACAGACAGAAATTCCTAATGCAAAATCGGTTGAAAGGAGTGAAGTTTTCGAGGACAGCTTAGAAAACAAAGCATGGGTAATCATGAAAATGAAATCGGTCATGAAGCAGTCATGGAAAGTAAATGACTACCCCTTTGACAAACAGTATTTAACTGTTCATTTTGAGAATACTGAGTACGACAAAGACGACTTAATTTTTGTTGCAGACTCCATTGGAAGTACTTATGATAAAGAATTAACTGTTGATGGTTGGAGTGTGGCTGACTTTAATGTATCAACTGGAGTTAACAACTATGAAACCACCTTCGGAGACTACACAAACCCTGAAAGTCACTGCGAATATGCAACTTTCAACATTAACATGAAGTTAGAGAGAAATGCTTTTGGACTATTTTTAAAACTCTTTGTTGGTATGTATATTTCTTTTCTAATCGCTATGGTGAGTTTCTTAATACATCCTAAAGATGTAGAGCCTCGATTTGGCTTACCTGTGGGTGCATTATTTGCAGCAGTTGGTAATAAATATATTATTGATTCATTATTACCTGAAACTGCTTCTTTTACTTTAGTCGATTCCTTACATACCTTTACCTTCATTTCTATTTTCTTAACAATTTTCGTCTCAGCTTTTGCTTTAAGTGCCTATAGGAAAAAAAATGTATATAAATACAGAAAAATAAACCGAGTAGGCGGTTTATGTGTTTTGATTACCTTTATTGTCCTTAATCTACTCCTGATTGGGTTAGCAATTTATGCTTAAACTTAAGCTGACACTATAATATTGAATAGCATGGAATATAATACCGAACAAATAAATCATCTCATAAGAAATAGACGTTCGCTCTATCCTCAAACTTTTAATGGTGAAATAATCCCTCAATCAATTATTGAAAATATTCTAGAAAATGCGAATTGGGCCCCAACTCACGGTCTCACTCAACCGTGGCATTTCACTGTATTTGAAGGGGTAGGATTAAAGAAATTAGCTGATTTTCAAGCAGAATTATATAAAAAGCTAACTCCCTCCGATGAATTTTCTGACTTGAAATATGAAAAATTAACAACTAATCCATTACTATGCTCCCACATAATTTCAATAGGAATGAAAAGGAGTGAAAATGGAAAAATACCAGAAATCGAGGAGATAGAAGCTGTGGCTTGTGCTGTACAAAACATGTACTTAACCTGTACCGCCCATGGTATAGGTGCCTACTGGGGTTCTGGGGGTATTACGTATATGGACGAAGCTAAGCCATTTTTTGATTTAGGGGATGATGATAAACTTCTAGGTTTTTTCTTTATGGGTTATCCAAAAATTGCGTGGCCAGAAGGTAAAAGAAAACCCATCCAAGCTCATGTGAAATGGGTTAATAACTAGAAATTCTGGTTTTCTGGTTTAGTAGTTCTAGTTTTATATTTTCAGTTATCCATGTGTGGCATCAACTTCATTTACTCAAAAAAACAACCGATTGAAAAAAAGGTGATTGAGCAAATGATGTGGGCTACTGCTCATCGTGGGCCGGATTTTTCAACTTTTATCCATATTAACTCCAATACTAGCATTGCCCACAACCGACTATCAGTAATCGATTTATCAGACTCTGCCAACCAACCTTTTGTTGTTAATAACAGATATTTCCTTTCCTTTAATGGGGAACTTTACAATTATAGAACACTTAGAATACTTCTTGAAAAGGAAGGGTTAGAATTCAAAACATATTCAGACACAGAAGTTTTAACACAATTATTAATTATTAAAGGTGAAGAAACAATAAGTCTTTTAAAAGGCATGTTTGCCTTTGTATTTTTTGATAGTCAAACGAATCATATCATAGCTGCGCGCGACAGTTATGGCATAAAACCCCTGTTCCATTATGAAAATGATGAGGTTCTTATTTTTTCATCTGAAATTAAAGGGATAATTGCTTCTAGTTATTACACCCCGAACATCAATAAACAGGGAATAAATGATTATTTAAACTTTAAATACGTCACTGGAAATACAACCATCTATAGCAATATTATTTCACTTCATCCAAATGAAGTTCTTACTTATAAAAACAATCATTCCAAAAAATTCTTTGTTTCACTCGAAAAACTGGCTTTTGAAAGCAAATCCATTTCTAAATTAAAAACTACTGTAACAGACGGAATTATAGCATCTTTAACTAGCGATGTTCCTTTAGGAATTTTATTAAGTGGTGGGATTGATTCCAACTTAATATACAAAACATTAAAAAAATATTCTTCAGAGAAAACTACTTGTTTTTATATTAACATAGACAATGATTTTAAGGAACAAGAAGAACTAGAAAAACTAACTCAAAGCAACAACGATGAACTTATAAAAATTGATCACTTAGAAAATTTTGAGATAAATTTTCATAATTACATTCGTGATTTGGACTATCCGATCGCAGATAGTGGTGGTTTTCTCACTTGGCTTTTGACAAAATGCGCACATGAAAAGGGTTTAAAAGTTGTGCTATCAGGCGCAGGAGGTGATGAAATATTTTGTGGTTATAATAGGCATCTAGCTTTTCATTATTATCTAAAAATGAGAACAATTATTCCTTTTAAACTTCTCATGCATTTTCCTTTTACTTACTTATTCTCCAAAAACAACAGCCGTTTAATAAAAAAAGTGATTGGTGATTTAGATTCTAACCCAACTGCCACATGGGCAAACTTTGTACGGCTTTCCTTACCACAAAAACATCAAATAGTATTAACTGAAGAAATAAGCTCCTTAGATCACGCTTTGCTTCATGATCAGGAAAACTACTTAACCAAAGATGTACTATCAATTACTGATATGGCCTCCATGGCTAATGGTGTGGAAGTACGCGTTCCTTTGCTTTACAATCAGTACAACATCTCTGCTAACATCTTGCTCAAAAAAGGAAAGAAATGGATTTTAAAAGAAATCTTAAATAGTCGTACTAAATCAAAAAAAGGGTTTGGCATCCATCTAACACATAAATTATTAGAAACTCCATTAATTGCTAATCTAATTAGTGCATTAGAAAGCCCCCAGCACTATATTTACAGCTATTTAGAATACGATAAAACCCAATCTTTAATTCAGCAGCATCGAAATGAAAAAAATGATTATTCACCCGAACTTTGGTCATTGATTATTTTAATTTGCTGGTTAGACAGTCGTTCACTTTCCGTATAATCAACCTGTAAACCGTGAAGATTCTTTATTTGCATCAGTATTTTAAAACTCCAGAAGAGGGAGGTGCAATTCGTTCTTACCACATTGCAAAAGCACTCGTGAATGCGGGTCATGAAGTTACACTCATTACAACCCACAACCATCCACAAAAGAGTATTAAATTTATTGAAGGCATTGAAGTAATCTATTTACCTATAAATTATAAAAACAGTTATTCGTTTTATAAACGAATTCAATCTTATTACAACTACTCAAGCCAGGTAGTTAAGGAAGCTCGACTTATTAAAAATATTGATTTAGTATACGCCACCTCAACCCCACTCACGGTTGGGTTAGCTGCGTTAAAACTAAAACTTCCTTTTGTATTTGAAGTGCGTGATCTTTGGCCTAAAATACCTATTGATTTGGGTTATCTAAATCCTATAATTGGTCAATACTTCTACTGGCAAGAACGCAAAATATATAAAAAAGCTAAAGCAATAATTAGTCTTTCTCCAGAGTCTAAAAAGTATATTGATGAGTTGGGTTTTGAAGATAAAAACCACCTTATAACCAATATGTCCGACTGTGACTTTTTTACTCCGCATCTTTCAATTGAAAAAAAATTCACAATTTGTTATACAGGTACATTTGGTCGTGCAAACCATTTAGAATACATCATTGATATCGCAAAACTTGCTCATCAACAAAAACTTCCGATTCAATTTATTTTAATTGGAGAAGGCAGTGAGTACAACCATATCCGGTTTTTTACTCGAAACCTACCCAATATCACTTTAGAATCATTCACTAATAAAGAAGAGGTTCGAAAAGTCTTGAACAAAAGCCACGCAAGTATCATTTCTTTTTTAGAACATTACGCTCTAGAAGGAATGAGTCCAAACAAATTTTTTGATGGATTAGCTGCTGGAAAATTAATTATAGTCAACACAAAAGGCTGGCTAAAAGATTATGTTGAAATTAACGACTGTGGTTTTTATTATCCACCTAATCAACCTCAAGAGTTTTTCAATAAAATAACTGCATACCTTAAAGATGAGGGAAAGCTACTATCCGTTCAACAAAACGCAAGAACTTGTGCTGAACGCGATTTTTCTGTTCAAGAATTAACCAAAAAAATCACAACAATAGTAGCTCATATTATTCCCCAGACTTCGGATGATAGTGCGATTCATTAAAAATCTTTTTAGCATCGGTTTCCACCATTAACTCTTGTAAGGTTACTTCTGGATTTTCTTTCATATAACTTTTAACTAGTTCGTAACCTAACCAACGCCCTACCCTACCAGGACTATTTTCACCTATTTCAAATGTCTTTGGTCGGTCATCGATATATTTTTGAATTGCCGCTCTATCTGTATTATAGAATAGTTGATTGCTGACAAAATGCTGCCAAACAAAGGCTGGGTCATCATTTAATAATTTGAATTCCTGAGCTGAATATTCAGTAATTGTAGAATCATGGATACATGGCAACATTTGCTTTGTGAAATAAAATGCTTTACCATAATAAATCATGTGAGCTAATACTGTATTGTCGTCACGGTCAAACTTATTAAACTGACTTGAGGTAGACATGCTGATTTTGACCGGCAATTGCTCTTTCGTATAATATTTCAGAATATAACCCGGAAAGTTGTTGTCATAGTATTTAGGTTGAGGTCCTAAAAAATAATCTAAGCCGATGAGCACTGTTTTTTCTGTTTGAATCAAATCGTAACCTCCAAATGCAGAAACAAACCCCTTTACTGAAGGCTGATGAAAGGAAGGATAATAATGTTTTACTCGTGCAAACATATCAGCCAATTCATTTTCTAAAGAGGAAGGATCCCCATAAACCTTATCTACTTCACGATATAAGGAGTCTAATATTGAGTCCGAGCTCAATCGGTAGATTTTATAAGCAAATTCTTCAAATGATGCACCCTTCGGAATTATTATCTGTGAAAATTGTTGATCTCCTCTCAAAAAATCTTTTATCTCATTCAGATTTTTTGTTTTCCGTAATTGTACATCTATTCGTTCTAAATCGACATTTTTTCTTGTCAAGGATAAATCTAATTCATCATCACAGCTGTCTCCACATGAAATAAGACACAAAAGAGATACAAAAAGGATAAAGACGTTTTTCATTTTTATATATTTACACCAGCAATTACAAAAATATATCATTAGAATGAAAAAGACTTTAATATTTTTCCTTGCCTTGACTGCAACATTTTCAACTTTTGCCCAAGGAGTTCAGATAGGAATTCAATTTACACCTGACATTAGCTACAATAGAATCAATGATCAAGTTGAAAACTTCACTGTAACAAAAGAGGGAGCAGGATTCCGATTTACAGCTGGACCTGTTGTTGATTGGTTTGTATTAGATAATGTAGCTCTATCAACGGGGCTTTGGTTTTCAAACAAGCGAGCTGGTGTTAATTTTATTGATGATAGCACTGGTGCTAATGGTCAACCAGAATATACTTTACATTATTTACAAATTCCACTTTCTATCAAGATGTTTGTAAATGAAATCGCTGGAGTATGGAGACCTTATGTTCAAGTCGGTACTACTTTAGAATTAAAAGTTTCAGAAAAGTTAAGTAATGAATTAGCTGAAAATTTTGAAAAAGCTAAAGATCAAGGATTTGCCAAAATTTATGATCTTGGATTGTTTATTGCTCTAGGAACAGAAATGAAAATCTTTAATAGTAACAGCTTATTTGCTGCAATTACCTATCAAAGAGGTTTATTGAATGTCATGAAAAAATCATATCAAGAAGAGATGACAAACTACGTTGCCGAAAGTAAATCATCACTTCAAGATGATGATGAGTTAAAATATAAAAATGATGCTGTAGGGCTCATGTTAGGATTTAAGTTCTAAAATTGCTTCTTTGAAATCCATTTTTATAAGTCATTAGAAAATATCTAATGACTTTTTTTATTTCCCCTCCTAAAACATAAATAAGCCTACTAAGAATACATCTCTATTTGTTTTTTTCTATCATTTACAAAAATCTAAGCCTCAGATACATATGATACTACCAATAAAGATAATCTACACAAACTGATTATCTATTCAAACTTTGTTATGGAGTAGGAAGAATGATTTGTACTATAACTCGTTCTAGCTAATCAATAAATCCTTTATAAGAATAAGAATACTTTAAATAAGAAACGTATAACTTAATGTAAAAGCTGAAATAACACTACTAAGATATGATAAACTATAGAAATGAATAAAAAAACTATAGCCATCCAAAATGTTAACTTGAAGTTTGATTATAACTTCAACTCCTGAAAAGTGTGAAATGCAACAGTAGAAAACGCTATCCACACACACGCAATTTGGGATATTACAATAAATATTAGACCTAGTTACGTCAAAACTAGTCAACCTAATCGCCTCGTTTTTTATTTTTTTTTATCATAAGTTTTTACCAACTAACAAACTCAAAAAAAAAGCATTGAGAGTAATTTCTCAATGCTTTTCTCATATACTATCACGTTGTTTTTTATCTGGTAATCGTTACCGAACCCGTCAAGGCTTCTGGGTAACCCTCTCTATTTAATTTGATGATGTAGTAATACGTACCTACCGGTGATTTTTCTCCTGTCCACGCATTAGTGTTCGTATAATTTTTCGTCTCTTCGAAGACCCTATTTCCCCAACGGTTAAACACACTCACTGTGGCTTGGGGGAAATCTGCTAAACCACTAATCTCCCAGAAGTCATTTGATCCATCTCCATTGGGACTAAACGCATTCGGGACAAACAACGGATATAACACCTGTAGTAAAAACTCACGCTCTGTACTACATAACCCATTTGTTATTTCTAAAATGATGTCATCATTTAGCTGTTCATCTAACCGAATTATCGTTGGATTACTGCTCGCATTCGTAATTACATCCTTGTTCGCAGCATCATCAGTGTTCCATAAGTAGGTATAATTGCCATTTTCTTGTTTGGTTTCTATCCATCCTCCTATGCCGATGTCCTTAGTCGTTCCTTTATTCATAAAGCGTCTCACTAAACCTCCTGCTACAGTATCTGCTGGTGCGGGTGGATCATTATCCACTACAAATCCTAGAATGTTTGGTTGCTCCCATATTTTCACATCTATTGGTGCACTTACATCTGATTCTGGACATACTTCGTTCTTGGCTGTTGCTGTATATGTGCCTGTGTGACTTGGCTGTGTGGCCGAGTAAGTCAACTGATTCATTGTTACCGGTAGGGTGGTTAACTCAAATTTCGCAGTACTTGCTCCTCGGAAAATGGTCATCTCATTCACCCCTTTTGATGTTTCCGGAGTTACTGTTGCTTTAATCCCGATTCTACCAGGGGTGCCTTGTTCACATATTTCGGTGAAGTCGCTGCTTATTGTTACTACTGGTATTTTATACCCATCCATGATTAACTTGTCTTCACCACTACTGCTGGTGTAGCACACCCCTGGTGTACCTACCATCTCTACACGGATTACATCCTGGTCGGCTATAGTTGATTTTGGTACCGCTACTGTATTAGTTGTGGAGCTTGCTTGTATTTCCACCAACCCTTGATAGAACGTATACGTTGGGGTGGCACCTGCATTACTTGCCGTTGCTGTAAAGGTGATATCATCTGTATCATCTATACAGTAAGTCACATCATCCGCTAGTGAGCTTTCTAAATCCACACTCGCTGATATCGCTGGTGTTTGAGTCGCTGTTACCGTGTTGGGTAAGTCTGATACCGTCTTCGGTTCGCCACAAGCATTCTTCGGTACTAATGAGATCGTCTGAGGGCCTGTCTTGTTCTCAAAACTTACTTGAACGGTGTCTGAGGTCAGGTTAGCTCCTTCTAAATCACCTCCATCTATATCCCATAAATAAGTTAACGGTAATACTGAGGTTGGGGCAGTCGTTAACCTAAAGGTATACACTGAGTCATCTGATGGACAATACGATACATTGCTTGCTACAGTTCCACCTGTTGGTTTTAAGTAAATCGTAGACACGTCTATAAGCGTATCTTTAAACCCACATCTGTTTGTAGCTCGTATAGTGATATCTCCTCCTGTTGTGCCGCCTAACACCACTTTCGCAGTTGTACTTGTACTTGGTGTTCCTCCTTCAAACGTAAAGCCTGTTGGCAAGGTCCATGCATAACTTTCTGCATTCAATATGCCCGTGGCTGTGTAGGTCTTTACCGTATCTTGACATCCAAAACTATCGCCCGTTAAGGTCGCGGAGGAGACTACAGGGACATCAATTACCTTAATAGTAATCGTCTTTTTTGATTCTATTGGTGTGCCTGAACCTCCCATTATAGTTGGATTAAATATGCGATATGTGAATTGATAGGTTCCTACCCCAGCTAATGTTACAGACATACTATTATCTGCATTGCTTGTCGGATTTGGTGAACCTGATACCTGCAACCATTCTGCTTGTTCTGCACCAACTGGCAAACTACATGGGCTTTGACTATATATGCCTCCTGCTGCTAATGCTGAAACACAAACCGTGTCATTAATCGCACAGGCCGCTGTAATGTTCTTACGCTCTACGGTGATGGTTACAGATGAATCTGGACAAACACCACCAACATCACTTACGGTATAGGTTACTTCTCCGCTTTCTTCAAATTCTAAACCATCTACACTTATACTAGTTGGATTGGTTGGAGTACCTACCCCATTTCCACCTGTTGGGATAGTCACCGTGTTCTCATAGAACCATGCTCCTGTATAATCCGGTGGTAATGCAGCTCCTTGTTGTAAAACTACTGGTAAAGTATTAGTCGTTATGGTCGCTCCGTCTGCGTAACCTGATATTACTGCTACGGGCATCGCAATCACCGTAATCGCAAAACTATCTGTTCGTACCGTACTTGAAATACTATTCGTTGTTTCGTACACATAAACATGTGGTGAACCTGCTGTGGTCAGAGACGCTGGCGCTACCGTTAACGTTTCATTTAACGATAAGTTTACACTTGGAGCTCCTGCTTTATACCATCTTACACTTTCATTCACAGCATCTACCACACTGTTTCCTACTCGAGTTACGCCATTACCCACACATATTGAAGTATCGGCTCCTGCATTTGGTACTGTTTCGTCTACGCGTTCGATAAGGATACTGTCTTTTGCTACTGGACATACTCCTCCATCATCGCTGATTGTGAGAATTACTTCTACTATCTTTTCTTTTTCTAAACCACTTACTGTTACTGGTGTACCTGTAGTAGTCGACAACGTTGCTAACGTTACTGGCGCTGGTGTGCCTTTTCTCACTTCCCATAAGCGTATGTAATCAGGAGGTAACACATTCGCATCATTCAAATCTTGGGTTGGGTCTGCGGTTTGTATTTTTGGTCCCGTTTCGGTAATGTCGGCTTCGGGTAAAGCTATAGGACTTATAGTTGCCTCTCCTGTCAAGTTTTGTGCTATCGCTTTACAACCGTTTGCATCTTCTAAACTATCTAGTCTATAGACCTGATCAGCTGTGGTGCCTACTGGTAGTACTGCACTTTCAAATGACCTAACATTTCCTGTTGTTATCGTTTCTGGGGTGGTGTTCAAGGCATTGTTGACACTATAGTAGTAACTATATGGTCCTTGACCTGTATTCCCTGTCACTTCTACTGTTATACTACTGGTCGAGTCTCCATTCGCACATACATCTGCATCGTTTCTTATTACCGCTTTTAAGCTGTCGTAGTGTGCTAAGGTTACCGATGGGCTACCGTTTACCGTACAGCTATTTGTGATATGCTCTATTGTCGCTTTATAGTCTCCTAACGTTCCAACTCTGAAAACTGCTGGGCTCGATGATATATTAATGGCAGAATCAATTTGAACGTCATTATCATCAAACAAACGAATGTTTACATTACTTACTACTGTATTAGTATAACTCACCGTTATATCTGTACTGTCGCCTGGACAAACCGTGCTTTCGCTTATAGCTAATGTACCTGAACTTGGACAAGAACATAGCTGGTTTATATCAGCTATCGTATCTCCTCCGTTACACCCATTATCATCAAACACCCGTAAATCTATACTTTCAGTTTCTGATATCGGATTACTTAACCACACACCTGAGCCTTGTGCTGTGAAAGTTACCCCTGACACTGAGCTTATTTGTTCAAAATCTATCGTAGACAAATCTCCGCTAGTTACACTCACTCGGATTTGGAACTGGGTGTTTGTTAGGCTTGAATTTACATCTTGACACTCTGTTGCAACACTCGCTACTACATCAGAATAGTAATCAACATCTACAACATCGGTATTAATACCTACATATTTACAACCGTTTACATCAACAATACTATCCAACTTTATGGTTTCCTCTGATGAAGTGCTAAACCCTGTATAAGGTGACCCTTCATTCTGTGCATCTGCTCCTGTAGGGGAACTTACACTTGCCGTGTAATAAAAATCGTAAGGACCATTGGCACTCGCTGTCATGCTTACTGTAGCCACTTCAACTCCATCATCACAAATACTATCTTTGTCTATACTTATACCTCCTGTTGGTAAGGCATTAATCGTGACTACCACAGAAACTGAATCCGTACAACCTGCTGAATCTGCCACTACGCTATATACATGTGGGGATCCTGTCGTTGTTGCATCTCCTGTTTGGGTAGCTGATGTAGTGCCTGTTGGGGTTGCTCCTTTATACCATGTATAAGTCACTGCCGGACTTGCATCTGCACTCGCTACTAAATTATAAGTCGTGCCCACACAATAGGCCGTGTCGCCTGGAGTAATTGTTAGGTTTTGAGGGTTCGGGTTAACGGTTATACTCAATGGCGTACGATCACTCTCACATGAAGGAGTGGTTGCAGTTGTTTGGCTTACCCATACATTGCGAGTACCTTCTGTGCTTGTATTAATAAGTGGTGCCGTTTCAGCTTCACTACCCCCACTTGCTGTGGTATACCACAACAACTTGTTTGGTGCCAATGAATCTGCTTTCCATTCTGGAGCTACGTCTCCAACACAAACATTGTTTGGATTCGTGGCTGTGGGCGCTGTGGGAATGGGAACTACCCTCACCAACACAGAATCTTCTGTGTAACAAGAAGGAACACTACCATCATTTCCATCCTCTACACGCAACACCCACATCCCTGAGTCGGCTTGCGTTAATCCTGCGGTAAAATCATAAGCTCCTACACTGCCTACTGGTGTGGGTACTGGTGTATAAGTCCCCACTGCACCTCCTTTTTTATACCACACGTAATTCATCGTGTTTTCTATGGGATTTCCCCCATCTTCATATGAACCTCCCGTTAAAGAAATATCTGTTGTACCATTGCATTGGGTAATGGTAGCACCTGCATTTACAGAATCCGGTTTATTACAAGGACATAGTTCTGTTAAATCAACTGGTATTCTATCACAGAATTTTTGTTTTGTGCTAAACATCATGTTAAAAAATGGAGATAAATATTTGTTAGCAGCGCCTGGATTTCCAAACTCATTAGTTCCAGTAAATTCAACAATTTGTTGACCTGGTACATTGTCAGTCAATGGATAACTCACAGTACAATCAAACGGCTGATAATCAGATCCTTGACTAATATTTACAAAGTATGTTCTTCCAGCAGGAGTACCCGGCAATGTTATTTTTACTGGAATCCGTAATGGTTTACACGTATTAGGTGCATTTCCTGGAACTGTTGTCTGTACACCATTAAAAATTGCGCCAGCTGTAGTGTTTGGCACAACATTCCCATTATTCATCATAGTTCCAAATACTGAGGCTCGCCATGTTTGAGGAGTTTGTGCGTTACCTTGACTATTACAATAAATAACATCAAGGCTATCAATCACAATATCTTCATAAACTACTATACGCACATACTTACCACTTAAATTTGAGTTTGTCGCACCAGATGCGACACATGGTCTTACTGGTAGTACTGCACCCGAAGCTGATGAACTTTCTTCAACATAAACTGTTTTAGTTCCTGTTCCTCCTACTGTGGATATGTCAATATCTGTACTTGTGCTGCCTACAGTTTTACCCAAAGCAACTGAAGATCCCGCTGTAGGATACCAAGTATATACTGGATTAGCCGTGGATGTAGAGTTTACATTCACTGTCGCTGAATCACCACAATACGTTAAATCAGTTGGAGCCGTAAACGTTTGTAAATAATAATTAATGTTAATTTCAGCAGTTTCAACATCATAGACAACACACCCAGCATTTGAGCCCGTATACTCAACTTCAACTCTATATGTACCGTCTTGTGTAGCATTATAACTTAAGTTTGCAGCAGTAGCTGTTCCAGATTTTACAGGTGTAGCGCCATCATTTCTATACCATCTAATTTGGTAAACTGATGCAAGACCTGTGGGCGGCACAAAACCAGAGTTTAACAGCAAACCACTAAAAGTTGATTCACAAACTATTGTATCATTTTTTGGAGTTAATGCGACAAAAGGAGGTGGGTCTCTCAAATCACAACCTGTTGGTGGAGTAAGTTGTGTTGCCCTAGTTTGCAGTGTCGTATTACCAATACCTAACTGTCCAACATCATTACATCCCCACGCATAAAAATCATTATTTGCAGTTCCATAAAAACCCCACGTATCACCTCTATTTATTAAACTAACATTATTATCAACTACCCCCCCAGCTCGTTGGATATAGGTTGGCGGTATTGCCGCTGTAGTAGTTCCCGTTCCAGTTACACCTCCATCAACACAGGTTCCTGTTCCTCCCCAAGCAACAGGTTTACTATCAACTGTTACAGCCATTCCATAACCTTGGCCACCACCTATCGCTTTTGCCAACAAGTAAGTACCATCATTTGAGGCTCCAATTGTATTTCCTGCAATTACTCTTCGAGGATCTGAACCCGCATAATTAATTGTTGTATTTCCAGTCGCGTTATTCCATGCACCATTACCCCATGTCCAAACATAACCGTTTACATCTAAGGCAATACCAAAAACATCTCCTGCCTGCAATTCGACAATATTATCCATCGGAACATCTGGACTATCATAATATACTGGTCTTGCATAACTGCTTTGCACCTGCGCCACTGCTGCAGGATTACCTGTGCCAGCAGCATTTCTACCTAAAGTACCATTTTCACCCTGTCCCCATGAATAGACCGTTCCTACCCCATCACCATCAATGTCAACCAACGCATACGCAACATTGTCTCCAGCAAATATTTGTGTCACTCCAGTCAGTCTAGTACCAGCAGCTGTTAATACATAGTTAGCCGTATTAGTACTTACACTCGTACCTTGACCTAACATTCCTTGCTGACACCCTGCACAATAATCTCCTCCTGTGAAATCATTCTTACCCCATGAAACCAATTCACCGTTATCTAAAATGGCAAATGTGTTTGACGTTCCAGAGTAAACCACATCAGCATTAATCAAAAAACCAGATGCATCCCTATGGGTAGCATCTACGGCGGGATTCGCTCTAACTCTTGTAGGTGTCGAAACTACCCCACCTGTTGTACCATTACCAACCTGACCATCGGCATTACCTCCCCAAGCCCATACCCAACCATCGCAATCTACTGCTACGAAATGTGAACCAGAGCCAGAGTTAATCTGCTGAATGTCTTTTGAACCTGGAATAAATACCTGCTGAGGTGACGTTGAGGGATTAGGAGCTCCAGTCACACCCAATTGCCCACCAGCATTGCTTCCCCATACATAAGCTACTCTGTTTGCACAGACAAAACTAGATACTTTATTTCCACCAGAAATAACTAAATCTTTTTGCCCAAAAGATTGGGAAATAAAACCTACAAAAAGCACTAGTGCAACAATTAAATTCATATTTATCTTCATACTCGAGGCAATTAATATCAATAAGTGTATTTCTTCAATTAAGCAATTTAATAATTTTTTGAGCTATATCACTCAATTATTATTGTTTAATACTAAAAGAGGTACTAAATGTAACTCACTTTTCTTAATATTTTTCTTACAATCTTAGTTTTATTTGAAAAAAAACACACAACAAGTATCATAAAACACATACAGCGCGCTAAAAAGAACCATGTCTCGTAGTGTTAAATTATTTAACAACTTTTAAAATAATTAATTTTCATTAATTTATTAAATATTAAAATCCCAATTAAGCAAGGTTACTTTGGTTTCTTGTCCTTCTAATATAGTTGGATTTATGCCTTTTTGATGCAGTAAATTTATATTAACTTTCTTATAAGTTATACTCGGTAATAAACCATAAAAAATTCTGAGACGATGGTAGGGTTGGCAATTGTACAATAAAAAACAAGTCACCCTGAACTTGCAGAATGACTTGTTATTTACATCATATTTAATTATTTGGTTAAACTTACCGGACAATAGTAACAGCACCCGTGAGTGGATCCGGTTTAACTTCGCTTTGGAGATTGATAATGTAATAATATGTGCCAACTGGAAAATCGTCCCCATCCCACGGACCCGTTTTGTTCACTTCTCGTTCATCAATTAAATTTCCCCATCTATTAAAGACTTTTACTATGGCTTTAGGATACCTTGCGATGCCTGGTATTTCCCAGGTATCATTTATTTTATCCCCATTAGGGCTAAATGCATTAGGAATACTCAATGGTACTGTAGCTAATAGTTTAAACGTTTGCTCATCAAAACAAGTTGGATAATTAGTGTTACTTACTAAAAGTGAATAATTAAAATAACCTTCCTGATTAGGGGCATAAGTAACTGTTAAATCTTTGTTAGTTGGATTACCTACACCTACTCCTTTCCAATCATAAACCATCTGGTCGTTAGTTACTCCTAGAATTGAAACTAGGAATGTATTAGTTGTTTCTGTTTTGGTGTCTATGTTTATATTTAAGGGTTGCTCTATCAAAAACGCAGAGAAGTCAATGATGGGTTGCTCCCAAATGGTTACATTAATATCATCTGTTTCCTGATCGACATTACATACACTACTTTTATAGGTTGCTTTATAGATGTAATTACCTGTTTTATTGAGTGTAAATTCCTGCTCACCTTGTTTATCTGGCTCTTCCACATCATTGTTAAACCATTTGATTGTAGCAGTTGGATCAATGGCTGGTTGTACTTTTAGAGCAACTGAGATGGACTCTCCATTACACACCTCATCTTTTTGAGTCAGATTGATAACAGCAGGAACCACCTCACGCATTTCAATAGTTGCTATAGCCTCATCTTTACTTCTACAGCTAGCATCAGAATACATGATCACTTGAACTTGTGTTTTGTCTTGCAATATAGTAGTGGTAAACTCATTATTTAAACTTATAACTGGAGGTAATCCTGATCCAACCACTGTAAATTCATATTGAGGTGAGGTTCCTGCCCCCGACAGTGGGTTAGCTGTAAACTTTACCGTTCCATCTTCGATACAGAATAAATCATTAGCTTTATCAGAAACTATGGAGACTTTAGGAGTAACTATCGGATTGATAGTTATCTTCAACTCTCCTTTGGCAGCTTGATTAACACCGCATTCATTGGCAGGATAAACCGTTACAGTTCCTTCACTTTTCCCAGCAAAATCTATATCAGTTAAGCCTAAGCTATCTGTTGTGGCTACCTTTGTTAACTTCTCAACAGTTCCCCAATACCATGTATAGGTATCGGCATCAATACTGTTTGCCCCATATTTCGCGCTTGCTTCATTTTCACACACTGGTGTTAGTCCATTAATTATGGGTGTATTCTGTGGTTTAAGTCGGATATCAGTAATATCCAAGTCAATGGTGCCTGCTTTACCGCAGTAATTTATAGCAGAAACTTCAATTTGCCCACCACTTATACCAGAGAAAGTAATACTGTCAGAAGCAGTAGTATTCGTAGGTTTTTTTGCTGTTAAATCTCCTGTTAATTTCCATTCATAGCTATCCGTATTGATGGCTCCTTGCACTTCGTAGAACTTAGTAGTGTCTTGGCACCCCCCTATCTCCCCATCTATGGTGGCGTTAGAAATATCTGGAAGGCTGTCAATTACAATTGTAACTTCCTTTTTAGATTCATTTGTCGGCTGTGCCACATTGTAAATACGGTAGGTATATTTGTAGGATCCAAGCGCTGTGAAGGTGGTACTCATTGTATAATTTCCATCCGTGGAGGTAGTAACTGCTGGTGAACCTGGTTCAGCAACCCACTCTGCTGCTTCTACTGAGCTTGGTGTGGTGTTTGGTGTTTGTGTATATGGTTGGTTCAGCATTGATTTACAAACCGTATCGTTTTCTGCTTCAGCAGTTGTTATTTTTCTTCTAATAATATCCACCGTATCGGTAGCAAAAGGACAGACTTTGTCTTTGTCTTCCACTTTCCAAACTACTACTGAAGTAGCTGCTGATGTTCCATCATCTTCTACAGTTTTATCTAAATTAGTTAATTCGCCCTTTCCTGCAACCACATTAAAATTCCCCATTCCTGTTGCACTCCATGTACCAACATAATCAGTCGTTGTTGGTTGAATAGCCTCTATCGTATAAGCTATTGTGGACTCGCCTACTGATTGCTTACGAGTGGATGGAAAAGTAATCATGGCGGTTGGCGGGGCTACTGCTTCAACTTCTGTGGTGCTTGGTAGGTCGGCTGCTAAGGTTATACAACCGTTCGCATCCGTTAAATTATCTAAGCTATATATACCCGCAGTACTTACACTTATTGTATCTATCTTATAAGGTAGCTCATCCCCACTGTTTAAGCTATGGGGTTCTGCTCCTGCAATATCGATAGTAAAAGGTGCTTTACCTTTAGTTAAAGTAACCGTTAATTCTGCAGATGAATCGACTGCACAAATTGATTTACCACCAGCTATAGTCGCTTGAGGTTGATCAAAATGATACAAATCAATATTAGCTGTGACCGAACAATTAGCGTCCACTCCTTGTACAGCTATTTTGTAATTACCTTTATCTGACAAGTTAGCAAACGCTGTCGTTGTCGTTGTTGATGATTCAGTGTTGGTAAGATCTCCAGAAGAAGGTGGCGTTAAAGTAATGTTATAGTTTCCAGATGTTGCACCTTTATAATACACATTCAAACCTGTTGCTCCTTCAGCGCAGATGCTATCCGACTCAAATGAAACACTGTCTATAGTTATTGGGCAGGAGCATTTTTGGTTTAGGTCTTCTAGAGGAAAACCTCCATTGCAATTATTTGCATCTGTTAAATTGAGATCTACCGTGTTTGCTTCATTAATAGCATTACTTATCCAAATACCACTTCCAGAGGCTGTTTCACTGAAAGAGATTCCTCCAACAGTTGTGATTTCATTAATTGCTACACTAGTAGTATCGCCACCTGTGATTTTTATGCGAATTTGAAATTCATCTGGATCAAGACTTGAATTTACATCACTACACTCCATCGTAGCTGTAGCAGTCACCTCTGTAAGGTAACTAAAACTTCCTGTCTGTCCTGTAATAGGATTTGTACACCCATTTCCATCAGTTACTGAAGTCAGTGCATACGTTCCAGCTTCAATACTTTTTATTACTGTATCTGCAGTAGTAATTGCAGTCATGGTTTGAGTGTTGCCTTGCGCATCCGAATAAGCTATTTCCCAGTTGGCAGTACCGGTCAATTGAATCGGTAACTTTGATTCTGTTACACCATCATCACATACATTTTGGCCATCTGAAATGGTAGCGGTGGGTTTGGGGTTGATTTTTATTTCTACTACTTCCGATAATGCTGGACAAGTACCTGCTTTCAATATTTCAACTCGGTATTGATTCCCATTTAAAGCACCTGTTGCACCTGTGATAGTAAGTGTGTTTGTCGAAACACCAGAGTAAACACCTACATTCGTCAAATCAGTCCAATTTAATCCAGCATCGGTACTTACTTGCCATTGATAAGCTAAGCTTGTTCCCGTTGCTTCTACGGTGAACGTTGCATTATTTCCCTCACATACGGTTGAATCTTTTGGCTGGGTAGTTATTGTTGCTGGGGTGCAGCAGGGTTCGATTGTGATTGTTTCTGATAGTTGATTATCAAGTGCAGTTGTTAATCTAAAGTCATCGATTAGAAAGTCATTTCCTCCTCCAGTGGTTTGGCCGGCTTCATTCACTCCCTGCTCTGTGACTAATGTAGCGTCTCCTTTTGCAAATATTTCTAAGGTGACAGACCCTGTAACATTTGAGGTCCATACTGACGATAACTCTACCCAATCATTATTTTCTTCCAGTTGTATGGCTGCAATTTCTTGTCCTCCAATTAAAAAACTAACATTTGCTTCTGCTGGATTATAGTTAACAATATTAGGATTTACAGTTGGATCATATTCCACAGCGTTAGCTATCCATAGTGAAAATATATAATCCTTTCCTGATTCTGCATTAAAAGTGTAGCCAATTACATTTCCATCAGCATTGGTTGGATCTACAAAAAGCATCGAGCCAGAACCCGTTGTATGATCACCTTGTGGAGTACAACCAGTTCCACATGCAGTTGTTGTAGCATCTGATAATACAGTAAAACTACCCGGACTATTACCTTGTTCATAATAGCCATTCACCCCACCATATGTAAAGCCATTCACACCTAGTTCGTAATCACCATTTTGGATTAAGCTACTTCCTGGAAAAGACACGTATGCTGTGTATGTTGTACTTTGAGTTGGAGAAACATATACACTAGCTGTTTTACCTACAATATTTGCAGATGGTGTTGCATCATCCTCCCAGCGATCTACAGTTCCTAATGTATCTCCCGTAACAGTATTTATCCCTGCAGCAGTTATTCTAACAGAATCTCCATCACACAGCTCTCTTGAAACTAATACATCAAAACAGTTTTCAATAGGACCAACAGTCACAGTAGCTGACTGAGAAGCAGGTCCACCAAAACGGATGTTATCAATGGCAAAATCTGCACCTCTGTTACCTGAAGGTGCAGCTAATATTTTAATGTTTGCTGTAGTATTAGAACCAGAATTCCAATTAATTTCTTCTGTATGCCAGGTAGTAGGGTCTAATGCATCACAAACACCATCAACGGCAGCTTGTGTAGTAAAAGTTTTCAAAGGTGATCCATTTATCAATACAGTGAATTCTGCTGCTGGTCCAAGTGGACGAGGTGTAGCAAATTTTCCTTCAGCCCATCCAATTTGAGTGTGATCCATAGAAAACACAAAGTCTTTATTTTGATCAATACCAGATAGTGTATATTCCCAAACAATTGGTTCAGCAGAAAAACCACCTCCAAAACCATCTGCAATCAAAAAATTTCCATCCCCCTTACATTGATTAGCTGGATTTATATTTTCCCAATCTGACTGTGCTGCAGGAACAATATCTCCAATAAGATATTGAGCAGGACTTGGTATACCTGTTACTGCAGTCATGCTTGAAGTTGCAATTGGCCCTATATTTCCTGTTTCAAAATCTCCGTTTTGTATTAAATTACCCTGAATTACATCTGCTATTACTTCAAAACTAAATTCTGGACCTACCATGGCATCGGTTATTACAACATCTACAATTCTTGAAGATGGATTTGAGACTAAACTACTTTGAACCCAGTTCAATGAAGTAACGTCCCCGGTAGCCTCAAGCGTTAATTCATCACCAACACAATACGTTGAAGGTTGAGGACTTGGAGAGACTAAATCTGCAAAAAGCACTCGTTCTTGTATGGTGAAGCTTTTTGATGCATAACAACTAAATTCATTTAAGTCAGCACTTGTCTCAACTTCTCTTACAGTATAAACTGCAGCTTCGTTTACAGTTAATTGCTGTCCGTTTTCACCTGTCATAGCTACACCGTCTTTATACCATTGAAAGTAATTGCTGGCACTTTCAAAAGCTGTAAGAGTAATAGTACTGGATTCTGATAATGATACAATAGTAGGTTCCGTTATTGAACCTTCAACATTACCTAAAACTGGAACACAACAATCAACCGTAGTTAAAGTCGCTGGGGGAGTTACCACAAAATCGCAATATGCTGTCATCTTCCAATCAAAAACCATCGCTCTATTGCCTGAACTTGATGCTGATCCAGTAATATCAAAGCCTTCTGATTCTCGAGCTGTATAATTATATTGACCTGTACTAAACCACGCAAGATTGGCTATTTGGGTCGTGCCTGCCTGTGGAGCCGCAGGGTTTGTAATAACCTCTAACTCCTGATTATTACCAATTGCAACATCTATTCCAACAGGAACAGTGAGGTAATAAACATTTCCTTGAACTGTTAAGTCTGTATTCTTAAAGTAAAATATATCAGAAAAATCTGTCCCTATTCTTATTTGAACATAAAATGTACTATTAGGATCAACATAATATGAATGTATCGGGATAGTTACTTCTTCAAGCAAAAATTGTTGATCCGCATTGAAATTTACAATATAACCAGAATTAACACCTTGGTTTCCAATTGATGTCGTTGGCTCTGCCATCCCTTGAACCTTATTTGCTTCTTTTTGATACCAAAAAAATCGATCATTAGAAGCTGGACTACTATCTTGATATCTAAAAGGGGAAGTAAAGGTAATTCCGTCTGGATCGTTAAAACCATAGCCCCTGTCAATCGTATCGACTATAATACCACCTGAGTAAACTTGTTCATACCAGTGGTATTTTGTATTGGGTTCTGGATTTGTAATTTTCCATTCAGCATATTGGTTATCACACCAATCCTTAGCTAAAACAACTTCATTCCCACATTGAGCATTAGCAAAATAACCACCTAACACTAACACTAGAAATAAAACCAGACTTCTCAACTTCATCTTAATAAATTTAACAACTATTCTTCACACTTATATAGGAATAAAAAAGCTTTAGTAACCGCAAATATACTTTATTCTCACATTTATTTAATTACTGATGGTTCGCGTAAGCAATGATTAAATTAGCGAACAAATACAATAATATTTTGTGTAGGTTAACGTACTTTTCTTTGAGTGACTTTTTTTACGTAAAAAAACACTTTAGATAATAAATCAATGATACTTTTATTAACTTTTACCCTATGAATATTGTTTAGTTATTGTAAAACCAATAAATTAAGTGGTTTAATTTAATTGCCACTTCTCACATTATAATTAATTATAATGTTATCAAACATACTCTATGAAAGCATTTATAACTATAAGCTTATTTATTTCCACAGCCTTAATTACGTTTGGTCAAGAAAAAGTTCCTTTTTGGGAAAAGTATTGGCATGAACAGGCAAATAAAGACTCCACTGAAATTTCAGCCTGGGAAAAACTGAACCTCGAAACGGCTAAATGGAATGAGGTAAAACATATTTTTATCCCTGCTGACTTAAAAGAGGATACATTGATTATTGAAAATTTAAGCATCAAACAACACCGTGCAGATTTTAAACGGGCTCAAAAAGTATATTATGATAGCGTTCATGTAGACACCATGCGTGCACGATTTAGACCAGAGATACCTGATTTTTTAGATACTCAAGAAACGGAATCCAACTATATCATAGATAATTATGATGGCTCTGCAATAGCTGTTAAGACAGCGAACATTTCTAACTACCCAACAGATGGTCATCGATATGTGTTGAAAAAGATTTTAAAAATCAACCACCTCAATCCACGGAGCGGTCATGGAGATGCCTACATTGAGTATTTTTTCTATGACCGTAAAACAAAAAAGGATTACCCCCACATGAGTGCTACCATTGATTGGGTAGTGGAGCATATGAATAATTAATATTAATCGAAACGGATGGCAATCTCTGGGAAGTCGGGGATGCCTCCTTTTTCTACTATTACTTTGGATTGATGTCCTTCCCAATAAAAATTTGATGCTACTCCTACTATTTTTTCTCGTTCAGAATAATATTTTCTCAAATCCTCAAAAACTGTATCTCTAGCACTTACTTTAGCAAAATAAATAGTCATATCCATTTGCAGCAATAACGAATCCTTTGTAAAAACATATTCTATTTCAACATTTTTATCAATACCATCCTCAAAATCATACCTTACTGTTAATGAGTCAGTTTCCTCATGGTGAGCCTCTTCTATTGCCCTAACTTGAGCCATAGACATTCCTCTCATAACTCCTCGAAAATCACCTGTGTCTTTTCCAATAACCTTTTGAAAAAAAGGAGTATACTCTGATAATGCCTTTCGAAATAATGGCATATTATCAACTGATTCTATGGCATGGTCTGAGGTGTCAACCGAAGAACAGGCCATTATTGAAAGTAAACCAGTAACCCATACTATGCTTCTCATGTTCATATATTCTATGATGGAAGTTACATTTTTTCTTCTACTTTGACTAAGTTGAAGATTTAAATCTTGAAGATGAAATATGCAGCTTAAAAAAACCTTGACCGTATTAAGCATTTGTTTATACTTTTTTTCCCCTTCACTCGCACAGCGCTACAAAACTATTCAGTTTCAAACCTTAAAAATAGACTCAATGGTGTATGCTACAGTACAAGGTGAAGAATTAAAACTTGATTTGATTCAACCCCTTGATGATGCTATTAAAACACCCCGCCCCCTACTCATATTTATGCATGGTGGTAGTTTTCAAAACGGTATTAGAAACAGGGAGGATATACTTCAATACTGCAAAGAGTGGGCTAAAAGAGGTTATGTGGTGGCGACTATCTCTTACCGATTAACTTTGAACGGTAAATCTTTTCATTGTGATTTACCTGTTGATGACAAAATCAACACCTTCAAAAATGCGGTGCTTGATTTACATCATGCCACTCAGTTTTTACTAGAGAGAAAAAAGGAATTTAATATCGATCCTTCACTGATAATCGTTTCAGGTAACAGTGCGGGTGCTGAAGCAATACTTCAAGGCGTGTTTTTTAGAAAAGATCAATTGATTGAAGATTTATTACCAAAAAACTTTAGTTATGCAGCTGCAATTAGCCATGCTGGTGCCATGACCGACACTAATTTAATCAACACTAAAACCATAATCCCATTAGCTCTTTTGCATGGCACTTGCGACCAATGGGTTCCTTACGCTACTGCTTACCACCATTATTGTGAAGAAAGCACGCCTGGTGCTTTACTGCTCCATGGTGCTCTATCAATCAAAAAAAGAATGGATAATCTTGATGGGTCTTTTTTCCTCTACTCAGAATGTGGTGCAGACCACGGTGTAAACAAAACTTCATTAATTAGTCAACTCGACAACGTGGTTGATTTTATTTTTGAATCGGTCATTAATAAACGAAAAGTGCAACGCGAATTAGTGGATAAAGCACTTCAAAAAAAATGTCGCTTTGGTAATTATAATTTTTGTAATTAGAACTAAAAAACTATCCTTATTTTAGTGTCTTGTTATGATAAAAAAACTCTTTCTTTTATTCTTCCCGCTCTTTTTCATTTTCGCTACAAGCAAAGCGATAGACTTATCTATTGATTCAGTCTTTAAAAAATCATACATCATCACATTAAAAACCGAATACCCAGACATTAACTGGTCAAAAAAAAATGACTACCCCTTAAAAGATGCTTTTTCCTCTAAAAAATCAAAATTATTAAGTCCTGAACTTTTTACTGTTTCTCAAGGAATATCCGCCTCGTATGCTTTAGGTAATAATTATTTCCCATATATAGAAGAACAACTTAAGAAAAACAACCTACCTCAAAGCTATAAATGGATTCCCTTTACCTTGTCAGGGATGATAGCAGACCACTATGGCTATGCAGGCAGAGCAGGGCTTTGGCAAATTCCTTATGTAATAGGTGTTAAATATCAATTAACACAAACACCTCTTTTTGATGAACGTCTTAACTATAAGAAAAGCACCGATATAGCTATTCGCTACATTAAAGATCTTATCGTAGAATTTGGTGATACCTCGAAAGCACTATCTGCTTATTTCAATGGCGAGGGATCCGTAAAGCATGCTTATGCACAAACTCAAACAATACGCTTTAAAGATCAAGAAGCTATTAGTCACTTTATCTATGAACGACTCCCTGAGCCGACTAGAGACCACATTTATCTTTGGAATGAATTAGCAGCTATTCTTTCTCATCCAAAAAATCAAATTCGTGAAAAATTCACACCAGAATCAATGACTGCCTCAGAGCGCTTGTTGCTGGATCGAAAAACAAACTTAATGGCAGTAGCAAAAGTATTAGATATACCGAGTCCAACGCTCAAAGCTAAAAACCCAACCCTTGTGAGTGATTTTGCTCCCAAAAATTATTACTTATTATTGCCTTTAGGACAAGAAAAAGCTTTCACAAAAAATAAAGAAGCGATATATACTTACCAAGATTCGATTAAAAACAATCCAAAACCCCGCATCGTAAAAAGCAGCTATGTAGCACCTCCCAACAATGCCGAAAAGACATACTACAGGGTGCGTTCAGGTGATAATTTAGGTGCCATAGCTACCAAATATCATGTAGGCTTAAGCCAATTAAAAGGATGGAATGGGTTAAAGAATGATATGATTTATGCTGGTCAAAAATTAGTGATTTACGGCCCTAAGAATTCAAACTATAAAACAAATACAGCTTCAACTACACATTCTACCACAACCACTTCTGAAGGCACTTTCATCAACTACACCGTGAAATCTGGTGACTCTCTCTGGGGAATTGCTCAAAAACATCCTGGTGTTTCACCCGAAGACATCCAAAAGTGGAATAACATCGGTGAACGAATTGACATCGGACAGGTTCTAAAAATTAAAAAATAGTGCGTCTTTATCACATCGTATTCTTTGGGTTACTAGTCGCTCTACTAGGGTTGAGTGTGCAGTTTCTTCAACCTAAAAACGGTCTCCAATTATGGGATGGGGTTCGCTTTGAATTCCCTACCTTTAAAAACACTTTTTTAGCAAAAGAGAACATTAAAAAAAAGAAAACATTAGCTGCTATTATTGCTGAGGATATTGAAGATTTAGAAGATCAAGAGGAAGAAAAGCTCACCCCAGAGGAACAACGCAAGATAGACTCTACGCGCGCCATTGCCGTGAAAGATTCTATTCGTGCCTGGCAGTTACAATTTCATTACCCTGAGGGAGATAAATCAATCCTATATCCTTTTTTTGAAACATTGGATGGTGCAAAGAATGCTTCACGACCAATTCACATTCTACACTATGGCGATAGCCAGATAGAAGGGGATCGCATGACTGCGTACATCAGACACAAAATGCAAAGTCGTTTTGGAGGCTCAGGTCCAGGATGGTTACCTTCTGTTCCTTTGGTTTTTCCGAAATCATACTCCATTAAACACTCAGACAATTGGCGGAAAGCGCATTTTTATGGTCTGCGCGATTCCTCTATAACGCATAAACGATATGGTGCAATGGCTATCTTTGGACGTTTTTGCCCCTATCCTAACGATAGCATTCCAAATGACACGTTAGAACATGAAGCCTGGATCACTTATAAAAGTGCTAGTAAAGCTTATGAAAACACTAAATCTTTCCGTGATTTCAGACTATTTTATGGACAAAATACCCGACCTGTTCGTATTCAATTGTTTGAAGGTGACTCATTAATTAAATCAGATACATTGCGACCAACTTCTACTACGAAAGTGTTTAGGTATCGCTTTAATCATGAAGTCAAAAATATTCGACTGAAATTTAAAGGATATGACAGTCCTGATATTTATGGTGTTTCACTGGACGGCACTTCAGGCGTAGAAGTAAGCAACATTGCCATGCGCGGAAATTCAGGTACAGACTTTAGACGTCTAGTGAGGGAACCACTTTCATCGACTTATGCGCAATTTGATATTCGATTAGTTATTCTTCAATTTGGAGGTAATGTGTTGCCTTTTGCCAAAACCGATAAAGGAATTGAAAATTACGCACACCGTTTTGAGCAAAATATTAACTATTTAAAAAATTTATTACCTAACGCCTCCTTCATTGTCATTGGACCATCGGACATGAGTTTATTGGAAGGCACCGAGTGGATCACTTATCCAAAGCTGACTAAGGTACGGGATGAATTAAAAGAAGCTGCATTGAATGCCGGTGTGGTGTATTGGGATTTGTATGAAGCTATGGGTGGAAATGGTGCGATGAAAGCATGGGTAGACGCAGAACAACCTTTAGCCATAAAAGATCATGTACACTTTACCAACCGAGGTGCTCGAAAAACGGGACAATGGTTCTTTAACGCGCTGATTAAAGACTTCCAGGAATGGGAGAATGGAGTATTGAGTACTAAGTAGAAAGATGAAAGTAGAAGGTAGAAGGATGGAAAGGTATAAAGTACTAAGATGAAAGTATAAAGTATTATGACTGAATTTATACTAAATGAGTATTGAGTAGAGAGCCTTAATTTAAGCTAAAATCTAACTGTCAACAGCTTATCGCTTTAAAAAAATCTGAGAACATAGAACTAAATACTAGCTACTCTTTACTAATGACTAAAGACTAACAATGAGAATAAACATTATATACATAGTATTACTTTTGACAGCGTTTCATTCAAGTGACGCCCAGTTTTTCCATCAATATCCCTATCATGATTTCATCAATTATGACAGTAATAGCATTGTTTTCAAAGGTGACAGCATGGCATTTGAAGGTGTGTTTAATAAACTTGATGATGCTATTTTTGAAGGTAAAGGTCAGGTTAACATAATGCATATCGGGGGCTCTCATATTCAGGCTGGTATTTGGTCGGGAACCGTACGTAAAAACTTACAATCACTTTACCCGAATATTATTGCCGGTCGTGGCCTTGTTTTTCCGTACCGTGCAGCAAGAACTACCAACCCTGCTGATTACAGTACCCGATACAGTGGATATTGGGTAGGCTGTCGAAATGTTGAGCGAAGTAAAGGTTGCCTTTTAGGATTAATGGGGATTTCTGTACGAACAACAGATCCTAATGCATGGATTCGTTTGAATGACAACCCGCACAGAGGTTTGGATTATAGTTTTACCAAAGCCACTGTTTTTCATTCTTTTGACAATAGTGAATTCGATTTTAGTTTTAAAAATGACAGTAATGCGACTGTCACACATTTTCCTGAATTTGGCTATTCTGAAGTCAACTTTTCTAAAAAAATGGATACACTCTATCTCCAATTAGACAAAACATCTGAAAACCAAACCCACTTTACCTGTTATGGTTTTAAATTAGAGACTGAACAACCGGGCATTTATTATAACGCGATAGGAAATAATGGTGCCGATGTGCCTGCCTATTTGCGGTGTGATCTATTGGCGAAACACCTCAATGCCTGCAAGCCTGATTTAGTAATCTTCTCAATCGGTATAAACGATGCTTATTACCCCAGCTTTAACCCAGAAGAATATAAAGCGAATTACCGTGAACTAATCAAGCGAATTAGAAGTGTGTCTCCCGACTGTGCAGTTCTTTTTACCACCAACAACGACAGTTATTTTAAAAAGCGGTATGCAAATAAAAATGCCTTTAAAGTAAAACAAGCTATGGAAGAGTTGTCCAAAGAGCTTAATGCAGGTGTATGGGATATGTTTACCGTAATGGGAGGATATAAAAGTATTGACTCATGGGTATATGAAGACATTGCCAAAACGGATAAAATACATTTCAACAGAGAAGGATATGTTATAGTCGGTGATTTGCTTTCCAGTGCCCTCATCCAATGTTATGACAAACATTTGCAACGAAAATTTAGCCACTAATGGAGCAGCTGATGCATAACATTTTCTTCTTCACCGAAGACCGAATTGGTTCAGGTATGTCTGATGGACTATTTTTTACTAAAGTCTATTTTTGGATTTTCCTGATTGTCGTACTCGGCTTCCAATCACTTATTGAAGATACCAACCGATGGATTAAATCAGCAGTCATAGCATTAGTCACGGGTGCTTTTGGTTTTCTTTATTTCTTACAGCCTGACCTCAATTTCACCTTTTTCAGTTGGTCGGTCTTTGCTTTTTTTATTATCTTTTATTCGCTAAGAAACAAAGAACTAGCCGCACGCAACACCTTTCTATTTGCTGCAAGTTTATTCTTTTATTACAAAACCAGTGGTTTCTTCTTTTTTATTCTAGTGTTCTCAACACTAGTTGATTACCTCAATGGAATGGGCGTGTATCACGCAAAAAAACAATGGATTAAAAAAACACTAGTTGTCATTAGCATCACCATCAACTTACTATTGCTTTTCTATTTTAAATATGCCTATTTCTTCACCGATTCATACAATCAATTCGCGCTGTCGGTCAACCAGTTTTTTGGAACAATGTGGGCAACGGATACGGGAGTGGTCAACCTGTTAGGCGTATGGGCTAATACTAATTTTGACGCAGGTTTTAGTGTAGATAAAATATTACTGCCTGTCGGTATTTCCTTTTACACCTTTCAAACGATTAGTTACTCAGTAGACATTTATCGAAAAGAATTAAAGCCTGTCTATAATTTACTCGATTTTGGGTTTTACGTTTCCTTTTTCCCACAATTAGTGGCAGGGCCAATTGTGCGAGCTCGCGATTTTATTCCTCAACTTTATGAAAGACATCAACTCAGCAAAGAAGAATTCGGCATAGCTATCTTCTGGATTTTAAACGGATTACTGAAGAAAGCTTTTTTAGCCGATTTTATTGCTAATGGTTTCATCGATGGTGTGTTTAATGACCCACTTCGCTTTACTGGATTCGAAAATTTGATGGCTATCATTGGTTATTCTTTACAGGTGTATGCCGATTTTTCTGGTTATACAGATATGGCTATCGGTATTGCATTGCTTATGGGGTTTCGCTTAAACACCAACTTCAATTCACCTTACAAAGCCTTAAATGTGGGTGAGTTTTGGCAACGATGGCACATTTCGTTGTCCACCTGGTTAAAAGATTATCTCTACATTCCTTTAGGGGGAAACAGAAAAGGCACCATTGGAACCTATATCTGCTTAGCAATCATTTTATTTTTTGTGTTGTTGCTCAGTGGAAATAGCTGGATAGTGATTATTATTCCAATGATAACTACCGTGGTAGCTATTGGTGCATTAGCACATTATTCGCCTAACTTCAAAAACTGGTTGAACACGAACATCAACATTATGATTACCATGTTATTTGGTGGTTTGTGGCATGGCTCTAGTTGGAATTTTGTGATTTGGGGAGGTCTTAACGGATTAAGTATCGTCACCTACAAACTCTGGCGTAAAATCAGTCCTTGGGAGCCCTACAACAACATAGCTATGCGTGTGTGGAAAATAGCACTAACACTAGCATTCATCTCTTTTACTCGGATTTTCTTTCGAGCTGCCAACATGGATATCGCCACCAACATGATGCACCAAATTGGCAACCAGTTTCATGCTTCCATCATTCCGCAAGCAATAGAGGCGTATTGGTTTTATTATTTGATTATGGTATTGGGATACATCATTCATTGGTTAAGTAGTGATGTTAAAAATTGGTACAGACAGTTATTCATCAACCTCCATTGGAGCCTTAAAGCGATAGTGTGTGTGTTTGCGATTTATTTATCCTACCAATCGTTACAAGGAGCACAGCCGTTTATTTATTTTCAATTTTAAGTTGCGGGTATTTTATAGCGGCTTTCATAAAAAAAATCTTCTCCTTAGCCTGAGTGACAAAAATATTTATGAAAGCTCTAAGTTTAAAGCCTTTAGCTATTAGCTTTTTTTTACTATCTTATACTGCTTTTAATATTACCAACTAGCAAATTATGGCTTCAATACAACCTTATGCTCCTGTTTTAGACAGACAAAAAGCTGCGCACCTTTTGAGAAGAGTGACTTTTGGACCAACTAAAGATCTCATTGACCTTTATACAGGTCAAACTGTCACAAATGCATTGCAAACATTAATTCCTACGGATACTTCTACCTTACCCGATGATCCAATTGATCCTAAAACTGGAATTACATGGCTTCCTAAAGGAGTTGAAGACGTAAATTCTGGTGATAACACCTTAATTGATGTGGTGAAAGGTTGGTGGCTCGATAGAATGTTTACAAGCAACGACTTGTGGGAGCGTATGGTGTTTTTCTATCATACACATTTTACTACCATAGCTTCTGTTGTCAATTCATCTTCTGCCTTATATTATCAAAATCAATTGATTCGTTACTATGCCCTTGGTAACTACAAACAATTAGCATTGAAAATGTGTATCGATAATTCGATGCTCATCTTCTTAGATGGTAGAGACAATATTGTAGGAAGACCCCAAGAAAATTTTGCCCGTGAATTTCTAGAATTGTTTACGATTGGTAAAGGTCCTCAAATTGGACCAGACGATTACACCAATTACACAGAACAAGACGTGCAAGCGGCAGCAAAAGTATTATCCGGCTATACGAACGACAAAGATTTTTTAACGATAGATCCTGACACCAACTTACCTACTGGAATGTTAAAAGGTGATGGGTTAATCGCTACGCAACATGATGCTAGTCCGAAACAGTTTAGTGATAAATTTCAGAACACCATTATTCAACCAGCTACAGTCATAGACGAAAGAACTACTAAGATTGAAGCGTTACAAGAAATATCGGATATGGTGGACATGATTTTTGCACAACCTGAAACCGCTAAATTCCTTTGTAGAAAATTGTACCGTCATTTTTGTTATTATGAAATTACGGATGAAATTGAACAGGATATCATTGTGCCTTTGGCAAATACACTTACGACAAATGATTTTGAAATTCTTCCGGTAATACAACAACTACTATCATGTCAACATTTCTTTGATGCAGACAACACAGAAGATAAAGATGATGTTAATGGTTCAATTATTAAGTCGCCTTTAGAAATTACGTTAGGCACAATGCGCCATTTTCAAGTACAAATCCCAACAGACCCCTCTGAAAAATTCTTTAACATTTATCAAAAAGTACTCGGGAAATTAGAAGATCAGGGAATGGCTTTTCTCGAACCCTATGATGTTGCTGGTTATGATGCGTACCACCAATTTCCTGACTATAGTCGCAATTGGATTAGCGCTAACTATTTAGGTAATCGTTATTTGTTTATTTCCGATTTAATTGATGGAATTGGGGATGAAGAGGATTACACCGAAAAAATATATCTCGATGTGATGGACTTTGTCAATAAACGAGTGACCAATCCGAGCAATGCCACTGAAATTGTTCAAACTTTTGTCGATTATCTTTTACCAGAAATCATTACCCAAGAACGTTTCGATTACTTCCTTAAAGATATTTTACTGGATGATTTATCATTGATCAATTGGTCAAATGAGTGGCAAGACTATCAAGATACAGGTGTGGACATGGGCGTTCGCACACAATTAAACAACTTATGCATCGGTATGATGCAGTCACCTGAATACCAACTTTATTAATACCACCGCTATGAAAAGAAGATCGTTTTTAAGAAAACTTGGTATTGGAGCTGCTGCACCAATGATGCTAAACAACATACCTGTAAATGTCTTAGGCCAATCAAATGCGCTAGCTCGTTTAGCTGCAAGCGTACCTGAAGACAACGACCGGGTGATGGTGTTGATTCAATTGCATGGTGGTAATGATGGTTTAAACATGGTTATCCCAGCTAATCAATACCAAGAATACAATAGAATCCGACCAAATATTGCCATTTCAGATAGTGGTGCACACAAATACCTAGACTTAGACAGTAGTCTAGTAGAAAAGACAGGACTTCACCCAGAAATGACAGGGATAAAATCCCTGTATGAGAATGGTCGTGCAGCGATTATTCAAGGTGTAGCTTATGAAAACATGAACCAGTCTCATTTTAGAAGCCGAGATATATGGTTTATGGGAGGGGATTCAGATGAATACATTAGTTCTGGTTGGATGGGCCGTTACTTGGATCACCTATACCCTGGTTACCCTCAGGATTATCCCACTACAGAAATGCCCGATCCTTTGGGTTTAGAAATTGGAAACTCAGTTTCTCTCGCATTTCATAGAGCAGAAGGAATTCCAACAGCAATCTCAGTTCAAAACCCCAATCAATTTTACAACCTGATCAATAATGTGGGTGGTCAACCTCCAGAGTCTGTTGAAGATACCTATTATGGTAAAGAGCTTCAATGGATTATGGACATTGAGGAAAAATCGAATGAATATGCAGGACGTTTACGCGAAGTCTATGAAGAAGGGGTAAAAAAAGCCTCGTCTGTAGTATACCCTGAAAAATATCATCAAGCAGTTCCTGCAGGTCGATTTAGTACCAATAGTCTAGGTGCTCAATTAAAAGTAGTCTCTCGATTAATTGCTGGTGGTTGCAAAACAAAGATTTACATGGTTCGCTTAGGTGGGTTTGACACTCACGCCAATCAGGTGCGTGATGACGCTACTCACTTGGGTTCACATGCCGTATTGATGTATTACCTTTCTGCAAGTATCAATGCGTTTATGGAAGACTTGACAAAACAAAATTTAGACGACCGTGTGATGGGAGCTACCTTTTCAGAATTTGGAAGAAGAGCAGCATCAAATGGAAGCTATGGTACGGATCATGGTACCGCCTCACCAATGATTGTCTTTGGAAAATCGGTGCAGCCAGGTGTGTATGGTACTAACCCAGATTTATCAAACCTATATCGCGGAAACATCACACAACAACACGACTATCGTGATGTATTTACAACCCTTTTAAAAGATTGGATGGGAGCATCCGATGAAGCCATAGAAAAATCACGTTTTCAGGATTTTGTAGAAAACCGAGTGCGTTTTGTAGAGGGTGCTTTGGGTTTTGATGATAGTTTCAAGTCCACTCGAGCGACCTTAGACAGTCCATATCCTAACCCAGTGGTGAATTATGTGACCTATTCCTATTCCCTCAGCCGTGCGATGGAAGTGCAAATAAGTTTATATGCTTCCAACGGGATGAAAATAAAAGACATCCAACAACCCGATTACCAATTACCAGGTAGGTACGAATTAGTCGATGACTTAAGTAATCTACCAAAAGGGATGTATATTCTGAGACTAACAGGTTCTGGTGGTTTTGAACGAGCAAAGCAGGTGGTGAAGATGTAGTTTGATTTAATAGTCATTCCTGCGCAGGCGGGAATCTTTAAATAGATTACGATGAGATTCCTCTTTCCTATCTAAACAAGATAAACACCACACCCTCGTCACTACCAGTAATTACGAAACGTAGTGCAGTAATTACGTGGTAGTCCCCCCAAATCCGTGCTTCGATACTTAGATAACACACGCTTCATCCTTCAGCTGGTTATGACGGTAAAATACATAACACTTCGTCACTAAAAGTAATTACGAAACGAAGTGGAATAATTACGTGGTAGTCTCCAGATCTATGCTTCGATAATGAGATAACACACGCCTCATCCTTCGGCTGGTTATGACGGTAAAAACACAATACCCTACGTCACTACCAGTAATTACGAAACGCAGTACAGTAATTACGTGGTAGTCCCCAAATCCGTGCTTCGATAATGAGATAACACACCCCTCATGCTTCAGCTGGTTATGACGGTAATAAACATAACACTTCGTCACTACCAGTAATTACGAAACGTAGTGAAGTAATTACGTGGTAGTCCCCAAATCCGTGCTTCGATAATGAGATAACACACGTCTCATCCTTCGGCTGGTTATGACGGTAAAAACACAATACCCTACGTCACTACCAGTAAGTACGAAACGTAGTGAAGTAATTACGTGGTAGTCTCCTAATCCGTGCTCCGATAATGAGATAACCACGCTTCATGCTTCCGCTGGTTATGACGGTAAAAAACATAACACTTCGTCACTACCAGTAATTACTTAACATAGTGAAGTAATTACGTGGTAGTCTCCTAATCCGTGCTTCGATAATGAGATAACACACGCCTCATACTTCGGCTGGTTATGACGGTAAAAAAACAATACAATCCGTCACTACCAGTAAGTACGAAACGTAGTGAAGTAATTACGTGGTAGTCTCCTAATCCGTGCTTCGACAGTTAGATAACACACGCTTCATCCTTCAGTTGGTTATGACATTAGAATATATACCATTTTAAAACATCAATAGATAAATCATTCCATTCAGGATTCATTTTTTCAATACATTTTTCTTTATACTTGCGGGTGCCTTTTTTAAATCTTTTTTCTCTGTCAATCGCTTCCTCAATTCTAGAACACACTTCAAAATATACCAGCTTATCCAAATTGTATCGAGCAGTAAAACTCCGTGAATCAGTCTTTTGTTGATGCTGTTGAATTCTTGCAGCTAAATCAGATGTAACACCTACATAAAGAGTCGTGTTATGTATGTTAGTCATAATGTAAACTACTCCTCCTCTTTTCATATTAAAAGTTTATAAAAATATTGGCTTTAAAATTTTTAGGCAAAATAATAAAAACATTGTACATGAAAATTTCGTGCTCCGATAATGAGATAACCACGCCTCATGTTTCGGCTGGTTATGACGGTAAAAATACGATACCGTACGTCACTACCAGTAATTAAGAAACGAAGTGGAATAATTACGTGGTAGTCCCCCAATCCGTGCTCCGACAGTTAGATACCTCCCCCTTCTCCTGCTTTTTAGAATGGTAAATGAGATATCAATAAAACCTCAACTTATTCAAAATTAATCCCGAAGCTGGAGCTACATAACCTGGCTTCTCTCCTATCCCTTTAAGAGCTGTTTCTATTTGTTCTAAAGTGATTAAATGCATACCCAAATTAAAAAGCGTTCCCATCATATAGCGAATCTGATAGCGGATAAATCCACTGCCGACTACACGCAGCATGTAACTTTTCTCTGGAAAGAAGTTAGCCGTAAAAAGTGAGTTTTCGGTAATCGCGCATTCATCTATTACCCGCACAAAATTCACATTTTCCTTTATAGTTTTTGAAAATAAGGTGAAGTCGTGTTCGCCAACAAACAATTTTGCTCCTTCTTTCATTAATTCCAAGTCTAACTCTTCCACATAAAAAGTCATATAAGGTGCCGCAAAAGGGTGAGATCGTGCGCCAAAGGCAAATAGATAAAGATATTCTTTCTGCTTGGCTGATTGAATGATATTAAAGGAGGCGTCTGTTTCTTCAATTCGTAAAATGCGAATGTCTGAAGGTAAGTTTTTGTTTAGCCCTGCTTCTAAAGCCTCTAGATCCAAAGGTTCACGCGTGAACAACTCAAAAGCAGATTCATTAGCTGAAACCATGGAATCCGTTCGACTAGTACATAAAATTTTAAAGCGATTGTGATCTAATACAAAATTGATGGACTTTTCAATCATCAGCTGCACCGTTTTTACTTCGGGTTGTTTTTGCCAACCGTGGTAACGAAAACCGAGGTACTGAAAGTAAAAAAGGTAATAATATTTTTTGATGCCTGACATTAATGAAACTTTCCAATGGTTGAAAACCTTCGGAAAGTTAATCGCTTTTGTAAAACTTTTGAACTTTCTCCGAGCCTATTTCCGTATATTGAAATCAAACAGTGAATTAGCATATGGACAAACAAACTTTTACTCCTAAACATAAAATACGAATCGTTTCTGCTACCTCTTTGTTTGATGGTCATGATGCTGCCATCAATATTATGAGGCGAATTTTTCAGTCGTTTGGGGCTGAGGTTATTCATTTAGGTCACAACCGTTCAGCAGCAGAAATAGTCCAATGTGCCATTCAAGAAGATGTTCAGGGTATTGCCATCACCTCGTATCAAGGTGGGCATATCGAATTTTTCAAATACATCCATGATTTGTTAGAAGAAGCTGGGGCTCATATCAAAATAATCGGTGGCGGTGGTGGCACAATTCACCCTGCGGAAATTGAAGAATTGCATGCTTATGGCATCGACAAAATATATTCGCCAGACGATGGTCGTCAATTGGGTTTGCAAGGAATGATCATCGATGCTTTAAAGCGTCTTGACTTTGATACTTTAGCGACAGAAACTGAAGTTGACATCCTTCAAAAAATTCCAAAATTAATTACCCTGGCGGAAAATAAACCTGATATTTTTAAAACAAGCTTTATACCTCTTGATAAACCTGTGCCAGTCATTGGAGTTACGGGTACTGGTGGCGCTGGAAAATCCTCATTAGTTGATGAATTGATTAGGCGCTTCGCTGAGTTTAATCCTACAAAAAAAGTAGCGATTGTTTCTATTGATCCTAGTCGTAAAAAAACTGGAGGCGCATTATTAGGTGATCGCATTCGCATGAACAGTGTGTTTCAACCCAACATCTACATGCGTTCCATGGCTACCCGAGCAGCCAATGTTGCTTTAACCCAACACCTTTCTGATGTATTAGCCATCCTAAAATCCAGTGATTTTGATTTAATCCTTTTAGAATCTTCAGGCATCGGTCAGTCGGACTCAGCAATGAGTGAATATGCCGATCTCAGTTTGTACGTAATGACCTCCGAATATGGCGCTGCAACACAATTAGAAAAGATAGACATGCTCGACTTTGCTGATTTTATTGCCGTCAACAAATTTGAAAAAGGTGGTTCCTTAGATGCCTATCGCGATGTAGTAAAACAATATAGACGTAACCACGAATTATGGGATGAAAAAGAAGAAAACATCCCTGTATTCGGTACCATTGCAGCACAATTCAATGATTCTGGGGTAAATGGGTTATATAATGCTTTTGTTAACCGGATTAACTTATTTAAAAACGGTGAGTTTATCGCTACTCCCCAACTCAGCACCCTTACATCTACCAAATCAGCCATCATTCCAGCAGAACGTACACGCTATTTGGATGAGATAGTAGGCATCTATAAGGAATATAATGAGTACCTCGAAAAACAATCGAGGTTGGCCACCCAGGCCTATCAATTGAATGGTACGTTGAATCTTGTTACCGAAGAAACCACAAAAAAAGCCATTGAGCTACTTTACCACAAAAAGCTGAAGGAACTGGATGAAAAAAGCCGGTCAGTAATTAAAAACTGGTATAAGGTACAAGAAATTTATAAAGAAGAAACTTACACCTACGAAGTGCGAGGAAAGAAAATTGTTTCTCCGATGCACTATGAAACACTTGCTGGCACTAAAATTCCTAAAATCGTATTGCCGACCTACCAAGACTGGGGTGATGTGATTCGTTGGCGGTACAAAGAAAATTTCCCTGGTCGCTTTCCTTATACTGCCGGGGTATTTCCAATTAAACGAAAAGGAGAAAACCCTACCCGTATGTTTGCTGGTGAGGGTGGGCCAGCGCGAACTAACAAACGTTTTCATTACCTATCCTACGGACAAGAAGCTGCACGCTTATCTACTGCATTTGATTCGGTAACGCTTTACGGAGAAGATCCTGACCACCGTCCCGATATCTATGGAAAGATTGGTAACTCGGGAGTTAGTGTAGCTACCTTGGACGATGCTAAAATTCTCTATTCAGGTTTTGATTTGTGTTCACCGAGCACTTCGGTATCAATGACTATCAATGGTCCCGCACCTATGGTTTTGGGGTTTTTCTTAAATGCTGCCATAGACCAACAGTGTGAAATATATATCAAACAAAACGGTTTAGAAGAAGAGGTCAAGAAACGTCTGAAAGCTTTTTTTGTGCTTAAACAAGGACAACAACCCACTTATCGTGGCGACTTACCCGAAGGGCATGATGGCTTGGGTTTGATGTTATTAGGAGTAAGTGGTGAATCAGTTTTAGATGCCGAGGTCTATAAAAAAATCAAAGCAGAAACGCTGAGTAAAGTTCGTGGAACAGTACAAGCAGATATTTTAAAAGAAGATCAAGCTCAAAACACCTGCATTTTTAACACGGAGTTTGCATTGAAAATGATGGGAGATATTCAGGAATATTTCATTGAGCAAAATGTTCGAAACTTCTATTCAGTTTCCATTTCAGGCTATCACATTGCTGAGGCAGGCGCGAACCCCATTACACAATTAGCCTTTACCCTTTCGAACGGATTTACCATTGTTGAATATTACCTTTCAAGAGGGATGAACATAGATGACTTTGCACCCAACCTTTCCTTCTTTTTTTCTAACGGAGTGGATGCAGAATATGCCGTTATTGGTCGAGTAGCACGGAGAATTTGGGCAAAAGCTATCCGCTTTATTTACAAAGGGAATGAACGTTCTCAAAAACTGAAATACCACATCCAAACCAGTGGAAGGTCATTACACAGCTCAGAAATAGCTTTTAATGACATTCGCACAACGCTTCAAGCATTATATGCGATTTATGATAACTGTAACTCGTTACATACCAATGCTTATGATGAAGCAATCACCACTCCGACCGAGGAATCCGTTCGTAGGGCGGTCGCTATCCAAATGATTATTAATGAAGAATTAGGATTAGCCAAAAACGAAAACCCTACACAAGGCTCTTTCATTACTGAAGAACTAACCGATTTAGTAGAGGATGCGGTAATGGAAGAGTTTAAACGTCTCAACGAACGAGGTGGTGT
Source organism: uncultured Cytophagales bacterium (assembly GCA_963849955.1). Taxonomy (GTDB): domain Bacteria; phylum Bacteroidota; class Bacteroidia; order Cytophagales; family JAAEPT01; genus CAWFGW01. Next base: position 94,718 of record CAWKJU010000010.1, on the reverse strand, counting down.
GCTTGGAGCAATGGAACGAATGTATCAACGCTCTAAAATTCAGGAAGAAAGTATGTACTACGAACAAAAGAAAATTAACGGAGACCTTCCGCTGATTGGGGTGAATACTTTCCTTTCTAAAACTGGTTCACCCACCATTGTTCCTGAAGAAGTTATTCGTTCAACAGATGAAGAAAAAAATGCCGCAATTGATGCTTTGAATAACTTCAAAGCGGTACATGAATCTGAAAAAACAGCTGCATTAAAACAGCTAAAAGAAACTGCTTTAGCTAATGATAACATCTTTGAAGCCCTTATGGAAGCCAGTAAGTATTGCACTTTAGGTGAAATGACGCATACGCTGTATCATGTGGGCGGCAGTTATCGAAGAAATATGTAATGAAGCTTTGAGTGAAAAATAATTTAATTACTATCAAGACTAAACAATTAGCTTTCTAACTCATTCCAGAAAAAAATTTCATACATTGACTGTGAGATTTTATTATATCACAGAAAAACTCTAAAGAAAATGAAAAATTGTTTTTATATCGTCACCCTGTTTTTCATCACAATTAGCATTAAAGTAAAAGCACAAACTACAACTTTCCCCACTTGCTCAGATTTAGAAGTAATAAATCTTGCTTTTAACAAAAATCAGGATTCAGTAGCTGTCACAATTTTCAATAACTGCCTAGACTGTGAAACACATGTTTACACTGGAGTAATTATTCATAAAGATGATGACACTTTAGCAGCTAATCGATTCAGTAATAGCTCACCAAATCCGCCAAATAAAGATGCGCTTACCTATAAAATTCAAGTGCGAAAACCTTTCAATTTGGGGGATATCATTAGAATTCAGTTAACCGATGGTTTATGTGACTCTATAAACATATCTGATGAAATAGTTGGAATCAATGAGTTTGACTTAGAGGATGTAGAAATAAACATCTTTCCAAACCCAACACATGAATTTGTCTCTATTAGTCAACCTGATAACACAAAAATTATAAATGTATCCATATTGAACCTCCATGGAGAAACTTTAAGAAAGATTGAGAATAATTTTTCAAACGTATCAATTATCAATCTCAATAAAGGTGCTTACAATTTATCTATTAAAACAAATAAAGGGATGATATTTAAAAAACTCCTACTCAACTAATCCACTTTTCACCCTTTTTTTATTATTATAGTCCTAAAGTATTTAAGGCTTAGAAACCCTTTCAATATTTTGTGATTCTGGAATTACCTGTGTTAAATTCGGAAAAACAAAAAGCTTTTTGTTCATTAATAAAAGTACTTATTCAACTCAATCATTTCATAACCAAGCATACAATTACGATGAACAGTTATTATTTATTAGTCACCATCATCACCCTTTCTGCGGCCTTCGCTTATATCAACCATCGTTTTATAAAAATGCCGTTTGTCATTGGATTATTTTTTTTATCTACGATCCTTTCATTAGTCGTATTGAGCAGCAAATATTGGGACTTAAGAGATTACTTAATAATTAAAGAGACTATTGCTCATACCAATCTAAGTCAACTGATTCTGGAAATTATGTTGGGTTTTTTATTGTTTGCAGGTTCATTACATACCAAATGGGAGGACATTAGAAAACAAGTTCGACCAATTTCACTTTTCGCTATTGGGGGTGTTATTCTTTCTACGCTTGCTGTAGGAGGTCTTTTATATTCCGTTTGTATTTTATTTAAGCTCCCGATCAGTTTTTTGCATTGTTTATTGTTTGGATCATTAATTTCCCCAACAGATCCTATTGCAGTATTAGGCATATTAACAAAGGCTAACGTTTCAAAAAAAATAGAATCTACAATTGTAGGGGAATCATTATTCAATGATGGCGTGGGAGTTGTAATTTTTATTTCACTTTTAGAAACCTTAAAACTTGGAAATAATGAGATAGATTTTGGCCATTTCGGTATCATGTTTTTACAAGAAGCAGTGGGCGGAGCTTTTTTTGGATTAGTGTTGGGTTATATTTTACATTGGCTTTTAAAATCGATTGACAATTACGAAACAGAAGTATTACTCACCATCGCTTTTGTAATGGTTGGTTACTCATTATGCTATTATTTCCATATATCAGGTGCTTTGGCCATGGTCATTATGGGTTTATTCGTGGGGAATTTCAAACGCCACAAAGCGATGAGTGACCATACTGAGGAATATGTATTAAAGTTTTGGGAATTACTTGATGTAGTGTTAAATGCTATCTTATTCATTAGCATTGCCTTTATTTTAGTCGTGATAGAATTTAAAACTGCATATGTGATTGTAGGTATTTTATCTATTTTCATTGTCTTATTTTCTCGAATTTTAGTGCTTTATTTTCCCTATCTACTATTCCCAAAATTCACAAACCTTAAAAACAATGAGGTGAAGCTACTTATTTGGGGAGGTTTACGAGGGGGGCTTTCACTAGCATTAGTGTTATCATTACCCGATAGTGATGCCAAAGAATTATTGATGATAGCTACATATATGTGCGTGGTGTTTAGCATCTTGGTTCAAGGTCTCACAATAGAAAAAGTTGCCAGAAGGTTAACCAACAGTTAGAGGTTCTCATAACATTAAAACAATTCATTATAATTCAGAAAACTACTGATGTACAACACAGGAATAGCCTTAGGTGGTGGCGGGGCAAGAGGGTTTGCTCATTTAGGAGTATTACATGCTTTATTAGAAAAAGGAATTAAACCTGAGGTGATTTCAGGAGTAAGCTCAGGGGCAATTATTGGAGCATTTATCTGTTCTGGTAAAACGCCATTGGAAACCATGCATATTCTTAAAAAATATAAACTCACCAGCTTAGCGGGTTTTAACTTTCACAAGAACGGATTCTTTAGCTTATCAAAACTAAGGCGTATTTTAGAAGATAACATTCCTGAAAAAAACATTCAAGATTTAAAAACACCCCTGTACATCGCAGCTACTAACTTACAGAAAGGTCACATATTTTATTTTCATGCTGGCCCATTAGTTACAACCATCGAGGCATCCTCTTCTATTCCTATTTTATTTGCTCCCGTCAACCTTGATGGAGATTTATATGTTGATGGAGGTTTGTTAGATAACATTCCTGTGCGACCATTGGAAGGGAAATGTCAACGTATAATTTCTATTAATATCAGCCCCATGCACAAAACGGAAGAGGTAAAAAACATTATAGATATTGCCATCCGTACATTTCATATTAATGTGAATTCGAACCTCGATTATGTAAAACAAGTGAGTGATTTTTATATTGAACCTACCGATGTAAGAAACTATGCACTGCTAGACACTTCCAAGGCACAAGAATTGTTTGACATAGGATATAATTACACTAAAAAATTAGACTTATAGATGAAAACTGCTTGTATACTTGGTGCAACTGGACTGGTTGGGAGTGAACTTTTGACTCAACTACTTTCCAATGACGATTATGAAAAAATCCACATTTTTCTTCGAAAAGAAATTGATTTAACGCACCCTAAATTAGAAAAACACCTGATCAATTTTGACAACCCTGATTCATGGAACAACTTAATTACTGGGGATGTATTATTCTCCGCTTTTGGTACAACCATTAGTAAAGCGGGTTCCAAAGAAGCACAGTATAAAATTGACTACACCTACCAGTATGAATTTGCAAAAGCTGCTGCAGATAATGGTGTAAATAGCTATGTTTTGATTTCTTCAGCGGGTGCAGATGCTGATTCCTTTATTTTTTATTCCAGAATTAAAGGCGAACTGGAGGAAGCTGTGAAACGACTATCCTTTAAACATATCACAATCCTCAGGCCTTCCATATTAGACGGTGAACGAAAAGAAGTTCGAATTGGAGAAACTATCGGAATAACTGTAACTAAAGCTTTATCTTTTATTCCCTTTGTAAAAAAATATGCTCCTATTCAGGTTTCCAATGTAGCTAAAGCGATGGTGAAAGCAGAAAAAATAAACCAGCTGCCTTATCAAGTTTGGGAGCTGAATGAACTTATGGATTTAGTCACTAATTAAAGCTGTACGCCCAACACCAAAACATCATCTATTTGATCGGTTCCAGCTTTATAAGATTGAAAATGACGATTAAGAAGTTTTTCTTGTTCGCTGATAGTATATTTTTTTAAGCTTGATAGGTAGTGCAAAAATCTGCGTTTACCCATTTTTTCATCTCTTTCATTAAATTGATCCTTATATCCATCAGTAAACAAGTATAAAAAATCACCTTTTTCAAAGGTGTACTGATATTCTAAAAAGTTTTTTTCTCCTCTACTTTTATACTCTTTACCCATTGACGTTCTTGTAGCCTTTAACATTACAGGCTCACCATTTCTCTTTAATAATAAACCCTCATTCATGGCTCCAGAAAAGCGAATAGTCATTAAATCGTAGTCTATCAAGGCAACACTTACATCCATTCCATCATTAATGGCATTTTCTCTACCTTGATTTAACCGCTTAATTAATAGTTCATTCGTACGAGTTAATATGTCATGAGGTGAACTCACCTTTTTCATTGCTCGAACAATCAAATCATTACACAAAATAGACATAAATGCACCTGGAACTCCATGTCCGGTACAATCACCAACTACTAGATAGGTTTGATTATCCCTTTTTTCAGCATAATAAAAATCACCACTTACAATATCTTTTGGTTCATATACAATAGAAAAATCATGAAATATTTCTTTAAGCTCCTCCCGATTAATTAAAATGGCATCTTGAATTCTTCTAGCGTAATGAATACTTGCAAGGGTATTTTCTTGCTCTTCCTTTACTTTATCTAATTCTTTTCGTTCGCTCATCACTTGGTTTAAAAAAGCCACTCTTTTAATTGGGCTCTCCGTCTTTGGTTTGCGTATCATTTTAATCTAAAATCTAAAACTTGGTGATTAATCCGTAGTAATACGCAAAACACAAAAAAAAGTCAATAATAAAGATACTATTAGACGTATGGGCTATTATTTAAGCTCTAGGCCTTTATCTTGTAGATTAATCCATAAACGAGACGTTAAGAAGAATACCCCTTCATCGTATCCCATTCAGATTTAGCCTTCTTACAACATGTAAGTCAGCCATTTTTTTAGTAAACTTGAATGAATTCGATTAAAATAGTTATCCAGTGAAAAGAAGGAAATTGTTCATCATATTGATGATAGTTAGTATAAGTAGTTTTGGTCAACTGTATCAAAAAGAAAAAGGATATGGTGGCTCAGTCATCTACAATTTACCTATTGGAGAATTTGGTTTCGGTGCACGCATGCATTACCACTATTCCGATTATTTTATTATTTCACCCCAAATCAGTTTTTTTCCTGGCTTTAACCAACTTCAAGAATTAAACGGTGGACTTAACCTCATGTTAAATATAAACCCATATAACGATTTAGGATTTTACCTCACCGGGGGTGCCCACCTTAATTGGTGGATGAATTATGAGGATTCTCCACAACCTGATGCTAAAGCATTTAATTTCAATCCAGACTTTGGTGCAGGTTTAATGTGGAATTACAACTGTATCCGCCCATTTGCAGAGTACCGTGTAAGTGCAAAGTATTGGGAAAGCAATGTGCGATTGGGAATTATGTGGTATCCTTTCTCTTGTGGTGATGGTATTATTTGTCCAGCTTATTATCCTTAAATAACTATGAAAAAATCAATCCTACTTCTTTTCTCGTTTCTATTATTGCTGGGAGCTTGCAATAACGACCGTGTAGATCCTGACTTCAGTTATTCTTCACTAAATGATTTCTATAAAAACAATCGCGAACAAGAGCAGTCAATCACGATTAGAACTGACACTGGTAATGTACCTATACTCGGTAAGAAAGGAACTGAACTTTACGGCACCCGTGCCATTTTAGAATATGCCAACGGGGACTCAGTGGGTTTACCCTGGACCGTAAAATTAATTGAGCTTTACACTATAAAAGATTATTTATTATATCAGTTGCCTACTGTAGGCAATGCAGTAGCCCTAGAATCTGGTGGGATTATAAAAGTTAACGCATATGATTCAATTGGCGAATCCTTAAAAGTAAAAGATGAATTATTTTATGAGGTTAAACTATCTACCTCTCCAACAATTACTGGTATGGGTATTTACCAAGGTAGCTCAGCAGAAGAAAATTTTATTAATTGGGCAGAAGCCTCGGATGGTTCATTAATTGATATAAACACAAAATATGACCTTCAATTAGCCTCGTTAGGATGGCAACATGTCGCGAAACCTTTTTCGGAAAGCACTACCACGTTAACTTTTACAATTGATGGCTCTGGCGGAGAAAATATTGATTTATGGGTTATCCCTACCGATAAACATGCCTTATTTTACGGGAATAATTTAAAAGTCGAAGCTATACCTATTAACAGTAAGGTGAGGATATTAGCTATGGCCTTGAATCAGGATAATGATTTTGTGCTTTTTGATAAGACCGTTATTACTAGTGAAAATTTAGAAATTCCTATTGAATTTGAACTCAGTTCAGAGGAGGCTATTTTAAAAACAATCAACGAGCTATAAAAAAAAGAGGCTAAGTCAGTGACTTAGCCTCTTAAGGTTACATTTAGACTATTTTTATAAGTTCAATGCTACGAAAATCTGAGCAACTGAGTTTTTTGAATCTCCTAACAATAATTTGGCAGCGTCACTGCTAGCTATTGATTTTAAACCATAGTTATAACGTGCTCCTATTGATATAACATCTATATTAATAGTAGCACCAACTGCTAATCCGTAATCAAACGAGTTGAAGTTATCTTTATCTAATTTTTGATAATCTTCTCCTAAGTCTCCATCAGTAGATGTGGATGCTCCTAAAAGATAGCTTCCATAACCACCAGCTTGTAAATCAACCACATCTCCAAGTTTAACTACTAATAAAACTGGTAAGTCAAGATAAAGCGTATTAAAACTAACTCTTCCATCTACTCCTAAAAAATCATATTTAGCTGAGGATCCTTTGGTAGACAATAATAATTCTGTTTGTAGTCCAACCATAGCATCTTCTCCCATCATTTGAGCAAACACACCACCATGAAGACCGATACGCATATTCTCATCGTCAACATCTTCTTGATCGATATGAAGATTACTCGCATTTAAACCAGCCTTTACCCCCACTCGCGGTGATTGTGCAAATAAATGTGTATTGATTGCTAAAACAGCTAGGCATAGAAAGCATATATTCAACTTTTTCATATTTTAATTAATTTATAGTTTAACATTTTTTCAAAGGCTTTAGAAAAACTTATACCAAGTCACAAAACACTGCCTATTAGATAAATAGTGACAACGTAACCCAATGATACGAGCAAATAAAGCCCCACCATTCGGACTATATTCCACAACAAAACACCTCAATTTGTACGTATAATAACTAAAAGACAAACTAGATGCACAATAGTGCCATTTTGCTTGTCATTTAATATTTAACCGTTTTTGGGTACTTCCTTCTACACTTTGTGCAAGAATTTATATTTTAAAACAAAAAAAACCTGCTTGATTAGGAATAAACCTACAATTCTCTCTTGGCAATATATTAGTATTATGATAAACAAGGCTTGATAAAAAGTCGAGTTAAATTTTAAAACTTAAATCTTAAAAAAATGAGTGCAACATCAGATAAAATATCAGGAAATTGGAATGTAATCAAAGGTAAACTTAAACAACAATATGGTGAGCTTACTGACGATGATCTTACTTACACAGAAGGACAAGAAGATGAACTTCTTGGTAATATTCAGAAAAAAACAGGGAAATCTAAGAGCGAAGTAAAAGATTTTATTGATAGTCTTTAATCTTCCCCCCCCCAAAACAAAACTGTATCTCCTAGGAGATACAGTTTTGTTTTATAACTTGAATACATATGATGAACTTACAAAATATTAAAATACATCTTGACAGTATTAGTGCAGATGTTAAAGATATCAGCCAACTTGAACTCGAGCTTATAAAGGTTAGAGCTGTTAAATATGCTAGCACAAAGTATAGTGATATTGTAGGGGCATTAGTTATTTATATACTTGTAGGAATAACTTTTTTTCTATCTACAATTACCGTAGCACTTTATTTAGGCTATATGCTAGGTAAAATCTATTTAGGCTTTGGAATTATTAGCCTTTTTTATCTCTTCATTCTATTACTGTTAGTGCTTTTCAAAAAACCATTATTAAGAAGACCAATTCGGAATTCATTTATTAAAAACATATTCGAATAATATTATGAAAATAACTAATGTAGAATCCCTGGAGCAATATGAATATCTATTGATAGAGAAGTCTGAGATGCGGAAATTAGCTTTGAAAAAAGATATTTTAGCACTTCAAAAATCAATTAATCCTCTCCATCTTATCTTAAATCAATTTAGGTCTATTTTCCCTATATTGAATAAAGCAGAGTTGAAAACTTATTCTATAATTGAACTACTCAATTGGGGCTATAAAACAGTTACTAAAAATAAAGAGACTCCATCCATTGTACGTTTGGTAAGGTTATTTCTTCCTAAATTTTTTGCCGCGAAAAGCTCATTCTAAAAAGTAAATGGTTGCCCAACACGAAAAAAAACTAGAACTACTGTTCAAAACAGTAGTTATTTTATTTATAGTGGGATATGTTTTACATGTCGGTGTTTTTATTCTATCTCCTTTATTGTTCTCTTTTTTTATTTCGCTATTACTTTATCCCTTTGCCAGCAAATTAGAAAAAAAAGGGATTGGTCGAATTGCTTCATCAACCATTCTTATTCTATTATTTTTAATAATAGTAATACTTGCTTTTTATTTAATTACTATCGCCTTTAAAAGTTTTTGGTCAGATTTCCCTAGCATAACAGAACAATTTGAAACACAAACTTCCAAATTAATTGAGTGGACTGAAGACACGTTTAATTATAACAGAAATGAAATTGCTGATAAAATTAAAGATCATTCGGGAAGTATTTACAAACAAGTGGGAGTAGTAATTGGATCGGCCTACAACTCTACTACTACTATCATCAATTTCATCTCTTTATGCCCTATATACACATTCTTAATGCTGCTTTATCGTAACAACTTAAAAAGTTTTATATACGAAATTTCAAATAAAAATAACCAGTCCAACATTTTCCATGCTTTTCATAAAATCATAGAGGTAACTAAAAGCTACATCTACGGGATGGGGTTAGTTATAATTGTGATAGCTACGTTAAACTCTATTCTCTTATTTTCTTTAGGTGTAAAACATGCTTTAGTTATAGGTTTTTTAACTGCTTTACTTACAGTAATACCTTATATAGGCACGCTCATGGGAGGTATAATAACTGTGATTATCACCTTAGTTACAAAAGATTCAATAATTTACCCAGTATTAGTGTTTGGTGGATATACCTTTATACAGTTTTTAGAAGGGAATTTTATTTCCCCTAAAATTATTGGCGGACAAGTAAACATCAATCCTTTAGTCGCTATAATAAGCTTAATTATTGGCGGAAGCATATGGGGTATTGTGGGAATGGTTCTAGCATTACCTGTAGCAGCTACCATTAGAATTACTCTCAACCATGTTGAAATTTTAAAACCTTTTGCTCATCTTATGGAAACCCATCCAGAACCCTACAAAAAGATAGGCAGATAAATATTTATTTACGCTCATGCGTAAGCAACATCCCCAATATGAGGATATTAATACACACTTTTATGTGCTATATTTTTTAAAAATGGCATTTACTTGAATTTAAAGCCTTCTATCAATACGGAACAACAATTGTAAGTTTATAAAGTAATTAAAAATAATATTTAATCTAAAACAATATAATTATGAAATCAGGAATGAAGATATTCGGAGCAGTAGCATTCGGAGCAGCAGTAGGTACTATAGCAGGAATTTTATTAGCACCTAGAAGTGGTAAAGAAACAAGACAGTTTATCTCTGAAAAAGGCGGTGAAGTGAAAGATACTCTTTCTAAGACTGTGGAATCAGTGTTAGATGAAGTTAAATCAAGCTATGCCGCTTTAGCATCTAAAGCTGAAGATAAAGCTGAAGAAAGCACCAATAAAATTAAACATAACATCAACTAATCTAACGGTTAGAATATAGTGTATTTATTCACTTAATTATCACTCAATGATTTTTAAGTGAATAAATACACTAATTTTTATTACAAATATATTTACGGATATGCAGAGTCAAGTAGGAATAACATCAGTAATAGCAGTAGCAACTGCTTTAGCATTCATCATATCATGTTCAGACAACACTAATAGAGTGCAAAATGAGCATGACTATGAGTTAACTGACACAGTTAACACCCCAACCTTTGATCACTCACGTGATTCATTAATGAATGATTTTGAATATGAAATCGAAAAGCTTGAAAGCGAAATAGATTCTTTAGATGAAAAAATCAAAGCCGTTGGAGGAAATGTTGATGAAACAATTGTGCATTCAAAGGAAAAACTTATTGCTTACAAAGAAAGTTTAGAAGATCAAACGGACAAACTTGCAGCTGCAACTGAAGATAATTGGGAAAAAGTAAAAAAAGAAGCTAAAGAAGAGTTGAGAGACTTCAAGTCTAATGTAGCTGCCACTGAAAATGATATTGAAGAATATTTCAATAATCGAACTAAATAATCAACAAAATATTGATAATGGAAAATAATACTGAGAGAGTATATAGCAGAATTGGGTTTAGTAAAGAAGAAACTGAGAAAATTGTTAAACAACTAAACATAGTATTATCAAACTATCAGTTATTCTATCAAAAACTAAGAAATTTTCACTGGAACGTTACTGGGGAAAGTTTTTTTGTGTTACACAATTTATTTGAGGACGAGTATAATGCAGCTCATTCCACAATTGATGAAATTGCAGAAAGAATCCGCATTTTCAACCACACACCTTATAGCAACTATAGTGACTATCTGAATGTTTCAATGATTAAAGAATCTCCCGATAATTTAAAAACTGACGAAATGGTTGAGGTGATTCTATCTGATTACGAAACATTAATTAATATTTTAAATAAAGCTGCTAACGTTGCTGCTGATGAATCAGATTCAGCTACTGAAGACATGTTAATTGGATTTATTTTTTCACTTGAAAAAACACATTGGATGATTTCTTCATTTAAAGGGGAATAATTTCTACGAAAAACATTAGTGCTCATGGATTTGAGCACTAATTTTATATAAATAACAGATGTTGTCGTGAAAAAATCACTTAAGATATTAATTCCAATAATTGTAATACTTATTGCAATTCGAATCGCGCTTCCTTACATAGCCAAGTCCTATTTAAATAAAACTCTCGCTAACTTGGAAGAATATAAAGGGCATGTATATGATGTTGATATAAGTCTAATCAGGGGGGCATATGTGATTGACTCATTAATTATCTCAAAAAGAAACTCTTCCATTGAAAAACCATTTTTTACTTCTGATAAAATTGACATCTCATTAGAATGGAAATCCTTATTTAATGGTGCTATTGTTGGGGAGTTTGTATTTACTAAACCAACACTTAATTTCATCATGTCTAAGCAAGAGGATGAGAAACAATATGGAGATGATGAAAATTGGGTAGAACCATTAAAATCATTACTACCTATTCAAATCAATAATCTTAAAATTGTAGACGGAGAAATATTTCTCTACGATTACAATTCCAAAAATCCTACATTAATATTTTTAAAAGAATTTAATGCTGATTTTGCTAATATGAGTAATGTTGTTTCAACAGAAGAGTTATTGCCTTCCAACTTTAAAATTACTGCCACATCCATTGGTGGAGGTAAATTAAACACAAATGGCAAAATCAATTTTTTAAAGAAAGTCCCTGATATTGATTACAATTTTACATTTGAAAACGTGGATATAGTTGCTCTTAACGATTTTTTAAGAAGCAGTGCTAACATTGATGCAGAGAGTGGTAATTTCAACCTCTATCATGAATTAGCTATTAATGATTCAGAAATTAAAGGATATGTTAAACCCATTATAAAAAATTTAAAAATTTTTAAATGGAAAGAAGAAGATCGAACGTTTGGAGGCTTTCTTAAAGAAGCAGGTGCTGACTTGATAGCTGATATTTTCAAAAATCACAAAAAAAATCAATTTGCCACCAAAGTTCCTATAAATGGATCGCTAAAAGACCCAAAATTGAATAGCTTTAAAGCATTATTGGCCATACTTGAAAATACTTTTATTAAAGCGCTTAAAAATGACACAGATAATAGCATAATCTTTTCAGACATCAATAATTAAAACGAAAGCTTATGACAACAGACACTATTAATAAAGCGCTTATCATTGATGATGAAAAAGAAATAGGAATGCTTCTAGGGTATCAACTTAAACGATTAAAAGTAGAAAATCAATATGCATCAACCCTTACTGAAGGAATAAGAATGTTTTCGGAAAATCATTATGACATTGTGTTCTTAGACATCAATCTACCAGATGGTAATGGTCTTGACGCTATTCGCAACTTAATAAAACAAAATAGTGATGCAAGTATTGTTGTAATGAGTGCGTATAACACAAAAGAGTATAATGACAAAGCCCTGACCTTAGGCGCTCACACGTTCATTGGAAAGCCTTTTGATTCGACCACAATTAGAAATATAATAATTGAATGCTGCTAACTAAACAAGATAATTGATTTAAAACTAACATTATGGAAAAGATATTAATAATTGATGATGATAAAGATATTTGTTTAACTCTTAGTAGATTTCTTAACAAAAAAGGATACGAAACTAGTTCCGTAAATAATGGTACTGATGCTGTGTCTCTTCTAAAGTCTGAAAAATTTGATGGTATCTTATGTGATTATAAATTACCCGACACCACGGGCTTAGAACTTATTCAACGTATAAACATATTAAATCCAGAAGCAGCCACTATTATCATTACTGGATACTCCGATTTAAAAACAGCGGTTGAGATATTAAAACATGGAGCATCAGATTATGTAACTAAGCCCCTTTTCCCTGATGAAATTCTCGCATCCATTAAACAAGCTATTGAAGACAAAAAAACTAAAAACTTCATTCCTGATGAGTCTAACCGTACTTCATCAGCGAAAGTAAAAGTTGCACTTCCTCAAAATATTGAATTTGGACCAAGCCCTCAATCCAAAACAATCCAAAAACATATTGATATTATTGCTCCAACTGACATGTCAGTAATAATTACTGGGGAAACAGGTACAGGGAAAGAATTTGTAGCTAAAGCAATACATCATAAAAGCAACAGGAAGGATAAACCCTTTATAGCAATAGATTGTGGTGCTTTACCCAAAGATCTTGCGGGATCAGAGTTGTTTGGCCACCTTAAAGGCTCTTTTACTGGAGCTATAAATGATAAAAAAGGTAGTTTTGAGGTAGCAAATGGAGGAACAATTTTTTTAGATGAAATCGGTAACTTATCTTATGACAATCAAATAAAACTGCTAAGGGTATTACAAGAACGGAAAATCAAACGAATTGGTGACAACAAAGAAATAAACATTGATGTACGCGTTATTGTAGCTACTAATGAGAACTTAAAGAAAGCGGCTCAAGAAGGAACATTTAGGGAGGACATTTTTCACAGATTAAATGAGTTTAGTATCGAAATGTCTCCTCTTCGCGAACGCCCGGAGGACATCACTTTCTTTGCCCATGTGTTTTTACAAAATGCTAATCGAACTTTAAACAAAAACATTACAGGGTTTAGAGAAGATGTGAAAAATAAACTTGAAAATTATCAATGGTATGGTAATTTAAGAGAACTACAAAATGTTGTGAAAAGGGCTGTATTATTATCACAAGAGGACCTGATTTCACTCTCATGTTTACCCTCAGAAATTATTCATCCCGCATTAAATATTAATGAAGGAGTAAACACTAATATAGACAACAACAACTTAAAAAAAGCATCTATTAATGCTGAAAGATTAGCAATAATAGAAGTATTGAAAAAGGTAAATTACAATAAAACTAAAGCAGCTCAGACACTTAACATAGACCGAAAAACTTTATATAATAAGTTAAAGGCATATGAAATCGAATTATAATAACATGTCTAAAAGAACTTATTTTTTATTATTATCGCTGGCGATTTTTCTCTTAATAGGTTCTGCTTTTTTCTCGTATAAAAACTTCAAGGATTATAAGTATTATGATAATTGGGTAACGCATACTGAAGGTGTCAAGTTAAAAATTCAAAAAATCGGTCTACTGGTTAAAGACTTAAAAATCAGCTCTATAAAAATACTCGCCAGTAAAAACCCTACCGACATTGTTATGTATAATAATGAGGTAAGCATGCTTGAAATTCAAAAAAAAGACTTAAGAAAGGCTATCTCTGACAACCCCACCCAACTAAAAAATTTAGAGCAATTATCAAAATACATTAAAGTTTACACCAATCTTTCCGATTCACTTTTTCAAGATGGACAAATGACAGCAACTGATAGCAACGATTTATTTGACCACTTAAATAGCAAATCCTTTACCCGTGATTCTGTAACTATTATTATTAATAAAATGATGGATGAAGAAATTAGATTACTCAAAATTAGAAAAAGTAAGAAAGAGAGTTCTGATTTTTTCACACCAGTATCTTTTTTATTTTCAACCATCATAAGTGTTATAATAGTAGCTATCTTGTTTTTGAAAATCACAGGTTTATTAAATCAAAGCACCGAAGTTAATTTACTTTTTAAAGGTGTTCTAGACTCTTCGCCAAACGGTATTATAAGTTTAAATTCCGTGACGAATAAATCCGGAAAAATCGAAGATTTTTTAATTAACACAATAAATCAACAGTCATTAATTCTTTTAAAAAAAGAAGGTGCTAATGTTACCCAAAAAAAATTGTCTATTACGCTTCCATATTTAATGACCAGCGACTTATTTGACATTTACTGCGCTATAATAAATAATGAGACATCAATAAATGAACACACTATTTATCTTAGAACCTCTAACTCACATGCTTTTTGGTGTCATTTAATATTTAAAAAACTAGGTGATGGATTAGTGATTACTTTCTCAGATATTACTGAAGAAAAAGATAAACAACGTGAAATTGACTTAAGAAATTTAGAACTAAAAAAATCAAATGAAGAGTTAGAACAATTTGCGTATGTAGCAAGTCATGATTTACAAGAACCATTAAGGAAAGTAAGAGCGTTTGGCGATCGTTTAGCAACAAAATACAGTCAAAGTTTAGATGATACAGGACGAGATTATATATTTCGGATGCAAAATGCTGCTGAAAGAATGCAAAAATTGATAGATGACCTATTACAATATTCTCGCGTATCAAGGAATAAAAGAGAGTTTGAAATTATTGATCTAAATGATGTAATAAAGGAAATTACAGAAGATTTATCTGTGAGTATAGAAGAAAAAAGAGCAGTTATTTCTTATCAAACACTACCAAAAATAAAAGGTGATTTTTTCCAACTAAAACAACTGTTCCAAAATTTAATTAGTAATTCAATAAAATTTGCAAAACCAAACATAACACCTGAAATCACTATCACTTTTAAAACAGTAAAAGCCAAGAAAACCTCTCTAAAAAAGCCAATGTATAATAATTATTGGCAAATTAATGTTGAAGATAATGGGATTGGGTTTGACAGTCAGTTTAAAGATAAGATATTCACCATCTTTCAGCGTCTTCATGGACGTCATGAATACAAAGGAACAGGAATTGGGTTAGCAATATGTGCTCGAATCGCTGAAAACCATTTCGGAACAATTAAGGCAGAATCGCAACTGGAAGTTGGCTCAGTTTTCACTATATTATTTCCAAAAATTTAATTCAATGAATCCAATAACCATATTAATGGCTGATGACGATGAGGATGATCGTTTAATGGCAAAAGAAGCCTTTGAGGAAAACAAATTATTTAATACCATACAGTTTGTAAAAGATGGAGAAGAGTTGTTGGATTATTTAAATCAGAAAGGAAAATATAATAAGGAGAATGCACCAACTCCAGGGCTAATCCTGTTAGACCTAAACATGCCTAAAAAAGATGGCAGAACAGCTCTTAAAGAGATAAAAGATACGCCAGAATTGAAAAGAATTCCCATTGTAGTAATGACCACCAGTAAGTCTGATGAAGATATTATTAAGACTTATGACCTTGGAGTTTCTTCATTTATATCTAAACCCGTAACTTTCGAAAGTTTAGTTGATGTAATCAAAACAATTACCAGCTACTGGTTTGGGATTGTAATCTTACCAAAATAAATTATCTACTGATGTTCAAGGGAAATAATACAATAAAAGTTTTAATAATAGACGATGATGAGGATGATTACATCTTAACAAATGAAGTTATTTCAGAAATTCAAAATACGAAATATCAGGTTGACTGGGAATATCAATATGATTTTGGAATAGAAAGCATCTGTAAACTCGAGCATGATGTTTATATAGTAGACTATAATCTCGGATCTAAAACTGCCCTAAATATTTTAGAGGAAATAAGAGATAAATGTCCTTCAGTACCTATCATCATTCTAACAGGGAAGGAAAACAAAGAATTAGATCTCTTATTAATGGAAGGAGGAGCCAGCGACTACTTAGTTAAATCCGAACTTACCCCTACTATTATTGAGAGGAGCATTCGCTATGCGATTAGTAACATTAATCAATTGAGAAAACTTCAAGAAGAAAAACAGAAATTCAGAGGTATTTTCGAACAATCTGTAGACCCTATCTTTTTATGCTCATGTGATTTGCAAGTTACAGAAGTCAACAATTCCTTTTTAGAATTGTTTAATTGTACGAAAGAAAAAATTATTAATCGGTCTGCTGAAGTCATATTCAGTGATCAATTTGATTATATTGAGTTTGAACGTAATATTAAATCAAATAAAACTTTACAATACAAAGAAGTGATTCTTTTAGATTGTAAAGGAAAAGAGTTAGAGTGCCAAATTGCGACATCCCCTATTCTTGATATCAGCAAAAACACCCAAAGTTATCAGGTTATTATTCATGATCTTTCAATTCAGAAAAGAGCCCAAAGAGAATTACTACAAGCAGAACTCTTGAGTGTTACTGGAAAAATGGCCAGAAGTATGGCACATGAAGTAAGAAACCCATTAACTAATCTCGCTCTTGCTTTAAACGAACTAGAAGATATCGTAGAGGAAACGGAGGAAACCTTAATTTTTACAGATATCATCAAACGAAATTCAAAAAGAATTGATCAAATCATTAGTGAAATGCTCAACTCTTCCAGAGAAAGTGTCATTCAAAAAAAACCGGTCAACATTAATGAAATTTTGAATGAATGTGTTTCAATTGTAATTGACAGGATTACTTTACATAACATGAAACTTGAATTAGACATAAAGCATGTACCTTTAGAAATAGAATTAGATGAGGCTCAAATGAAAATTGCTTTAAACAACATTCTTATAAATGCTGTAGAAGCCATGGAACCATCTCTTGGTATATTAAAAGTAATAAGTGAACAAACCGATTTAAACGTCATTATAACAATAGAAGATAATGGATACGGAATGGAAAGAAGTACTATCAACAAGCTGTTTAACCCCTTTTTTACCAGTAAAAAAGGGGGGATGGGTCTGGGCTTAACCACCGTTTCTAATATAATTAAAGGTCATGAAGGCACTATTGATATTGAAAGTACTTTAGGTAAAGGTTCTAAGTTCATCATTAAACTTCCACTGCAACAGTAGCCACCTCCCCAAAACGGGAATTAATATTCCCATGAAAAATTGAAATAAGCTCAAATCAGTATGTATCTACACTTTTTAGTGTTGGTACATTTTTTTCTTTGATTCAACTAAATATAAATAAATGTTGAATTAAAATCCCACAGATATGTTACGATTAGCTTTAAGTTTCTTTGTTGTGGCTTTGATAGCCGCAGTATTCGGCTTTGGAGGTATTGCCGCAGGGGCTGCCTCAATTGCACAAATAGTCTTCTACATCTTCATAGTCTTGTTATTAATATCGCTTATAGCAAGTGCTGTTCGAAAAGTATAAAAACTAAAACAAACCGTTGAGGGTGTTGTAATAACACCTCAACACTATATAAATCAAAAATTTTCTTTTAACTAAATAAATATAAATTATGTTACGTTACGCTTTAATTTTCTTAATAGTTGCAATAGTTGCAGCTCTATTCGGTTTCGGTGGAATTGCTGCTGGTGCAGCTGGAATTGCTAAAATAATATTCTACATCTTCTTAATCTTATTAGTAGTGTCATTAATCATGAACTTCGTAAGAAAAACCTAAAACCAAACTAAGTTTGAAATAAGAAAAGCCCAAGTAGTAACTACTTGGGCTTTTCTTATTTAATACAAATCATTATTATTTCTTCTGACCTGGCTTAGGTAAATCATTAAGAATACGTTGAGATATTTTCCCAACATTATCTGCTACAATTTTCATTACATCATTCGAATTTGAAGGGTAATATACTTTAAACTTATTCCCTGCAAACTGCTCCCCTTTTTTATCAAAAATTGAATAATGCACTACAAATTCGCGTTGGTAGTTTTGCGCAGATCGGTCTAAACAATGCTCGTAATCTGTCATGACTTCAAATTCGTTGATGAAAATGTAATAATCTACACTGTACTTATTTGAGAAGTAATCAAAAAAGTTTGGATTACGTATTTCTACTCCAAAATACTTACCTTCAAACTTTTCGTGTTTGCCAGCTGCAACGGTTTCCTCTTGAGTTAACCGTACTTTTTGCTTGTTCACCCACCCTTTTATTCCTGTACCGCCTTCTTTTTCTTCAGGGTCTTCTACATCAATTTCCGCATGATCTTCTAAAGGGCTATAGTATTCACTTTCTAAAATTTCTTTATAATTATAAGTTACAGAGCTATAAATTTTATTCAAATCAAGTAACGAATCAACCGATCGTCCCCCCATCAAATGAATCACTTCATAACCAGGTGGGTCAAGTAAAGCATCTAAACGTCTTCTGAAAACCTCCCTTACTTTAACCCTTGGTATATTAGAAGCTTTTGCTATTTCATCATCTGCATCGGAAAAATAAAGATGTGGATCAAAAGGAATGATTAAGACTTGCTGTAAAGTTGTATCAAACCGATAACGATAGGTTTGTTTAACGACTTCTGCTTCTTGAACTATTGATTTATTTTCTACAGTTGGTTTAGTTTCGGTGTCCACAGGTTTCACTTCTTTCTTGGTTTCTGCAGGCGTAGTTACTGGTACTTCTTTTTTTGTGTTTTCTACAACTTTCGGAACATCAGCAGATGGAGTAGTATCTGAACTTTTTTTAATCACTAACTTCTGTCCAGCTTTTAGCTCCATCCCGTTCCAGCGAAGTAAATCCCCCACGCTTACATTGTATTTTCTAGAAAGGCTGTAAAGAGTTTCTCCACTTTGCACCTCATGAATCACATCACCCTCACCAATTTCTAGTGATTCTTCTTTATGTTGCATTTTTGGACGAAAGGGGATTAAAATTTCCTGACCAACTTTTAATCCATTTTCAAGATCGGGATTGAGTTCTAATAACTCAGAAATTGAGATACCATAAGTCGTGGAAAGGCGATAAATAGTTTCTCCAGGTGAAACAACATATTGAATGAATGTTTTACCCCCTTCTTTCAAAACTCCTACGGAGTCTTGTACTCCCAACGACTCGGCTTTCACTGACAGACAACATAAAGAAAGAATAAAAAACAGCGTAAAGTGACGAATATAAGTGTACATAATTAGTTAAATAGTTTGAATAAATCATTCCCATTGGCAAACAGCATCAACAACAACAACAAGCCCATTCCACCCATCTGGGCATACTCCATAAACTTATCAGAAGGTTTTTTACCTGCAATCAATTCATATATTAAAAACATTGCATGCCCTCCATCTAAAGCAGGGATAGGTAAAATATTCATGAAAGCTAATATCACTGATAACATTGCTGTGAGTGCCCAGAATGAATGCCAATGCCACTGTGGTGCAAACATACCTCCCATTGAACCGAAGCCTCCTAATTGGGAGATTCCTGCTTTACTAAATAACAAAGGTAACTGATCCACATAATCACTCAATTGCGTTTTGGTTTCTTCATATCCTTCACCAATGGACTCGAGAAAGGAATAGTCTTCCTTCACGACCTCAAAAAACTCCGTATCCCTCACACGAGAAACTCCAATTAACCCCGCTTCGTTCGTAGCTAATTGTACATGGATGATTTCATCTCCTCTTTCGACACCTAAAGTAATTTCTTGTCCTTTTTTATTTTGTATTTCATTAAAGAAATCACCATAAAAGGGTGTAGAAACACTATCGATAGACACGATTTTATCACCTTTTTTAAGTGTGCTTTTAGCTGCAGCTCCTTCCGGTAAAATAGAATCAACTACAAACGGAGAACGGTAATTAAAAATCCCTTGACGGTTAGCTTTATCACCACTAGCAAGAATTAATTCCCCATAATTGACAGGTACATCAACGACAATATTTTCATTTCCTCGCTTTACTGTTACCGATGAAAGTCGACCAAACAAAGCATCTTTAGTCAAGTCCATATAGTCATATCGAGGAGTAATTGCTTTACCATCAACTTCAACGGGTATATCTCCATCTTCAAATCCAACCCGTTGCATTAATGAGTCAGCATGTAATCCGTAAACGGCATTTTGAATGGGAATATACGTTCTACCCCATGTATACATTACTCCAATATAAATGAGAACAGCTAAAATTATATTTACGGTTACACCTCCAAGCATAATAATTAAACGTTGCCATGCTGGTTTTGCTCGAAACTCCCATGGCTCTGCTGGTTTATCCATCTGATCCTTATCCATGGATTCATCAATCATCCCAGATATTTTCACATAACCTCCCAAAGGAAGCCATCCAATTCCGTATTCAGTTTCGCCAATTTTTTTCTTGAAAAGAGAAAAGTAAGGGTTAAAGAAAAGATAAAATTTCTCTACGCGTGTCTTGAATAATTTCGCAGGTATAAAATGTCCCATTTCGTGTAAGACAATCAAAATTGAAAGGCTTAAGATAAACTGGGATGCTTTGATTATTATTTCCATTATTTAACTAATTCTAGTGCTTTAGCACGTGTTTCTTTATCTGTATTTATATAATCGTCTAAACTTGGTTCAGCAATATATATTGCCCGTACTAAAGATTCCTCTATAATATCTGATATTTCCAAGAATCCGATTTCTTCTTTAAGGAACTTCTCCACAGCTACCTCATTAGCAGCATTTAACACACAAGGAATGTTACCTCCTCTTTCCATAGCTTCGTAAGCCAAGGCCAAGTTTCTGAATGTTTTTGTATCTGCTTGTTCAAACGTCAAGTTAGGATAATCCATAAATGAAAATCGTGTTGAACGAGAAGTCAATCGGTCAGGGTAACTTAAAGCATACTGTATCGGGAGCTTCATGTCAGGCAACCCCATCTGTGCTTTCATTGAACCATCTTCAAACTGAACCAATGAATGAATAATTGATTGAGGATGTACGATGACTTCAATTTGGTTACTTTTTAATCCAAAAAGCCATTTTGCTTCAATCACTTCCAAGCCTTTATTCATCAATGTGGCTGAATCAATAGTGATTTTTGCCCCCATTGTCCAATTGGGATGTTTCAAAGCTTGTGCTTTAGTGACCGAGGACAAAAACGTACTATTTTTGCCTCTAAACGGTCCACCAGAAGCCGTTAATATTATTTTTTCAATTGGATTTCCAAACTCTCCTACCAAACATTGGAAAATGGCAGAATGTTCCGAATCCACCGGATATATATTTACTCCATATTGAGCTGCCAATTGGGTAATTAATGCACCAGCAACGACTAAGGTTTCTTTATTTGCCAAAGCAATGGGTTTCTTTGCTTCAATTGCTTTAACTGTAGGTATAAGACCAGCATAACCCACTAAAGCTGTTAAAACCATATCAACGGTCTCCATTTGCACCACCGAGTTCAAAGCTTTTGCGCCTGCATACACTTTGATATCTAATGGATCAAGTGCAGTAAAAACCTGATCATACAACAACTCGTTGCCAATTACAACTACATTTGGTTGAAATGCCACCGCTTGATCTATTAAAAGTTGTGCGTTGTTTTGCGCAGTAAGTACTTCTACTGTAAACTTATCGTGGTGTTCACGGATCACTTCTAATGCTTGTGTGCCAATAGACCCTGTGGATCCTAGAATGGCTATATTTTTTTTCTTGACTTCCAACTAGATTGTGTATTTCACTAATTCGTCCACTAATTTCCTATCATTAGATAATCGAGGGACCTTGTTTTGTCCGCCTAACTTACCTACTGATTTCATGTAATTTATAAAACTACCCTTTTGAAGGGAATAAACTGTTAGTCTTTGTAAAATATTACCTACTATCAAATCATCATAATAGCCATTCAATTGACAAAGTTTTGTGTCCAAATCAAACATAAATTGATTTAGATCCTTTGGTGGATTTGCAAATTCCACAAACCATTCGTGCCGTGATTGCCCTTTCTCAGGGTTAATACTTGGAGCCACTGTAAACTCTGTTACTTCAACATCTGCTTGTTGTTGCACAGCGTACTCTAAAGACTTTTCCACTTCTTCAGCAATTACGTGTTCGCCAAAGGCTGAGATAAAGTGTTTGATTCGACCAGTGACCAAAATACGGTAAGGATTGGTTGAAACAAATTTCACTGTATCACCAATTGAGTAACCCCACAAACCAGCATTGGTATTAAGTATTACTGCGTAGTTAATCCCAACTTTTACTTCTCCAATGGTCAATCGTGTGGGGTTGTCATTGAAGTATTCCTCTACAGGTACAAACTCGTAAAATATACCGTGATTAAGGAGTAATAATAAACCTTCTTGGGTTTGTGTGTCTTGGTAAGCAATAAATCCTTCGGAAGCAGGATAAGTCTCTACACTATCAATAGTTTTTCCTATGCTTTCAAACAATTTTTTTCGATACGGATCAAAATTGACTCCACCATATACAAATACAGAGAAGTCGGGAAAAACATCTTTAATATGTTTTCCAGTCCTGCTCATGATTTTATCAAAATACATCTGCACCCAAGGTGGGATGCCCGAGATGAGCCCCATTGGTTGGTCTATCGTCTCATCAATAATTGCATCTAACTTAGTTTCCCAATCTTCTAAGCAATTCGTGTGATAACTTGGTAGTTGATTTCCTTTCAAATAAGAAGGCACATGATGATTCACAATTCCTGAAAGACGCCCATAATGAATCCCTCCTTTTGTTTCTAAAATAGGGCTCCCCGACAGAAAAATAAGTTTTTTATCTAAAAATTGGCTTTTACCTGTTTCATGCACGTAACTCATCATGGCATCACGAGCACTGTTAACATGAAATGGAACTGACTCATTGCTAATTGGAATGTATTTCATCCCAGATGTTGTTCCTGATGTTTTGGCAAAGTACAATGGTTTTCCCGGCCAGAGCACATCATTTTGTCCCGCAATAATCAAATCTACATATTTTTTCAAATCCTCGTAATCAGCTAATGCCACTGAATCCTGGAAATCTTTAATAGAGGAAGAGGAAACAATAGCGCGCTCTTTTCCAAAAACTGTTTTTGATAAGTTAGAAGTTAGATTATGAAACACTTTTTGCTGTGTTTCCACAGGACAAGATGACCACTTCACAGTCTGCTTGTGAATGTAGGCGGCAAATGGTTTACTTAATGCTGAACGGATTCCCATATTTCAATTCAAAAATACAAAAAGTAACTTAGTTAAACGGGTAGGTAGATGAAGAAATACTCACACAGGCAAACAAAAAAGCCTTGACTTATATAAAGAAATCAAGGCTTTAAAGGATAATAAATAATGTAATTAACTAGCTTTCGCTCTCATCTTTACTTTTTTCAAAACATCCTGCATGGTATTGTAAAACTGCTGATCAGTATCCATCATATCATTTACGGTAGTAATTGCATGAATTACGGTGCTGTGGTCTCTTCCACCAAAATGTGCCCCAATAGACTTTAAAGACATATTAGTGTATTCCTTCGCCAAATACATAGACACCTGACGAGCAACAACCACTTCACGCTTACGGGTTTTTGCTTTCATTAGTTCAATAGATATATCGAAGTAATTTTGTACAAATTTTTGAATATAGTCCATATTGACTTCTACATCAATGTTCTGAACAATACTTTGTAGTGCTTGTTTGGCTAAGTCTAAATCAATTTCTTTTCTCGCTAAAGATGACTGAGCGATTAATGAAACAATTACACCTTCTAACTCTCTGACGTTGGTATCAACACTGTAAGCGATATACTCTACCACTTCTTTAGGCATCACGATACCATCATTATCCAACTTCTGATGAATGATAGCCATACGCGTTTCAAAATCGGGCTGCTGCAAATCAGCTGTTAATCCCCATTTAAAACGAGATATCAAACGCTCTTGCAATCCTTTCAATTCTTTTGGTGGGCAATCACTAGTCATTATGATTTGCTTTCCACTTTGGTGGAGATGATTAAAGATGTGAAAGAAAATTTCCTGCGTTTTTTCTTTACCTGAAAGAAATTGAATATCGTCTACGATGAGTACATCTACTTGTAAGTAGTAATTAGCAAACTCTTGTATTTTGTTATTCTTAAATGCTTCGATAACCTGGTTAGCAAATTTCTCCGAAGAAACATACAAAACAAACTTACCAGACTTATCTGACTCAAGTTTGTTGCCTATTGCCTGAACCAAGTGTGTTTTCCCTAGACCAACACCGCTATAGATAAATAACGGATTGAAAGAAGTAATCCCAGGTTTATTAGTCACCGCTAAACCCGCAGAACGAGCTAATCGGTTACAATCACCTTCAATATACGAATCAAACGTATAATGAGCATTTAAATGTGAATCTGTGGAAAGACCATTCAATCCTCCTTGTATATCAAATGGATTCGCTACCTGCGATTTAAATTGTTCATTTTTTGGAGAAATCTTACTCGTAGGAATATTAACAACATAAGGTTTGTTTGTTTCAGAACCTTTATCTACAACAATAGAATACTCCAATTTTGCAGATATACCCAATTCGTTGTGAATTGCTTTTCTTAAAATGCTAACGTAGTGTTCTTCAAGCCACTCGTAAAAGAACTGACTGGGCACCTGTATAGTAAGCACATTCTCCTCAAGTTTAACTGGAGAGATAGGTTTGAACCAAGTATCAAAACTTTGTTGACCAACATTCTCACGAATGTAGCTTAATATGCCATTCCAGGCAGTTACACAATCTTTAATCATAAGTTCTAGCGGTTAAAAAAGTTTTCTTAGAAAAGAAACTTTCAACAATTATTTTCAACTCTCGAAATCCAAAATTGTAGAAAAAAAAAATAACATAAAAACGCAGTTGCTATTGACTTTTTAGTTCAAATATTTAGAGTTGACAGAAGCCCTATTATTGGAAATATTTCTTCGAAAATTACAATTTATTATTTGTTTTGACATACCAATAGTTAGTTATACACATCTATAAATATCTTTTTTTTATATTAATATAAACTTGGAAATTACATTCCTCTTATTTAATCGGTAATTCTCAAATCAAACAGCTACTACATTTCACTATATTTGGTTAAATTTATCTTACTACTCAATACCCTACTATGAAACAATTACTCTTTGCTTTTTCCTTTATTCTATTTTTAAGTGCTTCAAGCCAAGAATTACCAAAAAATTTAATAAAAGAATCAAAAAAGATAGAAGGTTACTACATCAGTGGTGAATACAAAGACTATATAAGCAGTATAGATAAGTTTATTGAATTTTATCAATCCAAAACAGGTAATGAGGCTAAACTAAATGAAGGTCATTATCACGTGTTAAAAGGAAAAGGTCTGTTAGGCATGGGTAATTCATTGACTACTGCTGAAGCCGAAATGCAGAAAGGGTTGCAAATGATTTCGGGGGTTGATAAAGAAGCGCCAGAACTCATCTCCAACAATCTTGAAGTTGCCAATACCCTCATTCAATTTAACTATATCAATGATGCATTAAAATATTATGATAACGCAGTAAAATCAATTGAAAGCACTGGAAAATCAAAATACTTACCTGAAGCACAAAAAACAGAAAGCAAACTGCTTTTTAAACAAGCTTTTTATTCAGAGGCCTATGAGCTCGCCCGATCTCTTACTAGCTATTACAAAGAAAAAATCACTCCTTATTATGAGTATACTGACCCTAAATCGGGAAAAGTAAAAAAGAAAAAACACAAAAAGGATGAATTAATACGCATTAAAAGAGGCCTTGGTGACCACCTGAATTTTATAGCTCAAATATTATTAGAAAAAGGCGAATATAAAAAAGCCGATTCCGCACAACAAATAGCTAGTAAATGGATTGAAAAAGAAATAGGTAAAAATGATATTAGCTATGTAGACAACCTTTATTTGAAAAGTTTACAGTTGTACTATTTAGAGATATATGACGAAGCTTTAAAGTCATTTTTAGAGACCTACAGCTACATGTCTAAAACCAAATATGGATATAAGTATGAAATAACAAGTCCCAACCATTACCACATACTAAGTAAGGTTATGGAGTGTAGTTGGATTGAAAACCAAGATGATGAAGTAAGAGGAAAACGCAACTATTTTTATTCGGAAATAAAAAAATACTATGATAAAGGTAATGTCAACCGTGCAAGAATTTATTTTGTAGATATCAAAAAACAGTTAATAAAAACAAATTTTATAGACGCGAAGCAATTATTGCAAGAACTTATTGAAGAAGATTTAATTCCAATAGATCATCCCTATTACCTTACTTATCTTGAACTATCATTAGAGACACACGCTAAGTTAGAAGAGTTAAAAATAGCACTTGAAGCTAAAAATAAGTCATTAACTTTATTGGGAAAATTGTACCCAACTACTTCAAATACATACCATTTAGCTAACATCAACAAAGCAGAATTACTTGTTGAATACAGTAATGACTTCAAAGAAGCCGAATCTATTTTTAATTCCAGTTACAAAAAAAACTATCTAGGGGAATTTAGTCCAACGCATGTAGACTACCTGAGATATTCAAATTTATACGCTAAATTTCTCACTTTACAAGAGAAATATACTGAAGCAATTAAACAACTTGAATTAGGTTACGCTATTGCAGAAAGGTACTATGATTTCTCTAAAACTGATCGATTAGCAGTTCAAGCAACTCTGCTTGCTGAAGCACATTTTCACATAGGCCAAATGGATGCTGCTGAAAAATATAACCGAATTTGTAAAAAAGTGTATTATATCACTGCCAACAAAAAAAGAACAAGTAAAGCCGACTACCTTTTGTTTTTAGGAAAATACAACCTAATGATTGGGAATCTAAAAGAAGCTGAAAACAACTTTTTAGAAGCCCACTCTCTATTAAGTGATGCTGAAAAAGATAAAAAGAGAAAATATAGAAAAGACATCGATGTCAGTGAGTTCACCAGTCTTTATTTAGCAAAAGGTGAATACTCAAAACTTGAACAAGAATTACTTAAGTCTGTCAAGTATAAAGAAGAAATCTATGGTAAAAATCACCGTGTATTACTTAACACCATTAATAACTTAACTGATTTATATATAAGAATTGGGGAATTTACTCAAGCAGGTAAAACCTCTCAACGTGGGCTTGCCCTGGCAAAAGAAAGTTTTGGTGAAAACTCTCTTGCATATATGGAGGCCTTAATTCTTCAAGCCAAACTGTATTTGTCTCTTGGTAATTATCATGAAGCGATAAAACAATTTGAAAAAATTCTCGCAAAGCAAGAGCGCTTTTACGGAACAACAAATAATATTTATGTGGCTGAAACAATGACTGAGTTAGCTATAAGTCGCCTATTAGATGGTGACAAGGGAGATGAAGTATATAACTACTTAGTCCATGCTGCGAAAGTAGCACAAGAATTTAATCAAGGTGATCTATCAGGAAAAGTTCGGGAATCACCTCGTTATGCTCAAGCTCTAAAAAATTTAGCTTATTATCATATTGAAACTGACAACCTGGACAAAGCACTTGAATTAATTAACAAAGCAGAATCAATTTTTCTTGCATTAGAAATTGATAAAAACAACGAAAGTGTTGCCACCATTGAGATTCTCAAAGGAGAAATCTATAAAAAACAAGGTAAATATGATCAAGCGATCAAACAATTTGAATCAGCAGGGGATAAATACAAAAACAAATTCAGTAAAGATCATCCAGAATATGTGTATGCTTTGAGCAAATTAGGCCAAATCTACTACATCAAAAAAGATTACAATAAAGCAATTGACATACTAAATGAAACCACTACCTATTATCTATCATTTATCGACAACTATTTCACTTGGTTGAGTGAAAGCGAAAAAAGTAAATTTTGGCGTAAAATAAAAAGTGATTTTGAATTCTATAACACCCTTGCTTTTAAGTTTAGAAACAACAAAGAAGAGTTAATAGAAAACGTATATAATTTTACTTTAGAGACCAAAGCACTGCTTTTAAACTCTTCGATACAGCTTCGACAAGCTATAGTCAACAGCAATGACCAAGACCTCATTGATAAATTCACCCTTTGGATTTATCTGCGAGAGCAGCTAACCGCTAAACTTTCTTACACAGACGAACAGCTCAAAGAATTAGGAGAAGTAACTAAAGATGAACTAGAAAAAGAGATTAATGCATTAGAAAAAGAACTTAGTGAAAAATCTGTAGCCTTCTCTGAAAGTAACAAAAGTAGAAAAAAGCAAAAAGAAAAAGTTACGTGGGAAAGCATTCGGAATCAATTAAAACCTAATGAATATGCTGTCGAAATAATTCGCTACAGATATTATGATAAATCCTTTTCAGATTCTATTATTTATGCTGCGTTAATTATTTCTCAAGAAACTAAAAAAAGACCAGAAGTTGTCATCATCCCCAATGGTTCGGACTTAGAAAAAAAATATGTTAAGTATTATAGAAACACAACAAAACTGAGCTTAGAAGATAAAATTTCATATGGACATTTTTGGAAACCAATAAGTGAAAAAATACCTAAGGGGGCTACCATTTACTTCTCCTCCGAAGGTGTATACAATGAAATCAATGTTGAGTCATTACGAAACTCAGATGGTAACTATGTATTAGACGAGAATAATATTGTGTTAGTGAGTAATACGAAGGATTTATTAAACAGCACTAGAAGCTCAACCCTACCATTGTCGGACAGGGCTGCATTTGTGGGCAACCCAGCCTTTTATGACAATAATATAACTAGAACTGACCATAACAATGCTACAGTTGCACAAACAGTAAAACAACTACCTGGAGCAGAAAAAGAAGTACACCTTGTTGATGAGTTCCTAAAGAAAAAGGGATGGAAAACTGAACTATATTTATACGAAAATGCTACAGAAGATACTATCAAAAAAATTGTTAGCCCACGGGTATTGCATTTCGCCAGGCATGGCTTTTTCATAGAAGACAATACACAAAGAGATGCTTCTGTAAATACAGGTTTAGATGAACAGCGAGCAATAATCAACCCGCTGTTAAAATCAGGGTTATTGATGACTCATGCTGGAGAAATAATGGAAACTAAGGATGTATATGACTTTAATTTAGAAAGCGGTGTTTTAACCGCTTATGAGGCCATGAATTTAGATCTTAGTAATACTGAAATGGTAGTGTTATCAGCATGTGAAACTGGTTTAGGTGATGTACAAATTGGAGAGGGTGTATTTGGTCTTCAAAGAGCCTTTATCGTAGCTGGCGCAAAATCTGTCATCATGAGCTTATTTAAGGTTTCTGATGAGGTAACTATGCTATTAATGGATACCTTTTATCAAAAGTGGATTGAATTAGGAGACAAAAGGGAAGCTTTCATCGAGGCAAAAAAGGAAATTAGAAAGAAAAACCCAGAAAGAATTTACTGGGGTGCTTTTGTAATGGTTGGGAATAATTAATCTTATTGCTTTCGTTGATATATTTTAATAGGTCTAACTTGAGCCCCTGACTTTGGTATAAACGTTTTTGCTTCTGGATACTCAATTTCCTTTATCAACACATAGGATGAATTTACTTCATCAATAAAATAATCATTATCTTGAATTATTGTATGATAATATTTACTTAGAATTCTATCTACAGTACTGTTTTTGATTATTTCTTTTCCTAAATGATCTACGCTCCGTAATAAATCATACGTAGCCATAAAATGAGCATTAGTTTTTTTTCCTACTAGTTTTTGATAATAACCATGAGAAGAAATCATCACAGGCTCGTCTATACTTTCAATAAATTCAGTTAGGCTTTTACCAGCAGAGATATCCTGTTGTGTTGGAATATAACTTAGTGGCGAATAGCGCATTTTGTTAAACTGCATGAGTAAACCTATAAATAGCAACGTTGTGAAAAAGGAAAAAGGAATTTGCTTATATGAAAAACTCAGCTGGTGTAAAGATAACATACATAAAATAGATATAATCATATAGGTAGGCATTAGTACATTTGTATCTCCTCCCGAATGAATTCTACCAAAATAGCCTAACCCAATTAATGATAGTGAACACAAAATATAAAAAATGTTAAATGTCTTTAATGGTCTTAAAAATAAACTCATTAAATATATTATACTGACTATAAACGGAATTTCAAATTTTTCAAATAGGTCTACTTTCCAAAAATCTTTTATCATAAAACCCAATAATTCATGTCCTGATCCTACTTCAAAGACATAATAACTAAACCAATTATCAGTAGTTAAATCATATAACTTAATTGTAAAATATGTCAATATAACTACCATTAATAAATAATAAAATCCTCTTTTTGTGTTTTTATGAAAAGCATAAATTACACATGCTGGATAAAGTAAAATGGCACTTTGTTTTGTTAAAAAAGCTAAGTATAAAAATAAAGCCGATAAAAAATAGTGCTTTTTGTTTCCATGTGCACGTAAAAAATATAAACTCAACAACAATAAACATAAGAACAAAGAATCAACTCGGCCTATATCAAACCAATTATTACTAATTATATAAGTTGACGCGAACAAGCCTGCACCTGCTATACCTAAGAATTGCTTTTTCGTTTCAAAATGAATTAATAAATAGATGATGTAAAAAACTATTGATATAGAAAGAATTGACAATATTCTCAGCGGTAAATATCCCTCTTCACCTAATAAAAAAGAAAATACTGCCCCCATATAATAACTAAACGGAGTATAGATATAGGGAACAAAATCAGGAGAAGGAATGACATACAATTTTTGTCCATTTAAGACACGTATTACATGATCTACAGTTCCTCCTTCCATCCATTCCAAATCAAATGGATAATCAACTCTACCTATTGCAACTACATAAAAGACAGCCAAAAAAAAAATTCCAACGAAAGCCAATACAGGATAAGCAATCTTTAACTCTAAACGCTGAATAATTGCTAAAAGAGGAGTGAATTTGACTAAAACATGCTTTGCTTCCTTTACTAATTGATTAATTTTTTTTTCTATAATTAAATTCATCTCAATTAATAAATTATTCGTTCCAAAATGGGAGTACTAATATGGATACTTAACCAGTCTATTTCTGATTTAATAACGAGACTTGTTACATTATCAGATTGAATCTGATGAATTATTGGAATTGTTTTTTCAGAGGGAATTTCTTCACTAACTGAGGATATATATATTTTGGATCTATAAATAAGCTGGTCATTATTGTATTCTTCAATTATCAAAAAATAGTCAATTCCGAATCTATCGATCCCAAAATTTAAAAATGAAAATTTATCAAAGTTCATCTCTTTTAACTCCAATTTATTGGATATAAAAATATTAACATCCCCAAAAGACTGCACTTCTTTTACAGAGGTTATATTTTCAGGTCTAACTTTTTCAAAAACATGTTTTGCTGCTACATCTCTACTAAATAATGTAATAGGTTGGTAGCCGTATTGCACAAAGCCATAATACTGTCTATCAATGTGATAGGAGCCATTTTCATTCAAAATAGATAGGCACCAATCATTTATGTGATTTTCATACCATTTAGGTTTATATTTATTAAGTGTTAGCAATAAATCGAAATTTACCTCACTCATTAATTTACTATTTAGACCGGTCATATCCAGAACATAAGCATCAGTTCTACAAGTAACTAGTCCGTGATGAGCAGCTATCGTATCATTTGCATGTGTTCTAGCAGCTACGTCATACCCTATTTGCTCTCGTTGTAATTCGGTTGTTAACATTGATCTTAGTCCATAACCTTGATCTTGAATAACAAAATTAAACATAGAAGAGGCTAGCACAATAAATAATGTAAGCTGAAAATGAAGTTGATATTTTTCAAAAATAGTTTTAGAAATGTAATAGATACTTACTGTAAGTTGTATAAACATGAAAAACAAGGGTAAAGGATAATACCACATCATTCGCTCAAACGGATTATATATATAATATAAGGCCATTGTTACTATAAATGATAGACCAAACACTAATGCAATTAACCTTTCATCCCTAGCTATTTTTTTAAGTAAAAA
Organism: uncultured Cytophagales bacterium; assembly: GCA_963849955.1. Classification (GTDB taxonomy): domain Bacteria; phylum Bacteroidota; class Bacteroidia; order Cytophagales; family JAAEPT01; genus CAWFGW01. The sequence continues at coordinate 62,214 of CAWKJU010000010.1, read as the reverse complement.
AACTGTGGCAGAATATAAAACCACAAATGAATACAAGATAAATGAATAGCTATTTTGATTTGTTAATGGTTCCAAAAATGGAAACCAGTGTTGCAATTTACTTTGATGAAAGGTAAATTTAGTCGCACCCGAATGTGGTAACGGAGAACCAAAAATAATAAACGTTAAAACCAAATAAACAACTACTACACCTGCTGCGTATAAAAACTCATTTTTAAGGAACAATACAAACCGATCAAGAGGTTTTTTATCAGTGAAAATTTTGACAATATACACTATACCAAGAATAATCATAGACGGCACTGCATCTAATTTTGATGCCACACTTAAGCCCATAAACAGCCACATAAGCTTATTATTACCCGATAAGAAAAAGTAATATGCCCCTAACACAATTGCCATATGGAAAGGTGTTTCTAAACCTTTATTGGCAGAATTTAAAAAATAGGTGTTTCCGAACATACATAATATCCAGAACAGAAAAACTAGATTAGTCTGTTTAAAAATTTTATTCTGAATTTTAAATATTAAAAAAGATGTGAAAAATATACCTAGAGCACTTAATAAATTTATCGCATCTTCTGGAAAAAGTAATTTAAAATAACATAAAGTACCTCCAACAAGCCCGTACAAGAACCCCGAAAGACCAAAGACTGGTTCGTCTTGAATATTGAATTTAAACCAATATCCTTCCCAAAAATTGTTAAAATACCTAATTATGAAACCTGTATCGTCATAATAAATTTGTGGATATGCAGAGTAAATAAAAAAAACATAAACTAAAGAAACAGTTATAGCTAAGAGATTAATAGAGAACTTATTACCTTTTAAAAAATATGAACTAAACAAAACTAAAAGTGATGAATATACCACAGCATTACCTTTAATATAATCCGCTAAAAAAATACCCGAAACAATTAAAATTATACCTATTAAAATTAACTCAACAGCTTTTTTATTGTTATCCATTTACTGTGATTTTATACTAAACTAAAAATTAATAAACTTCAGTAAGTTTATTTGCAGAATAAACAATCCTTCGAGCATCGGCTTCTCGTAACTTCATTTTCACATCGGTAATTAATCCCATTTTAGCCTCTTTATCTATTTTAAGCACCACCTTTATTTGACTTGCTTTAGGGCCTAATTTGGTTTTTTCTTGTTGAATAAACTGAAGTATTTCATTTGGTGTCACAAAGGCATCATTTACCTGAATTCTAGGTTCGCTACCATAAACATCTTCTTTTTTAGGCTTACCGATGTAAATAAAGCTAACCGTGTTTTTTTGTTCTAATTTTTGAAGTTGTGTCACTTGGGGTCGTGTATTTTCCACCAAGAGGTTTTCTTTACGCATCTTAGTGGTAACCATGAAGAAAAACAACAATATAAAAATGATGTCAGGCAACGCTGAAGTTGGTATTTCTTGAGAGGTTTTTGTTTTACGTTTAAATCCCATAATTAGTAGGTACCCACGTTTGTTGGTTCTGCCTCCGATAACTGCATTGGATAAGCATCTTGGGCTTTACTTAACAAGCGATTATCATTGCGGTCTTCTGAATTTAGTTTTAAATAATCTTCTACTGAAATACCTAAAAACTCTGCTCTTACTGTATGATATGCTGCTTTAAGTTCATCTAACACACGAATATACATTTCATAAGAAGTGCCTCGATCGGTTTTGAAGGAAACAATTGCATCTTGAGGACTATCTGATAAGTCAGGATTTCGTCCATTATTTTTTAAGAACGCTATTGCATTGTCTTTAATACTTTCCAATTCCATAACCTCTCCTTCAACTAAAAGATTATCCTGGGAATTCACAAGTACTTTAAATACGTTTCGGTCAATGATGTCTACTTCCACGTTTTCATCTACCTTTTGAGGCAAAGTAATAGGCAAACCTCGTTCATTGACGATGGTGGTTGTCACTAAAAAGAAAATCAACAGTAGAAAGGCAATATCTGCCATTGAACTACTGTTCACTTCTACTACGGCTCTATCTTTCTTTTTTATCACTTCTTAAAGAGATTGTAAACTTCAGTTACTATTACAGACCCAATAGCTAAGGCAATCATTACCATCATCATGGTAATCATAGCACCAGAAAATTGTACTTCCCCCGATGTCACTCCCTGTGCTACATACTGAGGTAATAATTCACCTGAACTGACCCCATAAATGATAACAAAAATCAATGCTACAACTCCTACACTTATACCTGTTCGCACAAGACTTTTAGGATTGTCCAATGCAAATATAAGAGGCAAACCAATAGCAGCAATCGCAGCAATTGCCATTAACACATAACCACCGATCAGAGCAAAATCGACACTTGAAGCAAGTAATGCAATTATCAAAAGAGCTACGCCAACCGCTGTTGCGATAAATAAACCGGATTTGTTAAATTTTTTATACATTATTTATTTTTGATAATGTCGTGAGCAATTAAGGTATCCACAAAAGAAATCGATGCTTCTTCCATTCCATTCACAATTGCGTCAATTTTATGGATACAGTAGTTGTACAATATTTGAAGTATAACAGCGACAATCAAACCAGCCACTGTTGTCAATAATGCTACTTTAATACCGTCAGCTACAATGCTTGCAGAAATGTCGTCAGCTATAGCTATTTTATCAAAAGCGGTAATCATACCTAAAACTGTACCCATAAAACCAAACATTGGTGCTAAGGCTATGAATAAAGAAACCCATGAAAGTCCTTTTTCCAATTTTCCCATTTCAACTGAACCATATTGTAATATTGATTTTTCTACGGCCTCAGGACCTTCTTTTGCTCTTAATAGACCTTGCGCAAAAATAGATGCCACTGGACCAGGAATTGTTGCACACAACTGTCGTGCTTTTTCTACTCCTCCATTTAATAATGCATCTTTTACATCCTCCAATAATTTATCTGTATTTGTTGAAGCTAAGTTTAATGCGATAATGCGTTCAATGGCTACTGCTAACCCTAAAATTAAACAAGTTAGCACGATGGACATAAAACCTACACCACCTTCTATAAAACGATCTTTAATTATTTGATGATAGCTCGTTGTTTCCTTGGGAGTTACTGCTACATCTTCAACAACTTCAGCAGAAACTTCTTTCTCAATTGCAGTATTTTGTGCACTATCCGATTTTGCATTTGAAGAATCTACTTTTTCAGTTTCTACTTTCTCTTCAGCTAACACTACTGAAGGTGTTCCAAATGATATTGCTACTAATGTAAGTGCAAACAATGTTTTTTTCATGTCTTGTGTTTTCGGTTTTGAACCTCTATTGTAAAGTAGTATTGAAGGATTATGTAATACCTGATACCTTCTTTTGCAGAGAGGAAGGGATTCGAACCCCCGATAAGTTGCCCTATACACGCTTTCCAGGCGTGCGCCTTAAACCACTCGGCCACCTCTCTAATTACAATTTTAAAGGTATAATTTTTAGTTTAAACTTCAATGATTAATAGTTAAAGCAATTCAACTATAATTAAATTTACCTCTAAGTAGTACTAAAAACTCTTATTACTATTATTCTAGTTACTCTTCTTTTTCCCTTAACAACTTTTAAAAACAAACTCCTGATGCATATCTAGTGGCATTTATCTTTTATGTAGTACCGTTTGTAATTCTTTTCCTTTGCACCTCTAACAATGACCATTATTCTTGTTATAACTCTTTTATCGTTAGTAATTTGTCGTAGGATTGGGAATTACTTATGGTTAAATGTTATACTTCTTACACCCCAGGCCCACAAAATCAATAAGGGGTGAACTAGAATGAGACGCACCCAAGACACCCACTCACCTAAGCACAACAACTCACCCACACAGCCTCCTGATTGGATAAAATAAATATGTGACGGTATAAAGACTACCAGCATTAAAATCACCCCATACGCAGCTGTTTTTCTTGTCTTTGAAAACAATAGCCCAATACCCAACACCAACTCTAAAACCCCACTTGTGTAATTTATTAATTCAGGAAAAGACAAATACGATGGTATTAGTGGGTAGTAAAATGTTGGCTGCAGGAAATGATTCAACCCAGCAATGAAATAAAACACACCCTGGCTATAGACATTTATTTTTTTGGCTAAAACCATTTAATCTGTTGCGTTTTCTGAGCTTGAATTAAAATTAGAATAAAGGGGATCCACCAAATAAAATCATTGGTAAACATGGTATATATAAATTCAACAGGGATTTTTCCTGAAAAATAATTTATACAAAACCCTATGGGACCAAACACCTTTCCTAAAAAGCCTACTGCCACTATAGGCCAATGTGTTAGTGGATCTGCTGCTGCCCACCAATAACCGAGACCATAAACTCCGATAACCATGCCCATTCCTTGCCATATGACGACATGATTCACGGGGTCCATGCCTACTAAATCAAAAAAATGTTGCGGAAATAATATAACCCAAGCTCCCCACAATAAGTTATATACCCCAGCGGCTTTGAGCACATATTTCATCCACTTTTTCGATTCCATTTTCTGATTATTTAATTATTGATATTCAGCATAACCTGTAAAACACCTTCTTGAAGGATAAATAACCATAGGTTAAAAAGAAAAATTATCGTCCATAAGAAAGTCCGATACCAGTTTACCCGTACCAGATGACGTGCGGAGCGTAGCACCTCTTTTCCTTCAGTTATTTCCCTATGAAGCGGTATGGCATAAAAAAAGGTGTTTATCCATACAGCAACTAATAAAACCAAAATAAATAAATCTAGCCACTCAAAATTAAACACAAATCGGTATGCATAAAGAACTGCCTGAATAAGCATTAGTGGTAGTACTAATAAACTTATTTTTGAAGTATAGATTTTATGCCATCGCCTCAAGTCCACTTCCTGAAAATATTCAAAACTTGGATAGACTATTAATTGAGTCATCCAAATCAATACCACCAATCCAAAATCAACTATGAGTGTTCCCATCTTTATAAAAGCTAATTAACCCTCTATTGTTTAAAAATCAACTCATTTCTCCGCGTAAGGAAACAGTTAGTTTGCTTGAGATCTCTTCTCCCTCAAAATTCCCCAACACAAACATTAATTTTGCTAAAGCCGCTTCAGCGGTCATGTCTTTGCCAGAAATCACTCCAATTTTATCCAGCTTGTTGCCAGTTTGATACAGCTTTTGCACCACTTGTCCTCCGTCACATTGAGAAACATTAATAATCACACCGCCTCTTTTTATAAATTTATCCAACTCTGCGATAAGACTATCATTAGTAGATGCATTGCCAGCACCAAATGTTTCAATCACCAGTCCTTTCAAGTACGGGCGTGATAATGTAGCAGTGATATCCGCACCATTGATACCTGGGTAAAACTTTAATAAGGATACCTCGCGACAAAGTTTTGAATAGGACCGAAACTCGCCCGAGGATCTTCTTAGTGCTAATTCATTAAATTCTAAAAAAACACCTGCATGAGCTAACTCAGGATAGTTTTCTGATTGAAAGGCATCTAAGTGATTACTTTGTACTTTCCTTGAACGGGTGCCTCGTATAAGTATTTCATCAAAAAAAATGGTCACCTCCTGTACGCGTGGTTCTCCGTTTTTACGCTGTGCAGCAATATCTATTGAGCTAATTAAATTTTTTCGGGCATCATTTCTTATCGCCCCAATGGGAAGTTGAGCGCCAGTAAATATGATGGGCTTTTTTACATTTTCTAATAAAAAACTTACTCCAGAGGCAGCGTAAGCCATTGTATCGGTGCCCTGAAGTACAATAAACCCATCAAAAAAATTATAATTATCAGAAATACAATCAGCAATTGCCACCCAATGGTCAGGTGTCATGTCAGCAGAATCAATCAATTCATTGAATGAAAAAATGGTGAAATTATGTTTAAACTGTTTTAATTCAGGAACTAAATCAACAAACTGTTCAAAGTTGAAGGGAACGAGCTGTCCTTCATCATTCACACGCATTCCAATGGTACCTCCAGTATAGATGATCAGAAATTGCTGTTCTGGGTTTTTATGAAAATCCAGCTTTAGTTTTGAGTAAGTGACCATAGTTTTTTAATCTGCTTATTGAAATTATTTTACTTGAAACACTTTCTCAGCATTTATTGAGGTAATTTCAGCAACTTTACCAACCGAGACGTGATGCAAATCTCCTATTTTTTCCGCAATAAGGTTTAAGTAAGATGTTTCATTGCGTTTACCCCGATGCGGTGTAGGTGGCAAATAAGGACAATCGGTCTCCAAGACAATTTTCTCCAGCGGAATATGAGGAACTACTTTATCCAAACCTCCATTTTTATACGTTACCACACCGCCAATGCCAATATAAAAACCCAACTCAATAATTTGATTCGCTTCTTCAATTGACCCAGAAAAACAATGAAAAATGCCTCGTAGCTTTTGGTCCCCAATAGATGCAATAATATCTAATACTTCTTTTGTTGACTCACGCGAGTGAATAATGATCGGGATGTCTTTTTCTATTGCCCATTGCGATTGAATTCGAAAAGCATCCTCTTGCTCGGCTTGATAGGTTTTGTCCCAATATAAATCCATTCCTATTTCGCCAACGGCTACGAAATCACGTTTTGAAAACCAAGCTTCCGCAATAGCTAGTTCTTTTTTATAATCTGAATTGATGGAACAGGGGTGTACGCCCATCATTGGAATACAATAGTCAGGGTAATTCTCTTCCATTTTTAACATCCGATCAATGGATTCATTGTCCACATTGGGCATATAGATCCGTTCAACACCAGCATTTTTCGCTCTTTTGATGCATTCATCAAGATCTTGTTCGAATTTTTCAGCGTAAATATGTGCGTGTGTTTCGATTAGTTTCATGTTGATATAGCAATGATTTTTTTAGATATGAAAAGTTAGACTATTGGATGTTAGCGCAAAGTATTGAGTATTTGAGTAGTAAAGGATGTATTAAATTCTGCTTTGGAATAACATAATTCATAATTCATAATTCATAATTCATTTCAATACTTCCGTCCTTTCCACTTGACTTTTATAGGTGTAAAATAAAATAACAACATTAACATAGAAAGAAAAGAGCTATAGAACTCAAACAATAGTATTGAGACGACAGGAATTGAAAGGTGAAGTTTACGGTAAGCTTTTATGATAAAAGCAGTTTGAATAATAGCTTTCAGTATAATGATATTGATTGTCCAGTCGACATCCACAAAAAACAAGATCAGCATAAGCGGATAAAACAATGCTTGCAAAAACAGCAACAGTAGAAAGTGAAAAGGCAATTGCATGGCTCCCACCATCCATCGTTTACGCTGATACAACAACCCTATTAAGTGTTTTACTGGTAAAGAAAAAGCTAATACCTGCCTATGAAACAAGTTTTTATACCCCCATCCTTTATCAATTATTTTTTTAAACAACTGAAAATCTTCCGTAATAGAAAAAGGTAAATTTTCATATCCTCCCGTCTGCCAATACGCTTCTTTTTTCACTGCCATATTATTCCCCATACTTGTGACTGGAAATCCAATATCACTGACTACCTTCACTAGGGACAATGCATATAACCAATCAATCTGTTGAAAAACATGAAACCAATTTTTGGTGCTTAAAGTGGTTACACCGGTTACTATACCAATATCATCATCAAAGCCCTCAAACATGTTTTCAATCCAGCCCGGGGGCACTTGCGTATCGGCATCGGTAATAAAAAGATATTCTCCTTCAGCTTTATGGGATAATTGAGCAAGTACATTGGATTTACCCCGAGCCTCTCCTAATTGATCTTCAATTGTAAAAACAGAAAAATGAGGTTTATCCTGAATAAATTGTTGGATGATAGCTAATGTGTTGTCTTCTGAATGATCATTTCCGATTAACACTTCATAATTCGAATAAGTCAACAAGTTGATTGCATCTAAGCATTTCAAAATGGTATGCTCCTCATTTCTGGCAGCTACTAAAACAGATACTTTTGGAAAATCTTTGTCTATAACAGTTGTAATCCGTTTTTTATCATACGAAAAGAAGGAAAAAAACAACAAAATAAAGCATAGCACCAACGGCAATATGAAGAGATACATTAACATGAAAGTGCTTTGAATTTAAATCCGAGTTTATTAAAATGTTCCATATAACGTGGTAAAATGAAGGCTAAGTTGTTGAAATGTTTCGGGTTGTCGTGCATTAGCACAATACTTCCATGAGTGGTGGCATCAATTGTTTTTTGCAAAGCCTTTTGTTGGTCAAGATGAGGATCGAAGTCGCCAGTTAACACATCCCACATCACTATATTATAGTTTAATTTTTTAAGCGTTTTTATATGGGTTGATTTTAATCGTCCGTAGGGTGGACGAAACAGTTTATCTCCTAAATCTCCAATAACACCTTGTGCTTTTTCGATGTTTGAAAAATATTCCTCTGTTTGTACTTTTCGTGCATTGAGGTGATTATAAGTGTGATTACCAATGGAATGCCCTTCCGCTTTTAAGCGTTGATAGATTTCAGGATGTTTTGTGATGTTTTCACCTACACAAAAAAATGTGGCCTTAGCTTCATATTTTGCTAAATTATCCAACACAAACTCTGTAACCTCTGGCACAGGACCATCATCAAAGGTTAAGTAAATTTCTTGTGCAGGGGTATTTACCTTCCACTGGTAACTAGGGAATAGTTTTCTAAAGACCGCACCGTATTTATGGAAGTACATTTTTTTAGATATATGGAATGAGATTGTTGGATTTGAAATTGCGAATTTAAGATTGAAGATTTAAACTACTAGGGAAAACATAATTCATAATTCATAATTCATAATTCATAATTCATTAATCCCTCCCACACTTTTTCGGCAGTTTTTTCCCATGAGAATCGAAGCACATTACTTTTTCCTTTTTCAATCAACGTATGGCGAAATACATGATCTGAATCTATTTTCTTTAACGCTTCTTTAATTGAATTCACATCATATGGATCCACCAGAACCGCGCCTTCCCCTGCCACTTCTGGCATTGAGGTAATATTCGAAGTAATTACTGCTGTTTCACACTTTTGTGCCTCAATTATTGGAATGCCAAAACCCTCAAAATATGGAATGTAAGTGAGTGCTTTTGAAGAAGCAATCACATCGCGAAGAATTTTAGAATCAAGTCTTCCTGTAAAGACAACATCATCTTTAAAGCTCATCACTTGGTAAGTATCCTCAATTGCTTTCACACTCCACGCTTTTCTACCCACAATAACCAATTTAGTATTCGATTTTGTTTCCTCTTTAAACTGCTCAAAAGCCTCAAATAATCGCTTAATATTTTTTCTAGGATGCAGAGCGCCTACATAAACAAAAAACTCTACTCCTTGTGTAAATTCAGTTTTTATTTGTTCTTTTCTCTCCTGATTTACAGGACCAAACAATTCATTCACCCCATTATAAACTACATCCACTTTTTGAGGAGATATAGTGTACTCTTTACAGATATCTGCTTTGGTGAACTCACTTACCGTCAAAATTCGATGTGCTTTTTTTGCATAACGTGGCGTAAAATAGTGATAGAATTTACTCACTAAACCGCCCACATCTTCTGGGTGATGCTCAAAAGCTAAGTCGTGTAACACAACCACACTTGGAACATCCGTTTTTAACGATAAATAGCCATCAGGGGATAAAAACAAATCAATTTTATGTTTTTTAAGGGCATAAGGAACACTCCACTCAAACCACCAATACCACAACAAGGGATGTCGAGCTGGTGGGTTAATTACAACAGGAGTTACATTATCAGCGAAAACAAACGATTCATCATAAGGGCGATCAAACAACAATATAAACTGGTGTTCGGGATGATTTTTAACTAATAGTTTTACAACCTCAAAAGTAAACCAACCGATTCCTTCCAGCTTATTCTTAAGTAAAAACCGTGTATTAATGGCTATTCTCACAAAGTAAAGTTATGAGTATTTTTTTACTGCTCTGTTGCTAAAAATATTTTTTTAGCAACTGCAGACAATAAATTAAGTTTAACTTGCGTATTAAACAAAACACGAAGATTAGGGGGTTTTTCAAAAATATCGGCTTTACGTTGCTCCTTAACTTATTAATCAAACCAATAAGTTTATTAGTAGAGTCATATACTCATAATGCTGTAGATCACCAAGAATGGTCTACTTATGCCGCCCTACTTTCTCTATGTTATGTATTTACTTCTCTAGCCGATTTAGGAATTAATCAATACATAACAAAAGTAATTGCTGAAGATCCCAAAGAATACAACTCTATTTTTCCGAAATTTTTCTTAGTTAAATTAGCCTTAACAATCCTTTTTCCTTTCCTAATGATAGGAATAGGTCTAATCTTGGATTATTCACTAACCCAACTCTGGTTCCTTTTTTGGATTGCTTTAAGTTATTCAGGCTTTCAATTATTTCAATTATTCAGAGCAAAAATTCAAGGTTTTCAATTATTTAAATTAGATGCATATGCATCCAATTTCGAAAAGATCTTTTTCACGCTTTTACTATTCATTCTATTATTTATGGGTGCAACAAGCCTGAGTACTATAGTCTATGGACGCCTACTGTCAATCATGTTAGCATTAGGCCTTGTTATCATGTTATTAAAGAAAAACAAGACATGGTTAAGTCCTAAATTTGAAAGCATAAAAGAAACTAATCGCCTAATCAAACTTTCGCTCCCATTTGCATTAATTATATTACTCACTGGTTTCAATGAAAAAATTGATCAGGTAATGCTAGAACGACTAGCAATAATAAGAGAGGAAACAGGTATATACGCTGCTGCCTACCGATGGCTGGACGCAGCTATGGTTTATCTGTGGATAATCTTACCATTATTTTTTGCACGGTTTTCATTTCATCAGATAAATAAAGAAGAAAAACAACGTTTGTTAAAAGCTTCAATTGGTGTAACATCTATACCTCTTTTAATCATCACAACATTTAGTTTTTATCATGGGGAGAAACTATTTATTCTTTTTTCTAATAGTTCGACTAGTGAGATTAGTTTAATGGCTAACTGTTTTAGAGTTTTAAGTGTCGCTTTATTTATACAGGGTTGTTTTGCTATTTTGAGTACTTACTTAACATCTAATGGATATACAAAAGAGGTTAGTTGGAGTTTAGCAGTTAGTATTGTCATTAATGTCTTATTAAACTTTATTTTCATTCCCCAATATGGTGCAATAGCAGCTGCATATACGACACTAATAAGCACCCTTTTTTTATCTATTACTTATATTTTTATTTTTGTAATAAAAAAAGTTTTACCTCTTCCTTGGGAAACTTGGGGTAAAGTATCTCTCGTAGTAATGGTAACATTCGGGGGCAATTATTTACTCAAATCAACTATTCAACATTGGTTTATCACCCTAATATTTACTACAACAGTAGCAATTGGCTCAAGCTTTATTCTTAAATTGATTCATTTAAAAGTGTTATTAAAGAATTAATTGAGAGTGTATAATTACAAAAAAGTATAATTACAAGATATGAGTGCAACAATGAAATTCGAAAAATTGATAAGCAATCTTATATATCTTCTTGTATTTTCTTCTCCTCTTTCAATAGATGTTTTATTGAATGGTAACTCGCTTGGATTAACAGTTTTAAGTGAACCCCTATGCTTAGTTACATCTTCTGTAGTACTCTTACTTGGACTATATAAAATAAAAGAAAAAGAAATTCAACTTAATTATCTAGATGTAGTCGTACTAATGCATTTAACAGCGCTGGTCGTTACGAGTCTTTTTTCATGGAATACATTTATTTCCTTAAAATACACTTTTATTATTAGCAGTTACATCTTCTCTACTTATTTTGGATTTAAACTACTATCGAATAAAGAAAAAGTAATTGAAAGACTTACTTACAGTTATTTAATAGGACACTTCGTACTTGCTACCTATTGTTTTTACAATTTCATTAAACTGGGCATTTTTTATGAAACCTCTTATATTGTTGCGCAACCCTTTGTTATGCAAGGCCATTCTAACCTTAGCATTTTGCTCGAAGCGCCAACAATTTTAGCTTCAGTATTACTTCTTAATAAAAAACTAAGTAAAACAATTAAAGCGTTGTTATTAATAAATGTATTCATATTCATTGCTGTAATTAGTTTTAGCTGTTCTAGAACGTCATACATTACACTATTTCTGTCTTTTGTTGCCTTGTTCTTTTTTAGCTTAACAGGAGACACTAAGAGGAAATTATTGATTTATGCTGGAGGGCCATTTATTTTGATGTTAGGGATATGGAAAGCAAATGATTTAATACATTACTACCAATATAAAGATGACCCTACCAGTTATTATAATAGCGAAAGTTTAAACTATGATAGTAATGATATACGTACCTACAAACAAACAAATATGTGGGATGAAATGTGGGAAATATCTGAGACTGAAAACCGCGCAGGAAAATCAAGTGCTGAACGAATCTATAGATGGGTGAAAGGTTGGCAATTATGGGAAGTGCACCCTATGACGGGAATTGGTCCAGGCACTTTCGCTGATCGTTACTTAGAAGTCTACAAAAATTCTTCTAATGAATATGAAAGATTTCTTGCTGAACGAAAAATGAACATTCATAACTTATATTTGTCTTGGCTTTTTGAAGGAGGCGTAATTGTATTCATTACGGGTGTTGGCTTGATTTTATTCATCATTCAAACAGGCCTTCTACTAATCAAAAATGATGCGCCAAGCATCCATAAAGCATTAGCTGTGAGTTTTATTCCTTTTATCATTCATAGTTTAGTGCAAGATTATTGGACAGAACCACGGGTTGCTGTTAGTTTTTGGATAGGGCTTGCGGTGTTGAACTACTTTTCCTCAAATGAAGTAAAATCAAACTACCAATAATTTATCTACTGAATCTGAATCCAAAAAGAGCCACCATGTCGCTCTGCATTTTTTAGGTTCTGATTATCCCAAAGCGGTGCAATTATTGAAGAAAGTTCTTTATCCTCACTAACAAAATAGGTAGGGAAAATACATTTATACTTTTCCGGATTTGCAAGCAAGTACATCATTAATCCATATTGTTCAGAATAAAAACGATCACACATAAACTGTGGATAATCATATGGTATATAAATATCATGTACCTGAACAATCACACCTTTTTTTAACTTTGGCAACACTTCTAAAAAGAAGACCATTGAATCCGAATTTGGAAGAATTCGGTGTGAATTATCGATGAAGAGAATATCGTTTTCACCTAAATTATAAATCAAATCATAATTCAAACCTTCAAACGGTTCTCTAATTATTTCATTTGCCAAATGATCTATTTCTGATCTAGGATAAGGATCAATCGAGATGATTTCAGTCTGTAACTGATTATCTTTTTTTGCTTTAAAAACGACTTTTGTGGAATTGCCAGAACCAACCTCTATGTATTTCTTAGGCTTAATTTCAGCCAGAAAGGTATAAATCGTCATAATATCCAAAGCAGGTAAAAAGTCATTTTCCCAAACTGGATTTGTTTTATCAGCTTTATCAGCTTGCTTTTTTATTGTATCAAAAGCCGAGGAATATTTCAAAAAGGATTGTAAAAAAGATTTATAACTAGTCCTATTCTCATTAATAATGGTATAAAGTTCACCATGGGGTGGCTTACCATGACCATATCTTGGTCTCAAGTCTACTTTATATTCTAAAAAAAGTGTTTGATATTTTGAGGAAAGAAACTTGTAAGCTTGTCTGAGCATCATTTGTAAACTAATAATAAATAGAAACGAAAATAATTTTTTTTATTGTCTTAACACATAATTTTTCTTAAAAAGAACACACCATCAACGTGAGGTCATCAGAATAACCGCACCTTCCTCTGAAATTATCTACGCCCTTTAAAACTTTGTCAACCACAGATAAGTCATCATCAGGTGAATATCTCAATAAACATTCTTTAAGATTCTCCTCCCCCCACTCTTCTTCCTCTGCATTTTTTATCTCCGTTACCCCATCAGTATAACACAATAAGATAGCGTCTTTTTCTATGGTGGTCTCTCCAATTTCTAATGAAGGTAAGCGATCAAACGCTCCCAAAATTGTAGCACCTGTTTTCAACTCCTCTATTTCACCTTTTCTTCTGTAATAAATTGGGTTATGTCCCGCGTTCACATATTCCATTACTCCCGTTTCAAAATTAAGTTCGGCAATGAAAAAAGTCACAAAATATTCTCCTTGAGAGTTGTATAGAAGTTGTCTGTTTAATTCCGTAATAATTTTCTTCAAATCATCCGTCTGGCTTACCATGGTGCGTAAACACGCTTGAAAGTTAGACATCAACAAAGCTGCTGGCATTCCCTTTCCTGATACATCAGCGATACAAACATAATTAAGCGAGTCTGATACTTGAATATAATCATAATAATCACCCCCAATTGATTTATAGGGCAGATAGAAAGCTTCAATTGATATGTAATCACTTTTTGGAAAATCTTTTAACACCAGCATGCTTTGCACGGTGCTGGCTATTTCCATTTCCTTATTGAAAGCCTGCTGTTCTATTTGTTTTCTAGCCAATCGTTTATTTTCGATCGCCACCATAATGATGTTTGCAAGAGTTTTAATAAAGGAAATATAGTCTTTCCGGTCATCCAGATGCTCACCACCTGCAACCAAAATGTAAGCTAAAATTGTTTTTTTATGAGTAATCGGTAAAATATCATCAATCCCGTTCAATCTAATCGCATCATGTTTTGTTTGAAGTCGATCTAAATTTGTTTCTGAAACTCTAAATCCATGTTCAACTTTAACTTTTAGCTCTGTGTCTTCAAAAACCACTAAAGCATATTTATCAAATTTCATGGTTGAAATACAGATAAAGTAAAAAATACGGTACAAATCATCTTCAGGCATGTTGGAATTAATTGCCTGAGTTACTTCTAATAATGAATTAAGTTTAATCTGTTTGATGTCCATATTAGTTGTTTTTAGGATCAAAAGCATCTCTCAGCCCGTTGCCAAACAAGTTAAAAGCAAATACCAAAAAGCTAATCGCCAATCCGGGGAATAAAATCAAATGAATGGTAGAAACCCCATTTACTAACTTAAACCCTTCATGTACCATCAACCCCCAAGAAGGTGTGGGCGGCTGAACGCCCATTCCTAAAAAGCTTAAACCTGCCTCCACTAAAATAGCCGAAGCAAAGTTTGAAGTGGCTACCACGATGATTGGACCTACTAAATTAGGAAGAATATGCTTGAACATAATACTAGTATTTGATACCCCTAACACTTTAGCCGCTTCTACATATTGCATTTCTCTTACCTCAAGTAATTGCCCACGCACGACACGAGCAACCTCTACCCACATAGTTAACCCTACCGCTACAAAGGCCACCCAAGCACCTTTACTTTGTAAAGCAATGCTAATAGCTATGACTAACATAATCCCTGGGATTGACCACACTACGGTTAATAACCACAATATTATTTTTTCTATCCAACCACCAAAATAACCAGCCACAATACCTAGCGTCACTCCAACTGTTAAAGAGATAATTACGGCAATAAACCCAACCATTAATGAAATTCGAGTACCTAATATTAAACGACTAAATAAATCACGACCAGCTCCATCGGTTCCCAAGAGATAATAGCGATGATCAATTACTTCTTGCTCAAAATTTTCTCGTGATGTGCCTAATTGTTGAAAGGTATACTGTTCGTGGATGTTGCCATTTCCACCATATACTGCGACTTCTATGCCTTGATCGGTCAACGAATAACCTTCGATTGGTCGAATACTGTATTTCGGTTCCGAACCAAAAAACCACGATGAAAACATTGACCGCTCAGCGTTATAGCTTTGTCTTTTTATTTTAAGTACTTGAACAGCAAAACCTGGCGGTTTTTTCCTTATTTCAATGGCACCATCATTAGCATTTTCGGTGGAGTCGGGAACTATCAAATAACCAAAAACAGAAATTAGAATGGTTAAAAAAATCACCACAGCACCTCCTAAGGCTACCTTATCTTTTTTTAGTCGTCTTAAAACTAATTCAGTGGGAGTATAATATCGTACGTCTTTTTGCAACTTGGTTACTTCTCACTCGTGTATTTTAATCAATCACTTGCCTATCTTTCCACGTATATTTACCTAGACTGCCCAATATACCAAATAGTGGCACATAAAACACATATAGCACACTTAGAACTAAAAAATGGAGCAGTAGAATGGGCTTATTTAGAAAGTGAAGTACTCGTGAAAGAAACACAAAGTCCAACGTAAATTTGGCTGCAAAAGCTGTTAGAAGTAATTCTAACGAAAGAAAGCCAAATAAATATAACACAGGGGCTACCATAAAACTCAAGTTAAAAAAGAAGACCAACGGGGCGATTAATCGCGGACTGCTACTTTGATAGTGTTTCCATTTACTGGCCCACCGCTTTCGCTGATTAAAAAATTGTGCAGGTGACTGTGCTGCCTTAGTTGTCACTATTCCTGCTTTCGATTTATTAAAAACTAACTGACGAGGATTTTCCTGAAACAATTTATGCATTAAAAACTCATCATCACCTGAAGGAATACGGAGTAAGTCATCATACCCTCCAACTGCTGTAAATGCGGACTTTTTAAAACTCAAATTTGCACCATTACACATTGTAGCTTTTCCATTCCCAAAGGTAGCTGCACCTGCTCCCACTAATGAAGCAAATTCAATTGTTTGAATTTTTTCAAAAAACCGCCTTTCCCCATGAAAAGTGACGGGGCCAAACACAAAATTCACTTCCGGTTGCGCATAACAATCATTCACACTGTTCAACCAGTTTTCATGAACTAAACAGTCGGCATCGGTAGTAATAATAGTGTTATATTTTGCGGAAGCAATACCCGCTTTTAAAGCTTGTTTTTTTCCAGAAGTGTTCGTTAAGTGAATTAATTTAAGGGTGACATTAAATGTACACTCCTCAACCAAAGCTCTTGTTTTATCTGTTGAATGATCATCAATTACAATAACTTCAAAGCATTCTTTGGGGTAATTTTGTTGAGAAAGGCTTCCAAGTAAATTCAAAATAGTAGCCGCTTCGTTTCTTGCTGCTATTACGATTGAAAAACATTCTTTTTCATTCCGTACAGGAAAATAGGGTAAGTGATTCCACCCCCAAATAAGCCACAAAACAAACAGCACATAAGCCACCGCTATGAAAGCTAAAATCACCATTTCAATTTAAGTTGAAGCCAAAAATATAACCCAATGATTGCGGGGAATAAAATGTTAATTGACCAAAGCCCAAAACTTGCTAATACCGCACTGGACTCGGAAATTCCCACCACCCCCATCACACTAACTACAGTAATTTGACGCATGCCCATATCGGCAATAAAGTTGATTGAAAATAAAAGTGATTTTATTAAATAGACCACAGAAATAACCATAAACAACTCAAGCGTGCTGTAATTCACCTGAAGTAATTTTAACATGATAATAAACTGAAATGTGAACGTCAAATAACGCGCAACCGAAAAAAGCAGCACTTGAAACAACTCTACTTTGTTATATTCTTTCACAACTATTAGATAGGATTTCAAACGAAGACCTAATGAGGTATTAAACACTAAGGATAAAATGGGTTTACGGAAAATAATTCCGAGCACTGATAAAATAAAGAATAGAAGTCCTAAGCTTAGACTCACTTTTAATTCACTGTCTACTTTTTGTACGTAATACCATGCTGCTGGCACACCAAACAACAAAGTTGCAGACAACTGAAAAGCCTGCCCTAACAACAAAGAGCCTATTAAACGAAATTTCTTAAACGACCTTAACATCAAAAATCGCCCGACACACTCTCCGACACTTTTAGGAGCTACAATACCAAAACTAACTCCAATAAATACTGCTTTTAAAGCCTGAGAAAAACTGATTATTTCTACTTTGGCTGCTAATAACTTCCACTTTTGGGCTTCAAAACCCCAGTTAAAAAACATCAAACAGACTAATACCACCAACGTTATGGTATTTTGAGGTACAAAAACCTCGCTAATTAGTTCTTGATACTGATTTTGATTGGAGTAGTAAACAAACAACAAATAACCCGAAATCAATAAAGTCACAAAAACTTTAAGCCCCCACTTCACTTCTTTTGTTACTTTAATTGGCATACTGGCTCAATATACATAATTTGATTATCAGAATTTGAACTTCAGTTCATCCTTTCAAGCTAAAGGGTATACTTCATTAATTTTAATCTATGTCTACTAGTCCTGTTTCAAAAGAAAAAATAATATTAGGTATTGATCCTGGAACAGTGGTTATGGGATATGGCATCGTTAAAATCACAAAAAACAAGTTGGAGTTAGTACAGTTTGGTGTTATTCACCTCAGCAAATATGACAACCATGCACTGAAGCTAAAAAAAATATTTGAACGGGTTTCCTCATTGATTCGAGATTATGCCCCAGACGAAGTGGCTTTGGAAGCACCTTTTTTCGGTAAAAATGTACAGTCGATGCTTAAACTAGGTCGAGCTCAAGGAGTGGCTATGGCTGCGGCTTTACATCATGAAATTCCTATTACCGAATATGCTCCATTAAAAGTAAAACAATCGGTCACTGGCAAAGGAAAAGCGTCTAAAGAACAAGTAGCTGGTATGATTATGAAGTTGCTAAACATCCAAGAAATGCCAAAACTTCTGGATGCCACTGATGCACTCGCTGTTGCACTTTGTCATCATTTTCAAGGCGGTGCTGTGGCAAAAAAATCAACTAGCTGGAAAGCTTTTTTAAGTGATAATCCTGGGAGGGTGAAGTGAGATTTGAGTAGTTAGATGTTAGTACAAAGTATTATGTACAAAGACGAAAAGTAGAAGGTAGAAAGATTTTTTGATTGGAAATTTACAGATTGAAGAATTTTAAAAGTTAATCGTTTAAGAAAAAACATTATTCATTATTCATTATTCATTATTCATTATTCATTATTCATTATTCATTATTCATTATTCATTATTCATTATTCATTATTCATTATTCATTATTCATTATTCATTATTCATTATTCATTATTCATTATTCATTATTCATTATTCATTATTCATTATTCATTATTCATTATTCATTATTCATTATTCATTATTCATTATTCATTATTCATTATTCATTATTCATTATTCATTATTCATTATTCATTATTCATTATTCATTATTCATTATTCATTATTCATTAACACCTCGGCAACCATTCATACACCAAATAGAATCTTCAATACAAGCAAGGGTTGTTAATTACAAAATGAGTAGTTTAGTATAATCAACCAAACCAAAACTGTAAATGCAGGAAGTGCTAGTAATAGTCGAACAGTGTAAACAGAATAACCCTGAAGCGCAACATCAATTATATAAGTTGTTGGCTTCAAAGCTTATGGGGATTTGTATGCGTTATACCAAATCGCGACCGTTAGCGGAAGATTATTTACAAGATTCATTTATAAAGATCTTCACTAACATCTCAAAATTTGAAAACAAAGGATCCTTTGAAGGGTGGGCTAAGCGAGTCACCATCAACACTATTTTAAAGGGGTTTAGTAAGAAAAACGTACTAGACAAAAGTGCCGATATCAATGACATGATAGAGCAACCATTTGAGAAAAAAGCTGATGTGATTTCTGGAATGGCCTATCAGGAGTTACTTTCCTTTCTTCAGCATTTACCCGAAGGGAAGCGAGTCATCTTTAACCTGTATGTAATCGAAGGGTATACGCATAAAGAAATAGCTGAACTATTAGATATAAATGAAGGAACTTCAAAATCGCAATTAGCAAAAGCAAAAGAAATATTAAGAGATTTACACGTTAAATATAACAGGGTTTATGCAACAGAAACTACCTGAAAATATCGACCAAATGGAAGACTTCTATAAGGAGCAATTCCAAGATTTCTCTCCAGAAGTCAATAACGCTGTGTGGGAAAACATCAGTCACAACATTCCAACTTCCACTAGTTTAGGCACGAGTATATCTACTTCCTACCTACTCAAAGTTGTTGGTTTGATGCTGGGAGGAATTGGTACCATAGCAGTCGTGACAGATTCTTTGAGCACTAAAAAAAATACAGTACCAGAAAAACAGGAAATTATCACTCCTAAAGTTACACCTACGGAAGCACCTGTTATTGACGAAACAGTTGAAACACCAACGACTGAAAAAGTAGAGGAGGCTACCACAGTTGAAGAAAACGAGCAAGAAGAAACTACAAAGCCAGAACAATCATTCACAAACGAAAAAGCTAAACCTCAAAAAGCAGCGAAAGAAGCCACTTCTAAAAACGAAGTGAAAGCTATAGAGAAGACAGAAAAAACGGACTTTCAGTTTGTGGAAGAAATTGAGTTTGAATAGGGATTAACATCCTGTTGATGTATAAAGCTGACATTAATTTGTCAGCTTTTTTTATGCAATAGTTTCTCTAAATCAGCTGGTGTGTCAATGCCAATGGTTTCGAAAGTAGTTTCACTGGTCATGATAGCAAATCCATTTTCTAGCCATCGTAACTGTTCCAGTTTTTCTAAATCCTCCAGTTTACCTGGTTTCAACAGCACTAACTTTTTCAAAACAGCGGACTGGTATCCATAAATTCCTATGTGCTTATAAAAAGCTGTCGTATTTAACCACTCAGATTTTGGCACATCCCTTAAAAAAGGAATAGTCTGTCTTGAGAAGTATAATGCCCGTCCTGTTTCACCAATGACTACTTTGGGTTTGTTGGTATCATTCAAAGTGGCTTCGTCTTCAATTTTTTTCACCAAAGTAGCTATTTCAGCACCTTGCTTTAGCAAATCAATCATCTGATTAATTTGTTCGGGTTCGATAAATGGTTCGTCACCTTGAACATTCACCACGGAATCGTAAGCAACATCGAGTTGATTTAAAGCCTCTTCACAACGACAGGTTCCATTTGGGTGACTCTCATCAGTCATAATCACTTTTCCACCAAAACCTTTCACACAGTCTGCAATGCGAACATCATCTGTTGCTACAATCACTTCATCCAAGTTGGATTTAGCTGCTTGTTCACAGACGCGCTGAATCATTGTTTTACCAGCGATTTCGACTAATGGTTTTCCAGGAAAACGAGTAGAAGCATATCGTGCTGGAATAATTCCTACAACTTTCATTTTTTTACTTTCACTTTTATTGATACCCCATTGTCAGCGACAACGACTACGGGTGTTCCTATTTCTAAATAAGCAGACTCGGTATAGGCGTCATAAATATCCTCATCGAGCTGCACTCTTCCGCTCGGCCTCATCACCGAATAAACGACCCCTTCTTTTCCTATAATTTCACGTTTCTTGTTTCCTTGCGCGTTTTCATTCAAGCTTGTCATCAAAGCTATTTTTTGAAACCCTTTAGTTTTAAAGATTAAAGGAACTCCCACAAATGTTAAAAAGGCTAAACCGATACAACTAACCATCATCACGATATAAACATTTTCCCAGGCAGCCGCAGAGACAAAAGTAAAATCAAACACGTCATTTTTAACCATGGATAAAATAAGGGCGGAAAACACAAAAACAAAACCCGAAATACCTGCAACACCAAACCCAGGAATCACAGCCACTTCCAACACAATGAGTACCACACCAATAATAAAAATAAAAAACTCCCAGTTGGCTAACAGACCATGTAAATAATCAGGTAGAAAATAAAGAATTAAAGCAGTCGTAGCTGCCAAGATGGGAAAACCTACGCCTGGTGTTTTGAGCTCGTAAAAGATGCCGCCAACAATGACTAATATAAGTATAGACTTCAGGGCAGGGTTTAAAAAAATTGCAATAATTTTTTCTGTTTGACTGGTTTCAAACGTGGTTGTAGAATAATCGGTGATTCCAACTCGCTTCAATAATGAATCAATGGAGGTGACTTGCGCTTCACAAAATCCCTTTTCTATCGCTTCATCAGTGGTAAATGCCACCACTTGCGCACTATCCGTTTGTAAATGTAACCCGACCATCGCAGCTGCAATTTCAGGATCTCTGCCAGTAGCTTGTGCTGCTGCTCGCATTTTTGTTCGCATAAAACTTTGGTACTTTTCAGGCACTACTTGTCCTTGCTGGTCAACAACGGTGGATGCGCCAAAGCTTGAAGCTGGTGCCATGTAGATACTGTCACATGAAATAGACAACAGTGAACCTGCTGAACCTGCATTCGTGTTGATATAGACATAAATGGGTTTTTCAAAAGCCAAAAATCGCTGACTGATTTCGTCTGCATCTAATACGCCACCACCATACGTATCCATATCTATAATTACTACATCTGCATTGGTGTCCTTGGCAAACTCTAATCCTAACTCGACATAACGGTTCATGATGGGGTCAATTCCCCCACGAACTTCCAATATGACTACATTAGTTTGTTGAGCAAAAGCACTACTCACTACCACTAACAAAACCGACAACAACAGGAAGCGTAACTTCATAAGATTATTTTTCATCTAAATTAAGAAAACTTTTTGGGTCTTTAGTTTTTAGAGGTATGCACTACACAATAAACCTTGCATGTTAAACGGTAAACTCGCCACCTTTACCCTATATTTGAAGTATGGAAGTGGCTTTTGAAATAGAATTTGACGGGAGAATTTGGGATTCAGCTTATGAAGACAATATTATTTGTTTGGAAACTAAAAATACCGAAGCGAAGAAAACCACCTTTCACCTTGTTGATTTAAAACAGGTGGATATTATTAGCTCTTTTCACAGTCCGCTCGATGAATTTTTCTGTGGGTTAGACACTTATCAAAACAAACAAACCATCGTACACGGGTTTGATCAAGATCAAAATATATTAACAAAAGGTGTCTCTATTCATGATTTACACGGTGAAGTGCTTTTCACTAGTCCTGATTATTTATTTGAAATGGCGACACCAGAGGTAGTTTTGCTTACTGATAAAGACCAGCAATTACTCAAACTGGAGCACAACATACCTACCCCGTTAACATCGCCTATTGAATTGGATGAGGTACTCTCCAACGGAACAATAACCCCCATTCACTACACCGCTGAGGACCCTCATTTTCAAACGATACATACTTTTTTAGTACAAAAATTTCAACACATGCCATTAAAAGGCTTGGATTATCTCGAACATGACGGCAAAATCATCATTTCTTTTTATCTTTCGGATGGTAATGCGCTTCGCAATTTAATCTACGTGCTCAATGAACATGGTGAGTTAATTTTTGAAGACATTCTAGACGAAAAACTAACAGGAATAGGTATTAATACTTTCTTTGTTATTGAAAACAGACTCTACTACATTAAATCAAAAAATTTATTTGTAGGAGTTGACCTTATTTAATGAACCAAATTTCAATGAAAAATATCATCATCATCGCGATTGCTTTTGTTACATCAACATTCAGCTTTGCAAATTTTCCTGCCGATTCCGTAGGTACAACTACAAAAAGTGGTTTAGTATATACAATTCACGAAATCACTGCAGGCGAAACCTTTTATGCCTTATCAAAAAAATATGATGTAACGGTGGAGGAGCTTCAAAAAGCCAATCCTGATGCTACCACACTTGCTGTGGGACAAAAAATTTTAGTGCCGACTAAAGCTCAGCCCGCCAAAGCACAAACTCAAACTACTACACAAAATACAAAAACCCACACCGTAGTTGCGGGAGAAGGTTTATTTAGCATTTCCAAAAAATACGGGGTAACTGTAGATAATATTGTTACCTGGAATAACCTGACCAGCAGTGCTATAAACGTGGGACAAACCTTGGTGGTATCAGCACCTGTGGCCAATAAACCAACTTCGCAGTTGCCAACTTCAGCCAATGCAACTACGCACACGGTAGTAGCGGGAGAAGGTTTATACAGCATCTCTAAAAACTATGGCGTAACGGTCGAGGAAATCAAACAATGGAACAACCTGAGTTCCAACGCAATTGATGTAGGGCAAGTATTGGTGGTGAAAAAAGGCGAGGCACCGAAGTCTGCTCCTAACAAAAAACCGACTCCAAAACCTGCGGTAACTATGAACGCCAAAACACCACCATCGACTGCAGTTAATCACCCTAAAAAAATAATTACTCCTTCAACAACTACTCCGCATAGTAGGAAAGAAGAAGCTGGTGTGGTTTCATTAACCGTTTTACCACAATACAACGCCAAATTTTCCTATGGTTTACATAAAACTGCTCCGGTGGGTACGATAGTGAAAGTCACCAACAAAACCACCGGTAAAATTCATTGGGTTCGTATCATGGGAATATTGGATGCCTCAGAAACATCCATCATGAAAGTGAACCAAACGGTGTTAGATAAATTGGGTGAAGGAGCCACCAGCTTCGAAGCGGACATTTCTTACGCCCTATAAACCCATCACCTTTGAAAACTGGTCAGACGTATTACAAACACCTTGCACTTATCAGTGGACCAGTTCTTTTTTTCATCTTTCATCATTTCATTTCTTTTGGAGCGTCCCCTCAAGTGTCAACGATGGCTGGCATTATGTTATGGATGGCCGTGTGGTGGGTTGCGGAAGCTGTTCCTTTAGGTATTACCGCGTTATTGCCAATAGTGCTATTCCCGATGACTGGGATCATGGACTCGAAGGAAGTAACGCCTCATTATGGCAACCATATCATTTTCTTATTTCTAGGTGGTTTTTTAGTGGCGTACGCCATGGAAAAGTGGGATTTACATAAACGTATTGCCCTTGGTATTATTAAACAAACAGGTACAAGTCCACACCGTATTTTATTGGGCTTTATGCTGTCAAGCTATTTACTCTCGATGTGGATTTCCAACACCGCCACTACAATGATGTTGATTCCACCTGCCATTGCCACAGCATCACAGCTTGAAAACCTCGAGTCGAAAAACACGAAGCTTTTCAATGTGTTTTTATTTTTAGGCATTGCCTATTCTTCTTCCATTGGTGGTATTACCACTTTAGTAGGCACACCACCTAATCTCATTTTCTATAACTTTTACAGCACTTATTTGACTGATCAATTCAACATTACTTTTTTCAACTGGATGCTGTTTGCCTTACCCACCTCCCTCCTGTTTTTTGTGGTGCTATACTGGTATTTCAAATTTCAATTACGCGGAACTAAATTAAACATCAACCCACAAGTAATTCATCAGGCATACAAAGACTTGGGCCCAACTTCGTGGGAAGAAAAAATTGTTTCTTATGTGTTTGGTTTGCTAGCTCTCGCGTGGATGACCCGTAGTGATATTGACTTTAATAGCTTTGTGATTCCAGGGTGGAACAACTTCTTTCCTTCCAAAATAGAAGATAGTTCAGTAGCTGTATTTTTTGCTGTTCTGCTCTTTGTAATTCCTTCAAAAAACAAAAAAGGGAGTTACTTACTCAGTATTACGGAGCTAAAGAAAATTCCGATAAACATCTTGCTCTTGTTTGGTGGTGGTTTTGCCTTGGCTCACGGTGTAGTATCTTCAGGCTTAGGTAATTTCCTGGCTTCGCTGATGGGTGGCTTTCAAACGTTACCAAGTATTTTATTTGTCAGCATTATTTGTTTTATACTGCTGTTCTTTACCGAAGTCTCTTCCAACTCTGCGGCCTTGCAGTTGGCGTTACCTATTTTATTCCCGTTATCGCAAGGCTTAGATATTCCTTCATGGATGGTGTTGATCCCCGCCACTATAGCTTGTTCGTTTGCCTTTATGTTGCCTATTTCTACGCCACCCAATGCTATCATTTTCGAAAGCGGACGTGTGGAAGTAAAAGATATGGTACGCTACGGTTTTGTACTTAACTTGATTGGCATTGTTGTTTTGATAGTGGCTACATTTGGTTGGGGAGGTTTGGTGTTTGATTAAGTTATCATTAACCAAACAAAGGAAGAAAGCCTTCCTTGAATCATAAAACACCCCACCAAAAAACCTTTTAACTTTACAACCTTCAAACGTCACAACCACATTATAATTTGAACACAAAATACATCCACAACCTCCTCGAAGAAAAACTAGCTTATTACAACCACCCACGGTTTATTGCGGATGATCCAATTTGTATTCCTCGTTCGTTTGCATTACGGCAAGACAAAGAAATCATGGGTTTTTGGGCGGCAGTTTTGGCTTGGGGACAGCGGAAAACCATCATCAATAAATGTAAGGAGTTAGTCGACCGAATGGATGGTTCACCTTATGACTTTATCATTAACCATACAGCAAATGATTTAAAGGCTATAGAAGGTTTCAAACACCGCACCTTTAACGATACCGATGCGCTGTACTTCATTTCGTTTTTTAAAAACCACTACTCCAAACACCACTCATTAGAGAGTGCCTTTGTATCCACATCACAAACTGCGCAAGAATCACTTAGCAATTTCTACCATTACTTTTTCAGTTTTGAAGATGCCCCACACCGTACACACAAACACATCGCTTCACCTACCAAAAAAAGTGCTTGCAAACGTATTAACATGTATCTACGATGGATGGTAAGGCAAGATAATCTCGGGGTAGATTTAGGGCTTTGGAAAAACATTCCTTCTTCGCAGCTAGTCTGCCCACTGGATGTGCACGTAGATCGTGTAGCACGAAAACTGGGGTTATTGAAACGACCCCAAAGTGATTGGTTAGCAGCTACAGAATTAACAAACAACCTCAAAAAGCTGGATCCGAATGATCCCGTAAAATATGATTTTGCTTTATTTGGTTTAGGATTAGAGGGGTTTGGAAAGTAATTAGCACTTTTTTTCCTAATTTTTAGTTGACGTAGTTGAACAGTATAAGTTAAAATTGATGAACCGTTTCACATTCATTAAGTCTCTTGCATTATTTCCTTTAATTGGCACATCCATGAAAGTTCAAGCTCTAAATAAACTCGTTGAAAACCACGATAGCACACCACTGATGCCTGTCTTGTTTGTGGGTCATGGCAATCCAATGAATGCCATTGAAGACAATGCTTTCACCCGTGAAATGAAAACAATCGGTACTCAACTTCCTATGCCCACGGCTATTCTTATGGTTTCTGCTCATTGGGAAACGAGAGGAACTTATGTGACGGCACAACAAACCCCTCCAACCATACATGATTTTGGAGGTTTTCCTAAAGCACTTTTCGAAACCCAATATCCGGCATCAGGCAGTCCTGAGTTGGCTGAAGAAACCAAGCAACTCATTACAAAAAGTCATGTGAGCTTAGATGATACCTGGGGATTTGATCATGGGGCGTGGAGCGTGGCTATGAACTTATTCCCTAAAGCGAACATTCCCATGATTCAATTGAGTTTGGATAAAACAAAGCCCGCAAGCTACCATTATGAGTTAGCAAAAGAACTCTATGCCCTGCGCTCGAAAGGTGTTTTAATAATTGGCAGTGGCAACATGGTACACAACTTCCAATACGCTCAAGTTAATGGTCGGGATTTCAATGCTCCATTTGGTCATGATTGGGCTTTAGCAGCGAATGAAACGTTTAAAAAATTAATTCTTGAAAATGATTATAAGTCACTAACAAACTACACGGGTTTGGGAAAACCAATCCAGCTCGCTATACCAACACCAGAACATTATTTACCAATGATTTATAGTTTGGCCTTGAGAAATAACAAAGACGCACTCACCTTTTTTAACGACTCGGCTGTGGCGGGTTCCTTTACAATGACTTCGTTTATTATGGGTATGGGTTAACTGTTTTTATAAAAAACTAATCTAACAAATCCACCAACGACTCCTCGGAAAACTTGTAGATCACTAATTTAAAAAATCGATCTTCTATTGCCGCCTGGGCTATAATCGCCAAACCTCCATCATCGGTTTGTACAAACTTGGCATGACCCGTAAAGTAGTCTGAACCAAAAAATTCACTTCCTCTAAAGCTGCCATCTGCTTGACTATATAACCGCAGCTCGACTTTACCACTTTGGGTATTCCCAACAAAACCAATATACTCTGCTCCTGAAATAGTGAGCTTGCCACAAAACACAGGACTTCGGTCTTCCCAGTTCACCACACGATCACCCATCAGCTCTGTACCTTGTGTAAAGGTTGATTTATTGACATCAGCGCGACCTACTAAGAAGGTTGTTCCATCTTGTTCAAACCGTGAAAAGGCAAATACGCCATCACTGATTACACAGGCTCCACTTAATAAAGCCTCGTATCTATTTCCCAATATTGCCCCCGTTTCCTCACCTTTTTTATTAATAAAGGTATTTGCAAACGTATAATTGGAAAATCCATTGAAATAATGATACAGCTCCTCGCCATTTGCATTGGTCACTGTGCCATTAAAAAATGGTAGTGGTTGCGTATTTCTATTAATATGATTATAAATAGCTGGATCTTCCAAATCTTCATAAATATCAAATCGCTTTCGCCAAACTTGATCAAATGAAGCATTAAATTTTTGTAACACGGTTCTTCTTCCTTCAGCATCATAACTTTGTAACAACATTCCACCTGAAGGCACTTCTGAGATAGCCAAAGGATATTGCACTTCCTCAATCTCTTTTATCATGGAAACATTTCCGCTTCCATCATCCACCTTAAAAAGAAAGCTTGACTCTGCTCCTACATTATTTGACGTCACAAAATAATAACTGGTCCCAACTTTAATCAGCTCCGGAATGGGACGAACATACGGTGAAGCTACAGCATACTCCCATACCTTTTCTCCAAATTGATTCAATTTAATCACATAGGGCTGCTTCTGATTTAAAAATCCTAACACTAAAAACCCACCATCATCAGTGGTTGCCATACTTAAAGGTAGTATTTCATCATCACCCGTCTGCACATCCACATAGTTCACAAACCGACTCACAGGTTCCACCTCGTTGTCTTTGTAGTCACAAGAAAACAACGCAAGCAATGTCACTAATAAAATTGTTTTACAGTTTTTTAAAATTTCCACCATATACAAATTTGAAAGGAAACAAGACATGGAAACTTACTTCCCAATTGGATAACTTAATGTTGTCTGGCACATCATAATATTCATTGACAAGTACACTGTTTTCATACCGCGTCATTTCCCGGGTGAGGTTATGAACCCCTTTTCGATAGACAACATCCATCGTTACCCTTACAGATTGAAAATCATAACCCACACCTAAACCAGCTAGCCAACCATAACTTGAGTTGATAAAGGCATTGTTGATGTTTTGTTGAAATAAGGACTCGGTCTCCTCGCCCATATTATTCACTGTTTGTGTCACCTTTTTATCGGCTGACAATAACCGATTATAAAAGGCTCCTCCTTCAACAAAAGCGATTAGACCACCACTTGAGGTAATTTTAATATCTTTTTTATCCTTCCCTTTAATCGATATTTTCCCTTGTCCGCTGGAGATAAAATTAAACTTAAATACTAAAGGTAGATCCAGGTAAGTTAACGACTGGTGATGCAAATTTGTCAGTTCATAAGCCATTTGACCTGTGGAATCCATCCACAACCACTTATTTTCATATCCATATTTTAGAACCCGAAGTCCTGGTTGAAAGGAAATATCAACCACACCAAAAATATCAAAATCGGTTTGGATAGCTACCTGATAGCCTAAGCGATCAAAACTGCTTTGGTACTCTTTTTTACCATCATTCAGGTCAGAGGTTAATACAGTAAACGACTCCGGAACAGTCACTGAGGTTGCATTCATACCCGCTTTTAACCCTAACCACCACTGGGTTTTATCCATTGTCGTACCACGTTGAGCGACTGCTGAGGTAAAAAAAAGGACAACAGAGAAAAGAAATATAAGCCTTAACACAAAATAGCCAGTTTGTTAAGTTACTAATCTAAAGATATTCGTTCAGTTATCAAAGTAGTCTTCACTACTAAAATCTTAATGTGACTGACTTTAGTTTACAACTGATCTTGTTATTACAAATATTCACTTTTATTAACTATTGATAGTTTAAGTCTAATAGAAACTTTCGGCTCAAGCCGCCTGAGCTTTTTCTTTTTCATTGATAAAAAGGAAACAAAAATTTAGGCGATTAGGTCGACTAGTGTTCACTGCTCTGGGACGCACAAGTTATATTCCTTTCACCCACCAAAATCGCCCTTTGAAACGCGTAAAAAGTAATCAATCATGCTTATTGATGTGTAATCTCAATTTTTGTTATCATGAACATCGGAAAAAATGATAAACCTTAAACCAAGCGATAGTGCAATTAAACCCTTCTAATTTAAACTTTTGGAAGGTTTCCTGCCAACCCTTGTTATAATCAGATATCTTAAAATTAAATTCGATGTTTTTTAACAATATGCCATTAATTTGTTTTGGTATATCGTCTCGATATTGCTATTTTTACCCGCCTTTTAAAGAAAAGAGACAATGAGAGAAATACAATTTAGAGAAGCCCTTAGAGAAGCGATGAATGAGGAGATGAGAAGAGATGAGAATGTCTTCTTGATGGGTGAAGAGGTTGCAGAGTACAATGGTGCTTATAAAGTAAGTTTAGGAATGCTGGATGAATTTGGCCCTAAACGTGTGATTGATACCCCAATTGCCGAACTAGGTTTTACGGGTATTGGGATCGGTGCTAGCATGAATGGACTTCGTCCAATTGTAGAATTCATGACTTTTAACTTTTCTTTAGTTGCCATAGATCAGATTATTAATAGTGCAGCAAAAATGAGCGCCATGTCTGGTGGTCAATATACTTGTCCAATTGTATTTAGAGGTGCAACGGGTAATGCAGGTCAGTTAGCAGCTCAACACTCTCAAAACTTTGATAGCTGGTACGCGAATACACCTGGCTTGAAAGTTATTGTTCCTTCTAACCCCGCTGATGCGAAAGGATTGTTAAAATCATCTATTCGAGACAACAACCCTGTAGTGTTTATGGAGTCAGAGGTGATGTACGGAGACAAAGGCCCTGTGCCTGAAGGTGAGTTCTTAATTCCAATTGGTGTTGCTGATGTAACAAAACAAGGTTCTGATGTTACCTTAGTTTGTTATGGCAAATATGTCAACATGGTAAAAGAAGTAGCCAATGAAATGGAAGGTCAAGGTATCTCTTGCGAAGTGATCGATCTTCGAACTATCCGTCCATTGGATTATGCAACTGTAGTTGAATCTGTAAAGAAAACAAATCGTTTGGTAGTTGTTGAAGAAGCATGGCCTTTAGGCGCCATCTCTTCGGAATTGGCTTACCATGTTTCAAAATATGCGTTTGATTATCTTGATGCACCAGTGCATCGCGTAAACAACCTGGATACTCCAGTAGCTTATGCTCCTACTTTATTAGCCGAAATGGTTCCAAACAAAAAAAGAACGGTTGAAGCAATTAAAGCGGTGATGTACCAAAACTAATTGATTCAATCATTACAATATTAATAAAGCCTCTGATTAGTCAGGGGCTTTTTTTGTTGATTAGAAATTAAAACATTTTTCTTTAACGCATAAAAACCCTATTTTTTCATTCTTTTAACTGCCCATTAGAAAAATGAAAAAACTACTCTTTTTAATTATCACATTCTGTGTCACTTCTGTGATTGCTCAAAATGTTGAATTCAGTAAATCAAACTTCCCAGAAGATAAGAGCAAACTCAAAGATGCTGTAAGCGCTTTAAAAGAGGGCGACTTCCATTTTTATGAAGGTCCTTCTCACTACTCTTATGCTTTACCTGAATATCAGAAAGCATATGAATTCAACCCTAACAATGCCGATTTAAATTATAAAATAGGTGTGTGTTATTTAAACACCTTATATAAAATACGGTCTGAAGAGTATTTAGAAAAAGCTTACCAATTAGACTCTAATGTAGCGGGTGACATTTTCTACCAACTTGCGCAAGCTTATCATGTGAATGAACACTGGGATGATGCAAAAACCCATTACCTTAAACACAAAGCTTATTTGCAATCACCTGCTTCAGAAAAAAATGTAGACGACAGACCAGACGAGTTAAAAATGACCAATAAGCACATTACAGAATGTGATTTTGGAAAAAAATACACCAAACAACCTTTAAATGTTACAGTCACCAATATCGGTGATGCAGTCAACACGTCTTTCCCTGAATATAATGTCATCGTGAATGCTGACGAATCGGTTATGATGTTTACTTCGCAACGCACAGGAAGTACTGGTGAAACGGATGAACAAGCTCATGATGAGTTTGCCATCCATATGGAAGATATTTACGTGACAACTTCCACAGACGGAACCGATTGGGGCAACCTGAAAAACATAGGTGCACCTGTGAACACAAAAATCAATGACGCTACTATAGCTATTGCCCCAGATGGACATACAGTACTTACTTACTCGGATGCAGACCCTGATGGTGGAGGTGATTTGTTTGAATGTACTCTTGAAGGTGCTGAATGGACCAAACCAGTGCGCATGAATAATAACATTAACTCTCCACATCACGAGTCTTCTGCAAGTTTTTCGTATGATGGCAAGTCATTATACTTTACAAGTAATCGCCCGGAAGATAATTTTGGGGATCACGATATTTATGTCTCTCATTGGGATGAAGCAACGCAAGATTGGGGCAAAGCGATTAACCTCGGAGCAAACATAAACACCGAGTACAGTGAACATGGTGTGTTCGCCCACCCTGATGGTCACGCATTATATTTTAGCTCCAAAGGCCATGAAACGATGGGCGGTTTTGACATTTTCAAATCAGAATGGGATGAAAAAACAAATACATGGGGAAAACCGACCAACATAGGTTATCCCATAAATGGGCCTGACAATGATGTGGGTTTTGTGATGTCGGCCTCTGGAAAACATGGTTACATTGCAGCCTACCATAGCGACAGCAAAGGAAAAGAAGATATTTACCGCATTGATTTTCCTTCTGGAACAATCGAACATCTAACACTCCTCAAAGGACATGTGTTCGATGCAAAAACAAAAAAACCTGTATTCGCTAAAATTGAAATTATCGACTTAGAGAAACACAAAATGATTGCTGTATTTAAATCGAACTCGGCTACTGGTCATTATTTGGTTTCCTTGCCCGCAGGGAAAAATTATGCGTTAGAAATAGAGGCGGATGGATATATTTTTCATTCAGAGAATTTCAACCTACCAAAAACTGATGGCTACCATGAAGAAAAGTTAGATGTGTACCTGGATAAGATTGAGATTGGAAAGAAAATGGTGCTTAAAAATATTTTCTTCGACTACGACAAATCCACTTTACGACCTGAATCAAAAGATGAACTCGAGATCTTAAAAAAATTCATGCTGGAAAATCCCACTATCCGGATAGAAATCTCAGGTCACACCGACAATAGAGGTTCTGACGAATACAATAAAAAACTTTCTGAGGATCGTGCTCACGTGGTTGTTGACGACCTTGTCGCTCATGGTATTGCCAAAACCCGTTTGGAATATAAAGGTTACGGAGAAGAACAACCTATTGCTCCTAACGATACGGAAGCCAACATGCAACTCAACAGACGTACTGAACTAAAAATAATTGGTAAATAGTATGGAATAACCATTAGGGCTGGCAATGTTTTAAGGCTTTGTCAGTCCTATATCCTCTCCGTCAATTGCTTTACCAGGAATCCTTCAGTTCGCCTTTCACTTTTTAATTCGCAAGGTAAATTGAGTACCCAACACATAAGTAGTATACAGCTTATTGTTTTTCATCTGTTTTTGCTGCATGAAATATAAATCTGTTTTTTTCCTTTTTTTAAATTCATACTTAACCCCAATGCTAGCTCTTGTTCTATGAATCAATAAATCAGCGAGGTCACGATTATTTATTTTATAATACCATTCATACGCACCATACACCTGCATCTTTTTTGATATCTCTACTTGCAGCTTACTTTTATTTCGGTAAAAAAACACTGAAAAAGGGTTGTTGTACAAAGCAAGCTGATCATCTAAATCAGACTGGAGTCGGAAACGATTCGATAGTTTAACATCACCAATTTTTATATCATATGTGACATTCGTATACAATTGGTTTCTATAATACCAATAGTTAAATAAGTCTCGCTTTATATTAAAGACATAGGCTGCTGTAAAATCAATATGTTTATTGAGTTTTTTATCTAAACCAAAATCAAAAAAAGAAAAACTATACCTCGAAGAATTCTCAATAAAACGTGCTTGTGTTGTAAAATGTAAAAACGTCTCTTTTTTAATTTTTTTTTCGAAAGAAATTGAATGCCAGCTATTAAAATCTTCTAGTTGAGCAAAGCAGTTGTGAGAGTAAAAACAGAAAAAAGAAAGAGTCATAGAATACAGACTCTTTCTAATTGTTGAACTATAAATTCTATACATCAAGCAATTGCCCCTTTTTTCCTGTCAGTAAAAAACCAAAAGATAATCGGGAAAATCAGTAAGGTTAATATAGTGGCAGTCACCAAACCACCGATAATAACAATCGCTAAAGGTTTTTGAGATTCTGAACCAATACCTGTCGATAAAGCTGCGGGAAGTAATCCTATTGATGCCATGAGAGCGGTCATGACAACAGGTCGAGTTCTTACTTTTACAGCATCTTTAATGGCTCCATCTAACCCCATGTTTTCTTTTAAATTTTTATGAAACTCCGAAATTAAGATGACCCCATTTTGAATACAGATACCAAATAAGGCAATGAAGCCTACACCTGCGGAGATGCCAAAATTCATCCCTGTTACATGCAATGCTATAATTCCCCCAATTAAAGCAAATGGCACATTGGTGAGCACTAAAGCAGAGTCTTTGATGTTGCCAAACATGATAAATAACAGAAAGAAAATCATAATCAAACTAATTGGGACTACTTCCATCAATCGCTTTGATGCTCGCACCTGGTTTTCAAACTCTCCGGTCCACCCAATGCTATAGCCATCGGGCAAGGCTACATTTTTAGCTACATTTTTTTGCGCATCCGCAATGGTGCTCCCCAAGTCCCGGTCACGAACGGAGAATTTCACTCCAATAAATCGCTTTGTATTGTCACGATAAATGAATGCAGGACCAATTACTTTTTCGATATCACAAATTTCTTTTAAAGGCACAGTGACTCCATTCAGCGTAGGAACCATGAGGTTTCCTATGTCTTTTTCATCTTTTCGAAAGATTTTATCATAACGAATTCGAACTTCAAACTTTCGTTCCCCTTCGTATTTCAGCGTAGCTGTTTTACCACCAAATGCCATTTCCAACACCGCCTGGGCATCAGACAAAGGCACTCCATAGGCTGCCATCCGCTCTTTATTGAGCATTACACTGATCTCGGGTTGACCGATGTTACGAAGAATTCCTACATCACGAATTCCCTGTACCCCTTCAATTTCACTCAATACCTTTCCCGCCAGTTCATTTAACACCTCTAAATCTGTCCCATATATTTTAACTGCATTGGATGCATTAATTCCTGCCACGGACTCCGCTACATTGTCAATGATTGGCTGTGAATAATTATAGACAATCCCTTGATAGTTCTTTAACCGCTGATCCATCTCATCGATTAATTTGTCCATGGATATTTTGCGCTGCCATTCTTCTTTAGGTCGAAGATTCACTTGCATTTGCACATAATAAAACCCACTAGGGTCGGTGCCATCATTGCTTCTTCCTGTTTGAGAAAGTACCCCATTTACCTCATCAAAAGTTTGCAGCTCTTTACGGAGTGTAGCTACCATCTTTACGGTCTCATTTAAACTGGTACTCATCGGCAACTTTGCTTCGACCCATAAGGCTCCTTCGTTTAATTGAGGTAAAAACTCAGTGCCCAAAAGGGTACTTGAAAACAAAGTAACAATCAGTAACAGTGTAGCACTAATCACTGCTATTTTTTTATTTCCAAACGACCACAAGAATGTTTTTTCAACCAATCGATTCCAGAAGTTAACAAACGGATTATTTTTTTCATGCACATTTTTATTCAACAACATATGGGACAAAACAGGCACAAGTGTTAAGGTAAAAAGCAACGCTCCAAGTAAGGCAAACCCTAAAGTATAAGCCAATGGGGAGAACATTTTACCTTCAACTTTTTGAAAAGCAAAAATGGGTAACAAGGCGGTTATGATAATCAACTTTGAAAAGAAAATTGCCTTTCCCATTTCAGCACCTGTGTTTTTAATCAAACCAGCTTTAGCCAAGCTATTGAATTTTGCCATGCCCCTTTT
The DNA here is from genome assembly GCA_963849955.1 of uncultured Cytophagales bacterium. Taxonomy (GTDB): domain Bacteria; phylum Bacteroidota; class Bacteroidia; order Cytophagales; family JAAEPT01; genus CAWFGW01. Next base: position 26,181 of record CAWKJU010000010.1, on the reverse strand, counting down.
ATGAGCCAGGTGATCTAGGGATACAAATAACCCTTCGACCATGACTACTGCGCCATCGATGATGATACCAAAATCCACTGCTCCTAGTGACAGTAAGTTGGCACTCATGCCCATAAGTTTTAAACAAAAGAAAGCGAATAATAAAGAAAGAGGGATGATGATGGACACAATGAACGTGGTACGCCAATCAGCCATAAACAAAAACACGATTACTGTCACAAAAACAATTCCTTCTACCAAATTATGCATGACGGTTCCAGTGCAGTACTTCATCAAATTATCGCGATCATAGAAGGTCACCATTTTGACATCGCTGGGTAAAATTTTGGTGTTTAACTCGTCTATTTTTTCTTTTACTCGACCCAATACCACACTTGGGTTTTCTCCTTTGCGCATGACTACAATACCTTCTACTACGTCATCATTTTTATTCAACCCAACTTGGCCTACACGCGGAAGCGAACTTTCACGCACTTCGGCCAAGTTTTTAACCAAAACCGGGTTGCCATTGGCATCGTCCACGATGATGTTTTCTATATCACCAATCGACTGGAGTAAACCAATTCCTCGAACAACATAGGCCTGGCCATTTTTTTCAATGACATCACCTCCTACGTTGATATTACTTTTTGATACTGCTTCATATATTTCTAAGGGCGTTACATCATATTTATTTAAACGGATAGGATCCACGCTGATTTCATAAATTTTCTCTTGTCCCCCAAAGGCTACTAAGTCTGCAACACCTGGCACTGCTCTCAGTTGACGATCGATCACCCAGTTTTGAATCGTTAACAACTCACGGGTGTCGCGTTTATCACTTTGTAATACATAACGAAACACTTCACCTGTTGGCCCATACGGTGGTTGTATATCTGGCTCCGCACCTTCTGGAAGCGCAATGTTACGTAACTGATTATTGACCTGCTGACGCGCAAAAAAATCTTCTACGCCATCATCAAAAATAATTTTGATAACTGAAAGACCAAACATCGAAATACTCCGAACACTTGTTTTCATTTGAACGGGGTTCATCGCAATTTCAATTGGCGTAGTCACAAATCGCTCAATTTCCTCAGCACTTCGGCCGTTCCATTCTGTTACTACAATAATTTGAGTATTGGTCACATCAGGAAAAGCTTCAATCGGCATGCTATTGAAACTAATGATGCCTGCCACGACAACAATACCAACCCAAAAGAAGGTGAAAAACCGATTTTTAAGAGAAAAACCGATTATTCCTTTGATAAATTTATTCATTTCAATTAGTCGTTTAAAGCATCATAAATCAACAGTTGATTGTTAGTGATTACTTTCTCACCTTCTTTAACACCACTTTCAATGTAGGTTTGTTTACCCACCGTTCTATAGACATCAACCTCGCGTGTCTCGATGTTGTAGCGGTCTTTAAAAATCATGACATACGACTTATTGTTATCAAAAATCACCGATTTAGCGGGTACCACTAATCGTTTATCTTGCTGCTCATCCACTATTTCCAGACGGATAAACGCCCGCATTTCCGGTTTTAAAAAATAGTTTTCATTTTTCAATTTAATCCTCACTTTCATAGCCCGCGTAATGGGGTCAATCACATTAAAGATTTTATCTACGTTCCCCTTAAACACTTTGTCTTTGTAACTCAAGGTAGTTACATAAGCATCGACTCCCATTCGGATGTCGGCAATATCACTTTCGTTTACATTGGCAATGGCCCACACGTCATCAATTTTAGCTATATCAAAGATGTTATCGGTGCGGTCGCTACGCAGTTGCATATCCTGATTAATGTTTTTTTGAATAATAAACCCACTAATGGGTGATCGTACCTCAAAAGTGGATCCGTCACGCAGGTTATAGATTTTGAAAGTTTCCTCCATCCGTTTGAGTTGTGCATTCGCTTTTTCTAATACACTCTTTGCTTCAATTACTTCACGGTCGGTATTCAATTTGCCTTCATATAGTTCCTGAGCTACTTTTAAGTTGTTTTTAGCGACTATCACATCATTTTTTGCATCCATATAATCTTTATCAAAGCCGGCTACTTCAGTACTTTTAATCACGGCCAATAAATCCCCTTTTTTTACATAGTCACCCAACTCCACAAAAACGTTAGACACATTACCTCCAACCACGGGGTATATTTCAATCATATTATTGTTGTCTGCTGTTATTTTTCCATAAAAAGTCATCTCGTTTCTAAGGACATCAAGCACTACTGCTTCTGTGGTAGTTGTTTTAAGCATGGTGTCGCTTAAAGCAAAGGTTGCTGTATTCACTTCATCGGAAGGGTTTATTTCCGGTTGACATGCAATCAGTAAAGTCGAAAGAAAGAATAGAAAGAATAGATTTTTCATGATTAGAAAATAGTTGTGTTTGTGATGTAGTTAAGTTCTTCGCAGGTATTAATCAAAACTTTTTGGATGCGGTTGTATTGGATTATGGTTTCATTATAACTCTCGATGAAGTCTGTGAAATCAATCATTGAAATATTCCGTTTTTGAAAATTAGAAGTAACACCATCGTATAGCCGTTCAAAATTTTTATTCGTGCTTTGGGTGATAAATTGGTAATTCTCATAAGCATCTTTGTGTTTGCTGTAGATCGCTATCACTTCCTGGTTAATATTCATCGACATTAACTCCTTATTTATGCTTGCTTGCTTTACCTGTGCATCAGCCAGTTGTATGTTTCCCTGATTTCTATTCAGCAAGGGCAATGGGATACCTAATGTTAAATTGACCTGGTTTTGAAACGCACCTCCACGTTGATCATAATTAGCGCCCACGGTAACATCGGGGACTGCTAAAGACTTCTGGAGTTTGAGGTTCATTGAATAAGCTTGAATGGCTAAATCAGACCGTTGCAAATCGGGACGGTTTTCCTGGGCGAGATTGATTAATTCTTCTATCGATTGTGATATAGGTGATTGATATTGTTTGAGCTCTCCTGCGGTTGGGCGGGGTTGAATTTTAATGGAATCAGCCAGCAGGATTGACAAGGTTTTTTCTTCAGAAAAAATCTCTGTTAACAAATCTGATTTGTTTCTTTTCAAGTTTAAGTACAACGACTGAAGTCGAACAACATCCTTAAATGAAACATTATTTTTTGCTGCCTGTACAGAATAAGCAGAAATCAAAGAGTCCAGGTTATCGAGCTGTTTATCGATATTAGCTACAGTAATGTAGTCGTGGTACACAGCAAAATAACTGACTCGGAGTTGGTATTTCAATTGGCGCAGTAAGTCGTTAAATTCTGCCTGTGCCAATTGAACATTGAGTTTCGCCAGGTTGACTTCATTTTTCTTTTTTCCTCCAAGGTAAATCAACTGCTCTACTGCAAATACTTTTTGACCACCTGAACCAACATCAAAAAGTCGATTATCCTGTGGGTTTAATGCATTGAGTTCTGATGAAAAATACGGGTTTTGCCAAAGCTTTGCCTGAACCACATTTGCCTCTGATGCGGAGATGTTGTATTGTTCCGCTAAGAGGTAAAGATTTCTTTTTAAAAACTGTGCTTCGCACTCCTCCAAACTGCGTTTAGGTTGGGCGCATAACACCAGGCTATAAAAAGAAATCAATAATAAGAAATGTTTCATTGTTGACTCGTGCTTAAAATCTGAATCAAAGATGAAACATGCTTATTAAAGCTGCTTAGGTGTTCAGCTTAAAAAAAGCTTAAAAACCTTAAAAAAACATTAAAGTTTAAATGAAACAACTATTAAGTTGGTGTGCTCATCGGGAGCAACATACACCACTGTTGCTTTGTGGTAGTTCACAATCCGCTTGACTATTCCTAACCCTAATCCGCTTCCTGCTTTATTTTGGGAATTACTGCCTCGTTTAAAGGTGCTAAAAAGTTCATTCAAATCACCGATCTGAGGCACATCACCACTGTTTTGAATTTGCAGTTCTAAGGTTGTTTCTTTTTGTACTACCTTAATTAGAATCTGCTGGTTGTCGGAATAGTGATAGGCATTTTTCAATAAGTTGATGATGGCAATGCTTAATAAGGTGTCGTCTCCCTGTATGTTAAATAAAAAATCGCGGTCACTCTGATTGTCTATTTCAAATTGAATTTTAAATGCCGGATATTGTTTACCCATCTGCTCGACACATTCAAAGATAATTTCATCTATGCGGACGGATTGTAGCGCTGTTTGTTCATTATTCTCTAATCGAGACAACAGCAACAGTGACGTTACTACTTCAGATAGTTGGTAGCAATCGGCAATCACACTCTTTAAAATCTCGGTGTTTTTCTCATCGATCTCATGACTTCTCACCACATTTTCCATTTGGGTAATTATTCGTGCTAAGGGGGTTCTTAATTCATGAGAAGCATTTCCCGTGAAAGATTTTTGACTTTTGTAGGAGTGTTCGATTTTACCAATCATTTGGTTAAATGCTCTGGCCAGGGCAGATATTTCATCATTTCGGTCAGACACAGCCAGACGGTTGTTCAAGTTTTTCTCCGTGATTTCTCTGATCTGTTTACCCACACTATCCAAAGGATTTAGGGTGCGCTTGCTCAATGAAAAGGATAAAAACCATACTCCCGCAACACCAATGATAAAGGAGCTCGTCAGCAGGATTTTCAAATAGGTAATTTTGTTTTGCCCATACTTATCTTCTGCTGAAATTAACACATAAAAATCTTCACCATCGTAGTGATAAGAAATACCCACCACATCATATAAGCCTACTTTTTTGTAAGTGGTTTTTTCCTCACGGATTTGCTTCAACTCATTTTTTGTCCATTCTATTTTTGCATCATCAATACTCGAATAGATCAACTCAAATTGTTGGTCAAAAATCAGTGTTTTCTCATTATATAGGCGATAAATAGTATTCTTATCAATGATTTTCAAGAGCTGATAATCCACTTCTTGTACATTGACTAAAAGACGCACGGTCGTTTCAGCTTTTTCAATTAATCTTTCCGTAAATTCTTCTTTTCGAAACTGCGAAAACAAAGCAAAAATAAACAGCAGGACAAAACCCAAGAGCAGCGAAAAGAAAAAACTAAACGCAATGGAAAATCGCTGTTTAATGTTCCAGTTTTCCAATGATAAAAATTTGGGAATCATTTTATCTCTTTTAAATAGTAGCCAAAACCTGGTCGTGTATGAATGAGTTTGGGTTCATAATCTTTATCGACTTTGTTTCTTAAAAAGTTGATGTAAACTTCAATGGTGTTGGTGCCCGTCTCAAAATTGATGTCCCAAACTTCCTCCGCAATGGTTTGTTTATTAATCGTCCGCCCTTTTGCGTTCACGAGTAATTCTAATAATTTGTATTCCTTCTGAGTTAAGGCAATTTCTTTCTCCTCTCTGTATACTTTTTGATCAGCAAAGTCCAACCGCAGGTTAGCAATAACGACTCCATGCTGAGCCTCTTCTTCTTGTCGTTTTCCACCTCTTCGTAACAAAGCTTTGACGCGCGCCAACAATTCATCAAAATGAAAAGGTTTTACCAAATAATCATCCGCCCCAAACTCCAATGCTTCCACTTTGTCGTTTACATCATTAAAAGCTGTTAACATTAAAATGGGTGTGTGGGCATCCGTTTTTCGAATCGTTTGGCAGACTTCCAACCCATTCATAGAAGGCACATTCACATCCAGGATGTAGAGATCATAAACTGCTGTCTTGAGCTGTTTCATGAACAGCAAGCCATCATACACTACGTCACACTCAAACCCGCTGCGAGCAAAAAAAAGCTTTATTTCTGATGACATTTTAAAGTCATCTTCCAACAACAAAATTGAATTCATGGGCCTTACTATTTTAAAATCAAACATAGTTAAAAATAGCCTGTTATTATAACGCGATCAGACCTAACTATAGCTGCACTTAAAGCCCTTTATCCTACTATTAATGTGACTGGTTCAATTTATGCGTTATCTACTACGAATAGGCAGTGAGGTAAAACAGTCACCATGGGGTTTTGAGGTAAAATCCTACGCTATACACACAAGAGAGTAAATAACTACTGAAAAGCATTCAAATTCTGACAGAGAGTGTTGGATTGATGATAGAACAACCCTCACAGTTTGGGGATGGATTTCTCCATCTGTTGATATGCAACCATTGCCTAACAAAGAAGTTTAACAAGTTAAAATAAGCTGACATGAAATCTACTTTACGACTAAAAACGCTAACCCTAATTACTTTGTCGCTATTTGTGCCACTGCATTTTTTAAGCGCCCAAAATATAGAACCCACCATGGGTACTATCGAACATGAGGACAAAGAACGACCATGTTGGGTGGCGCATTTGGATCCTGAACCAAAAACCTTGAAAGAAGCATGGAAGGATTACATCAACGATAACTATGATGTTAAACTAAAGGGGCTGGGGTTATTTCAAAACAAGGATTTATTATCCGCTGAAGAAGTAAACATGCCGGAGCTTTCTACCAAAAAAATTAATTTCTATACCCATGTGGTAGAAGATGAAAATGGTTCTGAAATGAAAGTATTTGCTTCTTATGGTTACGACATCTACATGGGTAAAGAGAAATACAACACGGAGTTTTCTATCATTAAAAATATCTTTGCAAATTTTATCCAGGAATATTTGCCGAAATACTACAACGAACAAATTGACGACACAAAAGATCGCATGGAGGAATTAGCAGATGAAATTGATGATTTAAAAGGTGATATCGAAGACGATAAGGAAGACATTGCAGATCTTCAAGACGATATTAAGGAGCTTCATCAGCGGATTGAAGACCACCAAAAAGTACTTTCTGCTACAGAAATAAAACTATCCAAACGACAAGAAAAACTGCAACGCATCGAGTCGGAATTTAAGAAGTGGTAAAATGAAGTCCTTGAATGATCGTTAATTTCACTGCTTCATGGGATTTGTGCGAATGTGTTTTGGTGTCGCAGCGCTAGCGACTGGGAAGTGTTTAGCTACGCAACGTGCCCGATGGTGAGAGATTTGCCACTATGCAGAACATAGCGGCAACGGGGGGGTAACCAATAAGGTTTTTAGGTAAGGTTCAGATTATGCTATGAAAATATGATTTGCAAATAATGTATGCGGTGCACTCACCAGGTTTATATCAAATTTTAATGATGGCTCAACCCTCGAACTTGCATTATGAATTCTAAATGATATTTGCCAACCTTCATTTAATGAAACCAATAAAGTCGTGTTAGAATTATCTTGGTAAACTATTTCGATTAGTCTTGATGGTAATTTTAATTTCGGTATTCTTGCTTTAGGTTTTACACTTTCAAAAGGTAAGTTCAAAGTTCCACTTAAATTGTAGGCTTGAATTTCTACTTTTTTATTTCCCTTGATTACCTTGTAGAAATCTTCATTTCCTATCAGATATTGCACGAGATTTTTCGCCACAATGCTTGAATTTTCTTTATCAAGTCTTAAAAGTTCTTTTCTGAAAGCATCTAAAATTGGAATATAAACGACTTGATGCATATTTTCAATCGAAGTCCATTTTGTTGATTTGTCTGTAGCTTTAAGATTCGTCAACATATCAAAAATTGGCTTGATTTCATCAAAGTAATTTTGGGAGCAAGGAACTCCTAACCATTTCTCTCCAAAGTCAATATTCAACGATAATCTTGAATGCTTTACAGCTCTGTGATTATTTTTGGCTGAAATTCCAATTTCCCATTTTTGTAAAGAGCGAATTATAAGAACATCACGAACATCTCCTGTTTGACCTGCCTGATCGCTTACTATTTCAAGAATTAAAATATCATCCTTATTTATACCATTTGAAAGTCGTGGTTCAATGTCAATTAAAAAGTTAATAGCAGCACTTGCAGTAATTCTGAAAGTATCCTGTTCATTTTGAACAAAACCATCAAAGCATCCTTTTGCGTTTTGATAAGGTTCATTTTTTGTAATAAAAACGCTCGTAATATTGTTTAGGCGTTCATAAAATTCTAAAAGCAAAGCATATTCAAACGCTTTTCCATTTACTGTTTGGGTAGCCATACTTTATAATAATGTATTTTCTAATTGCACTTGCTTCTTTTTGAGTTTACTAGTTTGCTTTTCTGCGTTTTCAATTTGAGTTTTTATGCTCAAAGCCATATGCTTTGCTAGATTAACAGGAACAGCATTTCCAATCATTTTGTAGCCTGCTGCTATATGATTGTAATGAAATATAAAACTATCAGGGAAGGTTTGTATTCTTGCACATTCACGCACGCTCAATCTTCTATATAAATCTTCCTTACCCTTTACAAACTCACGAACGTTCTGTTCAATAAATTTCATTTTAGGTGCTTGCGGATGGATAGGTGCGTGTCTTCCTCCTGCTTGTATCGTAAATGATTGATCCTCCCAAGTTCTCACTCGATTTCTCGACATAAACATTGAAGAAAACCCACCAATCATATATTCGTGATTAGCAATTTTGCAGTTTTCCTTGTTAGTTTTATTTCCTTCTTTTGCTGGAACAACACTTTCTTTTAAATCGAAAATTGCTTGTTCGAGGGTTATTTTATTTCCTGCTGGTTTTGGAAACTGAAAGTTAAAATTCAAGTCTTTGCGGATACCTACAAAAAAAACTCGCTTTCGGTCTTGAGGAACATCAAAATCTGAAGCGTTTAGCATTTGAAAAGACAATTCATAACCGACCCCTGCATTTTTAAATAACTCCTTTATATTTTTAAGAGCCTCGTTATGTCTGTCCAAAAGCATTCCGCTAACGTTTTCTGCAAGGAAAAATTTGGGCTGTTTTGCTTCTAATATTCTGATAAAATCATAGAATAATTGTCCGCGTTTATCATTTATTCCACGCATTGAACCTGCTTCACTCCAACTTTGACACGGTGGACCACCAATAATTCCGTCACATTCTGGAACTTCGTCTGCAGGAATATCTACAATACTTCTTTTCTCTAAATATGTGTGAGGATGATTCTTTTCGTAAGTCTCCCAAATTTCTTTGTCATATTCATTTGCCCATACGACATCAAAACCTGCCTTTTGGAACCCCAAATCTAGTCCGCCTGCTCCTGCAAAAAATGATACTATTTTCATATTGCTTTTTCGGTTTGAAGATTTTTATTAATTGTTCTACGATATTCTGCCTTTTCTTCGGCCACCTTTAAGAGTTCTTTGGTGCAGTTAGTTTCGTAAATCTTTTTTCCAAGTTGATCTGTCAAAAATTCTTCCCTAACTTCTTTTAAGCTAATTCCAAATATTTTTGAAAGTTTAAAAAGTCGCTTTTCGTCAAAATCTCTTTTATTGTTTTCGATTTTACTCAAATTTGCCGAGTCCAAGTCAAGTCTGGCAGCAAGTTGAGTTAAGGTTAACCCTTTTTCAGTTCTTAAAAATCGGACATACTCCCCAAATGTGGTTTTCATAAGACTTGTCATTTTTTGACAAAAATATAAATTATATTTGTCACATTCAATTCGAGCGATGGAAAATTTTAACTTTTTTAGTTTTTAAGAGTTGATTTTTGTGTGCTGGCAAAACTGAAAGTGCTAAAATATGCTGTTGAGTCAATATGAAACCCAATATTACCTACATGGCGCTCGTTGCGTAGCTAAACGAGTGACCAGTTAAACATCCGAACGCGTTTTGCTATCACAATGCGCCCGATAATTGGGGTTATTTTATAAGTTGATAATCACGTACTAAAATTTGTGCGGATAGGTTTAATCTTTCGGCTAAAGATCGTACCATTTCTACTGTTAACTTCTTTCTTTTATTTAAGATTTCTGAAACCCTGCTTTTACCTCCAATGATTCCGACAAGATCCTTTTGTTTAATATCTAATTCTTTCATTCGGATTTTAATCGCCTCAATGGGGTCTGGAGCTTCTATCGGGTAATATTTGTTTTCATAGTCATCGATTAGTAGCGCAAGAATATCAGCTTCATCACTTTCATTAGAACCCGTTTTTGCATCAAATATTTTATCAAGTCTTAATAAGGCTGCTTGATAATCGTTTTCTGTTTTTATCAATTTTAGTGTCATAATAAAATGATTTAAATTGTATTAGCATCTATCTTATCGTATTCAGCATGAGTACCAATGAAGCGAATAAAAATTCAACTTTTCTCGAAGTTGAACTTTACTATTAATCTGTAATCATTGCCTTTTATATTGAATACTACTCGTTCATTTTTAAGAATGCTTGCAATAGTTAATCACTACTTCATGGAATTTATGCAAATGTGTTTTGCTGTGGCAATTCGCCCTATTGGGAAGTGTTTAGCTACACAACGTGCCCGATGGTGAGAAATTTGCCACTATGCAGAACATAGCGGCAACGGGGGACACTTTTTTATATTTGCTCTGGATTCCATATTTCATTTATTAAATTTTCTATTATTTTTGTTCTAATGGCAATAGATTTCTTATCAAACTTATCTAAAGCATTAAATCCGAATTTCATATTTAAAACATGATTATCTGGGTTAATTGTCGATGAAGCTAAGTAGTTTTCGTTTTTCAGATGAATTAACTTCGATTCGTTTGGAATATCATTGATTACGTTTCTTATTGGGTTAGGGACGAATACATAATTTCCTAGCGAACAGAATGTCTGGTTATATTCAGCTTCAGTTTCAAAATTATTGGAATATTGGTCGAAACTAAATTCCCACAAAAGAGGGGCAATTGAAAATCTATTCTTTTTTCGTGCCGCTATCAAGTCCGTAAAATTCACGGACTTATTCAAATGATTAGACTCGATATGATATACAATTCGAGCAAATAGATAGCGAAGAAATTTTGGATTCATCGAATAAGCATTAAACTCACTTAAATCGAGTGAAAAATCGTTTGTTTCTTGTAGTTCACTGCTTAATATCTCTCTTAATTCTTCGATAGATTTATTTCGAATATTTTTCACTAAAGAATAGATTGAATACCTTATACCTGACTGAGAAATAGATCTATTTTTTATAGTTCTTAAAACTGTATAAATATCGATGAACTTAGATACAATATTCAGCTTCTGAATTATTGTAGACTCATCGTCTAGCTTGTCAATTGGTGCCAACAGCAATGGATAACTTAATGATGAAGCTATGCTCCAGAAGGAGGAAATATGTAGGTTATCAAGTTCCTTATTCTCACCTTTTATAGAACTACTAATATTCAAATAAATATCGGAGTAATATTGAAAATCTCCTTTAACGAAAAAGTAATATGATTCTCCTGATTTTAATCCAATTTTTTTGGAGTTGTCCTTAATCCATGTGTGAAATTTGGTTCCTATTTTTTCAAAATCTTCATTACCAGAACCCTTTGTTCGACTTCTTATAGTATCCGCATATTGGGAACGCAACCACGCTCTCATAAACTCTAAGTCTTCTTGTGTAGAAACTGAATGAAGTTCAGAAATTCGTTCTTTCCATAAAGAGTTCAATTCTTGAATTCTGGATTCGTCTTTTACATTTGTAAGAATAAATCCCTTTAGCATTTCAGTTGGAGTAAGATTTAAGCCACGATCATTCATTGTCTCAAAAATCGTGTAGGCATTTTCATCACTGTAGGCGATTATCTCTACAAAAACTACTTTCTCCTTAATCCAATCTATAAACATAAGAAGTTTATCCTCTTTCAATTCATCTGGAAAAAGAGTTTTAATGTCATTGTAGCGGTCAATCATATTTTGAACCGACTCATCGTCATTTTCTAAATCATTAATGTCTTGATTTTCGTACAGAGCGTCTAATACCTTTGTTCGGTCAGGTACTTCTATGTTGTAAGAGGTTTTTCCATATTTCGTAGATTTGATATATGACGATAAATCTTCTGTATCTGTTAATTTCTTTTGACAAGCGTTTAAATAAATCAAAAGTAATGTAAGAGATGTTAACCTTTGTTGGCCATCTACTATTGATCTTGTTGTACCTTTTTCTGAAATTACTATGGGTCCCAGATAATAGGAATTGTACTCTGCAACATTTTCTCGAGTGTGACCCGATTCAAAACTTTGCATAAAAGCAGCCTCGAGATCGACTAAAAGCTGTTCAACGTGTTTTGTTTGCCATTTATATTCTCTCTGAAAGTAATCTACATGATACTTCTTTTCGTACAAGACATCCTTAAGAGGGTGTGCAAATGCTTGGATATTGTTGGCTATAGATCCCATTTTACTGAAGTGATTTTAATAATGTTCTCAAAATATGGTAAGCAGGCTCATATATGCTTAGGTTATTTTTACTTGGTTGAAGTTCACCGTGAAATAGTTTACATCTTAATCCATAAAGAATTTCAATTATAGCCTGTGAGATAAGGTTATCATTATTTATGAAATAAGTACCTGCAATTTCTAAAGATCCAGTTTTCTTAGTTGATATTAGACTTTCTTTTTTCTTTGGATCAATATCTTTGAAACATCTCTTTATTTGATCTTTATTGTTTTGATTTATTGTGATTGATGTACTTAAGTCGTTTTCGAAATGATCTAAGTCATATTTTGAGTGTGTATAATTGTACTTTATTTCAGAGGGAGCTTTCCGAGTGTTTACTATTACGGCTCTTACTGAATTATCTGAGAGTAGTTCCACCTTATATTCTAAACTCCCTTTACGTATTGGTGGATTGGTAGTGGTCGTGGGGTTCGTGCGAAAATAAATGTTATTAAAGGATATTCTTTTTTTTAGGCTTGAATCGGGGATGGGATATCGCTCTAAAAGTTCGTGTAGTAATCCTAAGTGTAATTTGAATCTGATTGATTCTGAGTCCGAACCATTTAATAAAGCAACTAATCTTGCTCTAAACTGATTGCCATCCATTTTAATTTGATCTAGGCAATATCTGTCTGAGGTACTTTTGTAGCTATTACAATACCATGCATTAAATGGAATCCATGCTCTCACAAATAAAATTGCAAAATCAGTTTCTGACTCTGAAAGTAGCAACCATTTTTCTATATGACCTGTAAAATTGTTCGGCATTCTATTTTATTGTGTACAACAACTTGATATCTGGACATGTCCGCATATCCAGATCACATACTTTATCTAAATCTAATAAAAAATTTATTAAAATGACGTTATTATTTAGCGAATTCAATTTCAACAGACTGAAAACTGTTATAATCTTTAAGAAAAGAATAACAACAACCCATCTAGCAAAAATATTTTTAAAATAAAATAGCAATTGCTATTAACCCCAATAAAAAACAAAACCCCAAAAACGTAAGCTAATGGGGTTTGTCATTACTGATTTTTAGAATAAACTAATTAATCGACATTGTCATGCAAAAACTTGTTGTTTCCCATGATGTCGTTGTCATCGTTTAAGTTGTAGCGTGAAATGTTCTCTTCCGAAGAATGAGGTGCATCTTTTAAGCTGATGTTTCTTCTTAGGTAAGCAGGCACTTCCAACTTCTCTTTGAATGTTTTTAAGTCTGCTGATTGATCTGAAGAAAGCTCTTTTAACCGCTTAATGCGCTCTTCGGATTGTTTGATGAGCATTTGGCGTTTGTACTCGGCTTCTTCTCGCTCAAGTTCTTTTTGCGACTTCGGAGCTTCTTCCTGTACCTCTTTGCTTTCGTATTGATCACTCAATTGAAACAGTGGTGCATCACCATAATTATTCTTTTGAGTAGGCCGTTCTTCTTCTTGTGGTTTTTCAGGTTGATTAAAATCAAAGGTATATACCACTTTATCTGCATTGCCTTCCGGCTTTGGCGTCTCTTTTTGCGGAACTGCGGAAGCTTGAGGTTGTTGTGGTGCAAACGTGAAGCGGGTTGGTTCCGGTTGTTTCGCTTCCGGCTGTGCCTGAGGTATTTCTTTTGCTGAATCTAAATCGTAAACGGTTCTACGTTTTACTTCTGAACCAATTTCTTTGGTTGAAAAACCTGTTGCAATTACGGTTACTCGTAACGACTCACCCAACGTTACATCTAACCCTTGTCCAAAGATTACGTCTGCATCAAGACCTGCCTTCATCTCGATGAAATCGGTAATTTCTGTCAATTCGTCCATGGTCAATTCTGCCTCTTCACCATATGCGATTGATAGTAATATTTTTTGTGCGCCTTTAATATCGGTGTTATCCAACAAAGGCGAAGATAATGCAGCATCTACTGCGCGTTCTGCACGGTTATCTCCCGCTGCTTGTCCTGATCCCATTACTGCAGGTCCAGAATCTTTCATCACCGTTTTCACATCCTGAAAATCAACATTGACTTCACTAGTTACGGTAATAATTTCCGCAATACTCTTAGCGGCCGTAGACAAAATATCATCCGCATGGGCAAACGCCTGACGAATGGAGAGGTTGCCGTGAATTTCTCTTAGCTTATCATTTGAAATCACTAAGACCGTATCACAGTTGGCTCGCATTTGAGCAATACCATGCTCCGCAGCCCCCGTTTTTCTTTTTCCCTCAAACGAGAAGGGAGAAGTAACTATACCTACGGTCAGAATGTTCAATTCTTTTGCAATACCTGCAATCACAGGCGCTGCACCGGTACCGGTTCCTCCACCCATTCCAGCAGTGATGAAGACCATTTTGGTGTTGTTGCTCAACATTTCCCGTATGTCTTCTTTGCTTTCCATGGCGGCTTTTTCACCAACCTGAGGGTTAGCTCCCGCGCCTAGTCCTTCGGTTAGGTTTACACCTAACTGCAGTTTATTAGGAATGGAATTGCTTTTTAACGCTTGCGCATCGGTGTTAGCGATGATGAACTCAACGTCTTTTATTCCTTGGTTGTACATGTGGCCGACAGCATTGCTACCGCCTCCTCCAACACCAATTACCTTGATGATGGATTTGTGATGGTCTGGTAAATCAAATTGAAACATAATGGGCAGATTTATATTGGGTGATTGATTTATTTTAATTTAATATTCATCGTTCTCGCTTAAGTCATCGTCCAACAACAAACCTTTGACTTTCATCATCATGTTTTTGAACGATTCGCGACCGACATCTTTTCTTACTACTTTATTTCCTGCTTGTGGTTTTTCAAATTCAGCATAAAGGTTATCTCTATCGTCTAAGGCTCTGAAGCCAGCCAACACTAACCCCACACCGGTGGAGTACATAGGGCTTTTTACTTCTTCCACTTTACACTTTCCTAAGTGTTCGTTTGGAATGCCTACGTGAGCATCTATGCCTGTTTTATATTCAAACAGTTGTTTTACATGTTGCAGTTGAGAACCACCTCCTGTGATAATCATGCCTGCAGCAAGTCTTCTATCATAACCTGAACGCACAATTTCATCGTACACCAACTCAATGATGTCTTCCATGCGCGCCTGAATGATGGAAGCTAAATTCTTGACCGAAATTTCTCTTGGTGGTCTGTTTCTCAAACCAGGTATCGAGATAATTTCGTTGTCCTTGGCTTCATCAGCAATGGCTTTTCCAAAACGTACTTTTAACGCTTCAGCCTGCGATTGCATGACCGCCAATCCTTCTTTGATATCTGAGGTAATGATGTTACCTCCAAATGGGATCACGGCTGTGTGTCTGATAATGCCATCGTAAAAGATCGCCACATCGGTAGTACCGCCACCAATGTCTACTAAGACTACACCAGCTTCTTTATCTTCTTCACTTAACACGGATAAACTAGACGCTATTGGTTCTAGAATCAGATTATCAATGTGTAAACCGTCTCGAACAGATACTCCCGAACGTTTCACACATTTGTTGATATTCGCTATGGCTGAGGTGTTTGCAGTGATGACGTGAAAGTCAGCTTCTAACCTTCTACCTACCATACCAACCGGATCTTTGATCCCTGGTTCGTAGTCCACGGTATAATCCAACGGCATCACGTGAATAATGTCATTACCCGGAGGTGTGACAATTTTATACATGTCGTTGACCAATCGGTTCACATCTTCCACAGAAATTTCCCCATCGTTGGCATCTTTCATCATGCTACCATGATGGGTACTGCTTTTGATGTGGTGGCCAGCGATACCGACATTTACCTGTCCAATATCGATGCCCGCCTGGTTTTCTGCTTCTGCTAGCGCGTGGTTGATTGCTGTTACTGTTTTGTCAATATTCATGACCATGCCGCGAACGACACCGTCTGAAACGGCTTTACCGATACCTAAAATCTCTAATTTGTTGTATTCGTTTTTCTTTCCAACAATTACACAAATCTTGGTTGTACCGATATCAAGTCCTACTATAATTTTTTCCTGTTGCATCACTTACAAATAATTTGGCCCTGGTATTTAAGATTTACTGATTCATAGTCGTTCCAACCTTTAGCTGGAAGAATTTTATCATAAAACACTCGAAGCTTTTTGAACTTATCAACATGTTTTTCACACGTTCCAAACAAGATGGGCTGTTTGGTAATTTGTGGATACATGGTGAGTTCGCCTCTTTTATTCACTTCGATTTCAGCAATTTGTGCTTTCAAAAATTCATCTTCGCTGATAAAATCGATGACTTGAAATAAATCTTTTTCTTCTTTCGTAACTACATTTCCTTCTTTAAAAAAACCCCTTACTCCTGCACCAGAAACAAGCATTACACGCGCAGTATAGCGATTTGACAAAGGCAACACATTACCTTCTTCTCCTAAATAAAAAGAAGAATCAGCTCGTAGAAATCGAGCGATTGGTCTGCGCTGGGTCACATTGATAGACAAGGTTCCTTTTAAGTTTTTTGTAATTTGAACGTCCTTAACAAATTTATCCTTTTTAAGCCGTGTTTCTAGGGTTTTCAACTCGATGTGGATAAGTTTCCCACCAATTAATGGACTTTTTCCACGGGCTGTTACAAGGTCGATAACTGCCTCTTTATCTAAGAAATAATTTCCCTCTGTGTTGTCAATATTTACCTCGATTCCTGTGCAGGTCGTTTCCGTATTTTGCCGTTCAGTAAAGGCAATGGAGAAAAAGACCAGTAGGGTAAGTACTGCCATTTTTAGTTTGGACGCTATTTTTATTCGCTTAAGCATTTACTTTCGCTGACAACGTTTGTTTAATGGGTTCTACTAATCGGTCTACATCGCCTGCTCCTACGGTAAGCAACACGCCTTTCACATTGGATACTGCTTTTAAAACTTCTTCCTTCGTGACTTTTTGCTTTTTCTTGGCTGTAATTTTTTCTAACAATACCTCAGAGGTAATGCCTTCAATGGGTAACTCGCGTGCGGGGTAAATATCCAACAACAGGACTTCATCGGCTTTACTTAAGCTGACTGCAAAGTCCTCCATAAAATCACGGGTACGGCTGAATAAGTGGGGTTGGAAAATTATCGTCACCGGTCGGTCTGGCCAAAACGCCTTCACGCCTTGCAACAAAGCACTGATTTCTACGGGGTGATGTGCATAGTCATCGACATACACCACTTCCTCAGACTGATAAATAAATTCAAACCTGCGTTTCACTCCCCTAAATGAGGCAATGCCAGCTTTTATTTTTTCTGGTGCTATTCCAATTTCCAATGCGATGGAAATGGCTGCAACAGCATTGGAAACGTTGTGATTGCCTGGTAATTTTAATTCAAGCCCAGCAATAAGCTGTTCCTCGTTTTTATAATAATCGAACACTACACATCCATCTGCATAGTATATGTTCCGAGCTGAGCGATTGGCTATTTCTAAACCGTAAGTTTCTTTGTTTTTAGCCTTCAATTCATGAATATGCGCACACACAAAAAGATGCCCCTCGGGTTTGATTTGTCCTACAAACTCGTTGAAGGCTCCAATAACCGAGTCAGCGGTACCATAAATATCTAAATGGTCTGCATCCACATTGGTGACCGCTGCGAGGTAGGGATGAAGCGTTAAAAAAGAACGATCAAACTCATCGGCCTCTACGACCACATAGGTCGGTTCATCAGCTTTGATGTTGGAGATGAAATTACTGTTATAATTCTGTGCTAATCCACCTAAAAACCCGACCATGGAAACATCAGCACTATAAAGTAAGTGTGCTAATAAACTGGAGGTAGTGGTTTTACCATGCGTGCCAGCAATGGCTAAGGTTTTGTACTGTTGACTGATTAGGCCTAAGACCTGAGAGCGTTTAAGTAGGGTTGCACCACTAGTTTGAAAATAACGAAGCTGAGGATGACTACCTGGAATAGCAGGTGTATAAATAATAAGGTTTTCATAAGCTGTTGATTTATAGTTGGTATTTATTGATTCAACTTGATCATCAAAAGTAACTTCTGCACCTAAAGCTATTAGCTGATCGGTTACTACGGATGGACTGCGGTCGTAGCCCGCAACTTGGCAACCATTGGCTAAAAAATATTTAGCTAATGCGCTCATACCAATCCCTCCGATTCCGATAAAATAGACGCTATGTACTTTGCTTAAATTCACTTATTTCTCTTTCTTTTTTTCTCTTCTCTTTTTAGTTGGTTGGTGAGGACACCAACCAAGGCAATTTGCCGTTGTAAGTGTCCTCACTGATCACTGTTATGTTTTTAATAACTTTTCAATTTCATTAACAATTTCATCTGTCGCATTTGGCTTTGCCATTTGCTTGATATTTTCACTTAAGGTGTGTTGTTTTTCTTCATCCGCCAGCAACTTCAAAAGTGCTGCAACCAATTGTTCTTTTGCCTCAGTATCTTTCACTAAAACGGCCGCATCTTTTTTCACCAATGCCATCGCATTTTTAGTTTGATGATCTTCCGCTACATTTGGAGACGGCACCAATATAATCGGCTTACCTACCAAACATAACTCAGACACCGACAAGGCTCCCGCTCTGGATACCACCACATCCGCAGCGGCATAGGCTTGATCCATTTCATAAATGAAATCGCGAACCACTACCCCTTCACCATTCAAGCTTTTAAGACTCTCATAATAAAAAGCGCCTGTTTGCCACAGCAATTGATAACCTGCTGCGACCAATTGATCCACACCATGCTGCATGCTTTCGTTAATGGTTCTCGCACCTAAACTTCCACCGATGACTAAAACGGTTTTCTTTGCTGGTGAAAGGTTGAAATGTGCTAAGGCCTCCTGTTTTGGAATGACACTTTCACTAATATCTTTTCTCACAGGGTTACCCGTGATCACGAGTTTATTTTTTGGGAAATAAGCTTCCATGTTGTCGTAAGCCACACAGACTTTTGCGACATCAGTTGCCAACAATTTATTGGTTAAGCCGGCATACGAATTTTGTTCTTGAATTAACGCTGGCACACCCGCATTCACCGCTGACTTTAACAAGGGTCCACTGGCATATCCTCCTACCCCAATGACCACATCGGGTTGAAAGGATTTAATGAGTTTTTTTGCGATGAGCAAACTTTGAAGCAGCTTGAATGGCACCGCTAAGTTTTTTAATGTCAATCGTCTTTGAATCCCCATGATAGGCAGTCCTACAATGTCGTAACCTGCCTTAGGTATTTTTTCCATTTCCATGCGACCCAATGCCCCCACAAATTTTATTGCTGCTTGTGGAAAGCGGTGTTTCAGCTCATTAGCAATGGCTATCGCAGGATAGATGTGCCCCCCAGTGCCACCACCACTTATTATAAATCGATATGGTGTACTATTAGGCTGCATCTTCTTCTGTAGTTGTATTTGTTGATGTCGTTAAACTTTGTTCCTCGGACATATCTCCGCGGCTTACGCTAAGAATAATTCCGATACTAAAGCCTGTAAAGACTAATGATGTACCTCCTAAACTCAGCATCGGTAAGGGCAAACCCGTTACTGGACCTAAGCCCACCACTACGGCCATATTAATCATCGCTTGGGTCACTAATGCAAAGGACAATCCGGTAGATAACAACCCACCAAAGGCTTTTTCACTTTTAGAAGCCACAACCATCCCCCGATAAAAAATCCCGAGATAGAGCACGATAATGATGACCCCTGCCACCAAACCATATTCTTCATTGATGATGGCATAGATGTAATCGGAAAAGGCTTCCGGTAAGAAGTACCGCTGCATACTATCGCCTGGACCTACGCCAAACATGCCGCCATTGGCTATCGCGATATAGGCTTGTTCTACTTGATAAGGAACTTCTGTCAAGACATCTTCCTCTCCAGAACCAAAGGTACTCGCAACAAAGTTTTTAATCCGTGACACTACTGTTGCCCCTCGTGAACCAAACATTAAAGCCATTCCTATTGCAGGAATACCTGCTGCCACTAAACCTACAAGGTAACGCATAGGCACCCGGCCGATAAACATAATAATCATGCAAGTCGCAAAGAGCATCACGGCTGTGGAGAAATCGGACAAGGCTATTAAACCACATATAAGAGCACACCAACCCACAATTGGGAATACCGTGTTTCTGAAGTCATCAATTGATTTTTGACGTTTTGCTAACATACTCGCCAAATTGGAAATTAGAGCCAGCTTGGCTAAATCGGAGGTTTGGAAGGTTTGGTTGATAATAGGAATTACAATCCATCGGGATGCACCGTTGATATTAATTCCTCTGAAATAGGTGTACAACAACAAAGGCACGGAGAGAATCAAGAGAAACCGTGAGATTTTACTGTAATACAAGTAGTTGATATTATGGGCTACCCAAATAGAAAAGAAGCCTATCCCAATAAGAATAAGATGCTTGATGAGGTAATATTCGGTATTACCTTCCATGTGTTTGTACGCCTGAGCACTAACCGCACTGTAGACGACCAACACACTAAAAACGGAAAGAAAAAACACTATCATCCAAATGATAGGATCTCCTTTGAGGTTTTTCTTAAGCCATATTTCTATTTGTTCGAACATTGTTTAAAAGAAAGTTGACAACATCATACTTAAGATGGGGCTACCTTTCTGCATTCCTTTTACTGCTTCTTTGAATTTATTTCCACGGTCTTCATAGTTTCTGAACAAGTCAAAGCTGGCACATGCAGGTGATAATAAAACAATATCTTCGGCTGCAGCTAATTCGTTGGCTAGCCTTACTGCATCGTCCATGTCTTTTGCTTCTATCACCGTTTGTACCTGATGACCAAATGCTTTAATTAACTTTGAATTATCTTTTCCTAGACAAATGAGGGCACGTACTTTTTCGTTTACTAACTCTTCAATGACCTTATAATCGTTTCCTTTATCTACACCACCAGCAATCCAGATGATAGGTTTTTCGAAACTGTCTAAGGCATATTTTACAGAGTCAACATTAGTCGCTTTGGAATCGTTGATATAGCGAATACGGTTGATAATCGCTACATCTTCTAAGCGGTGAGGTGCATTTTCAAATGTTTGTAACGCTCGCCCAATTTGTTTTTCAGTTACCCCTGCTGCCAATGCCGCCATAGTTGCAGCCATCACATTGATGTAATTGTGTTTACCCGTTAATGGCAAAGCATTAATATCATGACTAAACACATGGGTCATGTGGTTATGGATATTGAAGACCAATTTATCCTGAGCGGTATAAGCACCATTCAACACTCTATTCTGGAGAGAAACCGATAATTTAAACGCATCAATTTTTCTGTGTAGCATTTCTCTTTTCAATACAGGATCGTCCGTAAATGCTATAAAATAATCTTCGTTGGTCTGGTTTTGAGTAATTCTGAATTTGGAATCGATGTAGTTTTGAAAGTTGTAATCATAACGGTCTAAGTGGTCAGGTGTAATGTTCAACAACACCGCGATATCCGCTTTGAACTCATACATGTCATCCAATTGAAAGCTGCTCAACTCAACAACATAATAGTCCATATCAACATCCTTGGCCACTTGCTTAGCTAAGCTTTGCCCCACATTACCTGCTAAACCAACATTGAAGCCCGAATTTTCAATCAGGTGATAAGTCAATAGCGTTGTGGTTGTTTTACCATTACTACCCGTAATGCAAATAAATTTCGCATCCGTATAACGTGCTGCAAATTCAATTTCTGAGATGATGGGAATTTGTTTTCCCTTCGCTAACATTAACAAAGGAATGTTACCGGGGATCCCAGGGCTCTTAATGATTTCATCGGCATCCAACACCACCCCTTCAGAATGACCTCCTTCTTCGAAAAGAATTCCCTTCTTTCTTAAAGTTGTTTGGTGGGCAGCATCAATTTTTCCAGCTTCAGACACAAACACCGCATGACCATGTTTGTGCGCTAGAATGGCTGCTCCCATTCCACTTTCACCAGCACCTAAAATGACAACTTTCTTTTTCATTATCTTATCTCAATTTCAATGTTGCTAAAGTCAATACCGCGAGCAGGATTCCTATGATCCAAAACCGGTTGACAATTTTTGCCTCGTGCATTCCTAATTTTTGGTAATGATGGTGTAGTGGGGACATCAGAAACACACGTCTTCCTTCACCATATTTTTTCTTGGTATACTTAAAATAAGCTACCTGAATCATGACTGATAAATTTTCCATTAAGAAGATTCCACATAAAATTGGAATCAATAATTCTTTTCGAATAGAAAGAGCAATCACCGCGATTACTCCACCAATGCACAAACTTCCCGTATCACCCATAAAAACTTTTGCCGGGTAGGAGTTGTACCACAAGAAGCCAATACATGCACCTACAAAGGCTGCAGCAAAAACCACAATTTCACCCGTGTGAGGTAAATACATAATGTTTAAATAATCTGCGAAAATGGTGTTACCCGACACGTATGCCAATACCGCTAAGGTCACCCCGATGATGGCAGACGTACCTGCGGCTAAACCATCAATACCATCGGTAATATTTGCGCCATTAGACACAGCCGTCACAATAAAGATCACTACCAAAATGTAAACTAACCAGGTGAGATCAACATCTAAAAAACTCAAAATAGTACCGTAGTCAAACTCATTATTTTTCAAGAAAGGAATGGTGGTCACCATTGATTTCACGTCAGAATATTTACTTGTTTTATTAACAAAGTGGGTGATTTGATCGGCTTGATCGCCCCTGGAAACCTGATCCACTAAACTCTCTCTGGATCCCGATTCGTATTCGTGATAGTCTCTTACCACCACATGCTCGTTAAAGTAGAGTGTGGTGCCGACAATAATGCCTAAGCCAATTTGTCCGACAATTTTAAATCGACCGGCTAAACCTTCTTTGTTTTTTCTAAATACCTTGATGTAGTCATCCAAAAACCCAATTAACCCCATCCAAACGGTGGAAATAATCAATAGAATCACATAGACATTATCAAGTCGTGCAAACAACAACGTTGGAATCAAAATGCAGGTAATGATAATCACCCCACCCATAGTTGGAGTACCCATTTTCTCTAATTGTCCTTCCAGACCAAGGTCACGAATGCTTTCCCCCACTTGTTGACGTTGAAGCATTCGGATAAATTTCTTCCCAAAAATAACAGCGATTAACAAGCTTAAAATAACCGCAGCGCCAGAGCGAAACGAAATATATTGAAACAAGCCTGCTCCTACTAGGTCAAATTGTTGGTCGAGATAGTCAAATAGGTAATAAAGCATCTTATTTCTCTAACTGTTTAAACTTTTGGATTAATTCTTCTTTATCGTTAAAATGATGTTTCACACCATTAATTTCCTGGTAATTTTCATGTCCTTTTCCAGCAACAAGAATAATGTCATTCGATTCAGCAAGGTGGCAGCTAAAGGATATAGCCTCTGCTCTATCAGCTACTGTCATTACCTTCTTTTTCATCGTTGGTCCCACTCCTGCCTGCATTTCTTTCAAAATATCATCAGGGTTTTCTGTTCGGGGGTTATCGCTCGTTAAAATCACTTTATCGCTATACCGGCAAGCAATTTCTGCCATCATCGGACGTTTGGTGCGATCGCGATCGCCACCGCAGCCAACTACGGTAATCACTTTTGAGTTGCCTTCTTTTAATTCATCAATTGTGGTCAGCACGTTTTCCAAGGCGTCAGGTGTGTGGGCATAATCCACAATTCCAATCACACCAGTTGGAGAAATTACGCGCTCAAAACGACCACGAGCAGTATCTAAAATGGATAAATCCGTAAGCACTTCATCCGCATCCTCACCCATAAGCACGGCAACACCATACACCGCCAATAAGTTGTAAGCATTGAACTTGCCGATTAATCGAAACCAAACGGCTTTGTTATCAATCTCAAGCTCCAAACCTTGAAGGGTGTTGGAAATAATTTTTCCTTTAAATTCTGCTGGTGTCTTTAAGGCGAAGTAATTTTTTGAAGCTTTGGTATTTTGCATCATTACAGAACCTCGCCTATCGTCTCCGTTGACCAAAGCAAAAGATCCTTTCGGAAGTTGATCAAAAAAGGCCTTTTTCGCTTTGATGTATTCATCAAATGTTTTGTGATAATCGAGGTGGTCGTGCGAGATGTTGGTGAAAACTGCTCCTTTAAAGTGCAAGCCTGCAATACGATCTTGTACTACGGCATGCGAACTAACCTCCATAAAACAGTG
The DNA here is from genome assembly GCA_963849955.1 of uncultured Cytophagales bacterium. Classification (GTDB taxonomy): domain Bacteria; phylum Bacteroidota; class Bacteroidia; order Cytophagales; family JAAEPT01; genus CAWFGW01. Next base: position 1,907 of record CAWKJU010000010.1, on the reverse strand, counting down.
TGTACAACCCTCCTTCACCATTTTTGCTAATAGCTCATTTAATGCGATGGGATCGGGTGTGGTATGCGTTGACGGAATGACAATATCATTGATGATATTTTCTACCGTGGAAAGTACGCCTGCATTATAACCCATTGCTCGAAACAACTTATAAAGCATGGTCACAGTGGTCGTTTTTCCGTTGGTACCCGTCACCCCTACTAAGGATAATTTTTTAGAAGGAACACCATAAAAATTGGATGCGATAATGCCTAATGCTTTAGCGGAGTTTTCCACCTTCACAGCCGTAACATGGTCAGGCTTATCCTGAGGAAGCTCCTCACAGATAATGATGGTGGCACCCATCTCAATTACTTGAGCGATATATTGATGTCCATCTACTTGCGTACCACGGACTGCCACAAACAAATCGCCTTCTTTCACTTTACGCGAATCGAAGACAAGCTTGTTGACTTCCACATCCGTTCGTCCAGCTACTTCAAGCAGCGAAACACCATACAATATGTCTTTCAGTTGTGACATTTACCCTAGTATCAATTTAATTTTATTTCCTACAAGCAGTTTGGTACCAGGCAATTCCGATTGGGATTGCACACGTCCTCTTCCTTCATACATTACTCGTAGTCCAGCATTTTCCAATACATACAAGGCATCGCGCAAAGTCATCCCTGACACATCTGGAACAACTCCTTTTACCCTGTTTTTTTCTTTCCACTGAATGATTTTCATTTCATCATTCCGCTGCGCTTGTACAAATTTGTTTTTAAAACTTTCGCCTCCCCAGGCATTTATTTTTGCAGAAGACAACCCGTCTAGTATCACCATTAAGTCATCATAATAACCTGATTGAATCACTGGAAAAACCCCTTTTTCAGCTACAACTTTTTGTAACACGGGGGAATGCAATTCCAAATCACGGGCATAGACTTTATCAGCGATCTCCTTAAACACTGGTCCTGCGACTTGATTACCATAATACAATCCTGTTTTAGGATAATCAACCCCCACTATGATACTGTATTTTGGGTTTTCTGCTGGAAAATAACCCGCAAAAGAAGCATAGTAGACCCGGTCATAATGTCCCGCAATCAATTTTTGGGCTGTACCTGTTTTACCAGCTATTTTATAATTATCGTTTCTGACATTGGTTGCCGTGCCTCGCTCTACCACACCCTCCAGCATCGCTTTTAATTTCACCAACGTTTCTTTTGAACACACTTGTTTGCTCAGCACCTCGGTTTCATATTCCTCAATTATTTTATCGGCATATCGAATCCGTTTCACAATCATTGGCTTCACCATTTTACCATTATTGGCAACAGCATTATAGAGCATCAACATTTGCAAGGGCGACATCTCCACCTCATACCCGTGACTCATCCAAGGCAGGGTGACACCACTCCACGTTTTATCTTGCGGGTTTTTCACTTTAGGTATTGCTCCACCTTTAATTTGAAATCCTACGGGCTCTTTCAAATGAAAATCTTCTAAATAGTCTACAAAGCGTTGTTGCGTAGCGGAAGATTTTCCGAACGTTTCCATGACTAGTTTAGCCGTACCCACGTTCGATGATTTTTCAAATACTTCCTGCACGGTTATTTTACCATACCCTCCCTCTTTTGAGTCGGTAATGGTTCGTTCATACACTTTAAAACGACCATTTCCAGTTTCCACTGAATCGGTTAATTTCAAATTTGTTTCTTCAAAAAGTGCCATCATTGAAGCGAGTTTCATGGTGGAACCTGGCTCTACGGCTTTACCGACAGCATAATTATAGTTTTCAGCATATCTCGGCTCCAGATCAGGTCGATTTTTATTGACATCTTCTAAATTAGCAATCGCTTTAATTTGCCCTGTAGCTACTTCCATCACGATTACACAACCATTATCCGCTCGGTGTGCTTCCA
>CAWKJU010000009.1:0-797521 GCA_963849955.1 uncultured Cytophagales bacterium | reverse complement strand
ATTAACTTGCTAAACTGTATTTAATTAATAAGCTTTTTTATTAACAAGTAAAAAGAACTATTTTTAGTGGTTACAAAATGGCATTTCATGTCATAAAGGGTAGGTTTATAGTATAAGATATGAGAAAATTCGTATATAGTTTATTGATTGTCATTTGTGGTTTTTTAAAGTTTCAAACTGTAGAAGCTCAAATATTAGTTGCTGGAACTTCGTTTGACCCTTCTCCAGGAAATGCAGGCAGAACGTATATAGGTGTGAATGATATTATTCAAACTGGATTGCAAGGGGGGACAATTAGCATTACTCCAGAAATTACTCCAGATGCAGATCCTGGTACTTTTCAATCAGATTCTTATTATGGAATAACTGATAATCCATATAACCTAGATCAGGCTAGGCACGATGACATAGCAGGATCTGAGGATTACTCAATAGTATTTTCTCCTGCTCCTGGCTCTAATCAAACATATATGTCTTATTCGGTTAGCAATCTTGAACCAAATTCTAATTATAGAGTTGTTGTTAATTATTGTAATCCAACTAATACTCTTATGTGTACTGGGGGATTAGCTTATTTTAGAGGGATAGGTAACCCAGATGCAAGTAATACAGGGAATGGGTTAGAGTCTTCTCAACTACAGCCAGGAGACTGTGGTACGGTGACATATACTCAGGCTAGTCAAAATTCTCGCCAAATTGGTGCTGATGGAAAGTTGACTTTTAATATTAATTCAATGAATAGTCAAGCTTGTAATGTAATTAGTATTACTAGTATTGAGATTTACGCAATACCACAACCAGAAATATATTCAGTTGATGGTGGTGAGGTATGTGCGGGCGAACAAATCACTTTGCAAGCTAGGCAAAAATACAATGCTGATTATCAATGGCAGGTTAACACTGGATCTGGGTGGTCTGATCTAGGTACTAACGAAGCTCAAATTTATGAAACCGCTGGTATTGGTGATTATGACTTTAGGCTAAGGTTAGATTATGATGGAACAATTATTACTACAGAAGAATTGAAAATTTCTGCAATAACTTGTTGTGAAATAGAAGTTGATGGTTCCCCTGTTGCTGCATCACGCCAAACAGTTTATTATGATAATTTTGGCAGAGTTGATATGTCAGACCCTTCAGGTTTAACTTACTACGAATGGGATTACTCTGATATATTAAATCCAGAAGAAGTTGAGAAAACTACAACCAATCCTTTTAGATGGCCCTTGTCACCACCACCTTATCCAGATTTGCCTGCTGGAACAGCAACTTGGACTCCTCAAGATTTAGGTAATCAGTCTACGGAAATAATTGATGGATTTTATACAGTTGCCGGAGTGCTAACAAGTTATAATGATGTTACAATCGATGGTCAAACATATCGTGGAGCAAGATTGGGGTGGGCAAATCGCGTTACAGGACCTCCGGACCCAGCACCAGCTATATCTTATGATCATTCAGGGGATATTTCGGGAGCCGCATTATTTATTAATAATCCTATAAATACGGGGGGGAAAGTCATTTATAGGAGAACCATAAGTGATTTATGTTTTGGTAAGCAATTGTTTGTGGAGTGTTGGATAGCTGTTTTTACAAACGGTCCAGCAGGTAGCTATAATCCAGTTGATGTTACATTAAGGTTAGAAGATAGTAATACTGGAACTTTTGAATTAGATCAAAATACTGCAACAAGACAAGATGATGCTGGAGGTGTTTGGGTTAAATTAAGTGCTAATATAACATTGTCTGCTGGAGCTGATTTAATTTTTGAAATCATTAATAATGAAAATACAGACGCAAACGGTAATGATTTAGTGTTAGATGATATTAAAGTAATGGCTTGTGCTCCACCTATCTTAAATATGTTCTTTGATTTATCAACTCTTTCACAGGCTGAAGATGTATGTAGTGATCCAATTAATTTAGAAGCTAAAGGCTCAGACTTATTGAATGCTTTTTTTGGTGGAAGCACAAACGTTAGATACTTGTTTCAATGGACCACAACTCCTAGTGATAATACTACATGGGTTACGTATGGAACACCTCAAACAAGTTCAACCTTCCCAATCCCTGACCCTATTTCTGATCCTGCTTTTACTGGTTTAGTTGATGGAAATCAAGTTTATTTTAGAGTAATCGCGGCATCTAGTGATATTTTTTCTGTTACTACTGATTTTAATTCTAATGATCCATGTAGAGCTTATTCAATCTCAAATCCAATAGAAGCAACTGTAGTTTGCCCAGCCTGCAACAAACCATCATCAGTAGAAGCAGGTACTGCTATTACCGAATGTGATGGTACCACAGGCATTTCGTTAACAGGCGGGTCCTATGTAGATGGGGGTAATGATATAGAGAACGCTACAGGTTCTATGCAATATGTATGGTATAAAAAAGGTGGTGTAATAGGAGGCTATACAGCAGTGCCTTCATCAGGAAACGTAGGAGCTTATGCTTTCACCCCGGCTCTAACACTAGCCGATTCAGGTATGTGGGTATTACGCGTAGCAGATGGTACAGATTGTTATATGGAGGATTCTGTGTTGGTGAGGGTAGTTCCCATTCCCACAGCGCCCACAGCCACGAATCCAAACAATGTTTGTGTTGGAGACGTAGCTCCAGAATGGAAAGCAGATTCATTGGCACCAAACAAGTTGTTGTGGTATACCACAGCAAGTGGGGGTAGTGAAGCTGAAACGGCACCACTTATTAATACAAGCACAGAAGGTACTCGCAATGTATGGGTAAGCCAAACAACTGCAACCACTCCTTCATGTGAGAGTGATCGTACGCCATTGAGTATAACCGTTAACCCGAACCCTCAAAACCTAACAATTACTCCAGGCGACACGGCCTATTGTGTGGGCACGACTTATAATTTAGTAGCGAGTGCAGATGCAAGTCCGGCAGTGACTTATACATGGTATAAAGGAGCAACCCCAACAGGCACTACATCAGCTACCCAAACAGGAGATGCAACAACGACAGGATCCCCACATGTATATAGCGTAGTGGCAGATTCAGCAGGTTGTACGGATTCAGTTTCTGTGGTAGTCACGATTAATGCCTTACCAACAGGAGGTATAAGTATAGACAAAGATAGTATTTGTGATGATGGAGTTGAAGTGGCTACAGTAAGCATGACAGCGAGTGCCAATGGTCCTTACGATTTTTATTACACGGCAAGTGTAAGTTCCCCTACAGGAGCAGATGCACAGAATGAAGGGTCACCTTATACAGGGTTTAGCACTTCATCAGAGGAAACCATAAAGTTGGATAGTATTGTTGATGTAAACGGTTGTAAATATGTAGGTATTAATACCGATGTTGTAGATGTTGATTACTATTCTGATGTAGTAGCGAGTGTTGCAACAGAGTGTCAAGATGTAAATTCAAGCCTAACAAACACCCAGTTCCAAATCCGAGTGAGTGTAACTAGCGGAGATTTGTCTACGATAGATTTTGAACAAATAAGCTCAGTGTCAGGGGTAACTTTCACAGCACAAGGCTCAGGTGTGTGGTTAAGTAATCCGATATCAGAAACTGAAAGTATAGATTTACGGGTGTTTGATGATAATGGGTGTAACGGAGGAGATACGATAGCTGATATAAACCAGCTATGTTCTTGTCCAAGTTCAGGTACATTAGCTATAAGCGAAAGCACGGTTTGTCCAGGCGACAGTACAGATATAACGGTGAGTTATACTAATACAGTAGTAAGTAATGTAAACATTCGTTTGTTTGATGATAATGACGTTCAAATTGATTCTGCCATTAATATATCATCGAGCCCAGCAGTTTTCAGAGTTGGAACGTTAGGAGACTATAAAGCGACAATAGAGCATATCACAAATAGCTGTACGGTAAACGGTAGCCCATCGGTAACCTTAGCACACTACGACAGCTTAAAAGCGGTAATAAGAAACGATGCAGATGTATGTGCGAATGGAGACTCGACCAGTAGTATAACAGTAGAAGTGACAGGGAATACAGGTCAAGGACCATATAGTTACTACTATAGTGTCAACAATGCCTTGAACACCACCCCAGAAACGATAACAACAGGAAATGTTAGGTCATTTGAAAGTGCAGTACTACCAGTAGGCACCACAGCTGATCAGGTCTATAGACTAGATAGTTTAGAAGATGCAAACGGTTGTAAAGCGATAGCACAAAACTTGACAGGAGAGGCAACTATAAGTCCTATAGCTTTACCCGAAGCCGACATTACCGAAACGGGACCAAAAATACAAACCGCAGACCCAACCCAAGATTTGAATGATGCGAATGTGTTACCTCCTGATTACATACGCTTATGGGAAGTGAGAAAAGGCACACCAGCGCCAGTAACGTTAGCAACGTTGTCGACTACTACAGGTACACCAGTAACAGTAAGTGGTTTAGAAAAAGAAAAGATAGTAGAAGTAATTCTCACAATCAGCGATGATGGAGGAGTATGTCCAGTAGCAAAAGACAGTATCCTTATCGAACGCGTAGACGAAACAGTACCAAATGCAGGAGCCGATACTTCAATATGTGTGGGTAATGGCGTAACTCGAGTAGGAAACAGTGTGGTAGATGCTGTGAATGAAAGTGTAAGATGGTATAAAGCAGGAGCTCCAAGTGTAAACTTATCGTTAAATGAAACGTTAACGGTAGCGCCAGCGTCTCTGACCACAGCAGGTTCACCACATGTTTATGTGTACGAAACAACGAATAGTATTTCAAGTACGGTACGAACAGATAGTTTTGCGATTACGGTGATTGCGATGCCCGTAGCAGTAATATCAGGTTACGCAGACGGAGCGACCATAACGACTAATACTTTACCAGTAGTTTTACAACAAGGAGCTGCATTACCACCGGATTATACAGGAGCATGGTTCTATGAGAACACGGTGACTATCCCAACAGGTGGAAATGGGGTAGGTACTCCAACCAATCCAACTAGTATAAGTGTAGATGGTTTAGAATTTGAAGAAAGCGGAGAAGTAACCTATACCGTAAGTGATGTTGGTGGTGTTTGTCCAGATTCATCTGTAACCATCACCGTAGAGCGTAAGAACATTACAGCGGCCTGTGCGATTAATGACACGGTTTGTGTTTCAGCATTAGCAGCAGGAGGCATATATAGTCAAAGCCCATGTAGTTTGCCAGTTGGTGCAGAACAAGCAGAATGGTTGCAGGTATCAGGTTCACCAAATCCGACAAGCAATGCAGATAATAGTATGTCTGTAACATTAGCTGGGGTAGGAACCTATCAATTCACATATCGCATATTTAATCCAACTATAATGGGAGGTTCAGGCACACCAATAGAATCAAAAAAGACGATTACTATTAAGGTAATTGATGTCCCTGTAGTCTCCTCCGCGACCTTAACGGGCGATAGTTTTGGATGTCAAGATACGGTAAAGACCTACACAGCCACGGGCATATTGAATGCAGAAAGTTATGCATGGACCTTGCCAACAGGCTTTACGTTTGAAGGAGGAACACCAAGTACAAGTACAACTGCGAAAGTGGTGTTAGGCGGCACAACAGGAGGAGATATCACTATACGAGCTACAAACAGATGTGGGTTTAAAGATACGCTTATAGACGTGTCTACGATTTACTTAAAACCAACAGGTGGAACTGTAGCAAGCAATGTATCGTATTGTCCATCAGATGACTCAGTGTATACCTTTAGGTTAACGACTGCCCCAACCTCAGTATTACCGTTAACTTATTTATGGGATATAGATGGAGGTGATTTAGAAGGAGCTAACCTGACCTCAGACACCGTTCAAGTAAGTTTTGAGAACAAGACAGGCCCTCAGACGATCTCATTAGTACCGAAGAATGCTTGTGGCGAACCGAAGACGGTATCAGACTTACCCAACACGGTAACAGCGACTCAAACACCAGCGATATCAGCGAGTGTGGATTTAGAAAGCTCACTAGCGGATGATGTGACTTACTGTATAGATGATACAGATGATATCACCTTTACAGCAACGGCAAGTAATGCAGGTGCCACCCCAACGTATACGTTCTATCAAGGGTTGGTGGAAATACAAGCAAGCTCCACAACTAATACAGTAGCGGTACCAAAATCAACTATAGCCGACCAGGATGTAATCCGTGTAGAGATGGTAGGTACACCAGGGGTGTGCTACACCAGCAGTAGTGGTGAAGACAAGTTAATCATGGATGGGTATAAAATACCAGTAGTAACAATAAGCAGCGACTTCCCTGAAATATGTGAACAAGGTGCTCCTGGTAGAATCGGGATTACAGCAACAGTAAGTCCAGAAACATCAAAAGGGGTGAATGAGATGACCATTTTCCGAGGAGCAAGTACTGCGAAATTTGAGTTAACCACCCTACCGGTAACAATGAATCAGTTGACTTACTCGGCCACACAGCCAAGTCACACAGGCACATATACAGCAACAGCCAAGAACGAAGTATGTCCAGAATCGGATGCAAGTGCACCAATAGAAGTAAAAATATGGGAGCAACCCCGTATTATAGGATTTGTAGTGGATAATGATCCACCCGCACCAGCAGATACTGTAGCAGGAGGTTTAGTGAGACGCTTTATGAATAAAGGGACTACTAAGGACATCGGCATAGGAGGATGGATAGAAACCAAACAAGAAAATGGCAATTATACCTACTTGTGGAACACTGATGATGCTGCGAACAAGGATGTAATTACGAATGCGAGCAGTAATCCAACGATAATTCGGTTAAATGAACAGCTAAATGATGACATCATTCTAAAAATAACAAATGGGTTATGTAGTACAGAGCGTGAGTTTTTACTACAGGTGTTATACCCACTGTTTGTACCGAATGCGTTTAGTCCGAATGGAGATGGTTCAAATGACTTCTGGGAGATTAGTGGTTTAGCAGATTTCCCCCAAGCCACAGTGAGTGTGTTTAACCGTTGGGGAAATAGGGTCTTCGATGAGACGAAAAATTATACGAACACTAATGCGTGGACAGGAGAAAAATCACCGGTAGGTACGTATTACTACATCATCAAATTAAATAGAGCGGGTTACCCAGAAGCCTTGACGGGTTCAGTAACGATTACCAGATAAAAAACAACGTGATAGTATATGAGAAAAGCATTGAGAGATTACTCTCAATGCTTTTTTTTTAGTTGTTAGCAGGTAAGGTTTTAGTTGTATTTTTTTCTGAAAGCTACTTTCTCAAGTTCCCGCTCAAGCACTAATTTTGCAATAGCCTCGGCTACATTTTCATCGTGAGAGAACACAGCTTTAAATTTTTTCTCGGATACATCAATTCTATACATAGCTTGAAGTAATCGTTCAAAATCTTTTTCGAGTAAATAATTGATGATTCTAGTAAGCCACAGATATAGTGCTGATTCGTTCTCTATAATCGTATCGTCTTTTTCAAGACCAAAATCTTTATTGATGATAGCAATCGCAGTAATAATATCAGGTTTTTCTAAACTCATGAGTTGTTAATGATTCCGTCAAATAATTCGGATAGGGTCATACCGCTGTAGGTGGTTTGTTGGGGGATAATACTTTGTGCGCTCATGCCAGGTGTTGTATTAACTTCTATTACGTATGGGACACCTTCTTGGATCATGAAGTCAATTCTTACTACGCCTTTAATACCTAATTGAGTATAAATTTGTTTAACAGCTTGATGGATAGCCACTTCTTCTTCTTTTGATATTCTTGCCGGAGTGATTTCCTTTGATTTTCCTTCGTATTTAGCTTGAAAATCAAAGAATTCATTTTCAGACACTATTTCAGTAATTCCTAAAACTTTTAATGTATTGTTGATTTTAACAATGCCACACGTCACTTCAGTTCCTGTCAACATAGACTCTATAATCACCTCTTTTCCATGTTCAAAAGCAAGTTTGATGGCACTAAGCAATGTATCGGGTGTTTTCACTTTAGAAGCCCCAAAACTAGAACCACCATCATTCGGTTTTACAAAGCAAGGTAGTTGTAGGGTATCTAAAATTTTAGCAACATCAACAATATCGTTTTTTCGAAGCAAAACAGATTCAGCACAATGAATACCTAATTGTTTTAAAAGGGTATTGCAAGTCCATTTGTTAAAGGTGATAGCGGATACGAGCTGGCTAGGTGTGTTATAAGGTATTCCTAGTAAATCAAAATAACCCTGGAGTTTACCATCCTCACCAGGTGTTCCATGAATAGTGATATAAGCGTAATCAAACGTGGTTTTGTTTCCTTCAATTGTTGCAGAGAAATCGTTTTTATCAATCGGATACTTTTTTTCATCTTTCTCAACGACCCACTCGTTACCAACCATTAACACGGGGTATACTTCATATTTGGCTGAATCGAGATGAGCAACAATTGTTGCTCTACTTTTTTTAGATATGATGATTTCAGCTGAATCTCCACCTCCTATGACGGCAATTTTTCTCATTTTAAAACTGTTAACTACTTTTTATACCCGAACATAAAATTCAAAACTCAAAACTCAAAACTCCACGTTCAAAAACACTATATTGCAATAAGAATTTAGGAGGACGATATTATGAGTGTGACAAAGGAACAAATATTAAAAGCTTTATCAACGGTAGAAGAGCCAGATTTAAAAAAAGATTTGGTAACCCTAAACATGGTGAGAAATATTCTGGTTGAAAATTCAACGGTAAGTTTTGAAGTTGTGTTAACTACTCCAGCCTGTCCATTAAAAGAATTAATAAAAAATAGATGTACCGAAGCAGTAGAAAAGGCAATTGGAATAGATTACGCCATTAATATACTACTTACTTCAGACGTTACTTCTTCACGAATTTCATCACCTACTTTGCCTAAGGTAAAAAATATAATCGCCATAGCATCTGGAAAAGGAGGTGTAGGTAAAAGCACCGTTTCAAGTAATTTGGCAATCGCCTTAGCCCAAACTGGTGCTAAAGTAGGGTTAATAGATGCAGATATATTTGGACCTTCAATGCCGGTTATGTTTGGTATGGAGAATGATAAACCGGGCATGGTTGAGGAAGACGGTAGAAACTTGGTTGTTCCACTTAAAAAATACGGTGTAGAAATGATTTCAATGGGCTTTTTGTCTCCTGCAGAAAATGCAGTGGTGTGGAGAGGCCCCATGGCTAGTTCTGCATTAAAACAATTTATTGGTGACGTAAAGTGGAATGAGCTTGATTATATGTTAATAGATTTACCTCCTGGGACAAGCGATATTCATCTAACTTTAGTGCAATCAGTACCAGTAACGGGGGCTGTTATAGTAACAACCCCACAAAAAGTGGCAATAACGGATGCACAAAAAGGCCTACAAATGTTCAAACAACCACAGATTAATGTGCCAATTCTCGGTGTTGTTGAAAATATGGCGTATTTTACACCTGATGAACTGCCTGATAATAAATATTATCTGTTCGGTGAAGGTGGAGGCCGAGAGTTGGCTGAAAAAAACAATGTTCCTTTTTTGGGAGAAATCCCAATCGTACAAAGCATACGGGAGTGTGGTGATAAAGGAACCCCTGCAGTTTTGAACAATGATATTACGGCTTCTGCGTTCACTAAGTTAGCTGAAAATTTAGCTCAACAAGTTGCCATAAGAAATGCCTCAATGAACCAAACTGAACGAGTAGAAATTAAAACAGTATGAGTTTAGAAATTACACAAGAACTTTACGCTGAAGTAGAAAAAGCGATAGACAACATTAGACCATATTTAATGGCAGATGGAGGAGATGCTAAAATCGTTGAAATCACTAATGAAGGAGTGGTAAAAATTGAACTATTAGGAGCATGTGGTTCCTGTTCAATGGCACCAATGACTTTAAAAGCAGGTGTAGAAGAAGCGATTAAAAAGGCAATTCCACAAATTAGAAGGGTGGAAGCGATTAACTTAACAGAAATGCAATTTTAATGAAGGTACTAGATTATTTTTCAGGTAAGTCATGGTGGAGCATCTTGGTTCACTTTGGTCTAATAATTCTGGTCAGTATAATTGGACTTGTATATTTTTTTAATTCCTATTTAACTGATTATACAAAACATGGTCAAGTAATAGAAGTTCCTAATTTGAATAACCTTTCATTAGAGGAAGTTCAGCTTAAGCTTGAGGAATTAAATTTACGTTTTGAAGTTTCAGATACCGTTTATTCTGAAAAACATGATGTGAATTCTGTTGTTAGTCAAATGCCCTCACCAAAAGCTGAGGTAAAAGAAGGACGAAGAATTTATTTGACCTTAAATATGCCTGATCGACCAAAAATTAAAATCACTGAAGCTGTATTAAACAAAATCCAAAAAACTTATATAAGCCAAGTAAAAATTAATTTGGCAAACTTGGGTTTAGAAATTGGACAGGTAGATGTAGTAGATAGTCCTTATAGGGATTATGTAGAAGCGATATATAAAGGTGATAAGCGCATAGAAGTTGGTGATGAATTATATTTAGGAGATAAAGTAAGATTAGAAATTGGTAGAGGAGTAGAGGCAGGAAATGATACTCTTAATAATTGATGTTAAATATGAGAAAACTAATCTTTTTTTTGGGTTTATTTTTATTTATTAACCTTGTTCAAGCCCAATCAACTACAACGGGATTGAGTTTTGACTATAACAGAGCACAAAATGATGGTGCCAACTTACGTATTGCAGCTTCTACGATAGACACTTTACAGCTCCCTTTTATTGATGATTTTTCAACAAGTGGCGCATCTCCTGATACTTCACATTGGTTAAATGAAGGAGGCGTGTTAGTAAACAATAATTATGCTGTCAACCCTCCCTCATTAAATGTAGCTACATTTGATGGTATAATGGCCGATGGTTTTCCTTATGTTTTTCCTACATCCCCACTTAACGGTACAAGCGCTAATCCTCGAGGTGAAGCTGATTATTTAATATCAAAACCGATAGATATAAGTGCTTTAGATTCCTCATCTCACCTTGCTTTTAGCTTTTATTGGCAAAAAGGTTCTCATCATCCAGCACAAACTCCTAGTTTAAATCAAGGGGATACTTTGAAATTGTTTTTTCTAAATAAAGATTCAGTATGGGTAAAAGTATGGCCGTTCTTAAATACTGATCCAGAAATTAAGACTAATTATGGTGTGGGCAAAAACGTGTTTACTTATAAGCAGATTCAGCTGACAGACTCTTTATTTTTTCATGATGCTTTTCAATTTAAATTCACTAGTTATGGTACTTTGGATGGTAATTATAGTATTTGGAGTGTGGATTATATTTATCTTGATTCTGGTCGAGTTACTAAAAATATTCAAGACTTTGCTTTTGGAAATCAATTATCACCTTTATTAAATGATTTTTATGCAGTTCCTTACCGTCAATTTCAGGTGAGTCCATTAAGTTACCTTTCAAACCAAGTAACTACTGGTTACTCCAATCTTTCAAATAAAGCAAATTTAAGAGATACAATGTATGTTAAAGTGTCTTCTGCGAGTAATGGCTCACCAGTCGTTTTTGATCAAGTAAAACAAGCTTCAGGTTTACCCGCTGGCGGAACAATTGAAGCTGACACAACCGTTGATATTTCTTGGACTCCAAATCAACAAGCGATAACGAGTGCTATAGAGGACTATAAACAAACCAATTTTGCTTTGAATTATCAAGTAACGTTAAGTGGTACCGATCAAGTAGAGATTTTGAAAACGAATGACTCTATTTCTGAAACTAATTATTTATCAAATTATTTCGCTTATGATGATGGTACTGCTGAAGGTGGAATAAAATTAGAATATAGTGGGTATTTCGAAATTGCCTATGAATTCGAAATGAAAACCAGAGACACATTAACTGCTATATATATATATTGGTCTAGAGCGGGTTTTGATATAAGAGGTACTAGTATTGATATTAAAGTTTGGAAGTCTTTACCCGAAGTACGTGGTGCTACTGTTGAAGAGTTATATCTAAAAAAAATACGGAAAGTTATTTCTTATGGAGAAAATTTTGGTCAATTCACTAAAATTGAAATTCCGGCAACAATTATTGAAGCAGGCTATTTTTATGTTGGTTGGGGACAGAACATTAATAACAAAGTAGTGAAAATTGGGGCTGACTTTAGTCAAGATAACAGAACTCGATTTTACGAGCATTCAACAGGTAAATGGGAGAATCCTAGAGCTTTTAATTTTTATGGAACACCTATGATTCGTCCAAAATTTGGTTACGATTTTGCTGTAGGTATGGATGATCTTCTAGTAGGGGTAGATGACCTTATAATAAATGATAAGTTGAATTCAATTGATGTATATCCTAATCCAGCAGATTATAAAATAAAAATTGATGGTGCTTGTAAGTCATTTCAAATGTTTGATGTCACAGGTAATATTGTATTACATGACAACTTTGACCAAATAAAAGAAAAAACAATCATTGAAACAGATAGGCTTAATCCCGGTATTTACTTTTTACAAGTATTCAATGGAGTGTTTTCACAGACAAAGAAAATGATAATTTATCATTAAAACACTTCAGCCATAAAAGGTCTTGGGCTAAAACATAATACAAATATGATTAAGGCTAACCAACCTAATACTTTTCTCTTGTTGTCTAATGGTTCTTCTATGTAAGCTTGTGGATGTTTTGTTCCCAAAACTTTTGAGATAATGAGTGCAAAAACTAACCACCCATTATAACCTTCAAATCCAGGGAATATAAATCCAATTAAAAACTGAAAAGCAAAAACACCTAGTCCAAATGTTAAGGCTGTAGCTTTTGATTCGAATACAGAAGTGAATAAGATATACATAAAAAAGCCATATAGTGGGAGTCGCCACATTAACTCATTGCCAGGTGTATAAGGAGATAAAAAACCGATGCCAGCCCATGAGACAAACACAGTAAAGACCCATGTTGAAATGGTGTCAGAAGCTTTCTTTCCGAATAATCCATAAAGTATATGACCTCCATCTAATTGTCCAATAGGTAGCAGGTTAAGCGCAGTAAAGAATAACGCTAAATAACCTGCCATTAAATAAGGATAGTGCATCAATTCAAAAGCAGGTGGAACATCTTCAGGATGGGGGGCAACATAATTCTTAAACAACCAAAATAAAATATTGTCACCGAAACTTAAGATCATCATGCCTTCCTTTTTTGATTCATTTAGAGCATGAGAGGCATAGTTAACCCCGTGTTCTGCAATGTGTTTCGCATACTCTGGATGAATTTGAGTAATATTCTCATAAGCGGGTAGGTGGGTAAAACCATACCATAAAAGAATGATTGCAGCAACAAACCCAGCTAAAGGTCCAGCAATGCCTACATCAAAAAACTGTAGTTTACTTTGAGTTGGTTGTTTCAATTTAATAACTGCACCCATTGTGCCGAAGGAAAAAATTCCTGGAAACCAAATAGGGATATAGTAGGGGAGCGTTACTTTTAGATGATGATACTTTGCCATAAAATAATGACCAAATTCATGTATCGTCAGTACTCCTAAAAAAGGAATGGAATAATAGAGCCCAGTACTAACAAATAACCAAAAATTGTCAGTAATATCTTTACTACCATTAAGCAGTTTAGCTGTTTCAAAATTGGTGTACTCAGCGCCCGCTATAGATGTGGTGAAAACTGTTACAATAAATAGTAGTAGTTGTATCAGTAAGGTTTTTGTTTCTTTACGCATCTTTTAAATACTCCAACATAGTTGTTGGTTTTTGAACGTGAATACAATGAATTCCAAGTGATTGTGCTGCTTCAATATTTTGAAGGTTGTCATCAAGAAAAAGTGTTTCGTCAGCTTTAATATTAGCATCATCAAGCACTTTAATATAAATGGTTTTATCAGGCTTTCTTAACCCTAAATCAAAAGAGAAGTAAGCCGTTGTGAAAAGGTCTTTTAAATCCTTCACGCCAGCTGATTTGTAGAGTATGTTGTTCACCTCTATGATGTGAAGCGAACAAGTATTACTCAAAAGATAGATAGTGTATTTTTTACTTAGCTCTTGAATGCGCTCAATGCGTTCTTTAGGCATGTCTAACAACAAAGCATTCCAAGCAGCAACAATCTCTTGGTCCGAGTTCGATACCTCAAGTTTTTCCCTTACATAATCTATAAACCCTTGATCTGAAAAATGACCTTTATCGTATTTGTCAAAAAAGGCATTATCATCCACAATTTTGTAAGTTTCCTCTAAAGTAATTCCTTTTAAGTCAGCAAAAGCTTGGTAAGTGCGAGGTGGGTCAATGTTGATGATGACATCCCCCAAATCGAATATGATGTTTTTTATTTTCTTAAAATCCATTCCCCAAATATGACCATTTTTTCACTTTTATAAAGCTTTAAAGCAACGCATGAAAAAAAAAGTGCTTAGAATTCCTCGTTCACTTGTCTATTTACAATGATATACTTAATATTGCGACCCCAATGAACGATTTGGGAACATACATACTGAAAATAACCAGCCCTTTCGGGGGATATAAATACTGAGGCACTTGTGCTTCTGGTCCTATAGCTCAGCTGGTTAGAGCACCTGACTCATAATCAGGTGGTCCCTGGTTCGAGTCCAGGTGGGACCACAATAAAGCCTTCTTAATAATTATTAAGAAGGCTTTTTGTTTTTCAAGAAAAGAGAATTGAAAAAAGTTTTTTTAGCTCCCGTTAATAGCTGACTTTATGATAAGAGCTAGTTTGATTTAGTACCTGTGGTAACAATCATTTCAATCATCCCTATTACCTCTACATCATTTAGTAAATTAATGTTGTGCAACATTTGATCTGCTTCAATTTGTGATAACTTGGGTTTGATTAGTTTTTCAAATTGGCTTGCATTCAAATAGTCCTCCGTGGATAGACCAATGTTAATTAACTCTGTTTTTACATTACTAATTTCCACTCTTTGAAACTGCTGTTCAAGAAACTCTTTGTTGACCTTATTAATTAACTGTTCTGTATAGATATCTTGAACGATTAAGTTTTGTGCCTTAGTAAAGGCTGCACATTCAAGTTTACTCCAGTTGGCGTCTATTATGGTCAACCTTCCGGAAGGCTTAAGAGCTTTTGATATAATATCAAAAGCTTTGTCAATGTTTGGGAGGTGTTGTATTACTCTTTCTGCTCTAATGAAGTCATAAGCTTGAACAGCTTTCAAATCATACAAATCTTGTTGAACTAAAGTGGTATTAGTTAATCCTGAATCCAGTGATTTTTCTTTTGCATACTCTATAAGTTTAGCGTCAAAATCTATTCCTAGTATTTGACTTTCGGGAAGCATTTTAGCTATTCTTAAAACATCTACGCCTGTTCCACAACCAATTTCAAGGACATCCCAATTATAGTGGCTTTTGTAAGAAAGGTTACTTAGTTTATAACTGGCGTCTTTAACCTCTTTACATAGTTTGGCTGTAAGGTTTAAATATTTTTCGTCAACGGTTACCATATATGATATATGTTTAGTTTAGTTCTACAAATTGTTGGGGTGAATTAATTAATTCATTTGAGAGTTTATCCATCTCTTTTTCATCGCCTTGTAAGTATACAATTGCATGTGCTTCTGAAAGGTTTTTAGGTTCATCAATATATTTTCCAACAGCTATTTGTAAGTCTGTTTTCACATGGACGTCACTATTTTCAACTTTAGAAAAGTCAATTGATTTGACTACTCCTGCCTCAACTTGGCTGTACAATACTAAAAAAGAGGGTTTTTTTATTTTTTTATTGATCTCTTTTGTCGCTGCTGTGTAAGCATTTGAATCAGCGTATAGTAATCCAGATAGTTCAAGTTGATTATGACCATAAGCATTACGGATAAAATCTAAATCTAACATACAGCCAGCAGGCCGAGAACCTGTTTCAATAAGCACTGGTCCTTTTTTATCTACGATAATTTCAGTGTGAGCAGGTCCGTTATAAATTTGTAATGCGTTGAGAATTTTTTTAGTATACTCAATTGTAGCGCTCATTTCTGGATTATCAGTATCCATAAAGATGCAACGTTCATAAATCGTTCCTCCATATTTTCCGATACGTTTTTGATATTTGATAATATCCGTAACAGTAATTTCACCTTGAAGACTAACCGTATCTATAACATACTCTGTTCCTTCAATAAACTCCTGCACTAAAAGACTAGTGTTTTGAATATTAAGGAGGTTTTCTCTGTTTAGTTCAATCTCAAAAGCCTTTTCTACATCGCCTTCATTTTTACATAAGTGAAAGCCGTCCCCAGATGTGCTGTGTAATGGTTTTACAACTAAAGGATATGTTACTTGATTTGCTTGAATCCACTGAGCTGCTTTATCACTGCCTTGAAATACTTCTTGTTTAATTGAGCGTAATCCAGCACTTTTAATTTTTTCCTGCATTAAATATTTATCCCTCCTAGCTTCAGAGGTTGCCAACGGGTTTCGTAAAGTGAGATTGAATTGGTCAGATAATTTATCTGCCAAGTTTACTCCTATTTCACACCCAGGGATGATGAAGCTAGGCTTCCCGTGGTCTTTGATCCAGTTGACTGTTTCTTCAAAATTTTCGTTGATAAACGTATCTTTATAGCTGCCAGAACAAAAACATCCCTTAACAAATTCAGGAATGTTTACTTTACTCTGTATATGTAGGCATACTATTTCATGTGATCTAAAGTATTCAGGATAAAACTTACCGCTTGAATACCCATCTATGATTATTCCAAATTTTTCCATAATTCAACCTTTTATACAGCAACGCATACCTATTTCAGTATCTCCTACGGTGTTTTTATGCATTTCATCAACTACAGAATCAGGGTGTTCCCAATCAAAATAATATCCTTTATCTACCAATTTTAATTTTTTGATTGTTTCATTTTGGAGTAGAGGAGAGCCTTTATAGAGCAGAAGCCTAGTTTTTAATTGCATATCATCAATATCTTCCATGAGGTTGTTTTCGTTAAGATAATTCCCAAAATTGATCATATCCTCAGTGTTTGACCAAGGGTTATAACTAATGAATGTAGGAACTATTTTAAGACCCGTGTTCTGGAGCAACCTAAGTCCTTCATTCATGTCTTTTATAGTAATTCGTTTGTCAAACTCTTTTAATACATGATCAGAGGGAAACTCAAAAGCACTCGTTACTTCCGTGCAACCATACGATTTGAGCTCTGGGAAAAATTCTCGGTAACGAACCACATCGTCTAAGCGCAAGGTAATATCGAATGTTAAGTGGGGGTGTTTTGCGTGCATTTGTTCAATTATACGCACTCCTCGTTTACCTGTAGAAAAAAAATCAGCATCAATAAAGGTGATATGTGTAGCCCCCATATTGACTACTTGATCAATATCTCCGAGAACAATATCTTCAGGAATCTTTATTACGCGCTTCTCATAAGCTGCAAAGACAGAACAATAGGTACACCCGTGAGCACAACCTCTCATTGTTTCAATATTCCCGACTAATTTTCCGTCTTTGTAAGCATAGTTACTAAGTGCAGGAAGCATTGAACGGTCAGGGATATTAAATTTTTTTCTTTTTAGATTTTTTGATGGGTTTCTGTTGGTCAAACTGTAAACAAATTCTAAATCATCTAGTTTTTCACCTTTTTTATAGGTATTGAACATTTCTTCAAGAACGGTTTCAAATTCCCCATTGACGACATAACATTTTTCATCCAATAAAAATGAATCTGGTTGCACAGTAGCATATTGGTTGTAAAACACTATGGGATTGGAATACCCTTGATTACGTAGTGATTTGGATAACTTCACAGAAGTTTCAATAGCTCCGAATGTGGGGACAGAAAAAGCAATAAAATCACTCATCGGATTAGGTGCTGTTTGAGAATACCAATAATCGATGACATCCAAATCGCTATGTTCTTTAAAAAAAGGAATGACAGTAGCCAAACCAAGAGGTTGAAATCCAACCTCATCAGTTGAAATAAGTTGAGTTTTCATTTTAGTGGTGTTTAAAAGTTTAACAAGTAGTGCAGCAGTTTTCTGCTATGTTTTGGTAAGCATTGTTTTCAGGAGTAATAAATACAAAATCACTTGGAGCAAAGCGTTTTAAATGTTCAAAAGTTTCTTCACAAAGGTCAACGCGTTTTCCTCTAGGGTAACGATGATCAGCATCATCTATTAACTCGCTAAACGGACCTTTGTAAATCACTTGGTAATGGCAATCTTCACAGCTGGTGTTGATAGGTTTGTAACCTGTTATTGTAACCGATCTGAATTCAATGTTTTCTACAATTTTCCATGCGGAGTTAGACCAAGTCTCATAATTTATATGAACAAACCCTTCCTTTGAAAATATTCTGCTAAGTTCTTCCTCTTGAAAGCTTCCGCTAATGCAGTCACCCCATAAATTATCTTTCGATTTTATACTGTCTGGAACAAAATGAGAACTAACAATGTCTGAAATTGCAAACCTGCCACCAGGCTTTAGTACGCGATAAATTTCACTGATTAGAGATTTTCGTTCCTCTTCGTCTACTAAATTTAATACACAATTGGAAATCACTAAGTCATAAGAATTGTCGGGAATAGCAGGTTCCTGTTTCAAATCATTAGCATATGATTCTACTTGTTGTAAATCTTCAAAACCCTTAAATTTTGTGTTTCTTATTTTTGCTTCTAATTTTTCAATGTCTGTTTTCAAATCTTGAATTCTAGCTTTGACAAAATTTGTTTTAGCAACATTTTCTCTATTATTTAATTGATCTTGGTATTTTCGAGCCACTGTAAGCATTTCATTATTTATGTCTATGCCTGTAACTTTACCATTAGAACCAACTATTTTGGCTATCATGTAACACATTTTACCAACGCCTGACCCCAAATCAAGCACGAAATCTCCTTCTTTGACATATTGAGAGGGGTCTCCACAACCATAATCTTTTTCCAAAATTTCTTTTGGTAAATCCTTGAGTAATTCTCCGTTATAACTAGTAGGGCAACACAAGTTGTCAATTTTACTTATTGCCGCTTCTGTGTAAGTGGATGTGACTTGTTCAATTAGTGATTGGTTTTTCATGTTTAATTAAGTTTAAAAGTTAGTTAATATAAAAGGGTATTAAAATGTCATTAAAACGTACTGATAGATGTTCTGTTTTGAGTATAAAAGGGTTGGGTTAAAGTAAAGACTAAAATAAAACTAGAATGAAATAATTTTTAAAACCCTTCCATTAATTATTCGAGAGGTGGGTTTTTCAAAGAATTTATTTTTAACTGTCATATCTGTTTAAAAATTAAGTTGAACTATAACCGACTTTATAGTTAGACTTTAAAAAGCTAAGTTTATCAAATTCATTTCGTTCTTGGAATGCTAAAATTTCTTTCTAGAATAATTCCAAGTCAGACACTATTTAAATCACAAATGTTTCACAAGGACATTTGAGTAGATTGATATTAACCAGTCTTTTGTCTAACTATTTTTAATTCGAAAAGATAAAACGGCATTAGAAAGTGGCGCTTTATACAAAAATGTTTTGAAATAATGATGAGTCAAAATACTCATTTTATTCTACCTTACTTTGATAGTGACTTCTTTCTTATTGTGAGAGAAAAAAGAAAATAAATTGTTTTAATTAATTTACTCATAACTGTCGTTGGGTTGATTCAAAAACTGATATTAAAGTATTTGTGAAAAAAATAAATGTCAAGTAAAGTCTAAAAAAAATAATGAGTTTAATGTTATATTGTTTGCATTGTACCATTTTGTCGTGTAAAAATACAATTACTTAAAGGTGTTTTTAAATTAAAGAGATTAAATTCAGTAATTAATTGTCGACAGATGCCTTATGGATGAAATGTGTTTTTAAACTTCTCTATGTAAGTATTTCTTTATCAGTTTTTTATGTTGCTTGATAAAAGGTGTAAAAACTTAACTAGAATTGACCGTTAACTTATTACTTACAATGATATACTTGATATTGCGACCCCAATAAGCGATTTGGGAACATGAATTCAGAAAATAACTAGTCCCACTTACAGAATCATATATAATGAAGTTGTTATGCTTGAGAGTTACAAATCAACTGGTTATAGTGCTAGAGTCATGATCAGGTGAGTCAATATAACTGTCTTTGATTACAGTTTAAAGACGTATTTTTGTTTTTAAGCGGTAACTCTTGTGTGTAATCATTTTTATATATTCGCTCAGCTGCGTTTAATACTCTTCCAAATCCCTTAATAAAGCCGATTTATTACACTAACTTTGTGGTTCAAAAAAAACAATAATACAATTGACAACATTCTCAGAACTTGGACTTTCGGAAGAAATATTGAAAGTCCTTCCCGAGTTAGGTATTGAAGCACCCTCTGAAATTCAACAGAAAGCGATACCAATTCTTTTAAACAACAATACAGACTTTATCGGACTTGCGCAAACAGGTACGGGTAAAACAGCGGCTTTTGGTTTGCCGTTACTTAATCAAGTAGATCTTAATAATAGAAATATTCAAGCAGTAGTATTAGCTCCAACACGAGAGTTATGTCTTCAAATCTCTGACCAACTTTTAAAATTTTCTAAATACAGAAGAGGACTTTATGTAGAGGCTGTTTATGGGGGCGCTAATATTGTGCCTCAGATGAAAGCTTTAAAAAGAGGTGTGCATGTTGTAGTAGCAACGCCAGGACGTTTAATTGATTTGTTGAACAGAAAAGCACTTTCGTTTGATACCATCGAGCGAGTAGTTCTTGATGAAGCAGATGAAATGTTAAACATGGGATTTCGTGAAGATATAGACGAAATTTTAACCCATACACCTTCTACTAAAAAAACATGGTTGTTTTCAGCAACGATGTCCAAAGGAATCCGAAAAATTGTAGAGCAATACATGGATCAGCCCGAGGAAATTACCATTGGCGGTAAACAAGCAGTCAATAAGAATATAGAACATCAATACCTGTTGGCTGGTCGTTCAAAAAGAGATTCTTTGAAGCATTATATGGATGTTCATGATAATGTAAGAGGAATTGTTTTCTGTAAAACTAAAATTGAGACTAAAGAATTGAGTGATGACCTTCGTGCAGAAGGTTGTTCCGTAGATGCTATCAATGGTGATTTGTCACAAGCTGCACGTGAGCAGGTAATGAAAAAATTTAAAAGCCATAAGTTAGATGTTTTAGTCGCTACCGATGTAGCAGCTCGTGGTATTGACGTAAATGATTTAACACATGTTTTTCATTTTAATATACCAGATGATTTAGAATATTATACTCACCGAAGTGGGCGTACAGCCAGAGCTGGTAAAAAAGGGGTTTCCATTCTATTTTTAAGAAGAAGTGACCAACGAAAAATTAAATTTCTTGAACGTAATCTCAATATTGAGTTCGAAGAAATCACTTTACCAGGTAGAAAGGATGTTGCGAAATCAAAAACATTGGAGTCAATCAAAGCATTGACTGAGTCTGAACCTTTATCAGTGCCTTCAGATTTATCTACCGAAGTAAGCCAATTGCTGGAAAACCTTTCAAAAGAAGAATTGGTTTCAAAACTAATAAGTGCAGAGTTAACCCGGTTTGGGTTTTTTGCTAAGGAACCGAAAGAAAGTGAAGAAAGAGAGAGAGGGTCCAATTCAAGAGATGACAGAGGCGGAAGAGATGATCGGAAATCACGAAGAGGAGAAGGACGTGAAAGAGGTACTTCAGATAGAGGGGATCGTAGAGTAAAAAGAGAAGAGGGAACTCGTTTTGATAGAGCTGAACGCAGAGAAAGACAACCAAGAGATAAAGAGGTAAGAGAAAAATCACCTCGGTCTTCAAAAGGTTTTGATCGATTTTTTATTAATGTGGGTAAAATTGATGGTGTAAGAAAGCTGGATATTTTAGACTTCGTGTGTGAACAGTCAGGATTAGATAAACGTAGTATTGGAGATATCGATTTAGATAAAAAGCACTCTTATTTTGAAGTTGAAAAATCAAAAAGTAAAGGTATCGATGCGTTTTTTGAAGGTGTTGAAGTAAACGGACGAGCACTAAAAGTAAACCGAGAAAATAAAGACGAATAGATCACTATTTGTATGTTAATCGAAAAAAACCTCTTGTTGATAGAAATCAGCGAGGGGTTTTTTTTATGATTTTTGTTTTTTAAATCAAAAAATAATACTTTAAATTTCCCATTATTATTTTTTGATTTAACTTTGCCACTATCACAAGGATACTAGCTTAGTTAATTGTTTTTATAGCTAACACAAAATACAACCAGTATGAATCTTTTAGTTAGAGCAATAACACTTATTGAAGTGTGTATTATAGAGTTTTCGTTGGCACAAACACCCGTTTTTTTTGTAGGGAGTTTTGATGAAGAATTTAAAACCCTTCAAACCACTATTTCTAATAGACCAAAAAAAACGAAGTCTTTTGTTGAATTAAAGTTATCAAATACCTTATCCATGCAAGGTGAGTTGACATTTAGTGAACAAGATGAGTCAAACTTAATTGTTTCGGGCAATTTATACTTGAATAAAGAGTCCTCTTTTTTTATTTCAATGAAGGATAAAAGGGTTGAAGGACATGTTTTTTTAGAAAATTCGGATAAGGCATATCGGTATTTTTCTGAGGATGGAAATGTGTACATTGAACAAACCACTAAGGATAAAATTATCTGTACTGAATATGGTTATAATCATACATTAGAAAGAAAGAAGACTGTTAGAAAACGCGAAGAGGCAGGTTTTAATGTCCCACTATTAAACAGTTATGCTGGAGCAAATGGTGTTGTACTTCTGGATTTTGATGGAGAAATTGTATCAGGAACACGGTGGGGAAATGGAGGGGTAATTAAAGCAGCAAGATTTAATTTTTCTGAGCAAGAAATAACAACAATTTGGGAAATAGTCAGTGAAGATTTTGCACCTATAAATCTTAACATTACCACCGATGAGAAAGAGTTTTTAAAATATCCGCAAAACAAACGGATGAGATGTATAATTACCCCTACTAACACAATTGATCCTCAAAGTGGGGGAATAGCTTATGTCAATTCTTTTGGCTGGAATGATGATACTCCCTGTTGGGCTTTCATCGATTGGCCTGCAAATACGGGAGAAGTGATTTCTCATGAAATTGGACATACCTTAGGTTTAAGTCATGATGGTCAATATGGGTTTGATTATTTTCGAGGAAAAGGGGAGTGGGCACCTATTATGGGGAAATCATATGGTAAAAAATATACGCAATGGAGTAAAGGAGAATATGAATTTGCAAATAACAAAGAACTAGATATAGAAAGAATGTCGCGTGAGTACTTGGGATTAGGGCTTGTGCCAGATGATCATTCTAATGATTATAATCATAGTTCTTTTTTTAAAATAAATAATACTGGAGAATTGATATTAGGTTCTAATAATGGGCTTATTAATGAGGCTAAAGATATAGATGTCTTTTATTTTGAAACATCTGGAGGTCAAGTTGAGTTGTCAATTAATACTTCAAACCATTCTAATTTGAAGTTTAAGGCAGTACTTACTGAGGCTACAAATGATAGTGAAATACTGAGTTTAACGGATACAAACAATTTTTCTATTCACTTAAAAGCAGGTGGTTATTACTTGTCTGTGGAAGGTGTTGGTGATTCAAACCAAGAAATAGGCTTTTCTGATTACGGTTCTTTGGGGAAATATTCTATTACTGGATTTATACCAACTTATCATTACACTCTAATTCCAAAAGAAGGAAACATTTGGAATGTACCACTTCAGATGAAACCAGAATATATTGATTCAAACACAAGAATAATAGGTAATGTAAGAGAAACTTACCTTTCCAATTTAGGTAAAGGTGATTGGTTTGAGTTTGATGTAAACATACAAGACAGAGGAAATTATAATGTAAGCACTACTACTAGTAAGGGTTTACTCAATAATTTTAATATCTGGGTGGATGATGAAAAAGTAGTTAAAAATTATTATCAGCAGAATACTTCTGCTGTGTTTGAACTTGACGAGGGAATCCATAATATTCGATATGAAATGAATGATTCTGGTATAAAGGTTGAAAATATAACTTTAAATATATGCAATAACTGCATTGTAACTTCTAATAGCGATTTATTTTCTGATGAAATCGCGATTTACCCTAATCCATTTTTTGATTATTTCACAATTAATAATTCAGAAAATACATTCACTCATTTTGAACTGATTAAAAGTGATGGTTATGTTTTAAAAAGAGAAGGTTTATTCTTCGGTAGTAACTTGGTTAATGTTCAAGATCTGAGATCTGGATTTTTTTATATAAAGCTTTTGAATTCAGCTAACGGTAGCGAAAAAATAATTCGAATACTTAAAAATTAGATAACTACAAGCGAATGATTTTATATAAAAAATAATTATTTGTACGAAAAATTAGTTGAGTGTCTTGCAGTGAAATGTTTGTGTCACTTACGATATACTCAAGTTAATATTTCTTTTTTAGTTTTAAAACTGAGAGTTGATGGTTGTCAAGTGCACTTAATTCTTTAGCAATAACACATCTATTATATAATTTATAAGTTTCTGCGGGGATAAATTTGTGAATGTAAATAGCATCTCTTTCTGTAGTTCGAATGAAGCTTTCTGAAATATAATAGGGGATTTGATTTAAGTGAAAAACAGCATTCTTGGGTGTGTTGTTAATAATGTATTTATTCATTTCAGAAAACGAACTAGTTTTGTTAGTTGATTTAGAATAGTTGTCATAATTCTTAATTGATTGAGCGATAAATAGTATTAATATACATATACTAAGAACTGATTTATGGTGAATGTAATTTACGTTGTTATTCAGGTAATAAGCAGCAATTAAAAAAGTAAAAAACTGCGCTAAAGCCATTGATCTAAACGGGTATGTCTTTAGTGGGAATGCAGCGTATTGATTCAAGATAAAACTGTCATATAAAGCAAATAATACAAAAAATAGTGATAATGATATCGCAATAATCGTAAAAGAAGCAAAGAAGTCCCGTTCTTTTATTTTATGCTTGAATCGGATTAAAAGCACACTAACAATAATAGCAGTGATTACTCCTAAAAGCTGTTTTGAAATAAAATAGTCCCAACTGATGGCGATACCTAAGTGATGATAAAGCCGACCATAGCAATAAGCCCAATTAAGGTTAATGCCATCTATAAAATGTGCAGATTGTTTAAGTATAGTTTCATATAGGTAGATGCCTAAAGGTGTGATGAGTAGTGTGAAGGATATTAAAAATTTTAAAAGCGATTTATATTCTTTTTTAAAAAGCCAATAGATACTCAAACAAATGACAAACCAGCCAGTAACTAAAAAATGAAAATAAGTACCTATAGCTAATAATAATGCTGAAAGAATAATTTTTCGGTCTAGTAATGTGTTGAGCGAAAAAAACAAGAAAGCATACGCTAAGGTTTTTGGTTCAAAACTTTCAAAAATCCATTCACCAGCAAAAAAGCTTTGTTTGCCTAATATGTAAATTTGAAATGCGAATAAGGTCCACAGTTTAGGAAGCCTGAATTTGTTGAAGAGGGTATGGAGTGCTATGGCGAAAAGTAAGTAGTTAATAAGTCTGGCAATGACAGTAAATGTTTCGAAACTAATGTATTGGAGACAAGTGCCAACAATCCATTGAAAAACTAGTCTGGATCCTGATTTTTCGGTTAAACTAATGGAGTTTTTAATCCACTCAGGATCCATTGCTTGTTTTGCATAGGCAAGATATTGTTCTTCACCTCCACTTAAAATTGGAGACGTTTTTTGAAATAATAGCATGCAAAAAATTGCAACTCCAAAAGGAATTGATTCTACAAGAGCGCTAAAATTTCGTAAGTGTTTCAAACTAAATATAAAAATAATGTTATCTAAGCGTTTCTCGTACTTGCTCTAGAAGCTTTTTTGTTTGACGTATACCTTGGTCTTCACTTAACTGATTTCCTTCGTACTCAATTCCGACATAGCCATTGTAACCAGATTCTTTTATTAATTTAAATAGCCTTAAAAAGTCAATGGTCGTTTCATTTCCCTGTTCATTAAATTCAAATGTTTTGGCACTTATTCCTTTTGCATAAGGCAGCATTTCTTCCACCCCTTTATATTTATTGTAATGCTCTACACAGGGCGATTCCCAGAGGTCACCATCTCTTCTTTTTACACAGAAATTCCCAAAATCAGGTAGTGTGCCACAAAATGGGTTGTTGACCTCTTTAATTATTTCAGCCACCCAGGCACCATTGGAAGAGTGTTGTCCGTGATTTTCAACAATAACATTCATTTTATGGTTGGCTGCAAATTCAGTAAGACGACCAAGTCCGTCAATAGAAGCTTGTTTCCATTCTTCTGCATTTCCATCACCATGAAGGTTGACTCGTATTGAATGACAACCTAATGTTTTGGCTGCAGTAACCCATTTGTAATGATTCTCTACAGCTTTAAGTCTTTCCGCATCATTGTTTGCAGCTAAATGACCTTCATTATCAACCATTACCAAAACGTTTTGTACCCCATTATCCGCTGCTCGTTTATTTAATTCCGCTAAAAAGGTGTTGTCTTCGGCTTTATCTGCAAAAAATTGATTTACATATTCTACACCATTAATATCATATGCCGTTTTGGCGATGACGGGAAAGTTTAATGGATCAATTTCTTTGTTGAAAAATGCTTTGTGTAACGACCACTGAGCTAACGAGATTTTAAAATCAAAAGAAGAAGAAGTGTTAACACATGAATATAGTGGGGAAGAAATGCTTAAAGCTCCTAGAGCAAGTCCAGTTTTTTTAAGGAAATGTCGTCTATGCATAGTTGAAGGTTATTTATTTTTTTCTTTAAGATAAATAGAAAAAGTGTAAACCAGCTTTTTTTTAACTACTCACCTGTTTTAAGATATAAAATTAACGCAAAATGCTTTATTCCATAAATCTATAAGCCCATCGCTCCCTAGTGTTTATTCAAATGGCTATATTTACCGTTCGATGGAAACAAATATTGATGTACTTCACCGTGAACCGGTTTTTAAAATCATCTCAGAGGCGGCTGAAGAACTACAAGTAAGGTGTTATGTGATTGGTGGTTTTGTGCGGGACTTAATCCTAAATCGACCCTGTAAGGATATTGATATCGTTTGTGTAGGAAGCGGAATTGAACTAGCGGAGCTTGTAGCAAGTAAATTGGGGGGAATCCCTGTGAATGTGTTCAAAAACTTTGGTACTGCTATGCTCAACTGTGGGGATTGGGAAGTAGAGTTTGTTGGTGCACGAAAAGAGTCCTATAGGTCAGAGTCACGAAAACCAATTGTTGAAGATGGTACTCTTGAAGATGACCAAAACCGAAGGGATTTTACTATAAATGCTTTAGCATTAAGTTTAAATAATAAAACATTTGGTGACTTTGTTGATCCATTTGATGGGTTGAAACATTTAAAACAAAAGTTAATTGTCACACCATTAGAACCCGTTAGAACCTTTTCAGATGATCCTTTACGGATGATGCGAGCCATCCGGTTTGCTTCACAATTGAACTTTGATATTGATGCTGATACTTACCAAGCCATTTGCGATAATGTGGAACGCTTGAAAATAGTATCAGGTGAGCGCATTGCAGACGAACTTAATAAAATTGTCCTATCACCTAAACCTTCATATGGTTTCAAACTGCTTTTTAATTCAGGTATTTTAGGCGCTATTTTTCCTGAGATGGTCGCGTTACATGGGGTGGAAATTAGAGAAGGAAAATCACACAAAGATAATTTTTACCACACACTGCAAGTGTTGGACAATATTTCACAACACACGAATGATTTGTGGTTGCGTTGGGCAGCAATTTTACATGATATAGCTAAACCACCAACTAAGCGTTATGATAAAAAAGTAGGGTGGACATTTCATGGTCATGAAGATAAAGGTTCTCGAATGGTACCACACATTTTTAGGCGGTTAAAGTTACCTATGAATGAAAAAATGAAGTATGTGCAGAAACTTGTACGACTTCATTTAAGACCAATTTCCTTAGTAAAAGAGCATATAACTGATTCTGCTATTAGGCGTTTGTTGTATGAGGCGGGAGACGAAGTAGATGATTTAATGACGCTTTGCCGTGCTGATGTTACCTCAAAAAATGATAATCGTGTGCAGCGTTACCTCAAGAATTTTGATCTTGTAGATGAAAAATTAAAACGCGTAGAAGAGGAGGATAAACTCCGAAACTTTCAACCTATAATTACTGGTGAAGATATTATGCTCACTTTTGATTTGAAACCATGTCGAGAAGTAGGGGACATTAAAAATGTGATTCGTGAAGCTATTCTCGAAGGAGAAATAAAAAATGAACGCGTTCAGGCTTATAATTACATGCTTCAGGTAGGCGAGAAAATGGGACTTATTCCTGTGAAAAAATTAATTTAAATAAGTATAGATTACTATATAAAAGCGAAAAATGACAAAGATGAAATAATAAGTCTTTATTTTTTACCGATACTGACTTTGCAAGTTGAGGCACAAGTCAGTAGAGAAGTCGATACACAAAAAGCTATGCTGAATAAAGTGAAAAAAATACAATGATGATGAGGTAGCTCGTATGGCTTTATTTGCATTAATGGCTTTACAATCTTATCAAAAAGCATGGAATTTTTTGTTAGGAGAAGAAGGTTCACAAGAAGTGTTAAGGGAGGCAGCTCTACTAAACATAAAAGTTATAAGGAAAGAAGAGCGACTAAAAACTTTTTGTAGTCGCTTTAGAAAAAACTCCTGACTTTTTGTTGGCTAAGGCAAATTTAGATGTGCTTACAAATAAGCAGCAAGCTGCTTCTGGGCAAACATCAGAAGTTAAAAGTGAAGAAAAGAAAAAGAAGCAATAGTATATCGATTACATTTTTTCCAAAATCAAAGCTGTCCTATTAGTGTTGTATATGCTGATTTTGTCTACACCGTCTTCTTTAAATGAAGGGTAAACCACACTAGAATCTATTCTGCCATGGCCTCCAAATTTTTTGTCATCTGAGTTTAATATGATGCGATAGGTGCCAGCACGAGGTACAAAGAATTTATAATCAGCAACAGCATTTTGTGGGTGGAAGTTAAAGCAGAAAATGAGATTCCCGCGCTCGAACATAATAGATTGGTTTGTTTTGTCTTGATTTAATCGTTTTCCTGGAGGCGAGTTAAGAACATCTTTTTCTTTGATAACCCTTATCATTTCTTTATCAAAATCATTTAGGTATTTATATTTTAAATCAGGGTTATCGACTAAATGCCATTGTCTACGGCAGTATTTATAGCTCCAATCGTTTCCCAGTCGTGGAAAGTCAATCCATTCTGGATGCCCAAATTCATTACCAATAAAATTCAAATAACCTTCACCCCCTTGAGCCATGGTGATGAGTCGAATCATCTTATGTAATGCAATGCCGCGATCAATCACTAAGTTGGTATCATCCACTTTCATGTGCCAATACATTTCTTTATCCATTAACCAAAACGCTAAGGTTTTATCGCCTACCAATGCCTGATCATGCGACTCGGCATAAGCAATTGTTTTTTCTTTATAGCGTCTATTGGTCAAGAAGTTCCAGATCTCGTCTAAATCCCATTCTTCATCAGCCTGGTGTTTTAATAATTTAATCCAGTTGTCAGGGATTCCCATTCCTAATCGGTAGTCAAAGCCAATTCCTCCATCCTCTATCGTACGGCAAAGCCCTGGCATTCCACTCATATCCTCCGCAATAGATAGCGCACTTGGATTTAACTCATGGATGAGTTTGTTAGCTAACTGAAGATAGGTAATAGCATCCCACTCGGTCCCTTCTTTGAAATATTTGTCGTAATGATCAAAGTCAGCATCACCGTGGTTAAAGTATAGCATAGAAGTAACTCCATCAAACCTAAAACCATCAAAGTGGAACTCTTTCATCCAATATTTTAAGTTGGAAAGTAAAAACTGTTTTACTTCCCATGTACCATAATTAAAACATTTAGAATCCCATTGCGTGTGATAACCCTGTGGTCCACAATGAAAATATTGATGGTCACTACCGTCAAATTCATTCAACCCCTCTGCCACGTTTTTTACTGCATGAGAATGGACCACATCCATGATGATAGAAATTCCCATGTTGTGAGCAGTGTTAATGAGGTTTTTTAAATCCTCAGGAGTTCCAAATCGTGATGAAGGAGCAAAAAAATTAGAAACGTGATAACCAAATGACCCATAATATGGATGCTCTTGTATGGCCATCATTTGAACACAATTATACCCAAGTTTACTTATGCGGGGTAAAATGTTTTCAGTAAATTCGTTGTAAGTACCCACGCCTTCTTTTTCTTGCGCCATACCTAAATGACACTCATAAATGAAGGGAGCTTTTACATTTGCCGTATTCCATGCCTCATCTGTCCACTCGAATGGAGACTCAGGAGCCCAATGTTGGCCGTCAAATGCTTTTGTTTCTTCGTTTTGGATGGCTCTCTTGATATATGCTGGAATACGGTCTAATGTTCCATAAGGCGTAATTAGCTGGACTTTAACTTTCGAGCCATGTGGAAGATATGTTTTGTTTGGGTCAGGAATGAAAATTTCCCAAATCCCATTGATGTTTCTATTTAAAATATGTGTGGTTGGATTCCAATTATTAAAATCCCCAATCAGTGCTACACCAGTTGCAGCAGGTGCCCATTCCCGGTACCACCATCCTTTCATGGTGTCATCATAGTTAATACCTAAATAATGATATGCATCAGCAAATTCTTGTAGGGAGCCAGCAGCCTTTTTGATCTCATTCTCTTGACTGTAAAAGCGTTGTAAACGTAATTCAATGTCATGTTGATAAGGGCTAAGCCAAAGGTCGTCTTGTACAAGTTGAAGCATGTTGGTGTATTTAAACTAGGAACATAATTTATTCATTTAAAAGCGTTATTCACAATCAAAAGCCCATATTTATCTATATTTAAATTATGAAGATAGTATTACTTGATGCCTCAACATTAGGAGATGTGCCAAACTTGGCTGATGTAGAGCAATTTGGAGAATTTATTAAATATGAAGTAACTACGTCCGATAAGACCATTGAGCGATTACAAGAAGCTGATGTTGTTATTACAAATAAAGTAGTGATAGATAAGTCTGTAATGGTCGCATGCCCCCAGTTAAAATTGATTTGTGTAGCGGCAACAGGAATGAATAATATAGATCTTGAGGCAGCTAGTGAACTAGGGGTAGAAGTCAAAAATGTTGCAGGTTATTCCACTAAAAGTGTAGCTCAGCATACCTTCACTTTACTTTTTAGCCTTATAGGTCATATTGAATATTATGATAACTATGTGAAATCGGGTCAATATGCTCAGAGTCCGATTTTCACACACCTTAATAAAGCGTATTGGGAAATAGCTGGAAAAAAAATAGGGATTATTGGTCTTGGCACTATTGGCAGTAAAGTAGCTGAAATTGCTGAAGTATTTGGGATGAGTGTTTTGTATTATTCAACCAGTGGTAAAAACGATAATATGCGTTACAAGCGAGTTGAAATTGATGAGTTGTTACAGCAATCAGATGTTGTTTCTATTCATGCTCCATTAAATGAAAAAACGCAAAACTTGATTGGCATAAACCAATTGAAAAAAATGAAACAATCTGCAATTTTATTAAATACGGGCAGAGGAGGTATTGTGAATGAGGAAGACCTAATTAAAGCTTTAAATAACAATGAAATTGCCGCTGCTGGATTAGATGTGTTAGCTAAGGAACCAATTAGTGAAGAACATCCTCTTGTCAATCTGAAAGATAAAAATAAACTAATTATCACTCCACATATTGCATGGGCAAGCAAAGAAGCTAGGTATGAGTTAGTTTCAGGAATAATAAATAATTTAAAATCATATCAATCTAACTGAATAAACTTCATTAGATTTGAAGTTATTAGTCCATTTGTATCAAATGATTAATTTTGTTCAAATAATATAGGAATATGAAGGCAACTTATTTTATAGTAATAGTATCATTGGTAATGTCGTTTGGCTGTGTTTCCAAAAAAAAATACGATGAATTAAACGTAAAAAAGTCTGGGTTGGAAGTGGACAAAGCAGAATTACAAGAAGAGGTGAAACTCTCGGATGCTGAAAATCAACGATTAATTTCATCATTGGATGAAGCCAATTTACAAGTTGCAGAATTAGTGAATGATACCACTGAACTGAGTTCTTTGTATAGAGATTTGATTAAACAATACACAGAATTATCTCAAATGTCCGCAGCAGACGCTCAACAGTTGAGTAAGCAGTTGGATAAGGTAGGTCATTTAAGCAAAGAGTTAGCAAAAAAAGACGCACAATTAGTACATGATTCAGAAGAGATTGAGAAATTAAGGATTAATTTAGAAGCGAGAGAAAAACGAGTGGAAGAATTAGAGAGTATCGTCTCACAATTAGAAAATGCCTCAAAAGCATTGAAAGAAAAAATTAGTACAGCACTTCTAGGTTTCAAAGAAAATGATTTAACCGTTGAGATAAAAGATGGGAAAATTTACGTTTCACTTGCAGAGGATTTATTGTTTAAATCAGGTAGTTATTCAATTGATCAAAAGGGAGTGAGCGCTTTACAAAAAATATCGAATGTGTTAAAAGAACAAAAAGATATTACCGTTGTAGTAGAAGGTCATACCGATGATGTACCTTATAGACCTGGAGAGGTAATAAAAGATAATTGGGATTTAAGTGTACTAAGAGCAACATCAATTGTAAAAGAATTAACAAAAGCAGGTATGAGACCAAGCATGGTGGCAGCATCGGGGAGAGGAGAGTTTGTGCCGAAAGTAGTTGGTGATACGAAAGAAATAAGAGCGAAAAATAGAAGAACAGAGATTATCATTAGCCCTAATTTGGGTGAGTTATTTCAACTATTAGAACAAGAAAAATAAAACTTTGAAAAATATATTCAACCTTACATCCGCACTTTTATTAGTGTTATTTACTGTTATAATTTTTTCGTGTGTACCTCGAAAATCAGTTGTTTATCTTCAGGATGAAAATGAAAATCAGGTAGTTGTAAATAATCAGGTATATAAAGAGTTATCTCATTATGTAACTGAGTATAGGATCCGTGAGGGAGATATTTTGAGTATACGGGTTCTTGCGCTCAATCACGATGAGTACAATTTTTTAGATCGAAATGGATTGGGAATTAGCCAGCGTAATGGTGGGGTAGCTACTTCTAATGAGCAAACTGGTTTTGTAGTTGATGATTCTGGTAATGTAGAGCTTCCAGTGGTTGGTAATATTAATGTAGTAAATCAGACTATAGAAGAAGCAGAAAAAACAATAAAAATGGTTATGACAGAATTTGTTATAGCTCCTACTGTGATGATCTATAGCATGAGTTACAACTTCACAATATTAGGGGAAGTGAGAACTCCAGGTATTCAAAACTCAACGAATAGAAGAATCAATATTTTTCAAGCAATTGCTTTATCAAATGATTTAACAGAATTTGCTGATAGATCTAAAATAAAGTTGTTACGTTATACTTCAAAAGGACAACTTGAGGTTTATTATTTAAATTTATTAAATCAAGAAATATTACAATCTGAAGCATTTCAAATTATGCCGAATGATATGATTATTGTGCCCCCTATGGCAAGTAAAAACTTTCGTAGAAACATAATTCCATTAACAGGTTTTGTTCTATCTACATTTGGTGCAATATATATATTATTAACTCGGCTTAAAATTATATAATGGAAGAGAGCTTTGATGACATTAAGAAGGTTGTAAAACTTTTTTTAAGAAATAAATTTTTCATTTTATTTTCATTAATAGTAGGTCTGTCAATAGCCTTTGTTATAAATAGGTATGCTACACCAATTTACAAGGTCCATTCGTCAATTTACATTTTACGTGGTAATTCGAAAACTCCATCACAAATTTTGTATGGAGAGGAATTAATGGGCTCTGGTTCTTTATCAGATGTTACAGAGTTATTCAATTCACACTCTTTAGTGAAGAAAACATTGATTGATTTAGATTTTATTGTCTCTTACTATAAAGAGGGTAAAATAAGAGATATTGATTTATATAAAGATAGTCCTATAAAAGTTGTTGTTGATACTTCTCAATATGAGTCACTTAATAGTATTATGATGGTCGCAGAAGTCATTGATGGATACAAATTCGATTTGAAAATTGGAGAAGAATCGTCAAAAGACTACGAAGAAAAACAAGTGGCTTTTGGGGATACCATCGAAATTAGAGGGATTAAATATAAATTTATTTTCAATGGAAACTATCTTAAATATTTGAATGAGCCTATAAAAATTGTTGTACATAACATGAATGCTCTAACCTCACAATATAGAAGTCAACTGACTATTACTACTGCTAAACCAGGCGCAAATATATTGGACCTGTACTTAAAGTGTACCAATGTTAAAAAAGGAAATGTTTTTTTGAATAAACTAATCCAAACTTTTAAGGAAAGAGAGTTAGATAGTAAAAACCAATATGCTATTAAAACAATCGAGTTTATTGATTTTCAACTAAAATTAATTTCTGATACGTTAAGTGATATAGAAAATAATTTAAAGCAGTTTAAGAAAAAAAATTATAGCATCGGCCTTGGAGTAGAAGGTATGAATATTTACAACAAAGTGGAAAAATTGGATGAGGAAAGATCAAGTGTTTTGCTTTCAATGAAATACTATAATTACCTTAAAGATTATGTGAAAGATGGTGATATGACTAAAGAGATAATCGTTCCTTCATCATTAGGGGTATCAGATCCTATTTTAAACTCGTTAATAAGCAATTTAGTCACTATTCAGATGACAAATTCAGTTTTTAAATCTAAAAAAGATAATCATGCGAACCCGATAGTAGAATTTAAGAGGAAACAACTCGATGAGATAAGAAAAAACATTGATGAAAGTATAAAAAGCCTTGAGGCTGGAGCAAAAATAAGATTAAAGGATATAGAAGAACGATCCGAACAATTTTTATCCGAAATACAGTCTATACCAGGATATGAGCAGGATTTAGTAAAAATACAACGTCAGTATTCACTTGAGGAAAATTTATATATGTTGTTGATGGAAAAGAAAACAGAAGCAGGAATTGCTTTAGCAGCTAATCAATCAAATATAGATGTAATTGATACTTCAATGGTTATAGGTG
This sequence comes from uncultured Cytophagales bacterium, assembly GCA_963849955.1. GTDB lineage: Bacteria > Bacteroidota > Bacteroidia > Cytophagales > JAAEPT01 > CAWFGW01. Next base: position 762,487 of record CAWKJU010000009.1, on the reverse strand, counting down.
GAGTTGTTTCGCCAAATAGTAAGAAAAATTACACTTTAGCGTTAATATTTTCCTTAATGATTGCAATAGGAATAATTGTAATTAGAAGTATCTTTAATAATAGAGTCTTAGATAAAGAGGAGTTAATTAATACTCAACTTCCTTTTCTGGGTATGATTGGTCACAGTTCAATTGAAAGAGATTTAGTTTCAACCAATAATTCGAAATCTATTTTAGCAGAATCATTTAGAACAATTCGTACAAACCTTGATTTTTTAATTAACAATAAAAGTGGTGCAAAATCTATTTTAATTACCTCTTCAGTTAGTGGAGAGGGAAAAACTTTTTGCGCTTTAAACTTAGCCTATATTTTAGCTTTAACTGGTAAAAAAACTGTTTTAATAGGTGCAGATTTACGTAAACCCAATTTATACGAGGCATTTGAAGTTGAAGGGGGTAATGGTTTAAGTTCATACCTAGCGGGTATAATTGATAATACTAAATTGATTAAAAAGAGTAATGTTGATTTTTTAGATGTAATTATAGCTGGTGAGGTACCACCAAACCCTGTGGAGTTGTTAATGAATGAGCAAATGGACAAGTTAATTAACAAGTTAAAAGTCGAGTATGAATATGTTATTATTGATACACCACCAATTGGAATAGTCTCTGATGCTTTTCAATTAATGAAACATAGTGATGTGAATGTTTTTTTAGTAAGGCAAAACTATTCGATGAAATCGTATATTAAAGAAGTGAAAGAAAAAGTTGATAATGGAAGCTTAGAAAATATAACTTTCTTATTTAATGATGTCGATTTTTCAAAATCAACATACGGATACGGGTATGGATACGGATATGGTTATGGTTATGGTTATTACCAAGAGGAACCAAATGATGAGAGTATAAAAGGTAGAATTAAATCAATTTTTACGAGAAAAGGATGAGTAAAATTTTAATTACTGGTGGGGCTGGTTTTATAGGGTTTCATTTGACCAAACGATTGCTTTCAGAAGGTTTTAAGGTTGTTTCTATAGATAATATGAATGAATACTATTCTGTGGATCTAAAGTATGATAGGTTAAAACAGTATGGTGTTAATCGTGATAGTTTAACTTATAATAGTTCAGTTTCACCTACATCAAACTATACATTTATTAAATTAGACTTAACCGATCGAAGTAACCTACATCAATTGTTTGAATTAGAGCAATTTGATTATGTGGTTAATCTAGCAGCTCAAGCAGGAGTGAGGTATTCAATCGAAAACCCCTATACCTACGAGAAAAATAACGTTGATGGATTTTTAAATGTATTGGAAGGGTGTAGAAATACAAAAGTGAAGCATCTTTTATATGCTTCAAGTTCTTCAGTTTATGGCTTAAATTCACAAATTCCGTTTAAAGAATCACATGCAACTGAACATCCTATTTCATTATATGCAGCCTCTAAGAAAGCGAATGAAATGATGGCACATACTTATTCGTATTTGTATGGTATACCAACCTCTGGTCTACGGTTTTTTACTGTCTATGGACCTTGGGGTAGACCAGACATGGCTTTGTTTCTTTTTACAAAGGCAATGTTAGAAGGGAAATCTATTGAGGTGTTTAATCATGGCGAAATGCTAAGAGACTTTACCTATGTTGAGGATATTGTTGATGGCGTAACTAGACTAATTCCCCATGTACCTAAAGGAACTTCAGAAGAAATTTTACCATCAGATTTTAGTTCAGCACCTTACTCTATTTATAATATTGGCAATGGTTCACCAGTACCTTTGATGGATTTTGTCCATGAAATAGAGAAAAATATTGGTTGTAAGGCCAAGATTGATTTTAAACCGCTTCAGCCAGGTGATGTACCTAAGACGTATGCTGATACCTCCAAACTTGAAACAGCAGTAGGGTATAAATCTAAAACGAGTGTGCCAGAAGGAATTAAAAAATTTTATGAGTGGTACAAAGGTTACTTCTTAGATTAATTTATATATAATTGAAGCTTTTAATATACCAGCTATAGATATGGCATCAGTAATTTCTGAGCGCATAACCATTTGATAGACTTCCCTAAGAGGCAATTTCCGGATTTTTAATTCTTCTGTTTCATCTGGCATAGCATTACCCTGTTTTAAATCAGTTGCTATAAAAACGTAGCCTTCCTCATCTGTGACAGAATTAGAAGTGTGAATCTTCATTATGTTTTCCCATTTTTTAGCGGTCAAACCAGTTTCTTCTTCTAATTCTCTCTTTGCAGACTCTAAAGGGGTATAGTTTTTTAAACCGCCTCCCATTGGTATTTCCCACGAATATATATCTAATGGATAGCGGTATTGTCCTACAATGTAAGTGTTTAATTCCTGATCTATAGGGATAATTCCAATCGCAAAATTTTTAAAACTTACTACCCCGTAAATGCCATTTTTACCAGCCGGGTTAATAATTTGGTCTTCCCGAACATCAATCCAATCATTTTCATAGATGGATTTACTATTAAGCTTTTTCCAGGGGTTTTTTTCTTCCATGTGAAGGGTAAATGTTAGCGTATTAATGTAATCGTACCTATTTCTTTAAATAACTCACCATCAATGAATTTACCAACAGCGGTGTAAGTGTATGTCGTATTTTGAGCCTCAATATTTTTTCCATTACCATCCCATCCTTGAGTACTCATTAATTCATAATCTGATGTCTCAAAGATAATTTGTCCCCAGCGGTTATAAATTTCTAGCTTAAAGTCTTCTTTCGCAATATCAGGTCCTAAAATTTTCATTCGGCTGTTTTCACTATCGGTAGAACTCGGAGAAAATGCACTAGGAATAAATATGACATGCGAAGCCACTATGGGTTCTTCAGGTATAATAATAGTGAAGTTGTCACTTGAAACGCATTGACTTACTTTATTTGTTAGAATAAGTGTTAAGGTGTGTTTTCCTTGTTTTTCTAAGATTAGATTTGCCTTTGTTGAATAGATGGAATCTTTAATAACGTCTTTCCATATAAACGAATAATCAGCTTCTTTGAAGCGGTTAGAAAAAGTCCCATCATATACAACAAAACTATTTTCTGCGACAATATCATCCCCTAAGTCAAAAGTTGGGGCTGCGCTAACACCTATGTAAACAGAGTCTTTCACTTCACACTGGGGAATATCACTGGTGACAGTTAAGTAATATTGACCAGCTTCTTGTGCTACAATACTTTTTTTAAGGAAATTACCTTGAGGGGTTTTCCATAAATAGAAAGTAGTATTAGGTTCTGTATTAGCTTTAAGGTTATATAGTGTAACACCACTATTTGTACAGGTATCTGGTATGTTTTTTCCTAAGTCTACTTCCATATTAAGTGTTCGGAGCGAAGTCGTGTCACTAACAGAACAACTCCCTGTGTTGAGTGTAAGTTTATATTTTCCTGCTTTGGATACATCTATGGTTTCTCGATTTGGATCGATTGGCGGTAAATCGGTATCACTTTCCCAAAGTGTGGTATAAGACAAGGATGATGGGTTTTGCAATGTGTTTTTGATAATAAACGTTTCTCCTTTACAAAGCATCGCTGGCAAGGTCAAATCCACTTTTGGCAATGGACTAAAAGTAACTCTAACACTGTCGCTAAACGAACAATTTACAGGACTCACTGTAGTAGTTAAAGTATAAACGCCCGACTCGGTAGGTGATAAGGTAGGAGTGGTGGTTGTCTTTCCGTTATAGTTCCATAGATGTGTTGTATTAGGTGATTCAGGGTTGAGATTTTTAAGAGTGACTACCTGACCTTCACAAAGTTCTTTATCATTTCCCAACGCGACAGGTTGGTTAAATACGTCTAAAAGCATTGTGTCAACCAAACTACAAGTTTCAGTTTGGTTGGTAGCTCGAACCCAGTACTTCCCTTGTTTAGAGACTTTGACTTGCAGAGTGGTAGAGGTGGGTGGTACAAAGCTAGGTACGTTTGAAAACCATTTATATTTTAAGTTTTCATTATTTGGGTTGTTGATTTTTATAATCAAGGAGTCATTATTACATATCTCAGTATTATCATTAATAGAAAATTCAAAACCTTTAAATGGAACCACAAATAAACGAGAGGTATAAGCTGTACCACTGACATACAGTTTCAAATCAAAATAATAAAGGGTAGTTGTGGGGATTAATGCGGGGGTAATTAACAAGGTGTCTTGTTTTGATATTACCTGATTTGAATTGTTTATCCATTGAAGTGAGTCGTATGAATAACTCGTAGTAAACCATGCTTTAGTTGTTTGACCTATACATGGAGTAATTGAGTTACTTGGTTTTAAGGTAGTTTGACTATATGTAAGCTTACTTAGGGTTAAAAATAAAATCAGAATAAATACTATATGGCGCATGGCATTATAAATTTAATTCTAAGTTAAGAAATATGACCCTGTCTAGCGAACAATAGTTACACTACCTTCTAATGTAGGTTGTTGTACACCATTCAGATCTTGAAAGTCAATTACCCAAGGATATACCCCTACAGGCATTAACTCACCACCATAATAACCGTCCCACGGCTGTTTTGGATCCTCTGTATAATAGATTACTTCACCCCACCTGTTATAAATTGTCATTTTGAAATTGATAAAGTCATGTCCAAAGATGTCAAAGAATTGATCAGGATTAGATGTTCCAGGAACAAATGCCTTAGGTACAAATATTTCAGGTGGACATACTTCTTCAACAAATACGGAATCAGTGGTAATACAATTAAACTCATTAGTTACTGTAACATAGTATAAGCCTGTTTGTTCAACCGTTATTTTTTGAGTTGTATCTCCTGTCGACCACAAATAGGATGAGCTGACTCCTGCATCTACTTCTTGTAATTGATTTTTTATGATACAGATTTCTATCAATTCAGGTAAGTCCACTACTGGGGAAGCATTAATTTGAATGATTGAAGAATCAACAGTAACACATTGGCCAATTGATACACTTGCTTTGTATATTCCGGTTTGTGAGGCAATTATTGCACTGTTAGTATCAGCAATTGCTTGATTATTCATAAACCATGAATAAACTAATTGATAATCTACTAATGAATCGATATTCAATGGTTCAGCATCAAGTGGAATTAAGTCTTCATCACAACCAGAAGAGTCAAGTAAGTTTACAATTGGTTTTTCAACCCCAAAGACTTTTAAACTATCCCTACTAACACATCCCAATAAGTCAGTGACAGCCACACTAAATACCGAGGAATCAAGTGGTGTTGCTACAGTAGCTGGGTTTTCTGTTGCGACTGTTGACCCTAAGTTTGTCCAGCTATAAGATGCACCAGCGATATTGGTCGTTCTAATGACTGTGGAATCTAATCGACAACCGATTTCGTCAAATGACACCAGCTGAGGTAATGGAGTCACATAGGTAGTGGAATCGACACTACAGCCTGCATAAGAGAATGCTAGTGAATAATTTCCAGGGCTAGGTACAACATAACTTGTGCTTCTTTCACCCTGTAAAATTACTCCATCTCTAAACCATTGGAAACTTCCAGGTACAAGAGGCATATTAGAAATATCAGCGGTAATTAATAGAGTATCATTGTAACAGTAATGCGTATCCAAACCTATTGTTGGTAGTTCGAAAACATTGACAGTTATTTCATCTGTGGAAGAACATCCATCCTGACGAATAGCTGTAAGTTCAAATATCGTATTTGTGGTTACAGTATGTTTAGTAGTCGGAGAATTTGCTATAATTCCGCCTCCTTTAATTCTCCACTCATAAGAAATGTTGGGTTCTATTGTTGCAGAAAGTGTTACATCTGCACCCACACAAACCGTCTGATCTTTCCCTGCGTTTGCTATTGGAAGAGGCCATATATCTACAAAGGTTTCAGAGCTAACGGGTTGACATAAACCGTTACCAGTGCTTGTTAATAATAAATCTACCATTCCATTTTTTGCATCTCCGAAAGAAGGGTAATAGTGACCATTAATAGTAGCTGAATTAGGTGAGAAAGACCCCGTGCCATTTGTTGACCATAAACCACCAGAAGCATTGATAATAGTGCCTGAAATGGATACACCATCCATGATCTGACATAAGTTACCTGCCAGTGCTTCAACTTCCGGTGAAGGAATAATGAAAACATTTACAGTATCAGCAGTTGGTCCACAGTTAGCATTACCTGTTGCAGTTAATATGATAGGTAATGTTGTCAACGACTTATCTGAATTGGATAGGGAATAGGTAGTTGATTCGCCATCTGTAATTGAGAATGATCCAGATCCTAATGTACTCCAGATAATGGAAGATTCATTTTCTACTATTGAGTTCAAGTTTATACTTTTAAAATCTTCACAGATAGTCTGATCTTCACCAGCAAGGGCAAGTGGGGCATCTTCAAATGTGATAATAGCCCTGTCATCTACAGGTTTACATTGCCCATTATCTGTGGTAGTGAATTTTAAGATTACCATCCCATTTTCAGTGTCATTAATACTAGGTTGATAAGTAGTTTGTTTGCTTATTGGATTATTGAAAGTACCGGTTCCACTTGTAGACCAAACTCCTTGAGTTGCTACTTTGATGGAGCCTTTAACAAAAACATCTTCCATAGTTTCACAAACTAGTTGAGAAACCCCAGCATCAATTGATGGTATTGGAGTCATTCTAATGGTAATTGATTCGGTTATTGCTTGACAGGTACCATTTCCAGTTGTTAAAGCTGACACTACAATTACACCAGCATCTTTATCTTGTTTTGACGGGATATAGGTAGTAACGGTGTCAAAACGACTCGCACTGAAAATTCCGCTTCCTGAGGTTGACCACTGAACTCCAGATGAAACAGTTAGCCTAGCCCGTAACGGAATGCTGTTGGTGTCTTTACATACTGTAATGTTACCACCTAAGTTGGCTGTTGGAGCGCTGGTAAATGTTAAAGTAATACTGTCAGTAACTTCCCCACATTCATCATTACCTTGAGCTGTAAGTCTAATTTGTATCGAGCCAGCTAGTGTGTCTGATGGTACAGGGATATACTTTGCATTTAATGTGGAATCATTAGGCATAAAGGTTCCACTTCCCGAAGTAGACCATTTACCTTTAGCTGCAGATCGGATTGTACCTTGTAACTGGATTGATGGTGCATCAGAACAAACAGATATATCTACACCTGCATTAACGATAGCTTCTGGAAAACGCACAAAGTTGATTGTTGCAAAATCAGATACTGGATTACAGTTCGCCTCGGTACTTCTCAGCTCCAAGTTGATAGCCCCTTTCACTAAGTCAATCGAATCTGGTAGATATTGGCTGTTTAGTGTGGTATTATCGGGGTTAAAAGATCCTGCTCCCGAGCTAATCCATAAGATTGAGCTGGTGTTTTTAGCACTACCGTTGAGGGTGATAGTGGGTACTGTCTCACATTCGTCAATGTTTAATCCTGCACTAATTATTGGTGAAGGAGTAATTGAGAGAGTAAGACTGTCTTTCACAGGAGGACATAAGTTAGAAGGGGTTGCTGTATAATAAAATTTCAAACTAGTTCTACTGGTGTCTGCAGCACTAATAAAATAAGTTGTGCTGTCTAATTGATTTGAAGGACTAAATTGACCTGTACCATTTAAAACAGACCATCTTCTATTTGCAGCATTTTTAGCAGTACCCTTCAGCGTTATACTATTAGTGTTAGCACAGATAGTCTGGTCGATACCCGCTTCAGCAATAGGGAATTTTTTGAAGTTAAAGGTCACATTTGCTGTACTTGGATTACAGTTCGGGTGTCCTTGAGATGTTAACGTTAATGTTACAGAACCATTAGCCGTATCAGCGGGTTGAATTTGATAACGAGCAGTCATACTAGTGTTACTTGGTAAAAATGAGTTTGCTCCTCCAGTCCATGTTGCTCCAGTCGCATTTGTGAAACTACCGCTTAATTGAATTTCGGAACTGTTAGCACAAAGGGTGAAACCATTTCCTGGATCAACGGTTGGGCCTGGTAATACGGATACTTTCATCCTGTCAATAGGCTGAGAACATTGACCATTGTCCAAAGAAATAAGACTGAAGTTGATTGCTCCAAGAGATTTGTCTTGTGGTGATAAGGTATAGGTAGGGGTGGCGCTTGATAAATTATCGAATGTTCCTTTACCATTACTAGACCATACGATAGAATTCGTGTTGAAGCTTGAACCTTGAAGTGTTACCGTATTTTCGTTTGTACAAATTGTTAAATCTGGTCCAGCATTCACAACTGGTCCAGGAATAAATGATAAGCTTAAACTATCACGAATGGCTGGACACGTTCCATTATTTATAGAGGTTAGATACAATTTTACAGAGCCATTGATTGAGTCAGTTGAAGAAGGTTGATATACTGCATTTGCAGCTCTGTTATTAGGTAAGAATGTGCCAGATCCTAAGGTAGACCATTCACCTTGAGCACCTTCACTTCCCAATTGAATTGGAAAATCAGTTGTACAAATGGTCGTATCTTCTGGTGTTGCATTAATAAAAGAAGTGTTAGTAAACGAAATAATGATATCTTCAAAATAAGTTTGACAATTACCATTATCCGTTGAGTTTAAAGATATAGTTATCGAATTACCTTCAACTGATTCACTAGGATCAGGTATATATTGTGTAGAAAGGTCAGATGAATCCACAAAAGTACCCATACCATCTAGTGTTTCCCAAACTCCTCCACCTGCTACGGTCACATTACCTGAAAGCGGTATAAAGGCTACACCCGGACATACGTTAATATCCGAACCAGCGCTGATAGTTGGAATAGGCGTGAGGTTTACAATTAACTCATCAGTTATGGTCGCACAATTATTTGTGTCCGTTGCGCTTAATGAAAAGACAAGTGAATCTTCTAACACATCCTCATCTGATAAGGCATAGTCAACAATTAATGCATTAGCGTTCGGTAAAAAAGTACCATTACCTGAGGTTGACCATGTGCCACCTGTAGCATTGGTTACAGCACCTCTCATTCTAAAAAACTCTGCATCAGCACATAGAATCAAATCATTACCAGCGTTCACAGTGGGTTTAGGGGTGACAATGACTTCAATACTTTCAGATTTTGGCGGACAAATACCTCCATCGTCAGTAGTATATGTAAGAATAATAGTATTGTCAGTATTACTATTAGAAGGAGCGAAGTTTGATGCTGCATCAAATGCACTCGGAGTAAACCTACCAGCGGATGTAGTTGACCAACTTCCCCCCGTTGCGTTTTGTGAGGTTGCGGCTATTGGAATAAGTCGTGTTCCCTCACATACCGTGAAATCATCGGAAACTTGTATTTGATGTTCAGGTGCAAGATTTAAAACAGTTGAGGCTGAAATAGAGTTACAGGTACCTTGGCCATTAACAAAAACTGACAAAGTAACACTTCCTGCAGTAGTGTCTTCTTCTGAAGGATAATAAGTAGGTCTGGCAAAAGTGCTGTCGGGGCCAAATACACCTGTTCCACTTGTTCGCCACACTAACGAACTAAAAGAAGTGATAGTACTATTTAAGGCAACACCTGTGCTGTCAGAACAGATAGTGGTTGAAGGTCCCGCATCAGCCCGAGGTGCTTTTGTGAAATTTAAAACAAAGTCATCTAATACCCGGTTACAGTTGCCGTTTCCTGTAGATACGAGTGTGATAGTTACATTACCAGCTGCGGTATCGCTAGAACTTGGTATATATACAGCTGTCAAAGTAGTGTCATTGGGAGAAAATGTTCCAGTGCCTGAACTTAACCAGTTGGCCCCAGTAGCAATGCTTATTTGTCCATTTAATTGAACGCTATCTACATTGGCACATACAGTGGTGTCATTTCCTGCATTCACCGTAGGTACATCTGTGATCGTTACAATCAATGAATCACTCACATCAGGACAAACGCCACTACCTGTAGAAGTCAAAATTAATGCGACAGAGCCATTTGTGGTGTCTTCACTTGTAACTTGATAATTTGTAGTAAGTGTGGCGAAATTTGGAGTAAAAATTCCAGATCCACTAGAAGACCATGTGCCCGAAGCCGCTCCAGAAACAGTACCACTAATAGGTACACTAGCCGCATCACCACAAATTTCGACATCACTGCCAGCTGATACAATCGGTAAATTTTGAAACTGTATTTGGGTTGTGTCTGTGTAAGTTTTACATTGACCATTACCCGTTGATGTAGCTATTAAAGTAGCAAACCCATTTATTGTATCCTGCGAGGAAAAGAAATAATCAGTAGTTAAAGCAAGGCTGTCTGTGAAAGTACCATTAGTAAGGGATGACCAATGGACGCCAGTGGCTTCAGTGATGCTAGCACTTACCGTTACACTAGGGTCTATTATACATTTAGTTTGATTCAGGCTAGCACTGATTTCAGGTTGAGGAGTCATTAAAATATTAAACGAGTGAGATACTTCGTTACAATCCCCACTACCTGTTGTCTGAAGTGTAAGAGTAACAATAGCATTGTCTATATCATCTTGTGATAGAGTATAGGAGGATAATAGTGAGGTGTTGTCTGAAAATGTACCCGTACCGGATGTAGTCCATATAAAACCACTAGAAACACCATTTGATTGGCCATTTAACGGAATTGGATCACTGTCACTACAAATTGTCGTATCATTTCCAGCAAAAACAATTGGCGCGTTTGATAATGTGAGTATAAGTGAATCTTGTACATCTTCACAAATACCTGAACCGTTAGTATTAAAATAAAGAATTACTTGTCCGGCAGCGGTATCTACAAGCGAAGGATAATAACGTGTTACGGTATCAGTAGCAGTAGGTGAAAATGTTCCCGTTCCAGAAGTTGTCCATAACCCCGTATTAGCGCCAGTTATCGATGCCTGTAATCTTATAAAAGAACTGTCAGCACATATAATGGTGTTAGGGCCAGCATCATTTGTAGGTCCCTGAACTAAAGATATAACAGTAGTATCACTTTCTGCAGGACAAATAGCAGTAGCAGGACTAGTAACAACAAAGGTGAGGTTTGTTTGATTTAAGTCAGAAGGAGTAGGAGAGTAGGTGGTGTTAATCGTGTTGTTTGGAGTAAATACACCTCCATTGCCTCCAGACCATGATACCGTAGTAATATTGACCAAAGAACCATTTAATGTTATGCCATTTCCATCAGCACAAAGCGTTTGGTCGGCACCGGCATTGAGAATAGGGGCAGGTACAAACGACACCATAAGTGAATCTTCCGATGAAGGACAACCACCATTCCCAACTGTTCCTACATAGAAAATGATTTTTGTAGTATCGGTTAAACTAGTATCAGAAGGCGAAGGCAAATAGGTTAAAGTAGCGTTAGCTGCACTTGGAGAAAATTGTCCTGTTCCAGAAGTGTTCCAAAAACCATTCCCAGCATTTTGAATTGTAGCTGTAAGTGTAAAAGGTTCTAAATTACCACAAATTGTTATATCTGGACCTGCATCTACAATTGGTCCTTCTTTCAGATTAAATTTAACATCGTCACTTACCTGAGGACAAACCCCAGACACATTTGATTCATAAGTTAATATAACACTTCCAGTATTTACTTCTGCTACAGTAGGGGTATAAGTGGCATTTAATGTGTTTCGATTGGGTGAAAAAGAGCCGTTTCCACCCACCCAACTACCAATAGATCCAGAGGCATTTAATGTGATAGGGAATTCATTGGCGCACAATGTTCTATTGTTCCCAGCGTTTGCTACAGGAATTTCTGAAAAGGCAATTTGCATTGTATCACTCAGCGCATTACACAATCCATTTCCAGTAGTAGTTAAAACTAGTTTCACTAAGCCATTTTGTTTATCAAGGTTTGAAGGTTGATAGGTAGCGTTTAAGTTGGTTTGGCTACTGAATGAACCCGAGCCTAAGGTGGTCCAACGTCCGCCTCCAGCATTGGATACTGTTCCGTTTAATTGTACACTGTTTTCATCACCACAGATAGTTTGATTAGACCCAGCACTAACAATAGGAGCTTTAGAAATAGTTATTTTTCTACTAAAATCTTCTGCTTTACACAAACCATTTCCTGTTGTAGTTAATTTAAGATTAACAAATCCATTATTAACTTCAGTTATGGAAGGTGAGTAAGTAGTATTGAGTGTGGTATTATTAGGGGAATAAGTTCCTTGGCCACCTGACCAAATAACACCAGTTGCAACTGAAAGATTAGGATTAAAAGTAACACTCGGTGCATCTGCACATACCAAAACATTACTAAAATTAGTGATTTCCGGCTGTGGAGTTATCGTAATTTCTATGCTATCTTGTACAGGGTTACAGTTACCATTTCCAGTTGATTCAAGGTATAATTTTACTACACCATTATTTTTCTCTTGATTGGAAGGGCTATATTTCGCATTAGTAAGCGTTGTAACGGTTGAACCTACATTTCTGTCTCCACCTGACCATATACCACCTGACGCATTAGTAACGGTCCCATTGAGTGTTACACGTGCATTGTTTTCACAAACAGTTTGATTTGGTCCTGCTTCAACTGTTGGTGCTGGGGTTATTGCTATCATGACACTATCAGTCACATTAATACAGTTACCTATACCGCCTGAAGTGGAAAGAAAAAGCTTAATTTCTCCTGCATCTATTTCAGCTTGGGTTGGTTGGTAAGTTGATCCCGTGGCATTCATGTTAGAGTAGCTACCATTTCCCCCAGACCATGTTACTTGGGAAGCTCGGGTAAATGAACCGTTTAGTTGCACAGTAGAGTTGTTGGCACAAATAGTCTGTGTTGGTCCCGCATCGACTGTGGGAGAAGGAGTAAAAGTTACTGTTGCATTATCACTTACAGGTGCGCAAACAGGGTCTTGGGTAGCAGTGAATGTTAGAGTGATAGGCAACCCTAAATCAACTTGGTTTTGCGTTGCAGTAAATATAGTGTTGAAACTAGCAGAGTCACTAAATGAACCTTCAGAGCTACTCCAATACATTCCTGTGGAATTTTGAGAAGTTCCAGATACTTGAATAGTAGGATTGTTTTTACATACGGTATAAGGACCCTGTGCATCAGCAGTTGGAGCTGGTGAGATGATAACATTTTGCACGTCTGAGGCAGGCTCACAAAAACCATTACCAGTAGTAGTAAGTGTGAGGAAAGTAAAGTTGGCATCTATTTCAGCTTGACTCGGAATATAAGTTGTTACTAATGAATCTTCACTAGGTGAGAATGTTCCGCCTTGACCTACCCATCTTACTCCTGATGAATTGGAGAAGGCTCCAGCTAACTCTATTCTTGCATTGTTAGCACAAACTAACTGATTATCAGCGTCTACTTTTGCTACTGGAGGGGAAGAGAATTGAACTAAAATACTGTCTTTGACGATACTACAACCATCATTACCATCCGTTTCCACAAAAATCATTATACTACCAGCTGTAGTATCATCGGGGTGAACTAGATAACTAGGATTCGCGATCGTATTGGATGGAATATAACTCCCGTTTCCTCCAGACCACGTTATAGTTGCTGCACCAGTTACAGTTGCTGAAAGAGGTATGGTGTCCGTACTAGCACAAGTTTGAATTGTGGGTGAATTCACGGTCACTGAGCTTGGTGATTTAAATGTTAAAGTAATATCTTCCGTTACTGGTTGACAACCTCCAGTTTCTAATCTTGAACTAAGAGTTAGTGTTAAAGAACCACTGTTTTTTTCATTATTTGTTGGGAAATATTGTGCGTTAAGCGAGTCTCTTGATGGTACAAAATTACCGTTTCCACCTAACCAGCTTCCACCCCCAGCATTTTCAATAGTTCCACTTAATTGTATAAAGGCAGTAGATGCACAAATTGTATCTGGTGTGGTACCGGGTGTAACTACTGGAGCTTCTTGAAAGTTGAAAGTGACTGAATCTGTGATGTTCGGACACACATTGGTTACATTATTTGTACTAAGAATTAATGTGATTTCTCCGCTGGCTATTTCTTCAGGTGTTGGGTTGTAGGTTACGTTGGGTCTTCGTCTATTCGGTATAAAAGTACCATTCCCACCTAACCAGCGAATGCCGTCAGCATTTGAGAAGGAGGATTGTAAATTTACGTTTGAGTTACTCTCACATAGATCAGCTCCAGGTCCAATGCTTAAACTCGGCCCTGGGTCTAAATTTAAAATCATAAAATCGGAGTCCGTAGGACATTCACCAAAAGGGTCCGATGTTAATGTTAATCGTACAGAACCATTATTGTAGTCTTCATCAGAGGGAGTGTATGTTGCGCTTAAATCATTCACATTAGAAAAAGTACCACTTCCATTGGTAGTCCAGGTAGCACTAGGCGCCTCTGACACATTTCCTGCTAATTGAAAAGCACCACTATTTCTACAAGTAGTGGTATCATTACCACCGTCTTCACCACGGCCAAGGATTCTTACATCAGCATCAACTGTGGCGTTAGTTACCACATAATCAGTATTTTTATTAATAATGTTAGCGTACCACCACGTGTTAATCGTGTTTAAGTTACCATAATCAGGTAAGTTGTTGTTAAATCCATTGGTGAAAAACCAATTATGGCAAGAAGGAGAATTACACCCACTAAAATTTGAGGTTCCTTGAACACCTCCTTGACTTACAATATTCACATCATCCCAAAACAAAAATGGTTTAACAGGTACTTGCGGTGCCAGAGGTCGAACTAAACCTACAGAATAACCATTAGGGTGAGATTCAACATCGAACATGGGTAAATGGGTTATTCCATTCAGGTAATCTATTTGTAGATTAACATTTTGGCCTTCTGGAATTAAATTCCCGAAATTATCGCGAGTATCCCAAGGTATACAGAAATTATCAGGGGATATAGTCGTGTCAAATTGGATATCAGCAGAATTTGCTTGATATCCAGCCTGACCGTTTAGATTTAATAAAATTAACACTCGGCCTGGTTGGTCAACAGGGATATTTATACATTTATCCAAACCACAGCCTGATACTGTTATGTCACCTGTTATTTGCCCAAATTCCCCACTAGGATAACAATTTTCATCAGGAGGATTAAGGAAAATTTTGTATTGTGGGTAGGTTTGTCTACCACCTACAGATTGTCTGTCCTCATTAAAATCACCAGTAGTTTTTACCCCAGTAGGATTCGCGGAAATATTAAAAACATAGGGTCTGATACCATTAAAATCAACAGAAGTGACAATTCCATCATCAGAATAAATATATAACTCACCTAGAAAAGGGTTGTTAAAACTACGGGTTGTCAATAACCACTCTTGCGACCACACTCTTCCCGGTATTGGGCTATTGGCAGCAGTAGCAACGGTAATATCAAAGTACCTAAACTCAAAATCATTGTCATTTGTATTAAACTCAATGTAATAATCATCAGGAGCAAGACCATTAATTTGAAAAGCATCATAACCAGTTGCAGCACCAACAATTTCGCGTGGCCCAGCAACGGCTCTATTATAATCTTGAATATAACCCTCGCCAGATGTTGGTAAATTTCGTTCTGCAAATACAACAGCTCCATCAGATGCACGTCTAACCCGCATTTTTACGTTGGAGTTTTCTGCGCCATTGAATCCGAAGTAAGCAATTTCACCATTGTTACAAATAGTGAAGTTTAAACGTTGTGTTTCAGCAGCGTTATAGCGTGCAAAGTTGGTGTAATCCCAATCACGTCTCAACACCATCCGAGTAACATTGTTTGAGTTAGGATATATTTCTTTAGTGCCTTCTGAATAAACAGAAAGAAAACTAAATAAAAATGTTAACGCTATGATTCCCCCTTTTGCGCTCATAATGTGGTTAGACGTAAAAACGTTTGATAAGGTTAAGTTGAATAGGTTATTTTTCACAAAACTAAGCTAGTTAAAAAAGTTAAAAAAAAAGGTTTAAAGTTAAAAAAAAGCCCTTTTATTTAATTTTTTGTTGGTGATTAAAAATAGAATAAATTTGTAAAAAAACTTGTAAGTTCAATGTTAGTATGACTAAGGGTTCTTTAAAAAAGGTATTCGTTTTTTTGATTTGTTTTAAAACACTAATTGTTTTTTCTCAAGACCCCACTTTTAGCCAATTTTATACTGCTGGTTTATACTTAAACCCAGCCATTATTGCATTAGAAGAGACTACGACATTAAGTGCTCATACTCGAACACAATGGAAAAGTGTAGGAGCTAACTTTCAAACTAATCAGCTTTCCGTGATGGTTCCCATACCTCGTAAAGAGATATTAGAAGGATATTGGGGTGGGGTAGGTGTGTCAGCTTTTCAAGATAAGGCTAGTAATGGTGCGTTGAGTAACAGTGGACTGAACGTTACATTTTCTACCAATGTTAAAATGACTCGCAAATCACAATTAACTTTAGGGATACAAGGAGGTGTGATACAAAAAAACGTTTCACCCAATAGTTTTCAATGGACTTCTCAGTATAATCCTTATATCGGGTATGACGGATCTATTGATCCAGGCATAAGTAATATTGAAACAAAGGTGTTTTTACCTGATTTAAGTGCTGGTATATTGTATTATTACAATTACAATGAGGATTTTATGGATAGTAAGATGGATGGTTATTTCGGACTTTCTGCTTATCATTTAAACCAGCCAAATGAATCTTTAGTCATCGATGGGGACAGTAAATTACCTGTGCTTTATAAACTACATGGAGGAATGGATATTCAAGTGGGGTATAAATTTACGATCAACCCTAATGTCTTAGCTACCTTACAAGGGGATAATTTACAAGTGAATGTGGGGTCCTATTTTAATTATTTATTTGCTCCTTTAATTGAACGTTGGAATCCTGCTTTTATCACGTTTGGAGGATGGTATCGCGTTCAAGATGCTTATATCGTGTCAGCAGGTTTAGGTGGTACCTATTATACAATTGCATTTAGTTATGATATGAATAGCTCTAATTTAAGGCAAACAGTAGGTGGAAATGTTTCAGCTTATGAACTTTCTTTAAAACTGAAGCAGCCTGCCAAAAAAATACGTAGTCATCATACCCCTAGAATGTAGTGATGGTTATGTGATAGGTGTATTTATCAAAAACATGAAAGCCTGTTTCACTAAATTCTATATTTTTATTTCCTAGCTTTCTAGCAGAAATAACATCTTCGTCACCTAAAACTGCTTTTATTTTCCTAGTGTTGAGTTCGAAGTGGGATCTTATTATCACATCTTTATTTTCATTCACTTTCTTAATAATTACATCAACAGATTCTTGAGAGTCAATTTCCAACAAGAAAAAATAGAGACTATCACTTTTTAGATCTTCACTTGTTATTAATTGCTTCTGATGCTGTTGATCTAATTCAAATTGATGGAGGGAAATAACGTTGACAGTGTCATCAATCAATTCAAATATATATAGAAGTAGTTCATCATTCTTTGTTGTTAATGAAGATACATCTTCGGTCAAGTTTGAGCTTGACACTGTTATTGTTAAGTTATTTTGTGAGTAACAGAAAGGAGAAATAAAAATAAATAAAAAGAAAAAGGAGCTTATAAAGCTCCTTTTAAAATTATTTGATAGCAAAAGAATCACTTCCTATTAACTTACCTTCACAGTAAATATTGACTTTGTATGTACCTTCCATAAATGGAGAACCTTTATCATAAATGAAAGTGACTTGCTTACCTCTCGTATCATATAAAACATCCTCTTTTAAAGTGTAATACTCTTGTCTACCTTCAAAATCAAACTCACCAGAACCTAACGCTAAATCATAAATGGTGTTACCTGATGGATCTTTAATTTGCATGTATACCTTTTTTTCTTCTACTAGAGCTACTTTGTTTGGCATTAATTTAAAATCAACTCGAAGTTTAACAACTGATTTAGATTTGAAAGTTGGAATACCAGTGTCTTCCCATTGTTTTAATCTGTCTTTCTTATCTAGGTATGAAAAAGCAAACTTATCAGCAGTAAGTATTTTTGCTAACTCAACTTGACCAGACAATTCATCTTTTTCTGTTACAAGTGTTGATATTTCATTCTCTTTTTTAACAATCGTATCTTTCAATGCCGTGTTAAATTTACTTAATGAGTCAGCTGCTGAACGTAAAATTACCAATTCTTCATCCTGCAGCTTCAACATTTGCTCGTATTGATTTTTCATCTTTTCAAGATTTTTCACCTTACTCCAAGCAACATTAGCAGACCGCTTCAATTTCTTTTTTTCTTGTTCAAGCTCTCTAATTGCCTGACCTAAAGCCGCAGTGTCACCAGAAAGTGCAGCGATTTCATCATAGCGTAGTTTTAAAACCGTATGAAGTGAGTCTAAAGTAGCTTCTCTCGTGGCAATAATAGCATCTTTACCTTCAATAGCTGTAACGTGTTGTTTTTCAGTTTCTACTTTTTTATAAATCAAGTACCCGTTCCCACCTAGAAGTAAAAGTATAAGGATAATTATTATGGCTTTTTTTCCACCTCCTGATTTGTTCTCTGTATTTTCTGGCGTATTTTCTTGGCTCATATGTTTTTATTTAAAAACTAATTGAATAGCGATTTTTAACAATTATAGGAATTTTTTAGCGAATCTTAAATAACGTTTTTTTTTAATGCTAAGATAAAGCTTCCCAAGGATTAATTATCGTATCAAATCACCGAGGAATTTAGGTGTTTTACAGAAATTTTAGACGAAGTAGTTTTGATGAAAATAAATTTAACTATGTTGGGGGTAGATTTAAATGACAACTATTTTTGCAATAGAATTACTAAATATAAGGTGAAGTGAGAAAAGAGGCTTTAAGAGTGATGTTAACCACGGATAATTCTGGTTGGAAAAAGTGGGGGACTTATATGAGTTACCGGCAGTGGGGTACTGTACGAGAAGATTATAGTCAAAATGGCGATGCGTGGGATTTTATTAATCACTATAAATCGATTGGCAATGCATACCGTTGGGGCGAAGAGGGAATTGGAGGTTTTTGTGATAACAAACAAAACATTTGTTTAGCACCCGCTTTTTGGAATGGTAAAGATGATATTTTAAAAGAAAACCTTTTTGGACTGACCAATACACAAGGAAATCATGGAGAAGATGTAAAAGAGGTTTATTTTCAAGGTTTAAACACCCCAACCCATTCTTACAGTGTCTTTCATTATATTTATCCAATCAATAGATTTCCCTATTCAAGTATCCAAAAGGAAAATCAAAAACGCAGTAAAAAAGAACAAGAATTTGAAGTTTGGGATACGGGTGTTTATGATAATAATCAATTTTTTGACATAGAAATCATATATGCTAAGGTTGAAGAGGAAGACATTATTCAAAAAATAAAAGTTAAAAACTGCTCAGATAAAGAACAAGCGATTTGGGTGTTACCTCAAGTATGGTTTCGTAATTATTGGAATCATGAATTTTGTTCCCAAAAACCAACATTAAAATTAAAAAAGAAAGGAGCTGTAGATCTCTATCATGAACATTTAGGCGAATATCATGTGTATTATTCTGAAGGTGGGAGAGCCCTTTTTTGCGAGAATGAAACCAATATGATGCATGTGTATGGGGTGAAAAACACATCTAAATACACTAAAAACGGTATCAGTAACCACATTACAAAAGGGGAGGACACCGTTAATGAAACTACCCGTCAAGGAACTAAATTTGCCGCAGCGTATGAATTGGTGATTGGTGCAGGAGAGACTCAGGAGGTGTATTTGCGATTTTCTAAGGATGCATTTGAAAAGCCTTTCGAAAATGTTGAGCAACACTTTCAAGAGCGTAAACAAGATGCTCATGATTATTATGCTGATTTATGTGAACAACATCTCATAAAAGAAGAGAATAAGAAAGTTTTTGTTGATGCGCTTTCGGGTATCTTATGGTCAAAACAATTCTATTATTTTGATGTAAATAAATGGCTCAACGGAGAAAACGATTCTCCAAAAGCGATAAGAGATTTCTCTAGAAATAGTAATTGGAGACATTTATCCAACAAGAATATTTTGTTGATGCCTGATAAATGGGAATACCCCTGGTATGCAGCTTGGGATTTAGCTTTTCACACTACCACGTTAGCCTACATGGATAGTGCGTTTGCTAAAAGACAACTTTCATTGATGCTAAGGGAGTATTATATGCACCCGAATGGACAAATCCCAGCTTATGAATGGAATTTCTCGGATGTAAATCCCCCAGTTCATGCTTGGGCATGTTTAAAAGTATTTGATTTAGATAGAAAAATTAACGGCAAGCCAGATTTCGATTTCCTCCAAAAAGTTTTCCAAAAGCTATTAATCAACTTTACATGGTGGGTAAATCAAAAAGATAGTCATGGAAAAAACCTCTTTGAAGGGGGCTTCTTAGGTCTCGATAATATTGGTGTTTTTGATAGAAGTAACCTCCCTAAAGGAATCAAATCGATTGAGCAGGCAGATGCAACCAGTTGGATGGCGATGTATTGTTTAAACATGCTTCGTATGACTTTGGAGCTCTCTAAATATCATTCTTCTTATCAAGAATCTGCTTCTAAGTTCTTTCAGCACTTTCTAGAAATAGCAGGAGTGTTAGAACATTTGGGTAAAGATGATATCTCCTTGTGGGATCCTGAGGATGAGTTTTTTTACGATGTGGTTCAGTTACAAAAAGGCGAACCTCAACGAATGAAAGTTCGCTCGATAGTAGGGTTAATTCCACTGTTTGCTGTAGAGGTAATTCCAGAAGAGTTATTTGAAGGGTTACATGATTTTCAGCGTAGAGCTACTGGTCTAATGCGAAATAGACCAGAATTAGCTTCATTGACTTCTAGAATTGAAAATAGAAATAATGACGGAAATCATTTGTTTGCTTTACTTCGTGGACATAGACTGCAATTTGTTTTGAAGCGCATGTTGTCCGAATCCGAATTTCTTTCTCCTTATGGCATACGTTCACTATCTAAATACCACGAACTTCATCCTTATGAGTTAGATATTGAAGGCATCAGACATGGTGTTTCTTATGTGCCTGGAGAATCTAATACTGCAATGTTTGGCGGAAATTCCAACTGGCGAGGTCCGATCTGGTTTCCAATTAACTACATGATTATTGAAGCCTTAAAAAAATATCATAAATACTATGGCCAGGAGTATGTCTATGAATACCCAGAAGGGTCGGGTAATAATCTTCCCTTAGACCAGATTATTTTGGAACTTGAAAAGCGACTTTTAGGGATCTTTAAGCCTAAAAATGACCAGGGGCATTTAGCTTATGAAGCAGAACACCCTTTATTTAGTTCAGAACACATTAAAAATAAACCATACATGTTCTATGAGTATTTCCATGCTGACACAGGCAGGGGCTTGGGGTCATGTTATCAAACAGGATGGACGTCACTAATAGCGAATCTTCTAATCGAAAAGGCATCTTAGATAAACAACATTCCATTTCTAAAAAAAAGTTAGGCCTACCTCCAGGTTCTTTGATTTACTTTGGAGAGAGCAGAACCTCTGAAGTCGAGGTAAGTTGTTATAGCTATAATACCGACCGCGTAACTAAGCAAGAGACCCTTAAAGGATTTTCAGGCTTGAGTTTAGAAGAAGGGTTAATCCATTGGATTAATGTGGATGCTTTATATGAAGTCGATGTGATAAAAGATATTGGAGAGCATTATTCCTTACACCGTTTAATGTTAGAAGATATCTTGGATACCTTTCAACGCCCTAAATTAGAAATATATGATACGGAGTTGTTTCTTACACTCAAGATGTTGCGTTGGAGTAGCCAAGATGCCAAAGCCTATATTGAGCAAGTAAGCTTTGTCTTAGGTAAAAACTACGTGCTTTCTTTTCAAGAAACTGAAGATGACGTTTTTGAATCCATTCGGCAACGGCTTGAAGAGGATAAAGGGCAAGTAAGAAAGCGAGAAGCTGATTATCTTTTTTATCTTTTACTTGACACAATTGTGGATCATTATGTTGAAGTAATTGAAGTGTTTTCTAAAAAAGTAGATAAAATAGAAAATGAAGCACTGTTAACACCTAAGTCAAATACTGTTGCTAAAATCCAGAAGTTGCGAAAACAACAACGGTTTTTAGTTTCCACAGTAACACCACTTCGCGATGCCATTGCAAAAATAGATGTTTTATCAACAGGATTAATTCATAAGAACACCTTTCGTTATTTTAAGGATGTTCATGATCATTTGTTACACTGCACAGAACTTTTAGACCAAAACCGAGATATATTAACCAATGCTGCCAACTTATACCATGGTTCAATAAGCACCAACATGAACAGTGTAATGAAGGTATTGGCCATTATATCAACCATATTTATGCCGCTATCTTTTTTAGCAGGGTTATATGGGATGAATTTCAAATATATGCCAGAGTTAGATTATCCTTATGGCTACCCTATTGTATTGGGAGTAATGGTATTAGTGATTATATCGATGTTTTTCTATTTTAAAAACCAGAAGTGGTTGTAACTATTATACGTATTTTTTCACATCACCTTCTGTAATTTTATCTCCACTCATAATAATTAGTCGTTCGACTACATTTCTAAGTTCACGTATGTTTCCTGACCAGTTATGTTTTTGAAGTGCGTCTAAAGCAGCTTTATCGATTTTTTTTGTGGGAGCACCGTAATCTTTAGCAATGTCGTTTAAGAACTTGTCAACCAGTAAAGGAATGTCACTTGCTCGGTCATTCAAAGAGGGCACATGAATAACTATGACACTTAATCGATGGTATAAGTCCTCTCTGAAGTTGCCTTCTGCAATTTCTTTTTTCAAGTCTTTATTTGTAGCAGCAATCACCCGTACATCCACTTTGATGCTTTTTTCACCACCAACACGAGTAATGGTGTTTTCCTGCAATGCACGTAGAACTTTCGCTTGGGCAGATAGACTCATGTCACCTATTTCATCTAAAAAAATAGTTCCGCCATTGGCCAATTCAAATTGACCTAAACGCTGTTTTTGGGCACCTGTGAAGGAGCCTTTTTCATGACCAAATAATTCGCTTTCAATTAATTCACTTGGAATGGCTGCACAGTTTACTTCAATCATTGGCGCTTTCGTTCGATTGCTTTGTGCATGAATTTGTTTAGCAACCAACTCTTTACCCGACCCATTAGGTCCAAAAATCATTACTCTAGCATCAGTAGGAGCAACTTTTCCAATGGTTTCTTTTACAGTGTTAATTTCTTTTGATTCACCCACGATATCGATTGTTTTAGATATCTTTTTTTTCAGCGTTTTAGTTTCAACTACTAAAGTAGATTTATCTAATGCATTTCTTACCGAAACTAATAAGCGGTTTAAATCTGGGGGTTTGGAGATAAAATCAAAAGCCCCTTTTTTTGTGGCGTCAACGGCTGTTTCTATGTTTCCATGAGCTGAAACCATGATGAACTGGGTGTCTTTACCTAAAGCAATTGCTTTATCGAGCACCTCCATACCGTCCATTTTAGGCATTTTGATGTCACACAACACAACATCATAGTTGTTCGCTTCAATCTTTTTTAACCCTTCTTCTCCGTCATGAGCTTCCTCCACCGTATATTTTTCATATTCGAGAATCTCTTTCAAAGTTCCTCGGATTACCTTTTCGTCATCTATGATTAATATTTTTGCCATTTTGGGACTAGTGAGCTTTTAGTAGTGAGTCTTGAGTTTTAAGTACAAAGTACTAAGTTTTAAGTTAAAGCTGAAACTTTGAAATGTGAAACATGTAGGGAGAAAGTTGTGAGTAATAAGTTTTAAGTCAAAGCTAAATTTTAAAGTGTCATCGTGTTGGGGCATAACTAGGGAAATATTAATTATATCTGTTTTGTTAAGTTTTTAAGCAATTTGAAACATACTACTTAAAACTTACAACTAAATACTCATAAGGAATAGCTATCTTTGCACAGCAAGTTGCCTTATCGCTGATTAGTCGTAATAGCTAGTTAGAGGAAAGTCCGGGCAGCATAGAGTATCGTACCTCTTGAAAGGGAGGGATGTTGTGAGGAATCACAGCAGCCGGAAAGTGCCACAGAGAATATACCGCCTTCGCTTCGGTTAGGGTAAGGGTGAAAACGTGAGGTAAGAGCTCACGGTCTGTTATGGTAACATAACTTACGGTAAACCCTACGAGCTGAAAGTCCAAATACACCAACATATAGAGCTACTCGCTCCAGTTGGAGGGTAGGGCGTTTAGATAAATGATAAGGGCTTCGATTTATCGGAGAACAGGACCCGGCTTATAGACTTGCTTTTTTTATGTTTTAGTATTGAGTACAGAGTATTAAGATGTTAGACATTTAAATGTTTAATTAGCTTCTTGATGGTATTTTACTTTTTTAGAAATCGAATACTAGACTTAAGATAATGGTAGTAGGTAGTAATAGGTAATAAAAAATAGCTGCTTGATAAGTACATTGATGATATTTTGATAAATATCTTTTCTTATGGTTATTATGAATGACTATACCCATAATTATAGGTGCAATTAAAAAAAGATACAGACTTAACAGTGATGCCATAGCAGACCATTTCCAAAACATAGAAGTGAGGTTTACTAGTAAGAGTCCACCGTAATTGATAAATATGAAAAACAAATCAATCAAAGGTGGATCAACTATGTTTTCTGTCTTTATTTTAATATACAGATGAATGTAGATGCATAGTCCAATAATAATAGGGACTATATGGATTAGAACAAATAATAAAATTTTAGCAGACACAATTTTGCTTGGGAAACCAATCCTTTTAGACAGTAAAATTTACACCGCCCAAGCCGTATCATTCTTTTTAGCCAATACGGTGTAGTCATTAATTTGCTTCACACGATGCTCATATACGTTTGTATCATCTTGAGCCAAATACCCTTCTACTGTAAATTGAATCATATCATCAAAATTCAGTTGGGGTAACCATTCTAAATAACTTGCTGCTTTGGTGATATCTAATTTTAGGAATGTAGCTTCATGATGTTGTTGAGGAACATCACCTAACTCGAAATCAACAGGTGTGTTTTTCTCTATTTCTTTAACCACGTCAGCAACGCTGTAATGTACATAGGTGCTAGGTCCAAAGTTCCAAGCGCCTTCAAACTCTTTGGAGTCTTCTAATTTTAGCCCCAATTGTAAATAACCCGAGAGGGGTTCTAACACGTGTTCCCATGGTCGGGTAGCACTAGGGTTTCTGATAACTACCGTTTTATTTTCTCTGATGTTTTTAAAAATATCTGGGATCAAACGATTGCCAGACCAGTCACCACCACCAATTACATTACCTGCACGTGTGGTCGCTATGCGAATGTTTGATGCTTTATAAAAGGAATGATAAAACGCATAAGCCACAATCTCTGCTCCAGCTTTAGAAGCTGAATAAGGATCTTTTCCACCCAGTTGATCCGTTTCACGATAACCCCAAACTACTTCTTTGTTTTCGTAGCATTTATCGCTCGTGATTAATACGATTGATTTTAAGTTTTTACATGAACGAGCAGCTTGTAATAAATTAGCTGTTCCCATAATGTTGGTGTTAAAAGTGGTCAATGGATCTTCATATGAATCCAGTACTAAAGCTTGGGCAGCTAAGTGAAAAATGTAGTCGGGATTAGCTTTTTTAAGTGCTGCATTTAGTTGTTCAAAGTCTCGGATGTCACCGTAGTTTTGAGTGAGTTTGTCTTCTAATTTGCAAGCTGTAAAGTTATCCAGGTCGTGTTTGGTAGGTAGTGCATAACCCACGACTTCAGCACCTAATTCTAATAACCAAATGGATAACCACGAGCCTTTAAAGCCTGTATTACCAGTTACAAATACTTTTTTGCCTTTGTAGCGATTAAATAAAGAGTTAGCCATTAATGTTGTTTTTACTTAGAAAGTTAAATATATTTTTCGCTTCTTCCACAAAATGTGATTCCGGGATGAAAGGAATTCGTTTTTTAATTTTATTTGAATTAATAATAATCGATGATTGTGCTATGGAAGTATCTTCCGAATTTATTTGGACTGGAAGGGTGATTTCAAACATTTCTTGATATGCTTGTTGTACTGCGTTTGCGACATCCAAAAGGGAGTATGTTGTTCCACTACTTAAATTAAATGTGTTGTTTGGCGCTTCTAATAAAGAAAGTTGATAGATGACTTTGCAGACATCACCCATCCAAATAAAGTCGCGAGAAGCTAAACCGTTTGATTTGAGTTCGATTTTTTGTTTTTCAAAAGCCATGCGGCTTAAGTCATTTAAGATCAAATACCATTTGGATGAATCATAATCTTTTGGACAGCCATAGCTATTCGACAAACGAATAATTGAGTATGGAATCTGATTTGTCTTATTGAATTGCTTCACATAATATTCTGCAAAGAGATGAGTTGTGCCGTAATCGTTGATAGGGTTGAGCTCACTTTCTTCGGTTAATTCACCCGAATATTTTCCATACACATGAAAAGTTGAAAAATAGATGAATTGTTTGGGAGGATTGTTTTTTATGGCTTCCAGTATATTTCTAGTGCCTAGCGCATTTACTTTAAGTGCATCTTGAGGATAGTTCTCGACAAAGTTGTCGTTCATACTTGCCGTATGAATGATGACGTCAAACGTATTCGAAAGTTTGGTTTTGCAATCTTCTAAATCAGCAATGTCACATGAGATTATTTGGAAGCTTTGCTTAATTGAAAGTGTTCTAACTCGTTTGGTAAGCACGGTAACCTCACATCCTTGATTACAAAAGTATTCGGTAAGCCAAGAGCCTAAGTTACCCAGACCTCCGGTAATCAATATTTTTTTATTGTTTAGGCCCATATTTTCCATGGAGGCGTGCCATTGTCCCACAACTCATTGAGTTTTCGATTGTCTCTCAAAGTGTCCATAGCATGCCAAAATCCGCGGTGTTTGTATGTTACCATTTTATGGTCATTTGCTAACTTTTCCATCGGCTCACGTTCAAACATTTGGTTATCGTTATCGATGTAGTCCAACACTTCTGGCTGGCAAACAAAGAAACCACCATTAATCCAAGAACCATCGCCTTTTGGTTTTTCAACAAAGCTAGTAACGTTGTCTCCATCAATAGTCATAGCCCCGTATCGTCCTTCTGGTTGAACAGAAGTCATAGTAATAGCTTTACCACTTTTTTGATGAAAATCAACTAATTTTTTTAGATCAATATCAGCTACTCCATCACCATAAGTAAACATGAATGGTTCGTTACCAATAATTGCTTTCGCTCGTTTTAGCCGTCCACCTGTCATGGTGTGTAAACCAGTTTCCAGCAAGGTGACTTTCCAGTCTTCTGAAGCATTATTCAGTGTTTTTACCGTATTCGTTTTTAAATCAACTTGAAAATCACTTTGGTGAATAAAGTAATTTAAAAAATATTCTTTGATGGCGTATCCTTTATAGCCAAGAAGCACTACAAAATCATTATAACCATGTTCGGCATATATTTTCATAATATGCCATAAGATAGGTTTACCACCAATTTCTACCATGGGTTTGGGTATCAAGTGTGTTTCTTCACTTAATCGAGTTCCAAATCCACCTGCTAATAAGAGTACCTTCATTTAGACGTTTAAAGTTGAAAGTTTAAAGTTCAAAGTTTTGCTATTAAAAACAACCATTTTGGAGTTGAAATCTAATTCTTGTTTTTAGTTTTTAATTCGTCTTTAAAAAAAACACGATTAATAAAGTCTTTGGCAAAACCATGTCCATAAGCAAACATTTGAGTAAACAAAGTTGCTATGGAGATAAGGCCTACTTTAAGATTGTACTTTTTTGCTCCAGTTATGACAATTAAGATAATATAAATTAAAAGCGGTGTTTGCAAACGAATAGCCCAATCGCGTAATGTCGTGGTATACCAAAAAAATAACAGGAAACAGAAAATAGAATAAAGTGAAAACACAGAAGGGAAAAAGTGTGTCGCTTTGAGGGTGTCAGGAAAGAGTAAATACATGTTTATTCGAGCTCTCCCGAAGAAGTGCATCTGTTTCCAAACGCCTTTTAAGTTCGTTTTTCGTTTATGATAAACGTATGCTTCTGGAATAAGTCCTGTTTTAAAACCTAAGGATTCAATTCTACGACTTAGCTCTAAATCTTCTGCAAAGTAGGGAAGTTTAAAACCTTGAGTTTTATCATAAACTTCACGTGAAAAGCCCATGTTGAAACTACGGGGTTGAAATTTGTCGACTTGTTTATTTCCTCCTCTAATACCTCCAGTAGTTAGAAATGAAGTCATGACATGATCCACTGCTTTTTGAAAATCAGTAAAGCTTGAGTGTGCTTTGTCAGGTCCACCAAAACAATCGAGGTAATTAGTGTTGAGTGCTTTATCGAGATTTTCTAAGTAGTCACTATCCAGTAATATATCAGAATCAAGAATCACAAAGTAGTCGCCTATTGCATGCTTCATCCCCAAATTTCTTGAAAAACCTTGTCCGTCATTTCCAGCGGTTAAATGTTGAATAGTGATTTGCTGGTTATACTTCTCTACTACGGCATCACTGCGAACAGTTGAACCACTTTCTACGACTATTAACTCGAAGTTTTTGTACGTCTGAGTTACCAAACAGGCCATCACTTCCTCAATTTCATGAGGACGGTTATGGACTGGTATGATTAAAGAGTAAAAGTGTGCCAATGCTAACGAATTAGTTTTCAATCAAATTCAACATTTTTACCGTAGCGATAATTGCAGCTGCTTGCTGGTCTGATTCTAAACCTTTGGTCTTAAAATCTTTTTCACCATCGTTCCAAGTTATAATGGTTTCAACTAGCGCATCTGTACGGCCTCCAGGAGGAATAGAGATTTTATAGTTTACCAATTTTGGAATGGTTTTACCTAAATCTTTGTAAATGCTTCTTACAGCTAACATAAAAGCATCATATTGGCCGTCACCAGTAGAAGTTGCTTCATACTCTGTCCCATTAATTTCTATACGTACAGTGCTAACTGGTTTTAAGTTGTAAACATGGGTAGAGTAATAGTTCAGGATTTTAATTTTTTCTTGAACGGATTCGCTACCCAGCACATCGGAAATGATGTAAGGTAAATCTTCTTTAGTGATACTGGATTTTTTATCACCTAACTGCACCACACGTTCGGTTACTTTTTTCAAATCTTCTGGCGAGAGTTCAATACCCAGGTCTTCAATGTTTTTAGAAATACTCGCTTTTCCAGAAGTTTTTCCTAGGGCATATTCACGTATTCTTCCAAAGCGCTCTGGCATCAATTCGTTGAAATACAAATTACCTTTATTGTCACCATCTGCATGCACACCACAAGTTTGCGTAAACACATATTCACCTACTATTGGTTTATTAGCAGGAACTGGCACACCAGAGAAGGCTTCTACAACCTGACTTATTTTGTTTAGAGTATTTTCATTGACGTTACAATCGAATTTCAGGTGGTCTTTTAGTCCAATTACACTAGCTAGAGGCGTGTTTCCAGTGCGTTCACCTAAGCCATTAACAGTACAGTGAACCCCTTTTATGCCTTTTTCAATTGCTACAAAAGTGTTTCCTGTGGCTAAATCATAATCATTGTGAAGGTGAGAATCAAAATGTAATTGCGGGAAATTAGAAACCACTCGATCGATAAAATCACCTGTAGTTTTAGGATTTAAAATCCCTAAAGTATCAGGCAACATAAATCGCTTAATTGGAAAGTCTTTTAGTTGCTCCAACATAAAAAATACATAGTCAGGAGAATGTGTCATTCCATTAGACCAATCTTCCATATACAAATTTACATCGATGCCTAGTTTTTGAGCTAGTTCAATCGATGATTTAATATCATCAGCGTGTTCTTGAGGTGTTTTTTTGAGCTGCTTCTCCACATGGTTCAGGGAACCTTTACTCAACATATTAATGGTTTTCGCACCAGCATTGTTTATCCACTCAAGAGATTTTCCACCATCAATAAACCCTAGAATTTCAATTTGATGAATGCGTCCTGCGTTGTTTGCCCAGTCAACAATTTTTTCTACCGCTTCATATTCCCCTGCAGAAATACGGGCAGAGGCAATTTCAATACGGTCAACTTTTACTTCTTCTAGCAAAAGCTTAGCGATACTTAATTTTTCTGTTGGACGGAAGGCTACACCCGAAGTTTGTTCTCCATCGCGGAGTGTAGTATCCATTATTTCTAGACGCATGCTTATTAATTTAAAGTTACTAGTCGAATGTTTTTAAGCACTTTATACTTAAAACAGTAACCTTGAACTTATTTTGGTTGCAAATATAGAAAAAATGAATGCTTAGGGAGTAGGCTTTTGTAAGTTATATAGCTTGAAATCTTCCGTCTCTATTTCCACCCGAAAAGGAAGGTTAATATTTGAACCAAATGCTTGCTTTAGTATAAGCGCATATTTACAACCTTTATTAATGATTTCTGCTTGAAAATCTTTCTTTGCTAATTTGCTATTATAGATTACCCAACCTCTTTTATGTGCAAAATACATCGGGGTTGGGTTATTTCCTGAGTTGATTACGATCAATTCATCTTCCATGATATAGGGCTGCAGTTGTGTTTTTAATGATGCAATTGGTGCATATGATTTTTTAATATTAAAATGTGGTGCGGCATTGATAACACATTCAATAAACACAAGGCCAAATAGCATCCACTTTAGATACGTTTTTAGATAAGTCAGAAAATAGGCAGCGATTAAAGCCATGAAAGGCACAAAAGGAATCATGTAATAGCTATGATGGGCAAAGGTCCATCCTGCTTTAAGCATAATAATTAAAAAAAGTAAAGAACCACCAAGTAGACTGAAAGTAACAGACTTATTTGGGTTTTTAACTAAATAATAACTACCAAGAATGAAGAGGATAAAACCACTTATACCAATTGCATTGGAATAGAAATTTTCAGCGACCAGGTTCCAATCATCTAAAATTTCTATTATTCCTCTTGAGATCGTTTTACCCATAAAAAAGTGCCAAAAACCAAATTTTTCCACTAAGAATGGAACCCACTTAAAGTACCACCAAAGGGCAGGAAGTATACACAATATTGCTAGGGTTATAATAAGTGTTTTTTTATTGCGTGTTATTTCCACATTAAAAATTGGTGGAATTAACAAGGCAAAAACTACGATTGCTGGGAGTTTTGCCAACACACTTAAACAGAGAAAAAATCCAAACAAGAGATAGTTTTTTGTCGATTGTTTGGATTCTTTTAAAAAAGATAAACCAAAATAAATTGAAATAAACGCCAAACTTACAGCGAAAGTATCAGGCATTATTTTTCGCCCGTAGGCATACCAAATCGAAGAACTCAACAGAAGCGTTGCCCAAAAAGCTAAGTCGTGAGAAATAAGTTCTTTGATGACTTTATAAAAGAAAAATAAACCCAAAGAGGTAATGAGTAGGTTAATCAAACGACCATACCAGTGCTGGTAACCAAAAACTTCTGAAACGAGATAAATGGTATAATTTAATAGCGGAAACTCCATTCCTGTAATACCGCTTAGTTCGCCTGCGATGTCTATTCTAGGGTATAGAATATTGTTATCTACCTCGTAGAAGTTGCGAGCAACCATCGTGACGGTAGTTTGTCGCCAGTTGTGTGAAACTTCCAGTGGGGGATTGGTTATCCCAACTAGACGAAGCACAAATAACAACACAATCCAGAACCGAATGTCTTTAATAAGCGTTTGAACCTTGTTCCAATTCATTATTCAAAAATATGAAAAACAACGAATATACTCCGATATCTTGTGCTTTCTATGACATACTAGAAGCGTTAGCAACTAAAGCTAATCGGGTCCTTATTGTTTATTTGGAAGAACAGGTACTCAAGGAGGTAGTAGGTGTTATCTCAACTTTTCAAATAAAAAACAAAGTCGAATTTTTAGTTTTAGCATCTAATCAGAAAATTCGATTGGATGCACTTATCGAAATAGACGGAAATAAACGAAGCGATTATAATTATTGCTGATCTTCAACTATAGATTCTAAAGTTTTTAAAAACTCTTTTTTGTTTCTAAAACCCTGCATCACCTCAAGTGTCTTGAGATCTTTGTCTAAAAAAACAAAAGTGGGTAACCCTGTCGCGTCAAAATGTTTTGCAAATGCATGAAATTTTCCTGCATCAGCATATTCAACCCCTTTGAAAGTAAATGTACGTTTATCATGAAAGTCAAAATGTACCGCATGAAAATCTTTGTTTAACGCGTTAATAACTGCTTGGTCTTGTAGTGTTGTTTCATCAAATTTTTTACACATGCCACACCAATCAGCTCGAATATCGATAAAAACAGGTTTTGGATGAGCTGTTGATAAATTATCTATATCAGTAATATCCACCCAGTGCACACCGTTTTCAACAGGTGTGATTTGAAAAGCAGATAACCCTACAATTATTGCTGATATAATAAATAGTTGTAACTTTCTGATAGACATTTATAAACCAATTTTGTAATTACAATATATAAAAAATGCTTAAACCTACTGTCCTTTTTTGAGTATAATGCGGTAGGGAGCAAAAATCAGCAATATGAAAAAACATACCGTTAAAGTATATCCATCGAAAGTACATTTGCCACGAGAAGAACAATTGGCATGGAAACTCGCCAAGATGGTGACCGATTATAAGCCTGAAATTAGTTTGGAAGTATCTGACATGGTCATTAACCGGTTGTTAGATAATGCAGCTGTTGCTGTAGCTTCTGTTAACCGAACGCCAGTAATCAATGCTCGTGCTCAAGCTATGGCACATAAAAGAAATTCAAAAGGAGCAAATGTATTTGGTATGCCTAATGAGTTTAAAGTACACGCTGAATGGGCAGCATGGGCCAACTGTGTAGCTGTACGTGAATTAGACTTCCATGATACGTTTTTAGCAGCTGATTATTCTCATCCAGCAGACAGTATTCCTGCCATCATTGCGGTAGCACAACAAGTAGGTCTAGGTGGAATGGCTATTTTACGAGGGGTGGTTGCAGCTTACGAAGTACATGTAGCGTTAGTAAAGTCAATTTGTTTACACAAACATAAAATTGATCATATTGCTCACCTGTGTCCTGCTCAAGCAGCGGGTGTTTGTGCCTTATTACAGTTGGATACAGAAACAACTTTTCAAGCGATACAACAAGCTTTACATACCTCCATTAGTACTCGGCAAAGTAGAAAAGGAGAAATCAGTAGCTGGAAAGCCTATGTGCCTGGCCATGGTGCTAAGTTGGCGATTGAAGCCGTAGACAGGGCAATGCGCGGAGAGAAAAGTCCTTCGCCAATTTATGAAGGAGAGGATTCTGTCATTGCTTGGATTTTAGATGGTCCAAATGCAGAGTATCACATCGAGCTTCCTAAGGATGGTGAAGAAAAAAGAGCCATTTTGGAAACCTATACTAAAGAGCATTCAGCAGAATATCAGGCACAAGCATTGATTGATCTAGCGATTAACATTCGCGATAAAGTGACGGATTTTGAGCAGATAAAATCAATCGTAATTGAAACGTCTCATCATACGCATTATGTAATTGGAACAGGTTCTAACGACCCTCAGAAGTTTGATCCGAATGCTACCCGTGAAACACTGGATCACTCCATCATGTACATTTTTGCTGTAGCACTGCAAGATGGTGAATGGCATCATGTTCGTTCATACACCCCTGACCGCGCCCAACGACCAGACACAGTAGCGTTGTGGAATAAAATTTCCACGGTAGAAAAAGAGCGATGGACTACGCTTTATCATGAGCCAAACCCGAATAAGAAGGGTTTTGGGGGAAAAGTTATTATTACCATGAATGATGGGACTGTAATTTCAGATGAGCTCGAAAGAGCGAATGCTCATCCAGCTGGTTCAAAACCTTTTGGGCGGTTAGAGTATCTTAAAAAATTTGATGTGTTAGTGGAAGGAATAATTTCAAAAGAAGAGCGTAATAGTTACGTGGACATTGTTGAGAACCTTCGTAAATTAAATGCGGATGATGTCATGAAACTAAACATCCAATTGGATTTAACCACATTAAAAATGTCGGAAAAGAGAGGGTTATTTGAATGATTTTAGACGACACTTTACCACATTTAAAGCGAGAGAACTTTGCCAAACTACTGAAGTCTGGTCAGTTACTTCAATTTCCAGGGGCTTATAACCCCATGGTAGCGATGGTGATTGAACAAAAAGGTTTTAATGGTGTGTATATATCAGGTGCGGTAATGGCCAATTCATTAGGTTTCCCCGATGTTGGCATGACTAGCTTGAGTGAAGTTTCAGTATTCGCTGGAAACATTGCTAAGGTTACTAAATTACCTACTATCATGGATATCGATACGGGCTTTGGTGAACCGCTAATGGTAGCTAGAACGGTGAAAGAAATCATTAATTTAGGAATTGCCGGTTGTCATATTGAAGATCAAGTCAACCCTAAACGCTGTGGCCATCTGGATAACAAGGAACTGGTATCCGTTGCTGATATGGTAAAAAAAGTAAAAGCGGCCGCTGATGCGAAAACAGACAAAAACTTTCAACTTATCGCTCGAACGGATGCGAAATCAGTGGAAGGAATAGCTAAAGCTATCGAACGTGCTAAGGCTTATGTTGATGCGGGCGCAGATGTTATTTTCCCTGAAGCATTGTACAATGAAGCAGAGTTTGAACAGTTTAGAAATGCCGTTGATGTGCCGTTGCTCGCTAACATGACAGAGTTTGGGAAAAGCCAACTCCTCTCGAAACAACAACTCGAAAATCTAGGTTATAACATCGTCATCTACCCTGTAACTACACAACGCTTAGCTATGAAAGCTGTAGAGGATGGGTTAGAGGTAATTAAAAATACTGGGTCTCAGAAAAGTGTGTTGGAAAATATGCAAACACGTAAGCGGTTATATGAGGTCTTAAAATATGAAGATTATAATCGTTATGATGAAGGGTTATATAATTTTGAATTGTAGGTAAGAATAAGAGAATCAAGATACGAGATACAAGAGTTAAGAAACAAAATAAAGCATGAAAAGTAGAAGGTAGAAAAACAAAAGTTGTAAAGTTTTAGAACTCCATACTCATCATCAAACAAATAGCTAATTGCTTAAAGCTAAAACCTTAAAACCTAAAATAATGTCAGAAAAAATAAAAGTTCCAAAAGGATTAGCAGGAGTTATTATCGATACCACTTCCGTTTCTAATGTGAATCCAGAAAAGAAATCGTTATACTACCGCGGTTATAATGTTGTAGATTTATCTGAAAAGTGTTCGTTTGAAGAAGTGGCTTATTTGTTGGTTTATGGCGAATTACCTACTGCTTCTCAGTTAAGGGTTTTTAAAGAAATTGAACGTTCATACCGATCACTTTCACCAGAATTAACAGCTGTATTAGGAAATATGCCGCAAGATGCACACCCTATGGATATTGTACGTACAGGGGTAAGTTTTTTAGGCACAACCGATCAGCGGACTTGGGATAATTCATTAGAAACTAATCACGACAAGTTTATCAGGTTATTGGCACAAATTCCTTTAATGATAGCTGTAGCATTGCGAAGAAGACAATGTCAGCCCATTATCTCACCTAACCAACAACTAGGTTTTGTTGAGAATTTTTTCAACATGTGTTTTGGCCAACAGCCCAGTGAAACCGTAAAAAAAGCATTTGAAGTGTCTTTAATTTTGTACGCGGAACATAGTTTCAATGCCTCTACCTTTACAGCACGTGTGATTTCTTCCACAACTTCAGATTTATATAGTTCTATTACTGGTGCTATTGGGGCATTAAAAGGCCCACTGCATGGTGGTGCAAACGAGCAAGTGATGCATGTGTTAAAAGAGATTGGTAGTGTAGAAAATGCAGAACCTTGGCTTCGTAAAGCCATGGCTGAAAAACGTTTAGTAATGGGGTTTGGCCACCGTGTTTATCGCTTGGGCGATTCGCGTGTGCCTACCATGAAACATTGGGAGGAAGAGCTAGCTAAAGCGTCTGGCAATCAAAAATGGTTGGATATTTCAAATGTGCTTGAAAAAATTATGGTAGAAGAAAAAGGCATTTACCCGAACTTAGATTTTCCTGCTGGTCCCGCTTATTTTATGATGGGATTTCCGATTGATTTCTTTACTCCAATCTTTGTAATGGCGCGAGTGACTGGTTGGACAGCACATGTCATTGAACAATTATCCGATAACAAAATTATTAGACCCTTGAGCGAATACATTGGAGCTAAAGAAAGAAGCATTTCTTAATTTCTAATTTCCTTTTTAATAAAATATTGGTGATTAAATATGATAGTTGCTATCTTTTAGTCATTGCTAACGACTTTAATAAAACCATGAAGAAAATCCTTACCTTAACCATTAGTCCTTGTATTGATAAAAATACCTATGTAGATCATATCGTTGCTGAGGAAAAATTACGGTGCGATAGACCAGTTTTTGAAGCCGGTGGAGGAGGAATAAATGTATCAAAAGCTATTAAGAATCTTGGTGGTGAAAGTATTGCGATTTTTCCAGAAGGAGGTGCAGGTGGGGAGTTGTTAGAAAATCTTTTAAATGCAGAGGGTATTCAGACCCACTCGCTGCCATTAGAGCCATGGACCCGTGAAAATTTAAATGTAGTAAGTAGAGAGTCAGACCGTCAGTTTCGGTTTGTGATGCCAGGTAATCCTCTAACAAGTGCTGACACCCATAAATTATTAGGTTTGCTGAATGAGCATAAAGACACTTCAGTTTTAGTAGTGAGTGGAAGTATACCTGATGGTACTCCTGAGCATATTTTTGATGACATCGCTCAATTCACGAAAGAGCATGATATTAAATTAATTTGGGATACTTCTGGCGAAGCCGTGCATAAATCCTTAGAGCGTGGTAATGTGTTTTTGTTGAAACCCAACCATGGTGAGCTCTGTGAATTAATGGGTGTAAATAAGAAAGATGATCATGATGTAGATGAATTAGCAGAACGATTATTAGTAAAATATGACCTTCAAAATGTAGTGGTTTCGTTAGGTCCACAAGGGGCATTATGGATTTCAAAACAAGGTGATGACCAACAGATTGTACCACCACCAGTTAAAATTGTAAGTACTGTAGGAGCAGGAGATAGTCAAATAGGTGGTATGGTTTTAAAACTGGCTCAAGGGGAGTCAATGGCTATTGCTGTTCGATACGGTGTTGCTGTAGGGACAGCAACCATTACACAAGAAGGGAGTAAACTAGCTACCAAAGAAGATGCTGAACGTTTGTTCAAACGAATAATGAAAAAACACCCGGTAAAACCAAAATCTTAATCTTCAGGATAGGGAATAAAAACGATTTTTGTGAAATCTTGATCGACTACAAACAAACAAGCAAACTCATCAGGATCTTTGTAATTAGCGATAAAATCTGTTTCATGCTCTTTTTTGATTAACTCGCGCTGAAGAAACTCATCTAGATAGGAGATATTATACGTCCATTCTAATAGCATTTCCGATTTATGAATTAATACCGCTCCTATAGGGATATCAATTTTGGAAATTGGGAAAATCGGGTAACCAGAAATTTTGCGTATACGCATTTGATAAGACGCTTCTTTTATCGTGTCTGCCACTACAACAAAATCTTTAGATATAGAGCCTAAATACTTTGCTTTAGATTGTAATTCTGGGTCGTTTTCCATAGTGCAAATTTGATGAAAATGTCTTTAAAAACCTATTTTTAAGCTCCAAACACCAATGTGTAAAAATAACACGGTAACGCACACAAAAAAAGATAACGTAGAGACAACTTTTAAATCCAGATGGAGTATTAATCTTTCCGAATGTCTAATAACTACCCATAGATGGAAGATTTTATTGAGTTAATGAAGGTTTTTTTTATTAGTCTTTCGCCCTTAGAAATGAAAGCAGGCATACCCATAGCCATTGTGAATTATAAAATTAATCCCATCACTGCTTATTTTGTGTGTAGTTTAGCCAATGTGTTAGCTTTTCCTGTCGTGCTTACTTTTATCAATACTATTCATAAACCATTATTAAAAAATAGAAAATATAAACAAACCTGTGTCAAGTTTGCAAAGCGGTCAAAAGCTAAAACGGCCAACCTCATCGCAAAGTATGGTATGTCAGGCTTGTTTCTTTTTGTGTTAATCCCACTTCCTTTGACGGGGGCTTATGCGGGTAGTGTGGTAGCATGGTTGCTCAATGCAAACAAAAAACAAGCATTTCTCTCCATCGGTTGCGGAGTAATGATGGCAGGTTTATTAGTGACCTTTTTTACTTTAATGGCACAACGAGGTGCTTTTCATGCTTTGAATATGCAGAATGTGTTAGGTAATATGAAGTAAGCTATTTTAGTCTACTAAGCATTTAATTATTAGTTTTTTAATATAAAGACACCCCAAACCTTGTGGTGAGTTGACCATCGAGTTGATTAAGGTCGGATAATAACTCGAGATGGGTGGGCATTAAAGCTGATTCAGGTTGGTAGGTGAGTAGTAAATTTTTCACTTCAACCATTTTAAAGTAAAAGGATTGGGATTGTAGTTCAAATGGTAGTGCTGCTAATTTTTTTTCTATAGCTACTCTTTTTTGTTTTACTACATCAATAATTTCAAGAGCCGTATTAAAATCTAATTCCTTTTGCTCTAGGGACTTAATGATTTTGCAATTAAAATTGGCACATTGTTTCGGTCTTTTAGTATAAATGGTACAGCCATTACAATAGCTTTTACAGGGTTGAAGAAAAAAGCCTTTACCGTTCGCCTCTTCAATAGCCATTGTATCTCGTAATACGGGCAGTTCTTCATTACTGAGCTCTACAAAACCAATTAAAGTTCCATCACAACAGACACCACAGGACAAACAAATATTTGATGAATCACTCATATTCACGAATTTAATCACTTATCAATGATCCTCTTATAAAAGCTGTATTTAATTGGAGTCGATGAGTGTTTGAACTATTGCATACATTCTAGCTTTTTGTAAAATATTGGATTCTTTGTCAGATAAATACTCATATTTTATTGAATAAAGCTAACTATTGAGTTGACTAATAAAATAAGCATAAAAAAAACCCAACTACCAAAATAGTCGGGTTTATGTACCTGAGGCCGGAATCGAACCGGCACATCTTGCGATACACGAGTTTGAGTCGTGCGCGTCTACCAGTTCCGCCACTCAGGCATTTTTCTTAAAACTGGGCTGCAAATCTAAGGTTAATTTTTAATTAAGGGCAAGAAATGAATCGGTTTTTAGTGCTTTTTTTTATGATTAATTGATAAACAGTCTTTTGTGTGTGCTGGTGGATAAAAAATCACAGCTTGTTTTAGTCTCAGGCCAATTAAACTTATCTTTAACGCATGAATAAATGTATTTTCCTTGATAGAGACGGTGTCATCAACAAAGACTATGTTGACTATGTTTATACGGTAGAAAAATTTGAGTTTATACCTGGTGTACCCGAGGCCTTAAAAGCATTTAAAGAAGCTGGCTATCTTTTGATTATTATCACCAATCAATCAGGTATCGTGAAAGGTACTTACAAAAAGGAAGATGTATTTAAGGTACATAACTATATTCAAGAACAAACAGATCAGGTGATTGACGATATTTTTCTTGCGCCTTACCATGAGAAATGGACAAACTCATTAACACGAAAGCCTAATTCGTTAATGTTGGAAAAGGCAATTGCCAAATACAATATTGATGTAAACCAGTCTTGGATGATAGGGGATAAGAAACGCGATTTAGTCCCGGGTTGGAAGCTAAATTTAAAAACTGCTATAGTAGGGGGAGAAAAAGAAAAAGAAGCTTCAATTGAAGCTTCTTCACTGCTGGAAGCCAGCAATATTATCTTAAGGAATTAAATTCCTTATATGTTCTCGTCAACTACGGTAGTTTCTACTTGTGGTTTCTCTGCTTTCACATACGTTGCACAAACGTGGTGTCTGTAACAAGATGAAGTTGCTAATAACATTGCTACTGCCGAAATAACTACTAATATCTTTTTCATTGGGTTTTATTTTTTTCCGAACCTAAATATAGCCACAAAAAAGAAAAATCGTAAAGCTTTTCTTAAGTTTTTGCTAAAAATGTGAAAATTTGCGTTGAGTTACCTCTTACACAAGTTGAAATTGCTGTATTTGCACATATAATTTTTAAAGGTGTAATTCTCTTTAATATTTACAATCTTTGCACTTTGTAAAAAATTAGTGATCAATCTACATGAGTCTGGAGTTACAGTTAGCTGAAGTTGTTGCGGATATTATAAAATCAAACTATGGACTAGCCATTTCAGCTAGTGATATCAGTTTTTCACCTACGAAAAAAGAGTTTAAAGGTACATTTACATTTATGACCTTTCCTTTTGCAGGGCGATTAAAACAAAACCCCGAAGCATTAGGGACAGCAATTGGTGAAGC
Source organism: uncultured Cytophagales bacterium (assembly GCA_963849955.1). Lineage (GTDB taxonomy): Bacteria > Bacteroidota > Bacteroidia > Cytophagales > JAAEPT01 > CAWFGW01. The sequence goes on along the minus strand of CAWKJU010000009.1, from coordinate 722,301 downwards.
TGTAGTGGAACAGATGCCGGTAATTGCTGGTTTTAATGTGGTGAAAGGGTTTCTCAATTTTGAATTGGAAGAGAGTTATTGGCGTGGATTGTTGTATGATTTGGATGCTGCTCAATTAGGTAAAACGACCTTAGGTAAGCAAGAAAAAGTCATGATTGAATATTCTTCCCCAAACACCAATAAACCTTTACACTTAGGTCATTTACGAAATAACTTTTTAGGTTACTCTTTATCAGCGATTTTAAAAGCTAATGATTTTGATGTGGTAAAAGCCAACCTCATCAATGACCGTGGTATTCACATTTGTAAATCAATGATTGCCTACCAACTTTTTGGAAATAATGAAACACCAGAGTCGCGCGGTATTAAAGGCGATCATTTGGTTGGAGAGTATTATGTGAGGTTTGATCAGGAATACAAAAAAGAAATTGAACAACTTGTTGCCCAAGGTAACTCAGAAGAACAAGCCAAAAAGACAGCGCCTATCTTTGTAAAAGCACAAGCCCTTCTGTTAAAATGGGAAGAAAATGATGCGGAGACACGTGCCCTTTGGGAAAAAATGAACAACTGGGTCTATGCTGGGTTTAATGCAACTTATCAACTTATCGGTGTTGATTTTGACCAGTTTTATTATGAGTCAAATACTTATTTGTTAGGCAAGGACATCGTAAAGCAAGGTTTAGAAAAAGGTGTTTTTGAAAAAGAGGAAGATAACTCCATATGGGTAGACTTAACCCAGGATAAATTAGATAGAAAACTTGTTCAACGTGGGGATGGTACCTCTGTATACATTACTCAGGACATGGGAACCGCTGAACTAAAGTATTCTGATTATGGAATTTCTAAATCCATCTATGTGGTTGGGAATGAACAGGATTATCACTTTATCGTGTTAAAAAAGATTCTTCAAAAGCTGGAACGCCCTTATGCTGATGGCATTTTCCATATGTCATATGGCATGGTAGATTTACCTTCAGGAAAAATGAAATCACGGGAAGGAACGGTAGTAGATGCCGATGATTTGGTGAATGAAATGATTGAAACTGCTAAGGCCCGCACCATAGAATCTGGTAAAATTGATGGTTTTACTGAAGAGGAAGCGACTGAGCTCTATCGAATATTGGCACTAGGTGCTTTGAAATACTTTATTTTAAAAGTAGATCCAAAAAAACGAATGTTGTTTAACCCCGAAGAGTCCATCGAATTTCAGGGAAATACAGGGCCCTTTATTCAGTACACGCATGCCCGAATTGCAGCTTTAGTACGAAAAGCGAATGAAGAGCAGTTAAATTACACCACACCAGTAGCGTCTTATATACCTTCCTCTTTAGAAGCTGATTTAATTAATTTACTTGCTCAGTTTAATAAAAAAATTGCTGAAGCAGGGGAAAGCTATTCACCAGCATTGATTGCTAATTATTGTTATGAGTTGGCGAAAACCTTTAACAGTTTTTATGCTGAGCATCCGATCTTCAAAGCCACAGAAGAGGAGCAACGATTTAGAATGGCGTTGTCAGCAAAAGTAGCTGAGGTAATTAAAAAAGGGATGGGTTTATTAGGGATAGAAGTGCCAGAACGAATGTAATGAAGAATTGGATCGAAGCATTTAGGTTGCGTACCCTTCCATTAGCATTTTCCTGCATTTTAATGGGCGCATTTTTGGCTGTAAAAGAAAACCAGTTTGATGGGATTATCTTGTTATTATGTTTAGTGACCACCTTATTTTTGCAAATTCTTTCTAATTTAGCGAACGATTATGGCGACAGTGTCCACGGGGCAGATAGCCTTACACGTGAAGGCCCGTCCCGGTCAGTTCAGAGCGGAAAAATCACACTTGCTTCCATGAAAATCGCACTGGTTATTTTTGCAGGGTTATCTTTGATTAGCGGGTTGACTTTATTGTTTTTAGTCTTTGGGATACAACAACTGTTTTTACTCCTTCTTTTTTTAGTTATTGGTCTTGGAGCTATTTGGGCAGCTATTAAATATACTGCAGGTGACAACCCTTATGGTTATGCAGGGTTAGGAGACATCTCTGTGTTTCTATTCTTTGGACTTGTTGGCGTGTTAGGAACAAATTATTTATTTACTCAGTCGCTAAATTGGATTCACTTTCTACCCGCAATTTCGTGCGGTGCTTTTGCTACTGGTGTTTTAAATGTCAACAACATTCGTGACATTGAATCGGATAAAGAAGCAGGCAAACGTTCAATCCCAGTACGGCTGGGTCGTAAAAAAGCGCGGGTATATCATCTAGTATTATTGAGCCTGGGAATGATTTCCATGCTTGTGTACGCTAGCTTTAATTTTCGGCATTCAACTGATTTTCTATTTGTATTAGCTTTTCCTTTATTTATAGTGAATGTGTTAGCGGTATTCAAAAAAAACGATGCAAAATCGCTGGATCCTTATTTAAAGCAACTTGCAATGAGTACTTTGCTTTTTGTAATCTTGTTTGGTTTAGGCCTACTATGGTCTTAGTTTGTTAAAAATTATAAATCAGATGAAACTCGTTTATTTAACCGATTCCGATATTCCTTCACGTAGTGCTAATGCTTTGCACGTGATGAAAATGTGTGACGAGTTGACCAATGCTGGCAATGAAGTCATTTTGATTTCTTTAATCAACAAAGGGAATATTGAACAAGGTATAGATGATATTTATGCCTTTTATGGTGTGAAAAACCAGTTTAAAGTTATTCGGGTTCCTTATTTGACTAAACGGTTTAAGAAAGTTTATGCATTACTGATTGCTTTAATTGCAGGGTTCATAAAACCTGATATAGCTTATGGACGAAACTTTCATGCAGTGAATTTTGCTGGTAAATTAGGCTTAAAAACTGCGTATGAAGGTCATCATTTTTTTGCCGAGACAGCGAAGCCGAGTACGGTTGTGAGCTTAGGTAAATACCTTAAAGGAAAAAACTCTAAGCTGATGGTGCTCACTTCTCAGTCTTTGTTAGACAGTTATTTAGAAAAATTCGAAGTACAAATCCCGACATTAATCGTACACAACGGGGCCGATGCGGTGACAACTGTTCCTGCAAAGCTTGGTTTACATAAGGTGGATATGCTCAATGTCGGATATATGGGCCATTTATATGCGGGAAAAGGCATGGAGATTATTAGTGAATTAATAAAAAAATGTCCTTTTGCATTTTTCCATATTGTAGGAGGTACTGAAAAAGATATTAATCAATGGAAAGAAGCATTAAAAGCCTATTCCAACGTTCACTTCTATGGTTTTAAACCTCATGCGGAGACTGAAGCGTATCGACAAGAAATGGATGTGTTAATTGCTCCCTACTTAGCGAATGTAACCGTTGTGGGTGGACATGTACTCAATGCTAAATGGATGACCCCGATAAAATTATTTGAATACATGGCGTCAGGGAAAGCTATTGTTTCTTCAAGCCTACCGGTCGCAAAGGAAGTGATTAACAATTGGGAAAATGGCGTACTATGTGATTCAGAAAATATTGTAGAATGGATTCAGGCGCTAGAAAAATTAAATCACTCCGTAGAGCTTCGGGAGGCGTTAGCTAAAAAGGCTTTAGAGACTTTTCAAAAAGACCTTTCATGGAAGTCTCGTGCTGAAAAAATTACGGTTTCGTTAAAGCAGTATGTTTAAATTTGTTTTCTAATTAATGGATGAATTTTTTAGTAATGACGGTATTTGAATTCACCAATTTAAGAATATAAACACCATTTTGAATGGTGGAAATATCAATGACTAATTGATTGTTAGTGGTGTTGCTGATGTCTTTGATGATAGTTCCTTCCACATCATATAGTACTACATTAGAATTGCTAATATTGTGGATTTTAACTTCATTGGTGTTGATGATAACCTGATGTTGAGTTACTACCTCTTTACTCTCATGCATTAAAATGTCATGTTCAAATAAATCACACGGATCAATATTACTCCCTGAAAAACTTACACTTGAAAAAATTATTTTTTCTCCCTCTTTATAGCAGACTAAATTTATTGTTGAGCCAATTGGTTCCTCTGTTTCTGTTAAACTCATAGCTGATCCAATACCCTCTATAATCCAACCTTCATGGGTTTTTATTTTTTTGTAACCCATATTTGTTAGAATAGAATCATATTCAACTGAATCTTCACTGAAATCCATATTGTATAAATACCTTTCATTATAAGAATAATCACTAATATAATAAACGTTTTTGCTAGAGTCCATTCTTATTGCTCCATAGTATTCGATTAAGCCAAGCGTATCCACATGTAATGGCTTGAAAAACCCATTATGATATTTGAATCCTGATTGCCTGTATAATTTTTTATAATAAGTTTGATTTATTAATGTATCACCATTAGTTGTTACGCGAAGCATCTGTTCAGTGAAATCCCATAAATTACTATTAATCCTTTCAACTACACTATAACTATTGTCCCATGTTCCATTCTCTTTTGGGAAATCGAATTGATACTGTGCTTTTACTAATAATGATGATAAAAGAATAAAACAGAATAGAGAATGGTTGATTAGAGATGACATTTGTTTTTTATTATTTGGTTAATAATAGTGAAAAAGCCTGAAAGTTTTCACGACAAACATGTATATTTTTAACTCTTAATGGTAAAAACATGTGAAAGAGGGATAGACAAGAGTAATACTATTTAAAAATTAATACCCTACTTTTACAATATGGAGTTTCTATACATCAAAGCGATACACATTATTTTTGTGGTGAGCTGGTTTGCTGGCTTGTTTTATATCGTGCGTTTGTTTGTCTATCATGCTGAGTCTTTTGAAAAAAGTGAGCAGGAGCGAGCCGTATTGCACCCGCAGTATTCATTAATGGAAAAGCGACTTATGAATATTATAACCACACCGGCTATGATTCTAACGCTTCTTTCAGGTGGGTATATGATTTATTTGAATCCATACATATTAGATACATGGTTGTACATTAAGTTGGGCTTAGTCTTGGTTTTAGTGGGCTATCATCATTATTGTTTGAAGATTATGAAAGGGTTTATTGCTGGTAACAAACCTATGACAGGCACACAATTGCGTTTATGGAACGAAGGGGCAACACTATTACTGGTATCCATCGTGTTTTTAGTAGTCTTGAAAAATGCTTTAAGTATGGTTTGGGGGGTGTTAGGTTTAGTGCTGTTGGCTGTAGTGATGACGATAGCTGTTAAATTGTACAAAAAAAGCCGAGAAAAATAGATAGTATGTTATTTCAGTTTAAAACCACATACCAACACATCATCAATTTGGAAATCAAAGTTTTCTCGCCAATTTTCGAATTCACTTTTTAGTGCTAACTTTTGTTTGTCTAAAGGATAATGCTGCATTTTAATAATTAAATTATACAGTTGTTTCGTAGAGTATTTCTTTCTCTTAGGACCACCAAATTGATCAGAAAAGCCATCACTGAATAAATAGAAGGTGTCATTAGATGAAAATTCTACAATATGGTTTTCATAATCTGCAGTACTATATATATCACCTATTGTTTTTCGCGTTCCTTTCAGAATAGTTGGTTTGTTATTGTGGATCAATAATAAGGGTCTTTTTGCTCCTGCAAATTCTATCGTGTTGTAGGTGGTAGAAATCGCACAAATCGCGATATCCATCCCATCACTTACTGTATACTTTTTCTCTTTTGCATTCAAGGAGCTGATAATAGAAGTGTGTAAGATGTTTAATATTTCGCTAGGTCGAGTAATGCCTTTTTCCTTAACAATGGCTTTGAGTTGGTTAATAGCTAACATGGTCATAAACCCCCCTGGCACCCCGTGTCCAGTACAATCACCAACTGCTATAATGATAATATCATTGATTTGGTCAAACCAGTAAAAATCGCCTCCGACAATGTCTTTAGGTCGACTAAAAATAAAGTGTTCCAGTAAATGATCTTTTAAAAAAGAGCGATCGGGAAGGTGGGCATTTTGAATGTCTCTAGCATAGGCAATACTAGCTGTTAAATGCTTATTGTGGCTATCGAGTTCTTTAGTCGCTTGCTCTATTTTATCATGAAGAATTCGTTCAGTTTCTTTATGTCTTTTTCTAATCCAGAATATTGTACCAAAAAAAATAGATAACATGAGTGAAAAAATGAATACATAAAACCACCATTCCTTCCAGATCGGTTTTTTAATTTTTATAACGAAAGGGGCAACTGATTCTAAAAACACATCACCATTATAGGCAATTACTCGCAACTGGTAGGTACCTTCTTCAAGTTTACTATAAATAGCATAGCCGGTTTTGTCATACTCATGCCACTGTTCTTCATAACCATCTAACATATATGTGTAATGTACTTTTTCAGGGTGCGCAACATTAAGGCCTCTAAAATCAAATCGAATACGGTAAGAGTTATAAGGAAGTGTTATTACAGGTGTTATTTTTTGTTCTTCGTTGTTGATGGTTAATTGATAAAAATCAACCAAAGGAGCTTGAAAAGGTGAAGCATCCTGAGTTCTATCATATTTTACAATTCCAGACTTTGAACCAAACCAGATTTCGGTATTAGTTTGATTCGTAGCTGCAGCGTGTAAGTTGAAATCAACCCCTACACCCGATTCACGTGAATAAGTCTCTATGTGATTAGTTTCACGATTAAGTTTGCTTAACCCGCCTTTATGACTGACCCAAACGCTCTCATTTTTGATTGGAATAAGGGCATAACAATAATTTGAAAACAAGCCTTTTTCTGTGTTGTAATTTTCAATTGTAGAATCGGTAATTTGAAAAATACCATCTCCGGAGGTAGCTAGCCACACCGATTTATCTTTTGCTTGTTGAATGTGTGTAATATTGATTAATTGAATATTGGGCGGGAGTTTCTTTTCTGTAATTTTTAATTTTTCCAAAATGGAAACTACACTACTTTTTGATCCAATCCATAACCTACTATCATTATCTTGAGTTATAGTATTAATGACATTATGGCGAAGACCGTTTTTAGTTGAAAAGTGAGCAATTTCTTCACCAGCTTTGCTAAGCCCATACAAACCATTGTATGTAGCAATCCAGATGGTATCATTCATTACTTCTAAGTCATTTATTTTATTAGATAATAAGTCAGATGAGTAATAAAATTGATGGATCGATTGAGTTTGCGTGTTAAAGGAATAAACACCCGATTGTTCGGTTCCAATTAAGATATTATTATTGATTTTTTCTAAAGATGAAATGAGGCTGAACTCGTCAAATGTGATTTTTTCTTTGTATCCATTGATTGTATTGTTTTTGATTATTGATGTACCAATAGCAGTCCAACGCGAAGAATCATCGATAAAAACAGCTGTAACGTTATTATCATCTATATCATCATTATCGTGATAAAAAGTGAAAAAATCTTCTTGAAGCAACATTAAGCCATCTCCATAAGTACCTACCCATGTATTTCCTTCAAAGTCCTGATAAGTGCGGTAAATATAATCGCTATTTAAACCATTAGAGGTGTTATATGCTGAAACTCTAAAATAACTGTTGGATTCTTGTGAATAGTCAAGTTTAATTACTCCTTTACCAAATGTTGCTATCCACAAGTTATTCTGGTAGTCTTGTCTCACATGATTAATTTGTTCATCACCATCAAGAAAAGGAATGTCAGCAGGTACGATTTCATAACTATTGTTCTTTTTTGTTAAGCGTAGTAGAAAATGGTTATTAGATGTTAGAAGTAGTCCATTATTGGTTTTACAAGCTGTGTTTAGTACACCTAACGTATCGTTTTGATAACTAAGGTTAAATTTGTCTTTTTTTGTGCGGTAATATGCGAAAAGCCCTTTGGTGGTATTTAAAATTAGTTGATTATCAAAATGTTCTGCATGATTAATGGTAATGTTTTCTTTTAATGTTTTCTCAAATAAAAGTTTGTTTTCTTGATCAAAAATGTAAAACCCGCGTTGGCTGACTACACATATATCCGAACCCAGTGGAATAATACCTACTATCTTTCTGGGACTTATTTGAAAGGATTTTTTTTTATTAATTTTTGTTTTTGTTAAGCAAGATATCGCTCCATTATTATGACCAATGAATAAGTTGTCTCCAGCTACTTGACATTCATTGATGAAATCATCTTTCAAGCCATCCTTGGTGGTAAACGAAATAAATTGATAACCATCAAAGCGGAATAAACCGTCCCCGGTACCCACCCATAAATAACCTAGACTATCTTGTGTTATGGAATTAATAAATGGGTTTGTAAGACCTTGGTTAGCATCAAACGTTCTAACCTTATAAGTTTGAGCTATAGATAAGGAGAAGTGAAAACACAAAACTAGTAATAAATAACTTTTAATTAATTTCATTAATGCGTTATTCAACTTTTATTTTTTTGTTCGTTGGGCTATATACCCCTATGGGTACAGAGAAAAAAGGCATAGACTCACCATATTGGTTCGTAATAAAAAAAACAACATTGTTGTTAGAATATCCCTCTTTTTTACTTTTTATGAGTTGAAAGTCAAGACACGAGCCTTTCTCTTCTTCTTCAATGATGTGTTTGCTTTGTGCCCAATTCGCCTGTTGAGAGGTATTGGCTTTTTCTGCTAATTTTTTGATTGAATAAATAACTATTAGCCCGTCATTGTCCCAATCGAAATTGTTTTGTTTAATAGAAATAACGTTTTGATCAATGTAAGGATAGATATGAGAAACAGTGCCAGGCTCATCATGTAAACGCACTGAGTATTCATAGGTAAAAGCATTACCATTCACAATAGGGACGTTCGAATTGTGCGAACTGGTCAAAAAGTATTGGTATAAGTTGCCATCGTTACCGCTTACACCTTCGGCTATTAACTTAAACATATAAGAATCAAACTCAGCAATGTATTCACCTTCACTTGGGTTTAGCGGCCCCATGGTGTACCACTTGTTATCATATTCCGAACTTACAGTAAATGACTTTGAGTAAATAAGATTTCCACTTTTGTAATTTCCTTTGGGGTGTTGTCCTTTTGCATCTGCATTCGAAAAAGCTTCAGGCCCCCCATATAAATTAAAAGTTGTTTTTGTATTTGCCCCACCAATTAGTTCATCGTTTTTCCCACCTATTTCAGGGTCAAAAATGCGAATAAAAAAAGGTTTGTTGTATTCTTTTGGTATGCGAAAGAAAAAAGTTTGTGAAAAATCGTCATCACCATACTCAAGCTTTGCATCTTTTCCGAAGGTGACTAAAAATGGAATGTTTTCTTCTACCCCAGGAATTAATTGGGCTTTCATGTTTTGAGAAACAAGAAGGATAAATAAGAAAATAAGGTGCTGGGTTCTATTCATTATTTCAAACTAATAGTTATTCTTTTGGGTGTGTAGTTAGTAGGAGAGGTTGATATTTTTAAATTATGAATAAAACGGATTTGATCTTTAGAAACACCATTTTCAATTAAAAATAGCTTGATTTTTTCAGTGATTAATTTATTTTCTTTGTTTGAGGAATAATCAATTTCTTTAATTGTGATTGATGATTCTGAGTTGTTGAAATTTGAAATTAACGTATTTAAAGCGGCAATATGCTCTTTTGTTAAATTGGTATCATTTTGATTGAAAATTAATTCTATCATCTTTTCACTTTGAATGGTGTCCTTGTTTTGGTGGACAATTACTTTTTTCAAAGTACATAAAGCGGAATCTTTTTGTGTGTAATTGGGGATACCGCCTAATTTTAAATGGTGTACACCTATTTCTTTGAATTCATAAGTGGCTGATTTTTCATGGCCTATATTTATATCATCAATAGTCCATATTGGGGATTCTTTTTTTAAGGTATTGATCGTGTTTTTGTAGGTAATAGTGATCGGTTCAAACTGTTTAATGCTATCAGGTAAAATGATTGAAAGAGAATACTTTGGCTTTATCTCTAAGCTATATAGTGCCACATCTAAATATTCGATACCAGAAAGTGTATCAATATAGTCCAAGTGAATTTGATAATTTCCAGAGGTAATGTAGCAGTAACGTACTGATTTACCCCAAGCCGTATAGCCATTTCCCATTCGCCATCGGTATTTGATAGGCGCCTCTACTGGGGTTGGAGGATTTTCTTCACTAAAAGTGTAGCAAAGTCGGGGAGGGGTAACCTCCATACATTTCTCTTCATCAGGTTCAATAGCTTTAACATTAATGTTAACTCGTTTTTCTTCTTTTGTTAAATATTTTTTTTTTGGAAAAGCAGTTCCATAATTCCCTAAAAAGAAGAGGGAAGCTATGATGAAAAGGTATGACGAAAAAACACGGTTCATTAGTCTTAAATATAACCTAAAAAAGGGGCAACTAAAATGGAAAACATAAAATTAACTTCTAATAAGCTAGTAGAGCTTACTAAAACCGAAAAAATTATTGGTTTTCTTTAGCCCTAGGGTTGTAGTTGGTAAATACACTTAACCATATAATTCGCGACCATCGTAAATTTAGGGGAGCAAAAAGAACAGCGATACTAATACCTGCAAATGACATGGTACTAGGTTCTGGGTCTTCAAATAACACCAATGAGGCTACAAAAACACCTACGACAATAGCAACGGAAAATGCATAACTTACATACATAGCTCCTGTGTAAAAAGAGGGCTCAGGTTCAAAATCTAACCCGCATGTGTGGCAATTTTTATAGATAGAATAAATTTTGTTTAACTTATAAGGATTGCGCTCTGTAAATATTTTTGATTCTTGGCATCGTGGACATACCCCTCGAATTATTCCGTATAATTTATCGCCTTTTTTCACGTTGCGAAAATACTATTAAAATTCATTAGCATAAAAAAAATAAATAATGATAGTTTTGAGCCTTGATAGCAAAGTTGATTTATGCAGTTTATCGTAAGAATACTTATACTTTTATTTTTATCTAGCCTTTGTCGCTTATTGTTTTATGTGTTCAATTATCAGTATTTTCCATCCGCAAGCATTATAGACTTTATCTATGGTATTCGTTTTGATGTGTCTATGATCTGTTGGATGAGTTTTCCATTGATTCTTTTTTCAGCTTTAATAGCAATTAAACCGATAAGAAATGCAGCAGCCTACATCGCTAGATATTATTTTTTAGCAGTTGTACTGGTAATTATCTGTCTCAATTTTACAGACATGGGTTTTTATCCTTTTGTATATAAACGATTAACTGCAGACTCTGCTGGGGTTGCTTCTGATGGTAATGATTTTATAAACTATTTGATTCCTCTAATTATAGATTTCTGGTATTTGTTCTTGATAGGGTTAGGAGGGTTTGCCTTGTTTGTGAAATTTGAAAAAAAGTTTGTTTTTCCTTTGCCCACCTGGGAGAAATGGCGTGTACTCATTTTTTTACCCCTAATAGGTCTTTTTATCTTAGGAGCCAGAGGAGGCTGGCAATTAAAACCAATAACGCTAATTGATGCTTCATTGGGAGTGCCACCCGAGAACACATCTTTAGTCTTAAATACCCCATTTACTTTATTCACGACTTTGTATGCCGGTTCAGAAATAGCGATTGATGTCATGGATTCAGAAGAGGCCAAAACTATTTTCTCCATTGATAAATCAATACAGTCAAAACGAAAAAGCCTGCAGAAAAATGTAGTAATTCTTATCATGGAGAGTTTTTCTAAAGAATATTTAGAAGATGGTTATATGCCTTTTTTAGACTCTCTAATACAGCAGGGACTATATTTTAATAATGCCATGGCGAACGGAAAACGATCTGTTGATGCAGTACCAGCAATATTAGCTTCTATTCCAGATTTGCAATCGAGTTCATTTATCTACTCTAGTTATGCTAGTAATGTCGTTAATAGTTTGCCAAGGGTCTTGAAAAGCCAAGGGTATACGACCTCATTTTTTCATGGTGGGCGAACTGGGACCATGGGGTTTGATAAATTTGCAGCTCTTGTAGGTATTGAACACTATTTTGGTGCAGAAGATTATCCTGATCAAAGTCAATTTGATGGTACTTGGGGCATTTATGATGAACCTTTTTTTCAGTTTATGGTCTCTGAGTTACATTCTGTAAAAGAGCCTTTTTTCGCTACATTTTTTTCTTTATCGTCACATCACCCTTATAAAATACCCAAAAAGTATGAGGGAGTTTTCCCCAAAGGGAATTTACCTATCCATGAGAGTATAGGATACGCAGATTATGCTTTAAAGTGTTTTTTCTCTGCTGCTAAAAATGAGTCGTGGTATAACAATACTTTGTTTGTGCTTATGGCAGATCACACATCTATTAGCAATAGTAGCTTTTATAATAGTTCTTTAGGGATGTACCGCATTCCATTGTTGTTTTTCGCTCCAGGTGATTCGACAATAAAAGGAGAGCAGAATGTAATTGCTCAGCAATGTGACGTGTTCCCAACTGTGTTGAGTTACTTAGGGGAAAAGGAAAAGATAAAGTCATTTGGGAAAAATCTATTAGGGCGAGTTGACTCTAACGAATATGTACTAAATCGTTCTTCTGGTGTTTATTATTTGTATGGCAACGAAGGGGTATATGAAGCGACCTTGGATGAGACGAAAGGATATTATTTATATACAGATTCATTAAAACTAAATAATCTGATCAATGAAAATGAAGTTGATTCTGAGTGGCATAAAGAAGTAAAAGCACGCTATCAAGTTTATAAAGACGTGTTTTCTACCAATAGTTATTTGTACAATGATTAATACACATGAATATAATCTAAGTAGGATACAGCAGATTCTTTCGTATTGTCAGAATCATTCATAAACCCAATGGTAGCCATGCTTGGAGGATTTTTACCGAAGGCTTTTTTATAAATTTCTACTATATTTTCTTTTTCAAGTACCCACTTCCCTAAATTTTCTTCTCCAACTTCTACCAGATAATTTCTACCTGAATCTTGATAAGGTGTCACATAAATTTTTTTGCCTTTATCTTGATAGCTTGACCAAACAAATCTTAAAGTACTGTGAGGTGGTTCTTCTCCACCATAGAGGGCTTTTTTTGTGTTGTAGCTCATTCTCTCAAAATATCCTAATTTTTTGTAGTCGTACTTAAAAAGAACATACACGGCTAAAGGAAAATCATCCCCTTCTTTTTTTGTTAGGGTTGCTTTTTTGATAATATTGTTCACTTGCCATTTCCATTCAATGTTGGGGTGATCATAAACATTGAACGAATTCTTGTAAAGCATCGCTGTGGCAGTTGCATTACTTGTTGACTTTAAAAACGAATGATTGTCATCATTGGTGATGATTTCGTATTTAGTATGTTCACTATGTCCGAAATCAATTTCTCTCCAGTTATCGAGTGAAGAAAAGTGTTCGTTGATTATAAATGTTTTTTCATTTGTAAATGAAAACAAGAGGAGTAAAACACTTAAAAGAGGGAGTAATAGTTTGGCGTTATTTTTCAATGAAATCGTCTTTAAAGTTCGTCTAATTTGATACAAAGATTATAATAATAGTCTGGATAATAAATAACTTCATACTATTTGATTGGAAAGCGAAAACTATTCCAAAAAAGAAGTATGTTTTTTGAGGATAACTTTCATTTGTAGAGGCTGGGAATACCTAATTATATTTATAGCTTTGTGCGTTTATAGAATTAGATGTTTGAACGAATAGGTAAAAAATTGCTCTTGTTGGTGTTTCAACCAATAATCGACTTATTGATTAAGTTGAAAGTCACACCAAATATGATTACTACAGTGGGGTTGTTGTTAAACATTGTTGCTGCAGGAGTTTTTATTTATGGAGCAGAAAAATTAGAAAGATCATCGTTGACTATCGTTGGTTGGGGAGGTTTCTGGATCTTAATAGGCGGCTTGTTTGATGTGTTTGACGGCCAAGTGGCTCGTACAACGGGACAATCTTCCCAGTTTGGTGCTTTGTATGATTCAGTACTCGATCGATATAGTGAGTTAGTAATGTTTTTTGGCATTTGCTTTTACCTCAGTTCACATAGTTATTTGAAAACTTCAATTGCTGGGTTTATCGCTTTAATTGGTTCCATCATGGTTAGCTATGTGCGTTCAAGAGCTGAAGGCTTAGGCATTGAATGTAAAGTAGGTATGATGCAACGTCCCGCACGTGTAGTGTTGGTAGGTGCCGGGGCAATGTTTACAGGAATATTCTATCACTACTTCGGTGATTATAAATACTATATAGACGGCATGGAGAAGCCTTTCTTTGAGCCAATGTTTATATTTGCAATACCAATTATATTGGTGGCCATTTTTGCTAATGTGACAGCTTTTCACAGGCTTTACCATTGCAAAGGCGAATTAGAGAAACAAGAAAAAAAATCAATTTAACAATGCCTAAGGAAACCAAAATCCAAGATGCGAAAGGGAAACTGGGAATATTAACTCCTGGTATGGGAGCAGTTGCTACCACTTTCATTGCTGGTGTAATAGCCATAAACAAAGGGTTAGCTGAGCCAATCGGTTCAGTTTCTCAAATGAACACCATTCGATTAGGCAAGCGAACAGACGACAGGAATCCTAAAATTAAGGATTTTGTTCCCTTGGCTAAATTAGAAGACTTAGTGTTTGGTGGTTGGGATGTGTACGAAGATAACGTATACGAAGCAGCTTCAAGCGCTAAAGTTTTAGATCAACGACTACTTGATCAAGTAAAACCTGAATTGGAAGCAATTAAGCCGATGAAGGCTGTTTTTGATAAAAGGTATGTGAAAAACTTGGACGGTACTCACTACAAAGAAGGTAAATCTAAAATGGATTTAGCTGAACAACTTATTGCTGATATCGAGAACTTTAAGAAAGATAACGGTTGCGACAGATTAGCAATGGTGTGGTGTGGTTCTACTGAAATTTATATTGAAGAGTCAGAAGTGCATTCGACCGTGGAGAAATTTGAAGAAGGCTTGAGAAATAGCGATCCTTCTATTGCTCCTAGTATGATATATGTGTATGCAGCCTTGAAAACAGGTACACCATTCGCGAATGGTGCTCCAAACTTATCTTGTGATATAAGAGCAATGGTTGAGTTGGCTAAAATGACAAAAACACCAATTGCTGGTAAAGACTTTAAAACTGGACAAACGTTGATGAAAACAATTCTTGCTCCAGGGTTAAAAGCAAGAGCTTTAGGAATTAGAGGATGGTTCTCTACTAACATTCTTGGAAATAGAGATGGCGCTGTTTTAGATGATCCAGATAGCTTTAAGACGAAAGAAGTATCGAAGTTAAGCGTATTAGAAGAAATATTAGAGCCAGAAAAACATCCTGAGTTATATGGTAACTTGTACCATAAAGTTAGAATTAACTATTACCCTCCTCACGGTGATAACAAAGAAGGCTGGGATAACATTGACATCTTCGGATGGTTAGGTTATGGTATGCAAATCAAAATAGATTTCTTGTGTAGAGATTCTATCTTAGCGGCTCCAATTGTGTTAGACTTAGCGTTGTTTTTAGATTTAGCTAAAAGAGCTGAGATGAGTGGTATTCAAGAATGGTTGTCATTCTACCTGAAGTCGCCACAGGCTGCTCCTGGTTTAAAACCACAACACGATATCTTCTTACAGTTGATGAAATTAAAAAACACGTTGCGTTATATGCAAGGTGAAGAGTTGATTCATCACTTAGGGTTAGAGTATTACGATTAATCCTAGTAACTAATTATAGAATTGAAAAAAATCCTGACTTAACGGTCGGGATTTTTTTTGTTTATTTGCAGCATGAATTTCATTAATAAGTTTTTCGTAACCGCTTTTGGAGTAGGTTATTTGCCCTTAGCACCGGGTACTTGGGGCTCAATAGTGGGAGCGTTACTTATTTGGGTAGCTACTTTAGTAAACCCTTCATTTACTTTTTCCACCACCTTTATCGGCATAATTGTCGGGGTGTTTTTTTTAGGTGTATGGGGAAGCAAAGTAGTCGAGGAGGAATGGGGTGAAGACCCTTCCCGCGTGGTTATTGATGAAGTAATTGGCGTTTGGATTGCAATGTTGTTTATTCCTTTCAACTGGCTTAATCTCTTTGCTGCTTTTGTACTGTTTCGGGTGTTTGATATTGCTAAACCTTTTGGCATTCGAAAAATGGAAGCCACAGGAAGCGGTTGGGGTGTGATGCTCGATGATGTATTAGCAGGAGTCTATGCTAATGTAGTTTTGAATGTGGTACTATATATCTTGATGTATCTTGAAATTAGTTTGTGATTAATTCCATTCCAGTTTTTTTCGTTCCGACCAATAATCAGAAGCTGGGAATTTTATTGCTGCTAGTTGGGTCATATCGCTTTCATCTAGCGAAATAGTATTTGCATACAAGTTTTGATCAAGTTGAGCAATGGTAGAGGCACCGCTCAATACCAACGCGGAAGGGAAGCTTTGCATCGCAAACCGTAAAGCGATTGCATCGATACCTACTTGGTGTTTATTGCTTAGAGCCTCTAAAGCCAAATAAGCATAGTCATAATGTGGGTAATCTTTGTTTCTAAAAACTCGCCCATTTGCTAATGCTTCTTTTATAATAATTTTTTTTCCAGTCAAAATTTCCTCCGCCTCTTCGAGCGATTGATCAAAAATGTTAAAGGTAATTTGGTAGGAGTCAAAAAGGGGCTCACCATTAACTTCAATATCAATTGCTTTGTGTAAGATTTCTAATTGATTTGCACCACTTGTAGTTATCCCAATAGTTAACTGATGTTGATGTTTGAGCTCATGAAGACGCTCATGAATCGCGGTGTTGTCCAAGACTCCGCTATCCAACGTAGCGGAGTGTATTTGGTAGTAGTTCAGGTATGGGAGCAAGTTTTTACTGACTTCCCATTGTTCATTCAATTTGACTAACGAGTGTTCTTTAATTTCATGAACCGTAGCATCGGGCTTAAAATTAGCAACATAAGTATATCCCCACTTGGTGCCGACTATGACTCCGTTTCTAGGTACATTGTTTAGCCAATTGATTAGCGTGTCTTCCGCTAAACCATAACCAGGAGCTGTATCAAAATAACGTATCCCTCTTGAATAAGCAAAATCTAACAGGTGCATACCTTTTGCTTTAAATTCGGATAGGTTAAGTACCTTTTCAGCAGTGTCAGTTTTGATATTGATGTATTGTGGTCTGCCCAAGGCAGCGGTTCCCAATCCAAGTTGCATAGATAATTATGGTTGTTTAAGCTTTATTTTAATGCGTCAATTTGCTTTGCTAATTTTATATCCAATTCAGTAATACCGCCACTGTCGTGAGTAGTTAAGGTAATGTCAACCTTATTGTAAACGTTGCTCCATTCAGGGTGATGGTTCTTTTTTTCAGCTACCATTGCTACTCGGGTCATGAACGAAAATGCTGTAACAAAATCTTCAAACTTAAACGTTTGATGAATCGAGTTATCTTTTAATTTCCAATTAGGTAAAGTTTCATTCAGAGCTTTATCTATGGCTTCTTTAGTTAGTTTTTCTGTTTTCATAGTTGTTGTTATTCGTTGAATAAGCTTTAAAGCTAAAATTAATTTTAAAATAAGAGGCATTTAGTGTTTTACCAACATCAATGCCTCTATTCATTTTCACGATTAAATAGTTTTCACTGCTTCTTCAATTAAGGTATCTCCTGATACGATTTCAAAGCTTGTATCACGTCCAATATCGTTAGATAATGATGCAACTAATGTTTTAGCAACATCATCTCTGCTTATTGATCCTGTTTGTTCCAGGTTGCTTGCTGCTTTAATTTTACCAGTACCAGCCTCATTGGTTAAGCTTCCAGGACGAACGATGGAGTAGGGCAACAAACTCGCTTTCAAATATTCATCGGCATCGTGTTTAGCTTCCATATATTCTTTTAGATCACTCACCTGTTCGGGATGGTCCGCGCCCATAGCGCTCAACATGACAAACTTGCTGATATTGGCTCTTTTCCCAGCATTCATTAACTTTTTTGCACCTTCCTGATCTACTTCATGGACTTTTTTGCCCCCTGAACCAGCAGCAAAAATAACTTTGTCTACATCTTCAGCAACATGATCAATATCTTCTTCCAGATCTCCCATGCGGATATCGATACCTTTACTTGCAAATTCCGCTATTTGCTCTTGCTTTCTAATCATAGCAATCGGCTCATACTCATCTGACTCTTTTAATAGATCAATTATTTTTCTTCCTGTGGTACCCGTGGCACCCGCTACTAATACTTTTTCCATACTTGTTATATTATGATATGTGACTAATTATTAAGATTATCTTTTGGTTAAGTAGTGCCTCAACAACCACGCCTAGGCCAATGACGAGTGGGAGAGTTTGCTTAAGGAGGGGATGAGTAACTTAGAACTTACTAATTGCAATAACCAATACCTCCAAAGAGTCTTTCTTTGGGTTATACCCTCAGCTATGTGTGGTGTTTTTTCCTCAATAAAAAATTCAATTGCGCAGCCATCAACTTTTAGTATGAATACACGATGATTTAATAACATCGATCCACGTTCTTAATTCGATGATAAACTTTTGGAGTAGTTATTTATTTAATAGTGGTATTATGTATGAGGTTCAAATGAAAGTCTAGCGTGCTAAATACCTTATTCTTCTTTTTGAGTAGAAGGTAAATTCGTGTAATACTTAACGGTTTTAAAAAAATAAATTGAGGAAATGTATGACCATTTAGTAACTGGTATCGACTAATTATAAACTAATAAATTATGAAAACAATCAACTATTTAACATCCATCATTGCTGCAATAACCTTGTTTAGTTGTAATAATCACCACGAACAAACTGCTGATAATACAAAATTTAAAGACACCACTGTAACTAATAATAAACATAAAATCAACGTGTTATTTGTCTTAACCTCACATGATAAATTGGGAGATACAGGTGAGAAAACTGGGTTTTGGCTAGAAGAGTTTGCAGCACCCTATTATACCTTACATGATAAAGGTGTAGCCATAACAATAGCTACCCCAGAAGGAGGAAAAGCACCAATTGACCCGCGGAGTGAATTGCCTGATGCAGCTACAGCCGCTACAAAACGGTATAACAACGATGAAGAAGTTCAAGAAAAGATTAATACAACCGAGAAATTAATAACTATTAAGCCTGAGAATTACGATGCTGTTTTTTATCCTGGTGGACATGGACCTGTATGGGACTTATCTCAAGATACTATTTCAATTGAATTGATAGAGACATTTAACAAAGCTGGGAAACCAATGGCGTTTGTTTGTCATGCGCCTGCTGCTCTTAAAAAGGTAAAAGGTACCGATGGAGAGCCGCTGGTAAAAGGAAAGCAGGTAACTGGCTTTGCTAATTCAGAAGAAGAAGCGGTACAATTAAAGGATGCTGTGCCTTTTCTGGTAGAAAATATGTTAATAGAAAAGGGAGGGATTTACTCCAAAGGAGCTAATTGGTCAGTATATGTTTTGAAAGATGGTAACTTAATCACGGGACAAAACCCTGCTTCATCTCAGTTAGCCGCGGAGCAATTATTTGATGCGATCAAGTAAACTTTAAAAATAAAAAGGCTACACTTATTTTAGTGTAGCCTTTATTGATTTTATTATGTTGATGTGTGTTTTTTTTTGAAGGAGAAGAAGGTTTTATTCTCTTACACCTCGTTTCTTATAAAAGGGAAAATGATCGAAATTTGATCTTAATTACTTCAACAATAGCTGCTTTAATTCTGGGTCATCAGCGTGTACTGATTTAGGGAAAATTATTTTTCCTGTGGCATCTAACACCATAAAGCGTGGAATCCAATCCAAGTCGATGTAATTAGTTAATTCATTTTCTTGACCTTTATGAAACCAATAATGCTCACCATCAATATCAAGTTTTTTAATCGCAGTTTTCCAGGTTTCATAATCTCTGTCAACGGATAAAAACACAACTTCCACATCTTTTTTTCTTATCTTTTTTTGAAGTTTTTTAATATTTGGTAGCTCCGCACGAGAATCTGGACACCATGAAGCCCACAAAATCAGTAGTACTTTTTTCTCCTCATATTTTTTTAGAATGTCAGAGAAAATTATTTCGTTGTTGGAGGTGGTCGTTAATTCCACATTTAATGTACTATCGGGGAAATGTTGTTGCGATAAATACCCAGGTGCTGGGGAGGTTTGACTAAAACATAGATGAGAAAAATAGATTAAATAGGCGAGGAGAGGATATCTTAATAACATAGGAATACATTTTTTGTGTGAATACAATCGTGAATTACCTACTATAGTATAAAAATTAAGCCGTTCTGGGGTGTATAACTTGAAATGGTTGCTAGAGATGATTTTTATTATAGCGATAGTGAAAGCGTCCTTGTCGTTATACTCTTGTTATTTATTCTTTTTAAAATAAAGTAAAAGCCCCAAAGAGCATATAACAATGCCCATGATTTCATTCATAGCGAGTTGTTCTTTTAGAAGTATCCAAGCAAATAAAGCGGTTGTAAACGGAACAAATGAAAGGTAGATGGATAACGTCATGGAGCCAATATGTTGAATCGCATAAAAGGTTAGGAGCAAAGCAATCACACTGACTAATACGCCTTGATAAGAAGCTTGCAAGATAATATCCACAAGTGGAGAATCAGGTATGCCACTGTCTTTAGTGAACCACCAAGGAATAAAAAGGAGAAAATTGATGATAGGAAGAAATGCTAAGACATCGAGTGTGGTAAAGGCCCATCGTTTACCTAAAAATAGATAGCTGGAAAAAACAAATGATGCACATAACAACATCAGCCAACCAAACCAGTTTTCGATGATGTTTCCAGGATTACCCATCATCACCATATTGGCTATTAGTATAAATGCTATTGCTACCAGTCGTTGTTTTGAACTCTTTTCATTTAACAAGAGGAAAGCCAACAACGCTCCGAAAACGGGCAACATTCCATTAACAATTACCCCAACATTGGCAGCTCGCGTACTTTGTAAACCATAAAAAGTAAACATGGTATAAGGGAAACCACAACCCAATGCCACAATCACGGCTTTCCATAGCGTCAGTTTTTTCCAGTTGTATTGAATTGCAAACGGTAAAGTTATCACTGTAGCTGTGCCGAAACGAATGATAGTCAAGTCTTCAGGCGTTAAATTGCTCTGCACACCAACACGGGATAAGATAATCCAACCCGACCAAATTAAGGTTATAAGTGCTGCTCCAATTGCGGCTTTCAATTCAGCATTAGGAGGAAGTATTGATGTCATTTAAAATTAAATTTTTTACACACCAAAGATACAAGCGCTAAGTAGAGTTTCGCTTATTGTGTAGGGGGATTTGATTAGCAAGCGCCTAGGTGGGGTAAAGATTAATTAAACTGAGATTTAATCTCTCCTAAAAATCTTTCCATTAAAAGTATCATATCAATGAGGTCTTGTTTTTCAGCATAAACACTGGTTTGTGACATGGTGTATTGCAATTGCTCCTCATACTTATGTTTACTTTTGATGTATTTACTAAGTATTTTGATGTTATCTTTTGTATTAGGGATCCCTAGAGTTTCCAATGTTTTAGCTTTTTCAGCATTCAATGCACAGAAGGGTAATAGCTCCATCATAGCCATCACTCTAGTGGTATAAATTCGAACTAATACGTCTTTGTTTAATTTTTCTAAGTCAGCAAAATTATGATACATGTTAAGCTGAGCTTCCTTTCCAATTAATCCTTCTTCTAAGGGATTATCTTTTTGTTGACAAAATCCCTTAGAAGTGATTAAAATGAATAAAATAAAGATGAGCGTTCTCATGGTTTTACTCCTTGACTCGTGATAAATCTAGATTGGTATTAAAAATTTGACTAGGCTTATTTGTATCCTTCCGATTTTTCTATGTCATGAATGATGTTTTCCATAAACAGGATACTCCAAATGATATTTCCTTTGTCTGCATAAGGGACAATATCTTTCAAAGTTTCCATTAAAGTTTCCATGTATTTCTCTTCGTTAGATACTTCTTTTTCTAAAAGACTCACATTATTCTTTGTTTGTGGAATTCCTAAGTCTTTCAATTGCGCACCTGCAGGTCTTCTGTTTAGGGCGATATAAGGAAGGATTTCCGTCACAACTCTTACTCGTTCTAAATAGAGATTAGTTAATTCTATTTTACCTAATTTCTCAAGCTCCACTTCGTTATGATATTTTGAAATTGTTGATTTTGGACTCACAAAATTAACATCCTCTTTTATGGTGCTTGATGATGAAGTAGTTGTTTCAGTAGCTGGCTGTTGCGCAAATGCTGTAGAAACAAGGACTAGTAGAGTAAAAATTAGAGTAAATCTTTTCATGGTTAGTTAGTGTTATCAGTTTAAATACAATTTTAAAATTTAAATATTAAAATTTGTTTTAAAAAGCATACTGACAAAAAAATCTGCGGGACACGAAGCTTTTATATGAAAGCAGGATGCCTTAGTTATTGATAAGCCATAAATCTTCAAAAGATGTCATTTTCTTATACAGAATAGTTATACCCGTACAAACGGAAGCTTGAATTACAATGCAATGAAAAACTACCAAATCATTTGATAATAGCCCCAATTACCACTAGTTCGATATGGGTTATCTGCGTTCTAACCTAACTATATTTTCCACATGGTGGGTCATAGGAAACATGTCTACGGGTACTACCGCGGTTACTTTGTATTCCTCGTCCAAAGTTTGCAAATCTCTTGCTTGGGTAGCTGGGTTGCAGCTAATATAGATAATCCGTTGTGGCGCTGCTTCCATAATGACGTCCAACACGGAGTCATGCATACCGGCACGTGGCGGATCCGTGATGATGACATCAGGTTTGCCATGTTTAGCGACAAAGTTGTTGTTTAACACATCCTTCATGTCACCAGCAAAAAACTGTGTGTTGGTGATGTTGTTAAGTTCACTGTTTACTTTTGCATCAGAAATTGCGGCTTCTATATATTCTACGCCAATAACTTTTTTTGCTTGATGTGCGACAAAATTAGCGATGGTACCTGCACCAGTATATAAGTCATAGACGACTTCTTTACCAGTTAACTCGGCAAGTTCAAATGCTTTTTTATATAACTGAAAAGCTTGCGCACTATTGGTTTGATAAAACGAAGTAGGTCCCACTTTAAATTGGAGCTGTCCTGCTTTATCAGGAAAGTTCATTTTCTCCATCAAATAAGGTTTTCCTTTCACACAAACAGGTGAAAGGTCGCTGTAGCTATCGTTTTGTTTCGGATTGATGATGTATAAGAGGGAAGTGATTTCTGGGAATTTGTTACCCAAGTGTTCCATCAGCGAAGAGATTTTTTCACTTTCTTCGAAGAAAATGACCATCACTAATAATTCACCTTCTTCGGTATTTCTAATCACTAAATTGCGAAGTAATCCTTCTTGGTTACGGATATGAAAAAAGGTTAAGTCATGAGCAAGCGCATATGCTTTAATTTCGTCACGAATGGCATTGGGTAACGTTTCAGTGAGGTAGCAAGTTTCTAAATCAATGACGTTGGCAAAACCACCTGGTACGTGAAAGCCAACACCTCTGCGATCAAATTGTTCATCACTGCGCAACTCTTCAATCGTTAACCAGCGCTGAGCAGTAAAGGTAAACTCCATTTTATTGCGGTAATGATACGTCTTTTCGGAACCAATAATGGGAGAGATACCCGTATGTTCCACCTTAGCAATGCGGTCGATACAGTCAACCACTTGTTGGTGTTTATATTCGAGTTGTTTTTCGTAGGGAATGTGTTGCCATTTGCAACCACCACAAGTACCAAAATGGGGGCAAGGCGGTGTAACGCGATCAGTTGATTTGGTTTTAAATTTTTCAACTACACCTTCAAAAAATTTACTTCGGGATTTGGTCACGCGAATATCTACAACATCCCCCGGGGCAGTATAAGGAACAAAAATAACTTTGTCTTCTATTCTGCCTAAACTTTTACCCTCAGCAGCCATAGCGGTAATGGCTACATTTTCAAATACCTTGTTTTTATCTTTTCTTCTTCCCATTTAGCCGCAAAAGTAAAGTTTAAAGTTTCTTCTTCAAAGTTTATTTGAGATGAGATGCGTGTACTGAGTAGCTAGATGTTAGACAAAAAGAAATAAGAAAATATGAAGACTAAAAATTATGGTGTTAATTCTAATATTATACTCCCTATTTTTCTCTTTAAAAATCTCAATACTAATATCTCAGTACTCATATCTCCCCAAAGCTTTGAACACTAAACTTAAATTCTTAAACTTCGGTAATGAAAGGAAAAGTGGTTATCATAACAGGAGCATCCTCAGGAATTGGGAAGGCCTGCGCAGCGGTTTTTGGAGCACATGGGGCAAAGGTAGTAATCACCGGACGAAATGAACAGAAACTGCATGAAGCAGCTCAGGAATTACGGACAAAGGAGGTAGAAGTATTGCCTGTAACCGCGGACGTAGCAAAAGAGGAGGATAATGCCAAAGTGATTGCTGAGACGTTAAATGCGTATGGACGAATAGATGTGCTGATTAACAACGCGGGTATTTCAATGCGGGCTTTATTTAATGATTTAGATGTGTCGGTTATTAAACAGGTAATGGACATCAATTTTTATGGAGCTGTTTATGCCACGAAAGCGGCTTTACCAGAAATTATCAAAAACAAAGGATCAATCATCGGGGTATCATCGATAGCAGGTTATCGCGGTTTACCTGCGCGAACGGGTTATTCAGCTTCTAAGTTTGCATTGCAAGGGTTTTTAGAAAGTATCCGAACGGAATTGTTGCATACAGGAGTACACGTGCTTACGGCATGTCCAGGTTTTACTGCTAGCAATATTCGAAATACTGCTTTATCAAAAGATGGTTCGGCACAAAGCGAATCTCCGTTGAATGAAGGTAAAATAATGACCGCAGAACAAGTGGCAGAAGCAATTTATAAAGCCACTGTCAACCGCAAACGCGACTTGGTATTGACATCCCAAGGAAAGTTAACTGTGTTTTTGAACAAGTGGTTTCCGAGTTTTATGGATAAGATGGTGTTTAAACACTTTGCCAAAGAAAAGGATTCACCTTTGAAGGAGTATTGAGTACAGAGTATTGAGTACAGAGTATTGAGTACAAAGTATTGAGTATAGAGTACAGAGATGTGAGATTTTTAGTACTGAGTATGGTGTACGAAGTATGAAGTACAAAGATTGGGAAGACAAATTTAAACGAGGCGAGCGTTTTGATAGAATTAAGAGAAGAGGTGGTTAGCTGTTAGATATAAGATTGTGACTAGTAAGATATTTCCGGGAAGGACAAATGACTATTAATTTTGTGTAACCTAAAGTATCTTTAAAAATCACTTTTTAATTACTTAAACTTAATACCATGTATAACTTTCATTAAAATTTAAGCTGTTAGCGGTTAGTTTTTTCATTTCAGCTTTCAACTTTTTTGAAGTTCTACTTTATCCCTCTACACTTTTCTTGTTTCTTGACTCTTACATCTTGACTTTATTACATTTTTTCTAACATATTCTCTATACTAGCTACTCAATACTTACATCTCTGTACTCAATACTTGTTACTCTACCACATCCAATTGTCCTTTTTTAACAAACGCAGTCGTGTCGTTGTATTCCACAAGATACCAATCGTCTTTTTTACCCAGCACGGTTACTCGGTTCCCTTTATTTATTTTATCCACTAATTCTGATGCAGAAGAAGGTTCAGTCATGAGCAATGAATTGGACTTGGAGACAATAGCCCGTTCAGGAAAAGGGTTAAAGTTGGCGAGGTAAAAAAGTCCACCTATAAGCACAATGTCTAAAAAGATTAACCCGTGCTGAGTTTTTTTATTACGCACTTTATAGAACAGTATCAAAGCAGTAAGCAAAGCTGTCAGGGTGATGAGAATACTAATAGCTCCAGTTTTGTATCTACTATAATAATTATAGAGTAAAGTAATATCTGAAGAAGTATAGCCTGATAAGTCGTGTTTGGCTGCTAGCTCATCCATTTTAGTAGCGATATCCTGTCGTGGATGCCAGTAATGAAGATAGTTGAGATAATAAAGCGTTTTGGTGTAGTTCCCTAGTCCCTCTTCAATGAAAGCAAGTTTCGTTAACATTTGCGGGGTGTACACTTTTTCGTAATTGAAGAGCGAGTCATAAAAAAAAAGTGCTTCGGTGTAATTTTTTTTCTTGAATAGGGAATCCGCTTGATTGAGAGCCACTTGAGGTGTGGTTTTAGCGCCAAAAAGCACGGAG
Organism: uncultured Cytophagales bacterium; assembly: GCA_963849955.1. Classification (GTDB taxonomy): domain Bacteria; phylum Bacteroidota; class Bacteroidia; order Cytophagales; family JAAEPT01; genus CAWFGW01. Next base: position 696,226 of record CAWKJU010000009.1, on the reverse strand, counting down.
AAACAGCAGTAAAAACAAAAAGTTGTCAATATTTTGTGCGTCATGATTTGCATTTAAAATTTATGATTGTACTTTTGCATCGCAATTAAGGGAACGCTCTTAATAAATGCAAACAAAAACAGGTTGATTCAGTAGCTCAGCTGGTAGAGCATATCCCTTTTAAGGATAGGGTCCTGGGTTCGAGCCCCAGCTGAATCACACACTAAACCTCAGATAACCTCTGAGGTTTTTTTATGCACTATAGATTGCTAGAACAAGGGGGCGAGAAGCAAGGTCCCGAGTAGTTTACGAATCGGGAAGCCCCAGCTGAATCACACACTAAACCTCAGATAACCTCTGAGGTTTTTTTATGCACTATAGATTGCTAGAACAAGGGGCGAGAAGCAAGGGAATCACATACTCAACTCTTGATTTATTTTTTTGATAAAAAAGAAGCATATTTATAGTTCTGTTTATAACAAAATCCTAACATCTATTTCCTGTATGTTCCTTTCAAAAAGAAAAAGCATCCTAACAGTTCTATTCACATTGGTCGCTCTTATAAGTAATAGCCAAGACCGCGTTTTTGAAGGTTTTAACGATGCTGATCTTTCCAGTTGGGAATTTGGTGGAAACACCTCAGCAACGGTTACATCTGGGCAGTTAGATTTAGATGTAGATGTAGTAGGGTATAATGGGTTGGAATTTTCATTCTCTGCAATTGATGTGCGACAAAACCTTGAGATTAGGATAAAGGTAACTAGCACGAAAGCCTTTACTATGCGAATAGATATGGGGGATCAATCAGGAAGGTATACCAATGCATCACCACGAACAGCGCTTATTGCACCAGGAACAGCCTATTATACGTTCGATTTTGATGGGTTTTTGGGACAATCATTTCCTTCAAGCAATCAAGTCAATGCGGGAGAAATAAATAATATCCTGATCTTATTTAATCCAGGCAACTCGTTTACGGGCAGTGTCCAATTTGATGATGTAGAAATTGGAGTGGGGGGAGAATCTACTTATACCACGGACTTTGGAATACATATCAACCAAATAGGGTATGAATTAAAAGGCGCAAAAAGTGTGGTTAAAGAGTCATCAGATAGAAGCTTGATTTTTACCAATTTTGATATAATCAATGAAAATAATGAAATAGTATATACAGGTCTAGTGAACGATATTGAGGCTGTATATGGTTGGGAAGGACGTTTTTTCTGGAAGATGGATTTTTCTGATTTTCAGGAAGAAGGAGTTTATAGAATACTGTTGAATGGGAAAGCTTCATACCCTTTTGAAATAAAAGAGAACTTGCTTTTTTCTACCACAGCGGCTGATGTTGTTGGTTTTTTTAAGCAAATGAGAAACCTAGATGAGGGTGATCGTTCATTACCACTGCATGGAGGAGGAGGTGACGTAGATGTGTACGGAGGTTGGTGGGATGCAACAGGAGACCCGGGTAAACACATGTCTCATTTGTCTTACGCCAACTATTTTAATCCACAGCAAATTCCTATGGTAGTTTGGTCCTTATTAAAGTCCTATGACTTAGCACGCACTTCATTTGCAAATGAAGCAGAAAATTTAAAAAGTGAAGCAGCTTGGGGAGCTGATTATATGGTAAGGCAATTGTCTCCGGAAGGATTTTTTTACCTGGCAGTTTTTGATGATTGGGGAAATAGCTTCAACCGTCAAGTCTGCGAGTGGGGTCAACCAGGTGCTGATAATGGGCGAACAGCCAACTATCAATGTGCATTTAGAGAAGGAGGCGGTGTGGCAATTGCGGCATTGGCTCGTGCCTATTCCGAGGGGATTGTAGGAGAGTACGACTCTGATAAATATTTACAAACGGCTAAAACAGCTTATGCGCATTTGTTGGCACCAGGCGATGGTTATGCTACTAAAAACTTAGAATACTGTAACGATCATAAGGAAAACATCATTGACAATTATTGTGCTTTATTGGCAGCAACCGCCTTGTATCAGGCGACTAATGAACAAGTGTATCTAGACGATGCATTAACATTTGCTGATCAGTTAATGGCCAAGCAGCAGATCCAAGGCTGGTTAGCCGCAGACAATAATGCTACTCGTCCATTTTACCATGCAGCGGAGGAAGGGTTACCAGTTGTAGCTTTGTTGGAGTTGATGAAAGTAACTGCTGAGCGTGATGAAGCTATAAAATTATTCATCAGTAAATTGTTTGCATGGTATATGACATTGAATTATGAAGGTGTAACTAACCCGTTTGACTATCCTCGTGAATATTATAAACCCTACACCACAGCCTTAGGTACTGCTAAAAAAGCTTTCTTTTTACCTCATGACAATGAAACGGGCTATTGGTGGCAAGGGGAAAATGCACGATTAGCCTCATTGTCTACATCGCTATTGTTAGCATCCCGTGAGTTAAACGATGATTTTGTATTAGGTAGCGATTCCATTTCACGTTTAGCATTGGCTAATCTCGATTGGATTTTAGGTAAAAACCCATTTGATGTGTGTATGATGTCGGGTTATGGTTATAAAACCTACCCTGATTATTTAAATGGGACTAAGAAAGCGAATATCAAAGGAGGGATTTGTAACGGCATTACTGCAATGGATAGTGATGAAAATAACCTTGACTGGGCTCCATATAATAATTCAGGTGAATATGCGTGGCAAAACTGGCGTTGGATAGAACAATGGTTACCCCATGATGCGTGGTATTTGTTAGCGATCTCCTCAATAGATTTTACTTCAAGAGAAGTGGACTGCAATGGCGATGAAAACGGAACAGCTTACAGAGATAACTGTGCAAATTGTGTGGGCGGTACTACAGGTTTAGAAGCTTGTATTGTTACTAACAACGAAAAAATAAATGAGAAAGAAACATTTTTGATTTATCCCAACCCAGCGAAAGATTTTATAATACTCCGTTCTGACATTAAAGCGGGACAATGGACAATACGAAACCTGTTTGGAATGGAGGTTTTGTCAGGTACGGAAAAACGAATCGATTTATCAATGTTAGCTTCTGGAACTTATTTATTGATCTATCAGGGCCAAATTAAGAAAATACAGAAGATTTAATACATTGATAATTAAAAGTTAATAGTTTGGTGTTTTGTTGTGTTTAAGTTGGTTATATTGACTTAATCGAGGTGTATAGAGCGGGTTTTGCATTCCAAAAAATGATTCTTAACGTTATTTTTTGATTTTTTCTTATCATCTTCGTATGGTTTATTTCTTCTCAATAAGAATTCGTTAACATGAATCGATTACTAGTTTCTTTGATATTGTTTGTTTTTTATAGCCTTTCAGCTCAGACAAGAGACACCACTTACTTCATATATGAAAACTTAGGTCCAGAAGTGAACTCTGAATATAATGAGTCAGGTCCGCGAATAACTCCCGATGGAGAAAGCCTTTATTTTTTTAGAACAAATCATCCAGATAACTTAAAAACGGTAGACGGTTCAGGGAAAAAATCAAATGATATTTGGGTGTCTCATTTAACAGGCGATAGCTCATGGAGTGTAGCTGAACATTTAGGAGAGCCTCTGAATAATTATATGGACAATGCCGTACATAGTATTAGTCCTGATGGGAAAAAAATGCTGGTGCATGATGTGTATTTGAAAAACAAGACGTCAAAAGAAGGTGTTTCTTTTACTGAAATGCAAGAAGATGGCACCTGGAGTTTTCCTAAGAAGTTGAAATTTAAAGATTATAAAAACTACAGTAAAGAGTGCTCTTTTTATCTATCAGATGATTGGCAGACGATGATTTTGGCCATTCAAGCAGATGAAACGTTGGGTAAGCAGGACTTGTATGTGAGTTTTCATGATCAGGAAAAAGATGAGTGGTCAAAACCCCTGGATTTGGGACCTACTATTAACTCTTCAGGTGGAGAAGCTACGGCTTACCTAGCACCAGATCAAAAAACAATGTATTTCAGTTCAAATGGGCATGATGATTCGCGAGGGGGATATGATATTTATAAAACAGAGCGTCTTGATTCCAGCTGGACAAATTGGTCAGTGCCTGTAAACATTGGTGAGCCCTATAATACAGCTGACGATGAATTTAGCTTTTCTACCCCTTCACATGCTGGTGGGTGGGTTTATTTAGCACATTCTCATGATCACGGACATTCTAACATCACAAGGATAAAAAAAGTAGTAGAGCCGCTTCCAGACCCTCGTGCTTATGTTTATGGGTTTTTGTACGATGAGACAACTAAAAAAAATATCACTGGTGAAGTAGAATTTTTTAAAATGCCTGAACGTGTGAGTGTAGGGATAGCGCGATCAGACACAGCTATAGAATATGTCATGTACTTAGATGGTTATGCTAAATATGAATATCATATTAAGTTAGAAGGGTACGAAGAATATGTTGGACTTATAGATTTAACAAATTTAAAAACAGACAAAGAAATAAAATTAGATATCTACCTCACGCCAATAATGAAACTGGAACCAATGAAACCCATCTCATTTAAGCATGTTGAATTTGAAACAGGTAAATGGGATATTCAACCGAAGTTTGCTCAAGAACTGGATAAATTTGTGCAAGCTGCAAAGCAAGACAGTACTGCTAAGTACGAGATCAGTGGTCATACTGATAATGTAGGTAAAGTTGAAAATAATCAAGTGTTGTCAGAGAAGCGGGCAAATGCTGCGATGCAGTATGTCATCAACAAAGGAATTGCTAAGGAGCGGTTAACTGCGAAAGGTTATGGTGAAACTCAACCCATAGCTAGTAATGAAACTAGTGAGGGAAGACAGCGTAATAGACGAGTGGATGTGACGAAACAAAAATAATTATGAAAAATAAGGTTGTTGTTTTATTGGTGCTAATAAGCACTTTTTGGTCAGTTTACGCTCAAAATGATGAACTGATTAATTGTGATACCAATATCGTTGTTGGACAAAACTTAATTGTAAACGGTGGCTTTGAAGACGGAGATGCTGGGTTTTCGGTACCAGGTTATACCAGTTGGAACAAATTAACTACGCTGCCAGAGTATTCAATTGAAAAAAATTATTGGGTAAGTGAAAATATTGGACGATTTAATGATGCATTTTCTGGCTCTCCTTATGAGGGAAGTAAATTTTTAATGGTTGATGGGGAATGTAAGAAAGGGAGTATTGTTTGGGAACAACAAGTAAATATTGCAGAAAATACAAGGTACTTTTTTCAAGTATATATCGCTTCAATCTATAATTTATCTACTGCTATATTAAGATTTGAAATTGATGGAGAGATTTTACCGGATACAATTGTTGCTCCTCCAACACCGGGATCCTGGGTATCATTTGTTGATGATTCGTGGTATTCGGGAAATCGTTCAGGGTTAGTAACCATCAGAATTAGAAACGATCAAACCATTAATTGTGAAGATGGGAATGACTTTGCATTAGATAACATTTCTTTTTCAGCAGGTTGTTTTTTTGGTGACGAAGGTGAAGTACCAGAGTTAGGACCAAACTTAAGTTTATGTGGTACGGAAGGTAAAATCACGTTGTCACCGAAGATACCTACGGGTCCTAATTATCGGTATTTATGGAGTACGAGTGACGATGATACACTTTCTTCGATAACAGTTACTAAACCTGGAGTTTATGCCATTTGCATGACTACAGACGGAAGCTGTGTTAAATCAGATAAAATTAGAATTAACCAAAATTTTGAAATCGAGTTAGGTGATGACAATGCCATATGTCGGGAAATACGAGATACCTTATCTGTAAGTCATAGTGGACCCTTAGTCTCCTATAAGTGGTATAAAGACGGTTCTTTAATACCAGGAGCTACAGATAGTGTTTATGTTCCTACTGAAGTGGGTACCTACAGCGTACAAGTTTGGGATGGTGCAGCAAACTGTGGATCTAGAACTGATTCAATGAACCTTTCAAAAGGTGTCGTCACTATTGATTTAGGTAGTGCTCAAGAATTGTGTCGTCCTGGTCACGCTATTTTAAATCCAGGTTATGAAGGTATAGGATACGAGTGGTATTTAAATGGCCAACGATTAGGTGATTTGACTACACAAGAAGTAGAAGTAAATCAAGTAGGGGAATACCGAGTGGTGGTTAAAGATGCGATATGTGATGATGTAGAAGATGTAGTTCAAGTCACTTCTAAAACCTTTATTGGTGAAAATGCTAATTTTTGTCCGGGAGCTACATCAGGTGTAGCGTTATCAATTTCAAACACCCCAAGTGCTCCGGAAAATTATATTTGGTATGCGGATGAAGCGTTAACCGTTCAAGTAGGGTCGGGCTTAACCTTTACCACTCCGGATACTTTAACTCAAACAACGAGCTATTATGTGAAAGATCAATCTATATTCCAAGGTACTGTCGGTCCTCTAGCAAATGCTAATACTTCGAACAATAATCCCTACGGAGATGGTGAATCGAATAAGTACATTGCTTTTGATTTAACTAATGACATTATTTTAGATTCAGTATTAGTGTTTCCAATGTATAACCAAAACTTCAATGTTGGATTTGCGGTTTATGATAGAAACACTAACGCTTTAGTAACAAGTAAAGTAGTTCCTGTAAGTTTACCTGCAAATCCAGGAAGCAATAATTTACGATACCCCACCTATATTTCATTAGATTTATCTCTTCCTGCAGGACAGTATTATGTGAAAAATACAGGAACAACAGGGCAACTTCACTATAATCAAGGTCAATGGACACCTAGTTTTCCTTATAAAGATGCGGATGGCATATTGTCAATCATTGGTTTATCACCAAGTGAGCAATGGCAAGCAGCTTTATACGGCTATTTCTATGACTGGCACTTCTCTACCGGAACCGTATGTGATCCTGTAGAAGTAAAGGCTGTATATGATCCTTTTGTATGTGCAGGTTGTGTTTCCCCTAATGATGCCGAAGTAGTGATTACTGGAGGAGTAAACCCTATAACATGTAACACAGGACCCGTAACGTTGGAAGCAAATGTGGTCGGAGGAATCGGAAACTGGACCTATTCGTGGACTAAAGACGGTTTACCATTATCAGATACCACAGCGACAATCACAGTTCCTTTTGAAGATGCTGGCACTTACATTGTAACCGCTGCAGATAGTAGTAATCCAAACATTTGTTATGGTTTATCTTCACCCTTTATTGTTCGAACTTCTATTCCTGAAATACCGATCGTAAGGATGGATGCCTCTCTAAATTTACCTACCTGTTTGATCAGCACTATTTCAGTTGATGTTACGACTCAAAACTTTGAAACAGTCCCAACTGTTTTTGAGTGGTCTGTAAATGGACAAGTGGATAATTCATCAACAACAAATACGATTGACTTGGATTTAAATGATGGCGATCTCTTAAAAGTGTCTGTTTCCGGAAATGATGGTTGTGGTAATCCTATAACGGCTACAGACTCTGTAATTATTCAAGAAGAAAAACCTGTAACACCAACAGTAAACATATCACCAATTAGTACATGTGAGGGAGAGACCGTAGAGGTAATAGCTTCTATTTCTCCTTCAGGGTTAGCTACGGGAGCAAGTTATACTTGGGCTGTAGGAACAAAAGCAGAACCTATATCAACTTCAAATACATTTGAATCTATTTTTGAAAATGGCGATTCAGTTAGTGTTAGCGTTTCTGTTGCTGCTGATGGCTGTTTAGCTACGAGAACAGCTTCTAATTATACATTAGCAGAGATTTATACGGCATTAGTTCCTTCTGTAGCAATTTCAGCGAATAAAAACGACATCTGTGCAAATGAATTACCAATTCGGTTTTCGGTCACCTCAATACAAAATGGTGGAACCACACCAGCCTATCAATGGTATATAGGTTCTGAACCACAAACAAATGAAACTAAAGTTGAATTTACCTCCAGTGATATTAACAATGGTGATACAGTTTCAGTGGTTATGACTTCTTCGTTGTCATGTGTAACTGCACCTACAACTTCGGATAGCATATATGATATTGTAATCAAACCAATGGTCGATGTTTCGGTTGATTTAGATAAAATAGCAGCACGTACTTGTGCTGGAGCTTCTATCGATTTTGCAGCAACTGTAAATCCTATTGGAACAACTGGTTCTTACCAGTGGAAAGTGAACGATACAGATCAGGGCACTGACCAAAGTGCCTTTAGTGATGTGTTTGATAATGGTGATCGGGTGACTGTTGTGTTTACACCAACTATTGAATGTCCATTATTTTTGAGTGTAAGTGCGACAACACCAGCAGTTGTAACTATCGATGAACCAAGTGTAACTATTGCAAGTATTACTAGCGGAATGTGGTGTCATGGGAAGGTAAATGGATTTGAAGTAATTAGTTCATCTCTTGGTGGAAATTCACCATCATTTAAGTGGGACTTGGTTAGAAATGGTATTACTACAACACAACCAGAAACAGGTGACTCAATCACTAGAAACAATTTTCTTACGGGTGATACTATAAAAATAGAAATGATTACCTCTGCACCAGATGATGCATGTACAAATCCTACTGATTTCGCTGTAGTGGGAACATTTGAAAGTCCTGAGGATGTAACAATTGGGTTAAGTGCTTTAACATTTTGTGAGGCAGATGAATATACAATTTCTGCAAATGGTTTAAACCACGGTGCAGGAGCGAAGTATACATGGAAGTTGAATACTGCGGAATTAGTTGATACAGTAAACTTTGTTACTCTTAATGACTTAATTGATGGGGATACCATAAAAGTAGCAGTGCAATCTTCTGAAACGTGTGTCAACTTTGATACGGCATCTACGCAAGGTATCGTAATCCTAATTCCAACCCCAGAAGTAGTTTTAGGGGCTAAAGAAATTATATTATCGGATTACGAAGAAGTTACATTAGACGCGACCAAAAGTGAGCTTTCAGGAGCGACTTATTCATGGTCGTCAAGCGATAGCTCCCTTTACGAAGTTATGACGGGACGTTTTTCAACTGTAGCGAAAGTAACTCCAGAACTAACACAAACGAAGTTTTACTTTAACGCTTCTAGAACTGAAAATGGAACCACCTGTAAAGATGTAGATAGCATTAATGTAATAGTGGATTACAGCTTTGTGATTCCAAATGCATTTACTCCAAATGGTGATGGGTTAAATGATGCGTTCCAAATTGCTAATTTAGAAAAGTTAGATGCCTTTAGACTTCAGATTTTTAATCGTTGGGGTACATTATTGTATGAGCAAAAAGGACTTTCTGATTTCTGGGATGGAACTTACAACGGAAATCCAGTTCCGGTGGCAACGTATTACTACGTGTTTGAATATGAAATGAATGGAGAGGAACAAAAACCGAAAAAAGATTTTATCTCTCTAATTAGATAAGCAAATGATAATGATTAGAACTATACTATCAGGAATACTTTCCATTGTTTCAGTTGTTGTCTTCGCACAACAGCAAGCACAATACAGTATGTATATGATTAACAACTATACACTGAATCCAGCTGTTGGTGGTACGGAAGATTATGCGGATGTGAAGATGTCTTATAGAACACAATGGGTAGGTTTTGGTGATAATGGAGGAGGAACAAAAGATATTTACGTTTCCGGGCATACAGCTATAGGGAAAGTGAAATATGCTGACGAATCAATCAAGCCATTACCTCATCATGGAGTGGGAGGGTACATATATAATGACATCACTGGTCCATCTGCTAAAACAGGGGTTTATGGTTCGTATGCTTACCATTTACCTTTAACAAGCAAATTGACCGCTTCTTTTGGCGCTTTTGTAGGTTTTCAACAGTATCGTTTAGATGCAAGTCAGTTACGGTTTTATAGTGACGATGTGCAACCAGAAACGGCAATCAACGGCAATCAATCCAAGTTTTTACCCGATGCAAATTTGGGTGTGTGGTTATACCATAAAAACTACTATGTAGGAGGCTCAATGTTTCAACTGTTTAATAATGGTGTGAATTTCGAATCTGTTCAAAACCGGGTAACAGATGGCAAGTTAAACACCCATTTCTTTGCAACAGCAGGGTATCGAGTACCAATCAATGATAACTTTACATGGGTACCTTCTTTTGTAGTGAAAGCGGTATCTCCCGTTCCGATGCAGTTTGATTTGAATTCAAAATTCAGGTATCAGGATTTAGCTTGGTTAGGGGTGTCGTATAGAAATAAAGATGCCGTAATTTTACTAGCGGGTGTTACTTTGTTAGATCACTGGGATATAGCTTATTCGTATGATATTACTACGTCTAATTTAAGAAACTATAGCGCTGGCTCACATGAGTTTATGATTGGTTACCGTTTCACTAAAGACAATGACGTGAAGCCAACTTCACAGTTCTGGTAAAATTTGCTAAGGTTCATTCCACAGCAGGTCTTAATGTCTCGCTAAGACCCAATAAGTAATATCTTAATAATTTAACCTTCAGTATTTTTTTAATTCATCATCAAATAAGATATTTCGACATTGTTAACATCTTGAAGTAAATAAAAATGAGTAAAGTCTTAATTATAGGAGCTGGTGGCGTGAGTAACGTAGTTGTGAAAAAGTGTGCCATGCTTCCAGAAGTATTTTCAGAAATAGTATTAGCAAGTCGCACAAAGTCAAAATGTGATGCCATAGCTGCAGATATTACCACTATGAAAATAGAAACAGATCAAGTAGATGCTGACTATGCAGAAAATGTGGTGGCTTTAATAAAAAAGCACAAGCCTAAAATGATTATCAACGTAGCCTTACCGTACCAGGATTTGGCGATCATGGATGCTTGTCTGGAAACAGGAATCAACTATTTAGATACCGCTAACTACGAACCAAAAGATGTCGCAAAGTTTGAATACAGCTGGCAATGGGCATATAAAAAACGGTTTGAAGAAAAAGGTATCATGGCTTTGTTGGGTTGCGGTTTTGATCCAGGTGTTACGGGTGTTTATACTGCCTATGCAGCGAAACATTATTTTGATGAAATTCATTATTTGGATATTGTAGACTGTAACGCGGGAGACCACGGTCAACCATTCGCTACTAATTTTAACCTGGAAATCAACATTCGTGAGATCACTCAAAATGGACGTTACTGGGAAAACGGACAATGGGTAGAAACCAAGCCATTGGAAATTCATAAACCGATCAATTATCCGAATATTGGTCCTAAGGAATCTTACGTGTTGTACCACGAAGAACTTGAGTCATTGGTGAAGAACTTTCCGACTTTAAAACGCGCACGTTTTTGGATGACGTTCGGTCAGCAATACATCAACTATTTGAATGTGCTACAAAACGTAGGAATGACTAGTATTGAGCCAATCAAATTCAATGGGGTGGATATCATTCCGCTACAATTTTTACAAGCCGTGTTACCACAGCCATCTAGTTTAGGAGAAAACTATGTCGGACAAACTTCTATCGGTTGCCATATCAAAGGAATTAAAGACGGCAAAGAAGCAACCTATTACGTGTACAATAACTGCTCCCACGAGGAAGCATACAAAGAAGTGAAAGGGCAGGGCATAGCTTATACAACAGGTGTGCCGGCAGTCATTGGTGCAAAGATGATGTTGGAAGGTAAATGGATGAAGCCAGGTGTTTACAACGTGGAAGAATTTAATCCAGATCCGTTTATGGAAGACTTAAATAAATATGGTTTACCATGGCATGAGGAAATCAATAAACCACTACCACATACCTATTAAGCCATTAAAAAAAAGTGTGTATAATTTAAAGCCGATTTCTTAAAACTAAGAATCGGCTTTTTCGTTAGATCATCGTATTGCTAACCTAGTCAATACAATGAGCCTTATGAAAATATTTTTTACAGGTATACTCGTTATACTTCAATTTCAACTTTTTGCCGCTTTACCTTTAATCGATTCATACAACCATAACTCTTATAATGGTGGAGCTGAAAATTGGGATGTAGTCAAATCAAAAAACAATTTCATTTATATAGCTAATGAAAAAGGGGTGCTGCAGTTCGATGGCCTTTCTTGGAGCATCATTCGCACCCCGCAAATAGTCAGGAGTTTAGCTTTAGTAGGAGATTCAATATTGTATGTTGGGTGTGATAATGACATAGGTACCATCAACCTTAAATCAGACGTACGGATTTATCAGTCAAAAATGGGTTGGCTTAAAAATAGAGGTGTTCATTATATTAATGAGGTATGGTCGGTATGCTTTTTTGAAAACAAGTTAATAGCTCAAACTCCTCATCAATTATTGATTTTTGAAAAGGATAAACTATTAAAGTTGCCCGTCAATTGCTTTGTGCGGGCGTTGTATCAAGTAAAAGGTCATGTGTATCTCGTGGATACTGAAAAAGGACTTTTGGAGTTAGTGAATAACGAATTACAAGTCGTAGAAAATGGTGGGTTTTTTAAAGGAGATGAGGTCAACTCCATTTTACCTTTTAACAATGGGGGACTATTAATTTCAACCTGGTCAAAAGGTTTTTTTCAATATGATAAAGGTCAAGTGTCATCGTGGGGAAATGATCTTCTTGATGAGGTATGGAGGAGTTATGTGTTTAGAGGAGTGAAATCAAAAGGTGTCTTCTATTTTGGTACGACAAAAAATGGTGTTTATATGGTTTCGGAAGAAGGTAAAGTACTCAACCATATTAGTGTGAATAATGGTTTAAAACCAAACAAAGTTTTTAATCTCTATGTAGACGACCAAGGAAGTCTTTGGGTTACTCTGGAAAATGGAGTAGAACACATTGCAATGAACGCGCCTGTTAGTGTTATAGATCAACGCATTGGATTAAACGGTATTTGTTATGAAGCTTCAATGGTAGATGAACGTTTATTTGTCGGAACTTCTCAAGGTTTATTCGTGGGGGATGAAGGTGTTATCGGATTATTTTCGGATGAGAAAGCAACAATGAAGATATATAAGAATATTACTGGTCCCGTTCATTTTTATGAAAAATGGAAAGGAAACTATTTCTATGGTCACTTACGAGGTTTGTATGCGGGAAAAAATAGTTATAAAAAAATATATAGTGGAAGAAACTGTATGGATATGCAGCCCCTATCAAAAAATAGCGAGTATATATTGGTAGCCTTTGAAGATCAATTGGTTTTAATAAAATATGATGGTTTAGAAGCTAAGTTAGTGTATGCGTTTGACTCGTTAAGAGGTGTTGAAAACATGATCTTACACAAATCTGACATTTGGTTAAATACACGGTATGAAGGAGTATTAAAATTAAGGTTAGATACTTTAACCCCCCAGTTATTTACACTCACTAATTATTTTGATAAAGGATTAAAAAATCAATTGAGTAGTAATCGGGTTTTTAAAGTCAAATCTCAAATTTTGTGTGTAACCAATGCTGGCGTATATGAATATGAAGCAAACAGCGATAAATTTTTAAAATCCACCGAATTTAATGAATTGGGTGATTGTGTGGTGAATTATATGTATGAAGACAATCGAGGGGTTATATGGTATCAAAAAGGAGCCTTTTCGAGTGAAGAATTATTTATGAAATATTCATCAGGAATGATCACCCGTCAGGGAGAAATTAACACCAAGTTGAAGGATGAATATTTTGATTTTATCACGCAGTTGAATGATTCCTTGATCGCTTTTGGTGGATACGATGGGTTAAAAATTTTAAATCTAAATCTCAATCCTAATTCCTATTCGAGTAGGCTGTTTTTTAATGAAATAAAATTAAAGTCAGCAAAAAATGATGAAGTATTAGTTTATGATTTTGAAAAAAATAGGTTTGTAGGTGAATTTCACTCCTTTGCGAAAGATCAGATTCCACCTCAGTTTAATCAAATCCAATTTTCATTTGGAAATACACTTATGCATGATATTGAAAATAATGAGTTTTCCTATAAGCTTGAAGGAGTCAATGAGGGTTGGTCAGATTGGAACTCGAAGACCCGAAAATCATTCAGTTATTTACCCGCAGGTGAGTATGTTTTCCGACTAAAAAGTCAAAACGCATTTGGTTTAGAAAGTGACGAACTTGACTTTACTTTTGTGTTAAAAAAGCCGTTTTATGCTTCTTCATGGTTTTATTTTTCAGGAGTACTCTTTTTTGTGTTGTTAATATTGAGTGTGGTTTTTATGACCATCAAACCTAAAAATCAGAAGGCTAACTTTTAGCCGCAATTATGTCTTTCACCATGAAAAAGCAGGCGAGGGCAGCAAAAAGGTGTTTTAAACTATGGCCGCTTATATAAACAACGCGTTGGAAGACACCGGCATCATACGACTCCAAGAGTTTTGCGACTAAATAGGCTAACATAACGAAAATGAGCCATTTTAAAGTTTTTATTTGATCACGATAGAAAAATAAAATGAGAGGGAGTAATATCAAAGGGACAAACTGGACAAAGGCATAAAATCGTAAATCCCCCACGCCATAGTGTTCTGTGACATACCAATAGATGACCGATAACATCCCTATAGGGATTAATATTTTTATTCCAATCGTGTACCACCGCGAATCAATCAGTTTTGCACAAACTGCGCTAAAAAAACTCATAAAGATGATTGTCATCGGTAGTCTGTCCCAAAGAAGGGTTGCGTTAGTAGGATTTAAATGGTAATAGGAGGACCCTAAAAAGGTGAATAAAAAACCCAGAAGTAAAAGGTTATAGATGGTAAACTCTTCGTGGGTACAGTGGTGAGAAATAGATTTGAATTGTGTATACCCCCAAATGCTTACTAGTAGAAAGGGAAGGTTGGAAAGCACATTGAAAAAATGCGGGATCCCAAAATGGGTGTTGGTGTCAGCAAATAAGTGATACTGTAAATCTTGTGGAATGGGATCTAGAAAAAGTAAAATGATAAAAGCAATGCTACTTATAGCAATTAATAATAAGGATTTATATCCCATTGAAGTTGGTTTTTATTTTACGCAAAAAAAAGCTCGTTATAAACGAGCCTTCAAATGCTATATAAAGTAAGCTAAAATTATTCAGCAGACTCCGCTTCTTCAGTTTTTTCTGCTTTCTTAGGAGCTGCTTTCGTTTTTTTAAAACTTGCTTTCAACTCTTCAATATCAACTTTTTTAATAACAGGAGACCAAGATAAACGCTTGATTGTTGCTTTTCTGTCAATTGCTCTTCCTTTATTAACTCTCGCTTTACGCTTTAATCTAGTAACTGCCATAATTTCTTTACGCTTTTAAAGCTGCAAATATAGTTGTTTGTTTTGAAAGAGAAAATAAAAGGTTAAAAAAGATTGGTAGGATTTATGGTTTATTTCTTATTAAGAAATATCTTTTTAAATAAGTTGTTGTTTTGTGGTTGAGGCCGAAGGACTTATTTCAATTTTTGTTAAGAGATGTTATTTACTGGTCCTGAACACTAGTAAGAATAATAGCACAATTAATCGCATTAACATGAATAAATTCCATTATTTAGTTGTTAGAAATGTACGCCATATTAAAGGTTTATGATACATAGTATATTGATATTAAATTGTATGTTTGAACATGTTATTTTTAGGTATTAAGTGAATGTTTTTTTTATTAAAAAAAGGTTGCTTTTATTACTTTTTCCCTAATTTCGCACCAGAAAAACACAGCATCTTTTGTTACGGTATATTATTATAGGTTTTTTTAGCTTTTTCATTGTATGTTCAAGCAACGCACAAACTGATTCTAAAGCTATTGAATGGACTAATCATCAAATAGGTGAACTCCAAGGTTATGTCGATAGAGCACATACCATTTTTAATAACGTACAAAACAACCAGTCTTTTCAAGATATTTTAAACGGAAAAGATATTACACTCCCCGCGAAAATATTACCATCATCTAAAGATGATAAGTATGCATTATATTTAGATTCATTGATTTTTACTCCTGAGTACGCTTATGCTACCATCTATTTTGTATTAGACTTATCATTTGATTCACCTGAGAACAAAAAATTAACTTTTATAGGTAAAGATATTCGGTTCTCTCGTAAAGGAGGGTTTACTGGCAATGCAACCTTACAGCTGGCCGAAAGTATTGATGTGAATTTTGGAGAAGACGCCACTGTAACCTTTTTAGCGGAAGAAGCTTATCCAACCTATGTCGTTTTTGATTGTAATGGGTTTAAGGAAATTAGCCTTAGTGCCAATATTGGTTTCTCTTCTGATTTTGCCTATCCAGTTGATCAAAACAATGAACGTTTAGAAGGACAGAAACTAGAAACTAAATTTAATCTAACTATCGAAAAATGGGAAGATTGGATCGCCCAAATAGAAATACAAAAATTTCAATTAGTAAAATTACCCGATTTTACTTTTGACTTTGGCGTAATTGCCTACGATCATAGCGATTTAAAAAATCCTTCCAAACTAGGTGCTTTTCCCGATTCATATGATATACAGAGAATGTATGAGGGAAATCCCGTATTATGGCGAGGCCTTTATATTGAACAAGCAGGCGTAACAATGCCTCGCATGTTTTACAAAAAAGAAAATCCAAGAGCTCAAATGGCTATCAATGGCTACAACATGTTTTTTGACAAACAAGGGTTTACAGGTAAGGTTGAAGTAGTTGATTTAATTAAAAAAGGTGAGGGAGAAATGAATACCTGGGATTATTCTGTTGATACATTGTATGCGGAATTTTCTCAAGGGACCTTAGTTGAAGCAGGTTTAAATGGTAGTGTCGTTTTACCGATATCCTCAGAAAATGCTGCGTTAGGGTATGCCGCAAGCATAAGTTATAACCCCGTTCAGAAAGCAGCTGAATATAATTTCACCGCTAATTTAGAAAGTAAAATTGACTTCAATGTGTTTAAAGTAGCAGATGTAGAACTGTATGATGGTTCACGATTAGATGTGCAAGTCATAAATAAAAAGTTTAAACCTACAGCAGTATTAAATGGTACCTTTGGTTTGACACCTGATTTGGGAGGCAAAGCTTCCAGTTTTTTAATTGAATACAATCGCCTAAAACTAGCAACCGAAAAACCCTATGTGTCATTTGAACAAGGCGGAGGAGCAGCATTGGTGAAAAATGAAAAAAGTACCATGAAGGGATTCCCTGTCGAGTTAACGCGTTTAGGAGTTATTTCAGATGAAAAAGATGAAGACCGTATAGGGTTAGATATTGGGGTGAAATTGAATTTAATGAAAGCGACAGAAGGTACGGGAATGACCGCTGAAGCTGGGTTAATAGTTTGGGGTAAACGGGATAATACCGTTTTACGCTACAAATACGATGACTTATACTTAACAGATATGGCAATAGAATACCGAACTACTGCTTTGTATATCTATGGTAGAGCACAGTTTTATAGAAACGATTCCATCTATGGAAATGGGGTAGGCGCTCAATTGAAAGCAGAAGTTGCCGACAAAATAAAAATTGCAGCAATTGCCAAATTTGGAACCGCAGAATCTAAAGAAGATCCAACTGATGAGTACCGTTATTGGATCGTAGAAATGGGGGTAGGTTTTTCTCCCGCTATACCGTTTTTTCCCGGGATTGGACTCAATGGCTTTAGTGGTGGAGCTTATCATCACATGATGTTTGACAGCGCCCGTCAAGATTATATTCCTAATGAGATTATTTCTTTAGGTTTAAAAGCAGGGGTGGGTGTGCAATCCATTCCAAGTAATAAAGCTTTTGCGGGAAAAGTACAATTGGAATTGGCATTCGATACAAAATTCAGGTTTAACTTTTTCCGCTTTAGTGGGGAAGTAGCATTTATTAATACAAATTCTAACGTTCCTGATGTCACGCAGTTAGATGGGTTAGCAAACAACCCTTCAGAAAGTAATGAATCGGGCTCTGCAGTTATTGTTGGGTGGGATATTAGTTATAGTGTGCCTAAAAAGACGCTCTTTGGCACAATCGATACCTATATAGCTGTACCACCTGGACCGTCACCAATCGTGAGCGGACTTTATAATGAGCCAGGACAAAAACATGACAATTTAGCTGGTACTGTAAGTTTGTATTTCTCCAGTTCCGATTGGTATGTGTATGTAGGACAGCCAGTTGTCCCATTAGGTATCAACTTAAAAATTGCAGGATTGCAATTGGGGACATTAGAAACTTATTTTGTGATGGGTACACGATTACCTTCACCACCAATGGCTCCTGTACCTGATCAAGTAAAGAAAATTGTTGGTGCTGAAAATACCTTTGACCCTACCTTACTAACCTCTGGAGCAGGAGTTGGTTTAGGAACACGGTTTTCCGCAGGGTTAAGTATTGCATCTCCGCGGATTTTAGGAGTTTCTGGTTATGTGAATGCTGAATTTGGTGCTGGATTTGACTTGTTGTTTATGAAGGCATCAGGTCCAGGGTTTTGTAAAGGAAGAGACGAAATTGGTATAAATAATTGGTATGCCTATGGGCAAATTTATATCTACGCTTCAGCAAAAGTGGGGGTCGATGTGCGTTGGAAAATAGGATTTTTATCTATTAACAAGAAATTTGACTTGTTAGGACTTGATTTAGCTGCTTATATGTATTTCCAGGGACCCAACCCGCTTTATGCAATGGGAGCTGTAGGCGCAAAGGTTGAAGTGTTAGGTGGATTGATAGATGCCGAGTTTAAATTTAAAGTAGAATTTGGTGATAAAGAATGTGGTAAAGCCAGAACAGGAGATGCTTTGGATATTTTTGATTATTCATTTCCTAGAGAAGGAGAAGAGAATGTAGATCCTTATCAAACACCTACGGTGTATATGGCAGTACCTATTAAAAAAGAGTTTAGCACCGCAGATAAAGAAGGTAAAATGCAGGATATTCGCATAGTCATTGATACGTTGAAAGATGTAAAGTTGATATGTAATAATTGTTCTAATAAAAATATTGAAGTTAACTATGCTTTTGGTGATCAAGATAATTTAGTGATTAAACCAATCGATGTATTGCCAGGAAATAAAACATTTACGTTTACCGTAACCGCTCGTGCGCAGAAAAAGAGTACTGGAGACAGTTGGGGAAGTTATGATGGAATACCTGCTCAAACCTATACGGTGACTTTCACCACAAAAGCAGAAAGAATCACGATACCTATTTCGAATATTCAGTATTCGTATCCGCTTCCTAACATGAAAAACTTCTATGTGGACGAGAGTAATGAAGGATATATTAAAACCGTAGTGAAGCCAAGTCTTCCATTGAAAAAAATGGACGGTTATTCCTATATGGTAAAGTATGTAGAAGGGGATGAGGTCGTGTTTTCTAGTAAACAAGTTACGGTTACAGACTCACGTGCTGAGGCTCAATTTAAATTCCCGATTCCATCAGATCAACTAAAACCGAGCACTAACTACAAATTTGTTATTGTTCAAACGAAAGACGACCAAACTTCCGGATCTCAAAATAATAAAGAAGACTTAAGTTATGGAACTACAGATGATTTGAATTTAGCCAAGGATTCAGTTATTGTCTCGTATTCCTTTCAAACCAGTAAATACAAAACATTTGCTGATAAAATGGCTTCACTTTCAAATGCCGAAGTTATTGTAGGAACAGGTGGCAGAATTACCCATACGTTTAATAGTACAAGTGAAAGCGGTGAATCTTTTTACTTTGCAGAATTAGCTGGATACAGTCCTAACGGTGGTAATAAAACTGAACCATTAATTCAGGTTAGGTATAAACCTTTAAATGCTAGTTTGATACAAACAGCCCGGGGTAGTATTTACAAAAACACCTCGCTTTTTACAGAAAGATATCAATCTAAGGATTATTCGTTACCCCCATTCGATGCTTTTACCTTAAAGGGAAATACTGACTTGTCTGTGGAATTGGATTTTATGGCTGCCATGCAAGCCGATCATGACTATGCTAAGCAGGTGTTTGAATCATATAATTATACTGCCCCGCTTCCGGTATTACCTGCTGGTACCTATGGCTATTTCTTAGACTATTATCTGCCAGGTAAATCAATAGCTAATTCAACGGTAGCGATGCAATATAAATTGAATCAAGAGGTGAAAATAAACTGATGAGAATAGGACTAGTCTTCATTTGTCTGTTAAGTGTTGTAACGGTGTTTTCTCAAAGCAACCCTGTGGACATTGCAGTGGTTAATTCTTTTGAAAATAATCAAGTGCAACTAAAATGGTATCCGGCCAATATTAAAACCTGGATGGCAGGGTACGAACATGGGTATGATGTGTATCGAACAACTGTTTTTGAGAATGGGAAATATATTTCCTCTCCAGAGCGTGTAAAATTAAACATTACTCCTTTAAAACTGGATGCTACTAAACTTACAGAAACCACTCCTAATATTGAAGAAATCGGAATGTATATGGTAGCTGATTCATTGGACGAAGAACTGAAAAATGCGCAAGGTTTAGAAGCGGTAGAAGTTGATAATACAGCTACAATGGTGTTAACTTTTACCATCATTAATTTAGCTCGAATAAATCAGTTGGCAAAACAATGTGGGCTGTATTGGGAAGATGTAATCGAATCCAACAAAAAATATTATTATGAAGTAGAAATTCATAGAAAACCAGAATTTGTGTCTAGCAGAAGTTGGGTCGAGTTCGATCAACCCTATAAAATACCTCAACCAAAAGACTTTAATGCGCGTGTTTCTGATAAAACCGTGACGTTGAACTGGACTGCCAAGTATTACAACTTTGATTTTATTGGTTATAACCTTTATCGCTCAGAAAAAGAAAATGGTAAGTACGAGCGAGTAAACGAGGACTATATTACCGTCAACCAAAAAACATTGATTGATAACGGGCAGACGACTACCTATGTTGATTCAGTTCCCAATTACGGTCAGCCTTACTATTATAAATTAAAAGGAGTAGATCATTTTGAAAAAGAAAGCGAATTTTCACAAGTACAAACGATAACAGCCTATAAAAAAATCACCATGCCCCCAGTAGGGTTTCATTATGAGGTCACCGAAAAATCACAAGTGAAAATTTCGTGGAATTTGGCCGAAGAAGAAAAATCTTCGGTAAAAGAAGTGAAGATATACAAAGCATTAGATCCGTTGAGCGAACCGTTTTTGTTGGCAACCATCGATCCAAAGAAAAACCTGACTTATACAGATGTAAAACCATTGTATGAAAATTATTATACCCTTTGTGCTGTTGGTTATGGCGGTGAATCTGCTTGTGATTTCCCACGAGAAGCTGTTGTTCGTGATACCATTCCTACTGGAAAACCGTATGATGTGACTGCCGAAGTGGACTCAAACGGTATTGCAACCCTGACTTGGAAAAAACCGACCGATCCTGATTTGATGGGATTTATCCTCTATCGTAATAACCGTAAAAATCAAGAATTCAATAAACTCAACCAAACCTATATCACAGATTCTGTTTTTGTAGATACCCTTAATCTGGATTTGCTGTATTCAAAAGCTTATTATGTCATTAGCGCGGTTGATCCTTTTTATAATATTGCTTACTCTGACACCGTGGAATTACGTTTGCCTGACAGACATCCACCCATCGCTCCACAAATTTATTTTTACCGATCTACTACTGATGGTATCGTATTAAAATGGACTAATAGTCCAAGTGAAGATGTAGTACAACAAGTTTTGTATAGAAAAGGCGAAAAAGATGTGAACTACCGCCCCATTTTAGAAATGAATGGGGAGGATTTAAAGCAAAAAGAATATGTGGATGCCGACACAAAAGCCCGAACCTATTATAGTTATGTGATTTTGGCGTATGATGCCAGTGGATTGGTTTCTGATACCGCTTCAGAATTGTATGTTGAACAGGTAATGAACCCTATAAAACCTAAGATAGAAAACATTACAACCATTGTAAGTCGTGAAAACGAATTGGTAAAAATAAGCTGGGAATATAACCAAGAAAACATCACTCGATTTTTAGTCTATAGAGCAAAAGAGGCGGAAGGACTAACTGCTTACCGCACGGTAGAAAACAACCAACGTGAATTCTTAGAAAAGGGACTAACACCCAACACCAGTTACACTTATCGGATAGTAGCAGAGTTTAGTGATGGAGGACGTAGTGCCATGAGTGATGAGGTGGTGGCAAAATATTGATGGACCTATGAAAGCTATAAAATATATACAGACTTTATTTTTTACGGTGTTTTTATTAACCGCACAATTTACCGTTGCACAGGTTTGTTTAGTGACTAATACTAATGATTCTGGGGCGGGGTCGTTGAGAGCAGCGATTGAGTGTGCGAATAATAGGATTGGGTTAGATAGTGTACGGTTTGACTTTTCTTCTATATCTCCGAATACCGAGGGTAAATATGTTATTCAATTAGTGGACTCATTACCAATAATTACTGAATCTATACTTATAGACGGAGCCCCATACTTAAGTCTTAATAATGAGCCGTTGATTGAGGTGAATGGAGGAAGTAATAGTATCTTTTTATTAGAGAATAGTCCAAATTCTACAATTAAAAATATTTTAGTAGAAGGAAATAATAAAAATCTTTTTTTAGAGTCATCAGGCTACACAGTTATAAAAAATTTATGGTCATATGATGATGATAACGGTTTTTCTATAAGTGGAACTTACGCTATTATTGATATCCGAAAATCAAATCATATAAAAATAGAAGGGTGCTATTTGGGAACTGATGGTGAAAATTGTAAATCTTCTCGGAATGTAACTGTTTCTGGTTCTTCATATTTAAGCTTGGGAGAGGAGGGAATTAATAATAGAAATTTTATTGGAATGGGCATTTATTTTTTCTCACGATCTAATAATGGAGTAATTCAGAATAATTTTTTTGGTTTGAATCAGTCTGGGTATAAGCTATTAAATGGATGTGACATTGAATTTGTTTTACATATTTCGGGAGCAGACAGTATTACTATTGGAGGAAGTGTTGAAAAAAGAAATTTCTTTTCTCCTTATTCTCGAGTGCTTTTAAGTTCTAAATACAGCTCTTTTTTAGGGAATTATATAGGTATGAATTTAGACGGGGAAATTTTTGAAGGAATAGATTATGAAAATAATAAGCAGAAAATGGATTATTATGTTAAAGATTTAAATTTTATTTCATTTTTTCATAGTGCCTCTTTTAATAGAGTAGGTTCATTGGATTACCCCAATAAGTTTGCATTAGATGAATCTTTAAAAATAATAAGTCTTTCTACTTATGCTGGAAATTTCAACACATACTCTAATAACTTATTTCAATATGTAAACAATAGTGGAGTTGAGTTGAAACCAATATCTAACATAGATAACAATGGCGCCTATAATCAAAATATTTCAACTCCATCAAATCTTAGTAATAATTTAAGTACAGTCAAAGGCGAGTTTTTATCACATTCAATTCCTTTAAAACGTATAGAATTATATGCAAGTAATGAATATGGAAACGAAGCCACTCAATTTTTAGGTTTTAAAGAGTTCTCAATAGGAGATAATGTTAGTGCTTGGTCAATTGATTTAGAACCACTATTTGAAGGCTTTGTGGTAGCTACTGCTACAGATTATAATGGTAATACCTCTGAGTTAAGTGCTCCTGTTTTTGTTGAGGCAAGTTCTAATGGGGTATGCCTAGTTACCAACACCAACGATACCGGTGAGGGGAGTTTTCGTCAGTCTTTACATGATGCTAATAATGGGTTTTGTAAAATTATTCAGTTTGATATTCAAGATGGTGGCGATGAAATTATCTTAGAAACCCCATTACCGATTCTTGAAAATGTAGATGGAGTATCTGTTATAGGGTCATTGACTACTATAAATGGGTATGAATATCCTGAAGTGTTAATAAACACGCAGAACCTACCGGTCTCTTCAGCTTCGTATTCTCGTATAAGAAATTCTAACAATATTGACATCCGTAATTTAGCTTTTGATCGCTTTGTTGTCTTTTCAACCTGCGATTCAGTAACCATTGATAATTGTTTTTTTGGTACAGATAAAAATTTGGATACAACATTTAATTATAAAGCTTTTGATTTATTAAGAATTGATTCATCAAATCATATTTCAGTTAGTAATAGTGTGTTTCATGGCAGACAGGGAATTGTTTTATCGCAAACAACTAATGTTATAATTAATGATAATTATTTTGGGTACCACCCAACAAACTTGAAACTTACTATTTCCAATGGAGATGGTGCATTAAGGGTTGCTAATAGTGGCTCTGTAGATATAATGAATAATGTTTTTGGAAATGTAAATATTGGAATTTTAGGTAGTGGGTCGGATTCGGTTTTTGTTGGTAGTAATCATTTTGGGACAGATATGAATGAGGAGAAGATGAGGATTCAAAAAGCATGTTCTCTACACACGTGTAATGATTGGTTAATTTTAGAAAATATAATTGCTAATTCTGGAGTAAATCAAACACCTACTTTTAATCTTATGTACTCAGAACGAATTAAATTTTCAAGAAATTATTTTGAAAATAATTTTACACCACTCAACGCATCATTTATCAACCAACCAATTAGTTTGCGTTATTATGGAGCATTGGCTAATGGAGATAAACCAGCAGCCACTTTTTCTTCCATTCAACCTAACTTAAACACCATTGAATTTTCAGGTAATTCAGAACCATTTGATTCCATTGAAATTTTTACCAGTGTAGAAAGTGGTTACGATGCATTAAAGTATGTAGGTACAGCTGTTTCAGATGAAAATGGTGAATGGTTACTATCGGTAGATAAAAATGGAAATGAATCAGAGTTTTATGTGAATATTGCGACAGATCCACAAGGCAATAGTTCTCCTTTCAGTAAAGTATTTAGCATTAAGCCTTGTTTGGTAGAAAATACTAACGATTCAGGCGAAGGAAGTTTACGAGCAGCTATTGAGTGTGCAAACCAGAATCCAGGTTGGGATGCTATTCGTGTAGATATTGATGACGTTTCGGGTGATCAAGAAATAGTACTAGAATCGTTGTTGCCAATTATAAGCGATACAAGTGGCGTTTATTTTGATGGGGCAATATATTCAAGCGGTGTCAATACAGGTAGTTTAGTTATTAATTCTAATTCACTAGACGTTGGCTTGTCGTTATCAAAATGTGATAGCTCTTATATTCAAAATGTATCTGTTATTAATGCTTCGGAGAAAGGGATTTGGTTAACAGGAACTAGTTATTTAAATAATGTAAGAGTTTCAGCAGGTAATGGTGTAGGTGTTTTAGTACAAGCAGGGGGAGTTACTGTTACTAATTCGTTTATTCATGACAATGTGATTGGACTTCAATCAGCACTTGATTCAGTGGGTACAGTAATAAATAATTTACTTATTACAAATACGCACTTTTATGGCAATACTGAAATAGAGTTATCGCTTAACTATAGTAATAGTCCGACTGTACAAAAAAATTATTTTGGAATAACACCAACATTTACTGGCTTAGCAGGAGCAAATGGTGTGAAAATTTTGAACAGTAGTACATTGAAATTTAATGATAATTATCTCTGGGGCTATGATACCTCTATGGTTATAGAAAAAACCCATGTTTTAGCAGTAAACAACTATTTTGGTTACATGCCAAATGGAGATAATTATACGCTAGGGGGAGTTAATTTAATATTAAAACCAGCTTATGGAGGTTCTGTTTTTTCTGGGAATAGTTTTTATACTAATTTGGGTAAGGCAGTTGTGTTTGATAGTAACTATGTTTCTGATAATGTCCAGTTTGCAAGAAACATATTTGTGTCGCCTGATGAATCTAAAGCAATTGATTTAGAATTATTGAGCAATGGAGGGAGGTTAACTCCATCTATAGAATCGTATGTTCAGGGAGATACACTTATATTAACTGGTTATGCCAGTAGGTTTGATTCAGTAGAAGTTTTTTATAATAATGGATTGACTCAAAATGCTTTAGAATTTTTAGGTTCTACAAAAGCTGTTTATATATATGAAATTGATAAAGACCAATGGCAAATAAAAATACCTCAAGGAGAGTTTTATAATACTTCAAGAGATAATCATTACGTTGCAGTAGCAACAGCACCGGGTTATCGTACCTCAGAGTTATCTTTGCCATTTTTAGTTCCTAAAATAAAAGAAGATGGAGTTTGTTTAGTAACCAATGTTTTAGACTCAGGAGAAGGAAGTCTTCGCAAAGCCATTGTTGATGCCAATGGTGGTTCCTGCAATAAAATTCATTTTGCTATTCCTAATGCTGGACCTTATGTCATTCAACCAGAAACTGTATTACCCTATATTAATGCATCAAAAACGATTACAATTGATGGAGCTACACAATCCTCTAGTGGGGTTGGTACCGGTAGCCAAGAAATAATATTGGATGGAAGCACTATGGTTAAACCAACTGGCTTTAATTCAGTTTACTTATGCTTTTCTGGGAATGATTTCTATTTGAATGCTGTAAATATTCAAAATTTTCAGACTGGAATTGGAAAGCTGACGAATTCGACTATAAAAAATGTCAAAATTGAAAAATGTGAAAACGGAGTTTCGTTATTGTCAGATTTGTATGGGAATGAGTTGATAATTATTGATAGCTGTAATTTTGATTCTTGTCAAGAATCAATTGGATTTCATGATAATGTTTATAATATAATTGATTCAGGTGGAGTAATTAAAATTTTTCATTCACTAATAGTAAGTGGAGGGGGCATATATTTTTCTACTGGTTCAACCTCACCAGTATTATCAGGGCAAATGCTGATAGAAATAGCGAACTCGAAATTTGGAAAGCTCACCGAAGATTCAATTTTAAGAGTAAATGCCCCTATATATGTTAGAGGGGTTAAAAGAACTGAGGTTAATGATTGTGAATTTTTTGGCGTGAATGGAAATGCATTTGAATCATTGTATAGTGACACTATACATTTTAGACATAATTTTATTGGTAAATCTTCTGACTTAATTTCAACTGGGAGTGTTTCAGGTATTGGAGTTTCGCTTGGTTACCATAAAGATTCTAAAATTGAATCCAACCATATCGTGAATACAGGTAGTGATGGAATAAGAGTACAAATGAACACAGGTGGGTTAATTTCTCTTATTGATAATTTTATCGGAGTAGATAGTTTAAAGCAAGATTATTCTATTGGTGGATTGGGTGTCAATATGTCATTTGCTGGTGCTTTTAATGTAGTAGGGAATAGGATTGGAAACACAAAGGGAAGAGCACTATCTATGGGTAACATGTCAAATCCATTAGGGCAAATATCATATAATCACATTAAGAATAGTGGAGGAGTTGGTATATGGTTAGTACGACTCGTTGCTGGTAAAATAGAATACAATATTCTCGATTCAATTCAGGGTGACGGTGTTTATTTTGAAAATGGAAATACTTCTGATATTAAAAATAATAGTATAAAAAATTGTACAGGTAGAGGAATGTATCTTGCTAGATATTCAACTTCAGGAGATTATTTTGCTGATAACGAGTTTATTAATAATGGTAGTTATGGTTTACAGGTTCAGGTAAATGCCTTACCATTTAAATTTGTTCATAATAATTTGTTTGTAGAAAATGAGCAAGGAGGAGCTAATTTGATAAATGGTGTTATTGCAAAATCATTTAAGTCGAATGTTTTTTTAAATAATAGAGGATTCGGGTTGGATTTACAACAACAAAACATTGACACAGTATCAGAGAATTATTTTTATGGAAACACAGGTGATGGGTTACGTGTGTCTTATGGTAGAATTGGAGTTTTTGAATTGAATAATATTGGCTTTGATACATTAGGTGTGGTAAATCAAAATTTAGGATCTGCGATGCAAATCAATATAACCGGAGGTATGTTAATAAAGAACAATAAAGTAGCCTTTGAAGATTCAACAGGCTTCAATCTATTAAGTGGTTCAAACAATCAATTGTCTAAAAACCTCTTTTATACTACAGGTACTCAAAAAGCGATTGATTTAAATAATGTAGCGAACAAAAATAAAACACAACCAGAATTTTTAGCTTATTCTTATACAAGTACCGACTCCTTAAAAGTCTCTGGTAAATCAACCGCAAACGATAAAATTGAACTATTTTCCAACAACAGCCAACCTCAAAATGCTACTAACTATTTAGGAGCGACTACTACGGCTTCTAATGGCAATTGGTCTGTGACTTTATCGCTTAATGAGCTTACTGATTTTAACAACAACTATTATTTTGTGGCTACAGCTACGGATACTTCAGAGAATACATCCGAATTAAGCACTGTTTTTAAAGTAAAAATGAAACCCGAAGATGGCGTTTGTTTGGTAACTAAAACAGTAGACAGTGGCGACAGTACCCTACGCCAAGCGATAACTGATGCAAACTCAGGTTTATGCGACAAAATACATTTTGCAATCCCTGGAGCTGGTCCTTATGTGATTGAACCGCAAACTGTTTTACCTACTATAGTTGCGCCACAATGGATTACGATTGATGGAAGCACACAACAGGAAAGTGGTGTAGGGAGCGGAGAGCAGACGATTTCAATCAAGAACACAAATAATCTCTATTATGGTGTAAATGGCTCAAAATATAATTTCAGAGACATCACTATTAATGGATTTCAAACAGGATTTTTTGGTGTTTATGACGCGAAATTTCATAAGCTAAAAGTTGAAAATTGTCCAATAGGAATGGATATTTTTCCTAATGAGGTTAGAAATAGTACAATCATTGTTGACTCATGTGAATTTAGTGGATGTGGAAGGGCTATTGATGATGTGTTAAGTAATGTGGAATATACCAACAGCCTTGAGGTTTATTCTTCAAATTTTTACAATACAGAATACGGTATCACTATTGATTATGGGTTGCAGAATTTTATAGTAAAAAATTCTGGTTTTGGTATTAATAAATTAGATTCTGTTTATAAAAAAATGTCGGTAGCAGTTGATGTAGGAATAGCAGACTCTATTTTTTTTATAAATAATGAAATTGTTTATTCCTCATTTAAAGGTGTGAGTTTGTATGGTGATAAAATATATTTCAAATCCAACTTTATTGGATTAAATAGAACATTAACTATAGGAGGGAATATTGGAGATGGAAATGGTGTTTATCTAGACAATAGTAAAGATTCTTCATATATGATTGTTAGCGACAACCATTTTGCAAATATTAGTGATAACGCTTTAGTTATAAACAGACCAGACAAGCCTTTATTACAGTCTAATATTTATTCAAATTATATAGGTGTTGATTCGTTAGAAAATCCAAATGTTATAGGGTACGATGGGATTTATTTTATAGGAGGTAGTTCTAACTTGAACATAAAAAAAAATACCATTTTCAATTGTAAAAATAATGGTATTGGATTCTCTATTAGAGTAGGGATAGGTAAAAATATAGATTTAGACTCAAATATTATTAATAATGCGGGTTCTAAAGGGATTGATTTCTCTGCTAGTGGTTTCATTAATTCGTTTTCTTATAATGAAATAACTAATTGTGGTAATAATGGTGTTCATTTTGGTGGCAGAGACACGATAGCACAATTTTCGAATAATATTATTACTGATAATGGATTTGATGGAGTTGTATTGGGTAGTCCTAATGGTGGGGCTAGAGGTGGGGCTTCTTTAGTCTATAATTTTTCAGACAATACTATAAGTGAAAATAAAGGTGTCGGAACAAATGTAGGTTGGTATTCAGTCGTGAATGAGTTTTCTGATAACAAAATTATAAGAAATGAAGTTGGGGGAGTACAATTTGCTTCTAGTAGTGATTGTAAAAAGTTTGTTAATAATGATATTAATTCAAACTTACGGTTTGGTGTTAAATCTTATAATACTCATTTTGGAAATATTGTTAATAATGAAATAATAAATAATGCAATAGGATTCGAAACTTCAAGTTCGAACTTAACAACTATTCGTATTGATACAATTAGTAATAACAGATTTATAGATAATGATTCCATTGGTGTGTCATTAAGCTATGTATCAGTAAATTATTTTTATGATAATAGTCTAAGTAAAAATGGAACTGGTATTTTATCGTCCACTTCAGTAATTAACTCGTTTGTGGAAAACAAAGTGTTTTTGAATTTTAAAAATGGAGTTGATTGGAATTATACTCGTATTGATGATAATGGAGGAGATTTTAGTAATAATTATATCTTTAGCAATATAGGTTCTGGTTTATTTGTTTTTAATGCTCCTAACACTTTTGAAATAAAAAACAATCACATTGGTTACGATACCCTTTTATTACCAGCGGCAAATGGGGGAACAGCAATTAATGGAAGGGGAGTCAATGCAACAAGTAACCAGGTGTTTTATAACTCAGAAGGAATTAACGTCTCAACAATTCCTTTCAACACATTATCTAAAAACACTTTTGTTACCAATAGCGATACCGGACAAGCTATTGTTTTAAAAGAAAATGCAAACCTGAATAAAAAAGCCCCCACCATCCTCGACTACCACTACGCCTTCACCGACACCCTATTTATCTCTGGTAAATCATCGGTGCCAAAGGACATTGTAGAGGTTTTCTTAAACAATGGCAAACCACAAAACGCTACCTTATACATGGCTTCGGCAGTTACGCAGGCTGATAGCACTTGGGAAGCAATTATCGTTGGAGAAAATGGTTTTAGTTCGGAGGATACAGTTCGCGTGGTGGCAACGGCTACAGATACCTTAGGTAACACCTCTGAGCTGAGCGGTATTTATGTTGTTCCTGAGAAATCGGTAGAAACGAACTGCATAGTCACTACCTTGAATGACTTTGAATCTGGTTCGTTAAGAGAAGCCATTGATTGTGCGAATCGATCAGCTGCAAATAGTACAGTTACCATAAGCTTTGAGGTGGATACTGCAGTAGCAATCCAACTCCCTATTACCTCGCTATTACCCAAAATAGATCGCTATGGCCGGTCTGTTACCATCACTGGTCCTAATACTGATAACCGCCCTGTTTCATTAATGGGCGATACCTCATTAACAGGGCTTATAGGAAACAACCTCACTGTTGCCGAACTACAGTTCTCAAACTTCAAAACGGGGTTAAGCCTGGAAAATAAATCAGTAGTTAAAGATGTACGTTTTGAAAACAATCAAGTAGGTGTAAGTATAACAGGTAAAGCAAATCAGATCACCAATAACCAGTTTTATAATCAAACGAAATCGGCTATTCAAGTTGCTAGTGGACAGGACAATTCATTGCTGTCTAACTATATCACCAATGAAAATGAATTGGCTAGTAAATCAGGTTATCAAGCGATTCAGTTAGTAGGATCTGCCAATAACAGCCAGCTAGCTCCAATTAATATCTCTTATGAGGAAACGGATGTAACACTACTCAAAGGCGAGGCGGTAGCAGGGGATAAGATTCAAGTGTTCGTGTCGGTACAACAAGCTGAAGAAGCTTATGAGTTAGTGGGGGAGACTACTGTTGAATCAGATAATTCGTGGTCGTTAGAAATTCCAACTGACTTTTTAAAAGAAGGGGTGAACGATTTTTTTGTCACCACGGCTACAAGTCCATCAGGTAATACCTCAGAATTATCAGAGGTTGTGCGCGTAGGTAATGACCCCATTCGATGTTATGTCACCAATGAATTGAATGAAGGTAAAGGTTCCTTGCGTGATGCCGTTGCTTGTGTCACCGAGGCAGAACTAGTTGGGTTACCGGGAGCTATAATTTTTCACCCTGATTCAGCGGAACAATACAATATCACGTTGT
This sequence comes from uncultured Cytophagales bacterium, assembly GCA_963849955.1. Taxonomy (GTDB): domain Bacteria; phylum Bacteroidota; class Bacteroidia; order Cytophagales; family JAAEPT01; genus CAWFGW01. The sequence goes on along the minus strand of CAWKJU010000009.1, from coordinate 664,738 downwards.
CAAGCACAATAGTCGGACAAAATAAGTATGGGGTTGTGATGTCAAAAGATTCTACCAATGCCGTAGTGTTACAAGGTGTCTCGAATAGTGGTTTGGCACTCACTGGGAATAATATTCAACTTGCTGACCTCACGTTTGAAAATTTTGATACTGCATTAGTGGTATCGGGAAACAACAATAACATTGACAACATCACTATCACCAATGGAAAAGTTGGGGTATTAGCTAGTGGAGTGAATGGTTCGATTACAAACAGTGTGTTTGGGGATGTAGAAATTGGGTTGTCATTCGTGAATGCCACTGCAACCGTGAAGGATAACTTCTTTGGTGTGAACCGTGATTCATCAGTCAATGCCATTCGTGGTTATGGAATTAGTTTATGGCAAAGTCCTAATGTAGTCATCCAGAACAACAATTTTGGAACAATTCAGGTAAATTCATCACTGACATTACCAGAAAATGGGTCGGCTATTTATGCGGTGAATGGTAGTTCAGGATTACAGGTTTTAGAGAATGATTTTACACTTAATTCCGATACCCTAACTTCAGCAATAGCAGGTAATGCCGTATTTATTTCTGGTGATAATCCAGCTGCTTCGGCAAGCACCAACTTTACATCCAACAAAGCAAAACTCGTTGAAAATGATATTGTTTCCACTCAATCAGCATTCACGTTGCATCAGGTTTCAAATGCCTTAATTGAAGGAAATCGTGTGCAATCCATCGAAACAGATGCAGTAGTTATTGATCGGGGAAATCACAATAAAATCATCAACACGGAAATATACCGCACGCCAGCTACATTCAAAGGGATAAATCTGGTAAACATAGGTAATGATACGCTATCTAAACCCACTTTAGATTTTATCGATTTCTTCGATGCCAAAGGTGGATTGTTTGTCAACGGATTAGCTCCAGCAAATTCATCCATTGAATTTTTTGAGGCATCAGCAATTTCACAAACCGCTGTAAGACGTCTGGAAACGACCCAAGCTAATGCTGATGGTGAATGGAGTGTTACAATAAGTAAAGACAAATTAAAGTTAAACGGTACCAACTATTTCACAGCTACCGCTCGGGATGCTGCGGGAAACACCTCGGAACTGGCAACCGATTTAAGCATTACGATTAATGCCTGTATGGTAACAAAAACGGCTGATGCGGGAGATTCAACTTTGCGCGATGCTATAGTAAGAGCGAATAACAGCGAGTGTAATTTGGTGTTGTTTGATATCTCACCGCTAGATACAGTACAAAACTATATCTCATTAGAAACAGAACTACCTGCATTAACTCATGACGCAGTGATTGTCGATGCTTCTTCAGAAGTCGGATTTAAGTTGGTAAGAGGTGGTGGTGTAGTTACTGTAACTTCTGCCGATTCAAGCTTGAATGGTCTGCGAATTTCAGGTTCACATGGCATACCAGTTCATGGTTTAAATGTGAAAGATTTAGTCAATGGCGTAACGCTTCAAAACACGACTAAAACCACGTGGGACTACGCGCAGTTTTTTAATAATGAAACAGCTGTGAATATTGTAGAAGGTAGTAATGCGTTGTTAGAGTTTAATCAAGTATGGGGTGATACGTCCAACTTAAATGCGCAATACGGTTTTATAGTTTCAGGTCAGGACCATGAAATCAATGAAAATGATTTTTCAGATATAGAGAAAATAGCGATCAGATTAGCCGGTTCAGGTCACAAAGCAGATACGAACAATGCACATAACATTGGACATAATACTGCTTTTGAAGCAGGAAAAGCAGCGTATGTGTTAGATAAGTGTACGGGAGTAACGTTTTCAAATAATGCTGCAGATTCATCTAGTGTAGGGTATTATTTCGCCACAAGTGATAGTCTTACCCTGGTAGATTTGAATGCGAAAGCGTCCACCAACTATGGGTTCTATTTTAACGATTGTAATTACATCAACCTTACGCGTTCACAAGTGGATTCGTGTAGTGGAACCGGACTGTATGCTACTTTAGGTGAAAATAACTTGTTTGCTATTGGTGTGACAAAAGCTGTGGGTACAGCTATCGTACTTGAAGATGAAGTGCATCCTACAATTCAAAAAAGCTTTTTAACCGAATGTGGAAGAGGAATAGAAATTTTGAATAGTAACAAACCAGTGCTTGATGATAATTATTTGATTGACATAAAAGGAAAAGTGATCTCAGTAGATGAAAAATCGGTTGGAGGAACTATCACAAACAACAATATTGGTCTAGAAGGATTGGGGAATACGGGTGTAGCTTTATTACTTTTAAGTGATAGTAACACGGTTGAAAACAATAAAATATTCGATAACCTGGGTGGAGGTATTGTAACTACAGGTCAACACAACAGAATCGTGAAAAACCTAATTGGAAAAAATGATAGTGCAGAATACAAACCATCAACCAAGGGGATTGACTTATCAAATGGTGTGGGAAATGTTGGTATCACCGAACCTGAAATTCTAGGTAAATTCACTAGTGGTTCAGACTCTACGGCTACTATTACAGTAACCGGTAAAGGTGTTGAAGGCGATACCATCCACTTATACATTAACGATGGCTGGTATGAGTCTGCCTTGAAGTATATTAACACAACAGTTGTTGACGCAGAGGGGAAATGGGTAATCATTTTAAATAAAAAGGACTTACTGATTGGAGTCACCAGTTATGGAATTGCTACAGCTACCAATAGTGATAACAACACGTCAGAGTTTAGTAACATTTTCCCGTTAGGCGATTGTTATGTCGTGTCTAATAAAGACAATGGAGATAACGCCTACCCACCAACGGGTTCATATCGTCAAGCGATTGGTTGTTTAAATGTACAACAAGAAGCTACCAATTTACTATTTGAAATCGCTGGGGAAGCAACGATCAAATTAGAGTCTCCAATTGATTCTATCTACAACCGTTTTGGATTTAATTATTATGGTAAAAATGGTGGTGTTATTCCAGCCACGTTGACTAAAGTAGATTCTTTGTATACATCTAACATTCCAGCATTAAGGGTAAACATCGATTCTGGAAGAGCTTATGTGTCTTATGTTGAAATTAAGGATTTTGAAGAGGCAGTAGACTTAGTAGGAGACGGCATTGAACTGGATGGTTTAACCCTGACAGGGGATACCATTAGCAGGGGAATAGGGGTTACATTTGTTGGTGATAGTATTCAATTGAAAAACCTGACAGTCAGTAGTTTTGCACTAGGAGTCGATGCCAAAAACTCAACCAACTTACATGTTTACAGAGGGAACTATTCAGTGTTGAAAACATCCATTGATGCCAGCAACTCCATTGGATTAAGAGTAGATAGTGCACGTTTTGGGAATTCTCAAAATGGTAGTTTGTATGGAGATGGAATGCAAAACGCTACCATTACCGGAAATGAATTTGGCGCTTTAGGTGGGGTGAATTTCGCCTCCCTTTGGTTAGAAAATTCGCAAGCTGTTACCGTTGCAGGAAATAAATTTTCAAAAGCACAGCCTGATCAACAAAACCGTTTTTCGGATGAATACACCGCACATGATATTTACATCAGTAATTCTGTAGATAGTTTAGTGGTTACTAATAATCAATTTTTAGGTGGAAAAGGAAGAGCTATTTCTTTCTCTCCATCCGAAGCTTCCAGTCAATATCAGCACATTGAGATTACCAAAAATACCGCAAAGGATTATGAAGGTGATGTCTTCTTTATTACAGCACAACAGGTGTTAATTGACAGTAACATCATAGGTTCTGTCCGAAGAGAAGCAAGAGATACAAGTTTATATATACCAGAAGATAATTGGTTTATCGATACGGTGCTGTATGTAGTCACTGGTTCTAACCACGCCATCACGGTATTCAATACGAAAGATGTTACTCTCACTAATAATCAATTGGATGGTGGTGCTGAAAGTGTTGTGGACATTCGCGAGTCAGAAAATGTGTTGATTTCAAGAACCACAGTTAAAGGTTTCAATGAAGCTGTTTTACCGATAGATATCCATAAGGCCACAAGTGAAAAATCGAATAATGATAAGCTGACGCCTGAGATTTTACGCTATGAGTTTATTTTAGATTCCTGTGCCAAATATTTGTATCTGATAGGCACATCAGAGCCGTTTGATGAAATCGAACTGTTTTTTAGTGATAGCTCTAACTACTTGAATGAATATGCCGATTCAACCATAGCCGATTCAGCTGGTTTCTGGGCGTACCGTGTACCTCCTGAATTGTATCCAAAACCTCAAGAAGAAGGTTTATTTTATATTGCTACCGGGTTAGACACTATTCATGGTACTTCACAAGCAAGTAATATGCTTTATATTCCTCCGTTTGTAGATTCCTTAATTGTAAAAAACACCGCGGACACCGGAGCTTTTTCATTGAGAGAAGCAGTTAAAGCGGTCAACTGTTCTAAGTTTTATTCGGTAGTTACATTTGACTTTGCAAGTGATTTTTCACTTCAAACGATTGAATTAAAAACACCTCTTGATACCATCAATAGTTTCTTAGGTTTTGAAATGAACGGCTGGGGCAAAGATCAATATCAAATTTTAATTGACGGTAGTTTATTAGTTGATACAACAGGTTTTGGGTTCTATATCGACACAGCTAGTACCGAAGCTCTTATCAGCCATTTGGCCTTCAAAGACTTTGATACAGCCATGGTGATCGGCAACAGCAAAATGAAGCTTTCGAATTTAGACATCAGTAGTGAGAATGAAGGCGCTTTAGGACTTCATGTGTTGAGTAACTCGACTGAAACCACTATTGAAAAAAGCTTTATTCATGATGTCTCAAAAGGAATCCGGGTAGACTCTGCAAATAGCAAATTGATAATTAATGATAACTTATTGCAACAAGTAGATTCCGCTATTCACATCGGGCAGTCGGTCAATGAAAGTGAAATTACTAACAACATTATCGGTGGATTTAATGGTTTTGCTATTTGGCTGGATAGTGCCGGTGGAAAGGGTAACTTAATTCAATCCAACTACCTGGGATATGATGTCAATAAAGGCGCAAATGCTTCTTCAGGCATAGGTATTCGCATCACACATGCCAATAACCAAACCGTTGAAAACAATGTGATAGGTAATATTTCCGGATCTGGAATTGTATTAGAAGGATTTAGTGAATCAAATAGTTTAAAAACCAACCTCATTGGTTTAGTCGATTCACTAACTGCATCGCCTATTGACGGAGATGGTATTGTTTTCCAATCTCATGAATCAGATGGTGGAAGGCCGACAACTAACTTTATTTCAGACAATACCATTCTACACGTGACAGGCAACGGTATAACTATAGCAGATGCCGATGCTAATAACATTTCTACCAATAAAATTGGCTTAAACACCAACGACCAAGAAGTAGCAATGGGAGCTTATGCTATTGTAGACAAAAACTCCACTTCGAATAACTATTTTAACAATACGCTTACAGGTTATTCGGTGAACGGCATCATGCTTGAAAACTCCGAGCAAGGGTTAATAAGTCAGAATGCTATTTATAGTCCAATGAGTGCAGGTGATGGTATTCATCTGGTAAGCTCTAACACTACGGTGCAAGTACCCGCTATTACAAGTGTTGAGTTAATTGATACCTCCAAAGTAATCGTAACAGGAACATCCCCTCAAGCAAACACACGAATAGAATTGTTTAAAGGCTATGAAGGAAACAAACAGTCCATTGATTATGTCGCAACAGCCATTCCAGTAAATGGAGTTTGGACCTTACAGGTGTCCAGAAGTTTCTTTAACCTCAGTGAAACCTTGTATTTCACAGCAACTTCCACTGATCAAAATGGGAGTACCTCTGAATTTAGTGAAGTCAAATTCATCGATCAGATGTTGTGTAAATTACCAGAGGACATCGACTTATTGGTGGATAGCAAGTTAGTTTGTCCGGGTATAGAAGTGAAACTCAATGCAGGATTGGAAGGGTTCAATTATGAATGGACTTCAGATTCGCTTGAAGAGCCAGAAACCACGCAATATTTAACCGTAAAAAAAGAAGCGAAATACAACCTCAGAATGTATGATGATAATGGTTGTGTATACCGTGATCAATTTGATTTACAGTTATATGAAAAAGCTTCTGAGCCAGACTATTTAGTAGCATCTGATGTGTTTTTAGGCGATACCATTGTATTAGTGGATTTAGGTGAATTGACAGATGATTCTACGGAGTGGGCCTTTGATGGGGCGAAAGCGTGGCAAGATACAGTTGGAGCAGATTATTGGAAGATTACTTTTGCGGAGGTGAAAAAGTATACGATTTCTCAAATCAATACTAAAGAATCGTGTACGACTATTCAACGGCATGATATCAACGTGTTAGATCCTTTCTTTTATACCGATAGCACCAGTATTTTCTTCCATACCTTATCGATTGATGAATTTACAGTTAACCCTTCTCCAAATGACGGCAGTCAACCATTTACGGTACGCATAACCTTATCAAAACCTGCTGATATGACTTTAATGTTCTTTACCGACCAGGGGATTAAAAGTCTCAATACAATAGCGTTAAAAGGTAGTGATAATTATGATGTCACCTTACCGGTAAAAGACCTTTCACCAGGAACCTATATTGTGAGGGTATTTAGTTATAGTATTAGTGCGTCTAAAGTGGTTATCATCAGTGAATAAGTTTTTCATGTCTATTATTTATAAGTGTATTAACTGCTTTCAGGACTTTAAAGCCATGGTTTGTGTCTTGACAAACCATTTAAAAAAATGGAGATGGATTTCGCCTTTGGTGGAGTTATCTCCAACAAATTCTGTTAAAACACAAAATAATTATCCTCAGCAGTTCTTCATCCTGAGCGAAGCGAAGAACCTCTTTAAAAAACTAAGTCTCACCAACGCCATGGTTTGTGTATTGACAAACCATCTCAAGAATTCAAAACAGGCAATCACCTTTATACTTCTATTTTCTTGCTCTTCCCTTTTCGCCCAGGACTTAGAACAAATAGGGGTGAAGAAAGGAGTAAAAGTGAACGGAGGCATTTCCACAAGTCATTTTGTATATAGATCAAACAGCATTGAAAATCGCGCAGATCCGTATTTCTTTGTCGTAAATGGAAATCTAAATTTCGATTTTTTTGGTGTGTCCGTACCGCTGTCATTTGCTTACAGCAATCAAGAGTTGACCTACCGCCAACCGTTTAACATTATTGGCGCAAGTCCTAAATACAAATGGATCCAGGCACATGTCGGTTATCGAAACATGACTTTTTCACCTTATACATTAAATGGTCATTTATTTTTAGGCGCTGGATTGGAATTAACACCCACTGACCATTGGGAAGTGAAAATGATGTATGGCCGGTTAAATAAAGCAGTCGAATATGATCCAGAACTCAGAGCTCAACCTTTTTATAAACGCATGGGAGCAGGGGTAATGGCGACCTATAAAAACGGGAATGATAAAGTATTCATAAGCTCCTTTTCAGCAAAAGATGATGTGAACTCATTACTAGTAAAGCCAGATGCCATTGGGGTTACTCCTCAGCAAAATGCAGTAATCAGCATTGGTGCTACCAAACAATTGCTTGAGAAGGTAAACCTTGATGTAGAGTTAGCACGCTCAGCACTTACACGCGATATTCGAAGCGAAGATAGAATTGCTGGTTTGGGTGATGGCTTTGATCGAGTATTTTATATCCCAAGTAACAGCACTACCGTGTATTATAATGCCTTTAAATCCAACCTAAACTACCAAATTAAAGCCTCAACAATAGGGGTCGGCTATGAACGTATTGACCCTGGGTATCAAACCTTAGGTGCCTATTATTTCAACAATGATTTAGAAAACGTAACGTTGAACTTTGGCTCCACCGTGTTAAAACAAAAAGTACGGTTTAATGTCAACGTTGGTGGACAACGCAACAACCTCGATGGGACACAACTAACCACCATGAAACGATTTATTGGAGCGGTCAATTTAGGAATTACCGCTTCGCAAAAAACTTCTCTCTCGGCTGGTTATTCTAACTTCTCTTCATATGCTAATATTATTACCGCAGAACAGCGGCTTACCCAGCTCACCCCATTTGATAACTACGACACGCTCAACTTTGTTCAAATTTCTCATACAGCCAATGCAGGTGTGCAGCACCGCTTGCGGACGACAGAAAAAGTGAATAGTTCTATTTCTTTAAATGGAAACTACCAACAGACAGGAGATCAACAAGGAGGTGCATCCAACACTTCGCGAATTTATAGCTCCAATGCAAATTATACCCAAACATGGAAAGAGCCACAACTAAGTCTAATGGTTGGTACCAACTGGAATTTAAACCAAACGTTTATTAGCGACATTCAATTTTATGGCGGTACTATAGGAGTTACAAAAGCCTTTCTTGAAAAGAAATTACAGTCCAATGTGTCGTTAACCATTAATAATAGTTTGGAAGATGGGGTGACTACCGCAAGACTTGCCTCGCTACGAGTGGGTAATACCTTAACTATCAAAAAACAACATTCGGTATTTGTGAACTTGAATTACCTCTATCGCCAAAAGTTAGGAGAAAGTGAAGGGCAATACAATACTTCATTTAGTGAAATGACCCTTAGTTTTGGATACGGTTATACCTTTTAATTGATGAATAGCGTGAACAACAGTTTTAAAAATAGTAATTCAACACCATTCAAGGGACTTTTATCACTCATCTTCGTCCTGATGCTGATGAGTTCACCTTTTAAAGGATGGTCACAAGGAGGTATTTATCCGGTGCAAGTGAATACGGTGATCCAACCACCTTTTACGTTAAACTTCCACGACTACACGTTACCAGGAAAGTTCTTTTCTCAAATTTTTCTAGCCGATAGAAATCGAGAAAAGCTGGAAGTATACTTGAAATTGACCATTAAGGGGCCAAATAATATCAATATTTATACAACAAATCCACAAGCACACCCTTCGATTATCTTAACAGGTGGGGCAATTACCACCATTACCAGCGATGAGTATGGTTACCTGTTTACAACCAGCAATCTTACGTTTAGTGGTACTACTCCACAAGCAGCGCTACCCGAAGGATTTTATATTTTCAATATTGAAGTCATTGAAAAAAAGACTGGTATTCTAGTCTCTAATGCATTCGTTGGCGGATATTCAGCAATGATTATGCAAAATGATCCTCCTTTTTTATTACTTCCTACTAACAATGAAAACATTGAAGTTACACCACAACCCGTATTTAATTTTAAGTGGTTACCGCGACAACGGTCACTAAACACCTTAGGTAATGTGATTTATAGACTGCGTGTGGTACGGATTTCTACCCCAGGAACACACCCCTATCAGGCCATGAATAGTGGTTCCCCGTTAGTTTTAGATGTAGAAACCACCAAGAGTCAGTATACCTTTAACATGAATAGTCCTCAACTAGTCATTGATCCATTTAGTGAAGGGAGATACGCTTGGCAGGTGCAGGCGATAGATCCAGGCAATAAAGATTCTTTTAAAAACAACGGGTTTTCGGAGGCCTTTGCATTTACCTATACAAAACCATGTCCTCTTCCTGTGCTGTCCTCCTTGGATTTACAACCCGATAATTCCATAAAAGTAAATTTATTGGATAATGATGAGCACCAACAGTATGAAGTGTATGTGAAAGAGTTAGGAGCAAAATCATTTGCCCAAAAGGTGCTTTCTGAAACATCTCCAATTATAATCACCGATTTAGACCCTGCAGTTACCTATGAAATTCAAGCCCGCACACAGTGTTCTATAGCTTGGACAGATAAAGCGTACATGGGTACAGTAACTACTACCAGCATAGGTAGCGGATGCGTAGCTCCCTCCACTATTTTGTCTGAAGTAAAGCAAGATACCTTAGTAACCTTTAAATGGGACAACTCTAATTTAAGTGGCGAATATCGCTTGTTCTTACAATTAGAAGGTAAAGAATTAGAAGAACTGATTGTGACAGACACCGTCTATACCACCACTGTTTTAACAGCCAACTATCCTCTTGAACTTTCAGTAGATGCTGTTTGTGGGGATAAGTTCGGCTTGGGTACAGCTATTAAATTAACCCAAGCAACCAATGGCTATGTTGGCGAATGTACTTTACCAGAAAGAAACGGATTTGTGCCAGAACTGCAAGGCGTTGGTGCTTATGCAACATGGAGCAAGTTACCCGAACATCAGTCGTTTGATTTACGCTACCGAAAACAAGGCGATGCCAATTGGATTCCCGAACAAACACTCACTGCTTTGCCACGACCGCAAGCACAGTTGGACAGTGTGAAAACGGGGGTGCAATACGAATACCAGCTAAAATATACGTGTGCTTCAGAAGCTACAGCATGGTCTGACACGCGAACATTCCTGTTGGATCAGTCCAGTAACACGAAGACAAACAGTGTTACCTCCACGGGAAGTTGCATGCCCCCGCGAGCAGTCTTAGATGAATTAACAGGAGAAACCTCTATCGAGATAAAATGGGATAAAGTAAGTGGGGTGCGTGAGTATGAATTGCTTTATAGGCCATTAAGTGTACCTACATGGACAACAGTAAAAGTATCAGGCAGAAAATATGAATTGGAAAACCTGTTACCAACCACACCTTACATTTACCAAATTCGATGTGTGTGTCAGGATGGAGCTAGTGTGTCAAGTGAGGAATTACGTTTTAGAACAGGCGATTCACTGAGTTACTCTAAAGATTGTCCGGAAGTGGAGTTAATCACTGCTACAGGTATTTCGGAAACACAGCTTACCCCAGCATGGGAAAAAGACGAAGCACACACTAGTTTTGTGCTTTTCTACAAAGAAGATAAACAATCCATTGGCGACTGGTACCAACACCTTACCCCAGATCCTACCTACTTGCTTGATCACTTAAAGCCCAATACCACGTATAATTTCAAAGTTCAGGCAACGTGTGGTACCGATAAAGCAAAGGAATCAGAACCCTTTGACTTTAAAACACTACCCAGCGAAGATCCACGTGAAGATTTTGAATGTGGTGCAGAAAGCCCTGATGCGTGTGAAAGGGGAGGGCTTGCTTTAGATAGACCACTAAAAGAAGGCGACATTATTACTGCGCATGATTTTAAAATAACATTATTAGAAGATCCTACGAAAGGACAAGTCGTAGTTCCTTATATGAAAAAAGCTCAAGTGCTTGTAGACCTAAAAGGGGTAGAAGTAAACGAGAATTTTTGTATGACTGCGGGTAAAATAGTCACCACAGGGATGCTTTTAAAACTTTTCCCTGATGCTTTTATAGCCAAAGTAAACGGAGTGCTAACTAAAATTGATGACACTTTTTCCAAAGCAGAAACTACGCTAGACCAAGCCAAAGCATACACCGCTCAAATGGATAGCATCATAAAAACGATTACCGAGCCAATTGATTTGTCTGCTTATGATGATATGACCCCACAGGAGATGTTTGAGGAAGGAAAAAAGTTATACAAAACCTCTAAAGCTTTATTTGATCAGTACAACAGTGGTGATTTAACAAATGTAGATGTTGCTCAATTACTTACTGATATAAAAACCGGAGCAGCGCTTATAAAAAAAGCGGTAGAATTAGGAGCAGGCGCTGTTAAAGAATTTGAGGAAAAATATTTGGAGTTAAAAAATTTAGTGAAAGAGGTACTTCAAAACTTAAAATCTGAATCGGAAAATGATTTAACTGAAGCAAATAAAAATAAAGAAAATGCACTTACTTTACGAAAAGCCATTGAAAACCAATCAAAGGAAAGGTTTACTTCAGCTCATTCTGTTGAAATATCTCACGGGTTTGTTATGTCAGATGAGCCAGATGAAAAAACATTAACTAATTCAGAAATTGAGTCGATTAAATCAAGTTCATCCTATGCCTCAACCATAGTAGAAAAATATCCAGAGGTGTCTCCGAAAATAAAGAAGATTAGCTTGAGAAAATTCACTTCTGCTTTAGCCCAATTTAATTTAGACAGTGATGATCGTTTAGTCACTCTTGCAAAAGAAATATTAGCTTCATCTAAAGATGATATTGAAGAGTTTATTAAGGATGTTTCTAATTCTTCTAATAAGGATGAAACCAAGCAGATAATTAGAGATTTTTTAGTGAAACAAATTCAAGAAGCATTTGATAGATTAAACTAGACTATGAAAGTTAAAAAAATTCAATATTTATTGATGGGGCTTTTTCTACTTTTTAAAGTAGTTCAAAGTGATGCTACAAACTTTTCTGAAGATCATAAAAAAAATATTAATAAGGCTCTAGAATTACGCAAAGAAAAGAACAAGTTTTTACCTGCAAATGAAAAGATTTTTTTTGTAGATGTAATAGCTGAATTAGAAGAAGCAAATTTATGGCAACCGACTATTCACGATTATAGAGGGAGTTGGTTGAAAATAGATAAAGAATACCCCTCCTGGGCTATGGAAAATAAAATTAATGGGTATTTAATAGAGCTCAATGAAAGTCATAACATAGAGTTTTATGTCATTTTAGCACCACCCGTTGTAGGTGAGGTTTTTAAGAAAAGAATTATACCAGGAGTAAGTGAAGAATACGTATTCATTCGAGGAGATGGGACGATAGATTTTAAAGGTTTTTATGATTTTGATAAAGATGGTAAAATAGATTATCCAGCAAATTATGCAAGTAGATTGATTGAAATCGATGAATGGAAGTTTGAGTCTGAAAGTTTGAAGTTTGATAAAACAGACAATAATCAACAAATGACTTGGATTCAAGAAATAACTGAAGATGGTGCTCTTTTAACAATACAACCGATAGTAAGTGTATCAGCTCAATCAATTTTTGGTAAGGTACCTGAAAGAGTAAAACAAAATTGGTATGACGAAATAAAAGAAGAGAGAAGTGGTGGCTGGAGTGCTTCATATCAACCAGAAAACTTTGAATGGGTACTGGGATATACTAAATACTTTGCAATGGGCTCACGGTTTACAGTGCACAGTCTAAGTAAAGTAAAACAATATATGAATGGTAGACTAAACCCTTCATATTATAAGTTTAGCCAGCGGTTTGATTTATCTCTTCAACATTATGTTTTTGCGGCAGGTGAAGGGCTAAAGTTATTAGAAGATTCTGAAAAAAGCCTCTCAGATGATACTGATGATACTGATTTAAACATGGTATTCAATAACGAGTATTATAATGGAGATCCTCAGAATGGAAAAGTGGTCATTCACTCTGATGTTGAAGAAATCAGATCTTGTTTAGCTAATCAAGCTTCTACCTTAAATACGTATACACCTACTCAAGTAAAGAATGATGATGTTTTTGCCAATGTCTCACCTCGAAGAGTTTACAATGATAAAATCAATTTATATGATGTCGCTAAAATATTAGATTGTTCTACGTTAACTGAAGCAGAAATATTAAAGGCTCTTAATCTATATTTTGAATCAGGATATGTAGAGTCGGAGAAAGATACTAAAGTAGTAGATGTCCTTATTGCTAAAGGAGTTAAAATACATGTTGTTTATACTTCTGACCAGCGTCTTTTGACGGGTAGCAGAACTGCTGTTCAGTATTTGTCAGATTATTTTGATACGCATACACAAACAAAAAACACTTTTTATCTAGCAGTGCATTATATGACAAATTACAGTAAGGATGATTTGTATGCTCGCATCCTTGGCTATTATAAAGGAAGTGATGGTTCAGATGATTATAAAACGTGGGCTAAGTTAAAACAAATTGCTGCCGATATAGATAATAAGGTAGATAGATCCGTAATTGACGATAAGGTTAAAGATTTAACAGATAGTGAGATATCAAATGGATCACAGAAAGATAGAACAAAAGTCATAAAATTTTTAATTGATAGAACTGCTGTAACCTACGAAGAACCTTGGGTGGTAAGTTTAATTGCAAAAACACCATATTACGATTGGGATGATTTTGAAAGCGATCTTCAAAAAGATGATTTTTTCGAAGATTTAATTGAAGCAATAGATGGTGATCCATATATGGATATGATGAATGCATTTTTAGAACAATACCATACAGAAGTAAATAATGGGACTAACTATGACTGGATTAAAGAAAGTTTTAAATCTTACGTAGAAGAGGATGTTTTAAGCGATTTTGGAACCGATTATAAAGGCGATTATAATTCATTTAAAAATAAAGTTAAAGAGCATTTTGGTAAATCAGCAGAAGAAAGGTTAAAAGCAGAATTGAGTAAAACACCCTTTGTAATAGAAGGATCTATGTATGGTAGTACAACCGTTGAACCTCGCAATTACGATGTTATAGAGGGTTATTTTAGATATTACTTTTGGGGAGATAATGAATTAAAGACACTTTCTTGGGAAACAAGATTATTAGCTATAAAGTATTACTTAGGACTCGCTGATTTTTGGGATACCGATGATGAAAAGCGTATTTTATCATTAATTGAAAATGTTCCAGAAACGGGGGGGCAGATTGATGAGCTGGCAACATATATATCTACAGGGTGTAATTATAATAGGTTATTTAGCAAGTTTAGTGATGTATGGATAGATAATGAAAAGAACTTGTACAAACTTGCTATGGTTCTCTTAGAGAAAATTAGTCAATCGAAGTTTGTAGATTTTGCTATTAATAATTACCAAGGAGTTTTACAAAAAGATGCCTATGTAGCAGCAATGAAACAAGGGGTGTCTAAGAAGAACCTCATCTTCTTTCATCAAAATTACAAAGTAGGTTATACAGAATCTTTTTTAAGAAACACAGGTGGTAGAACACCAAGTCAAGTTCAAGCAACTCGAAGTGTAGTTAGTTATTCAGCCTCATCTCCAACCTGTGTAAATGATATCTCTCGATTTAAAATTTCTGTTGGAGGCGTAGTAAGTAATAAGCCTTCTGTAAGCTGTAAACATAATTGTAGGTATCAAGATATTGAAATCGCAAATATAAATCCTTTTACAGATTGGTTTTTATTTGTTGATTTGAGCAATCCTTCAGAAGGTGTTTTGGTTCCTGGTTTTTTTGTTCAACAGTTATTGGAATATCAAAACTATACAGAAATTACAGCTTCAATAAATACAGCATTGAAGACTGTAGGAGTAACTGTTGCGCTAGCAACCTTCATTATTAACCCTACATGTGTCACACTTATATTCTTAACTTATGAGGTAGCTTCTTATGGGTTACATTCTGTTTTAGAAAATCAAGCGAATAAAGACTGGATAGTGAAAAATTGGTCCTCTAAGCACTATGAAATGCTTAATTTTTTACTTGACTTTACAGATGTTGTAGTTGGTTTTGCCGATGCGTCAGGAATTGCAAAAGCAGGATTACAACCTGATGATTTTTTATCGGATTTAGCGAAAATAGAAAAAAAATTAGCCGACCCTAGTTATAAATTTCCAAGTCCAGAGTTAAAAGATTGGTATAGTAATTTAGTGAAAGTTGCTAAAGCTGATGGTATTCTAAAGGTATCTGATGATGCTGTAGACCTAACAGGTAATCTCTCACAAGTTAAAAGTGTATTGAACTCAGCAAGTGAATTTGAAAAAGCTGCAGGTAGTGGAGTTGTCGATGTTTTAATACACAGTAATGGATCGAGTTTTATTATAGATGGTGTAGAAAAAAGTGCTTCAGAGATTGCAGCATTTTTACCTTCGGGACAACGCATACGATTACTCTCCTGTAATAATATTGAGTCAGCACAAGAGTTAGCCACAACTTTAAATAGAGAAGTAATTGCTAACCCCGGAATTACTCGAATACATGCTGATGGCGCTATTACTGTAGTGCCAAATCCATTAAATGGTACGGATACTAAATGGTATGTTTGTAAGCCAAATGGTACTAAAAGCACATTAGATTTACCTTCTAGCCCTACTAAAAAACCTAATGATTTTTTAGAGTTAGGTAAAAAACCGGAGTTTGTGAACGGTGCGGGGAAGGTTCTCGTCAACAATTGGAATGAAGCTGTTACAGCTGTTGACAATGTAATAAATACAAAAGTTATACAATTAAATAATTTATACCCAAATGCTAAAATTGGATACAGAGGTTCATTATCCACTGGAACAAAATATAGTACAGGAGGCCCATTTGATCCTACAGATTGGGATGTAGATGCATTTATTGTAAGCGATAATCTTGCTTCTCAAATTGGAGGAAGTGGTTTTAGAAACGGAAGGAATATTCAATCAATTTCAAATATTGCAGATGATCTTGAGAATTCATTTAAAAGCATTAGTGGTTACAGAACAGAGTTAAATAAGCCTTTTACATTTAGGGTCTTTACTGAAGCTGAATTTAATTCAATTGTAAAACCAAATGGATATAAATTATTTGAATAATGGAAAAAAGGAAACATATTATTGGAAAGGTACAATTGAAATCAGAATTAAACATAACAGAATTAGGGAGTATTATATCAGAAAAAATACTGGGAGGAATTGTTTTAGATGGCTTAGAAAAAAATATTTATGATGAAATTCCTGCAATTTTTGCAAAAAAAGGTTTGTTGGGCTTGAGTGTCGTTTTGCAAGGTTACAAAGGTGTTAATAATGAAATTGGTTATTGGTTTGAAATCATTCCTAATTTTTCGGAAAACAGACCTGATGCTGAAACGGAAACAATCGATTTATCCGCTTATTTAGTTTCACTTTTAAAAAGTAAAATCCAAACTTCACAAATTATGATTGAAGATCCTCGCTAGCCACCGTTACTACATGGTGGTATAGACAAGTATACTTAACATCAGTATCTTAGTTTTGATGATTAGGAATCATAAGTTTCATAGTTAATTGCTGAAGGTGTTTCTGAAACTGAATTAACTGGTTTGTTTACTCAAATGGCTAGTGAATGGAATATTTTGTCAGTAATAGATATGAATACAAAATACTGGAACGAAATAAATAAAATTCACATTGATAATGTTATTTCTAGTGGGGGTGGTATCAGATTTATTCACGACCCTTGTTTAGTTGATAGTCACTGGAATTATGTTTTTGACATGTTAGATAGTCCTTTTAAACAAAAATGTATAAGTGAAGGAGTGACTAAAGTTAAAACATATATGAAAATGGAATACGATTATTTACTTTCAAAAGGATATATTTTACAAGAAAATGGCTTAATGATTAAAAAGTAATGGAAATCAATTACAGATCATTTAAAGAAGATTGCAGAGATATTATTGAACCTTATTTAAGCCAATATGGGTATATTTACGATATTAATAAATCTGAAGATTATATTAATTTTTATCGTAACGATTACAATTACATACAAGTCTCAATGTTAGAGGATTTCCCCTACATAGGAGTATCATGGGCATTTTTAGATAAACAACAAAAACTTATTGCACCTAGCTTATTAGACAGAATATTAAAAATTAACCGGAAGGATATTCAAACTTTTTACGAAGAATTTAAATCTAAATATGATATAAATGATTACTCAGTTCAAATGCTTTATGTAGTTTCTGTATTAGACAAATTCTATGAAACTATTGTGAAAGGCGATATTTCAATAGAAGAAATTTAAAATACAAATTTTGAATTTTAGGTATATAATAGATAAAATGGTTGGTGAATTTAAATTTTATCAGTTGTAAATTCTTGATGAAACACAAAAAAATAAAGCTCATAACTGGTTTCAAAAACCTAAATCACTTGTTTTTTAAGTAATTGATAAACCAACTCACTTTCTTCGTTATCGAGTAATTCTTTTTCATAACTGGCAAGTGTAAAGAGCACTTCTATTTCCTTGCTAGTAGTTGCAAGGGTTTTGTCTTTTACATGCTTCTTCCAGTCTGTTAAAGCACTTGGTAGATGTTGTTTTAAATTTTTAGCAGTACGAATTTGGTCATCTCTTTCAAGCCATTCTGGTAAGGCATTTATTCCTATTGTTTTCTGTAGTATAGCCCGCTCTTTTTCCTCTTGTTCAGAGCTTTTTCCAAACTTAATGTGAAATAAAATTGTTAAAAATGAGAAGACTAAGGCTGTTAATACCCATATAACCATACCATCTTGTATATGTTTTCCATAAATATATACTGTTACCCAACAGAAAAAACAAATATAAAATAGAACCCAAAAAAGGTATGCTTTTAAGATACCTAAGCCAAATGGTTTTATTCGCATTGAAGTTCGTTTTTCACGAATGTCTTTTTGAATTACAAAGCGTGACCGAATAGGTACAAATGGAAAAAGTATAAATAGGAAATCAACTTCTATATGTTGACCTTCAAAAGATTTTAATCTCGTAGCCGGTATTACCATGTTAAAAAGAATATATAAATGAATTAAATATACTTTCTTTTGTTCTCTTTCAAATGTTAAATCATTGGAAATGGAAAATAAAAATATCGTATTATTTATCATAACCTAATTAAGCAGTAGGGAATAGCTCCGTTTCTCTTATGATATAAACAATCAGTGACAAATTGGGAAACCTGACACGGGCTACATTCTGGGAATTTAAGTATGTACCCCAGTCAAAGGAAACATTCATGGCATCCTTTTAGTAAATTCAACCCAAATTCACCCTTATAAATTAGTAATTACCATGAAGTGGAAAGGCAGAAAATCAAGCTCAAATGTACAAGACCGAAGAGGCAGAGGGAGTTCATTTGGTGGAATGGGTGGCGGAATAGGCATGTTAGGTGCACTTTTTAGATTAGGCGGCAGTAAGTTGGGTCTGGCGGTGATTGTGATTTTAATTGTGATTTCTGTAGCACTTAAAATCAATCCTTTAGAATTACTTTCCGGTAGTGGTAACTACCAACAAGCACAACAAACCGAACAAACTACAGCAGCTACGGATGAATTAGGGCAATTTGTTTCGGTGGTTTTGCAAGATACGGAAGATGTCTGGAACACACTGTTTCAGAAAGAGTTCTCTGAAGACTATGCTGAACCGACCATGGTTTTATTTAGTGGATATGTTACCTCAGCTTGTGGGCAAGCTTCCTCAGCAACAGGACCGTTTTATTGTCCCGGAGATCAGAAGCTTTACATTGACCTGAGTTTTTACAGGGACATGAAAGAAAAGTTAAATGCCCCGGGAGATTTTGCGATGGCATATGTGGTGGCACACGAGGTGGGACACCATATTCAGTACTTAATGGGCATTACAGAAAAAGTACATTCACAACGAAGAAACCTGTCGGAAAAAGCATACAATAAACTTTCAGTAAGACTGGAGTTACAAGCCGATTTTTTAGCTGGAGTATGGGCACATCATGCGCAGGAAACTAAAAACATATTAGAAGAAGGCGATATAGAAGAAGCACTAAACGCAGCCAATGCAATAGGGGATGACCGACTCCAAAAACAAGCCCAAGGAGAAGTAGTACCAGATGCCTTTACTCACGGTACTTCCGCTCAACGGGTAAAGTGGTTCAAAAAAGGATTTGATTCCGGAGATATTAATCAGGGAAATACCTTTGAATATGCTGATCATGAATTGTGATTAGCTTATTCTATTCAATAAGAATTCCCCGACAGATTACCACTACGTTTTTGCGAACGTAACATAGTGAAGTATGGCAATCTCGCTATTATGAAAACAAATCCTTGGCTTGTGATGGGTGGATTCCGCATCGGGATGCGGAATGAACGTTTCACTAATAACCGTCATTCCGTAAAATGTGAGGTACGAGCATTTATGCGGAATCTCATTGTTGTGGAAATGGATTTTCTCCAATCTCAATAAACATGTTTTAATACAGGTTGCTACGTTTCTATCCACTCAAAAACACCTCTTATTCAAAAGTAACCGTACTTTTTGCACTACTTTCTCTGAGCTTCTCAAATAATATAACTAAATCTAAAATTTTTTTAAGAAAATAAATCCAGACTGTTGGCGTACACATTTTGTTAATTTAAATAAAATCACTTAAAAAAAGCCTCATCACCTGTTTACCATCAGTCACCTTTAGGCGTAGAATGATATAGAGAAGTAGTATATTGTGTTTTAGACATAATAGTTGAAAGAGAGATTTATACGTATTTACATGCTAAAGAGGTTATTGTCGGTTGTATTTTCATTGTTATTTATTCAAATATCTTTTTCACAAAGTTGGCCTTCTGATACTATTAGTGTGGCTATCAACTCAGGAAATCCAACTTTTCCATTTCCTCAATTTTTAGAATATGATTATGGTAAATCTTTGGCAGCAAATAATGCAGAAGGCGTAACACATGCAGACATGGAAAAAGCCATGCGCGAAGGGTATCAAATAATGATGCGTAGAGCATTAAGAGTTCCTGGAAAAACGCTTGGGGGAACTCCGTATGTAATTTACAACCATCCAAGTGTTCCTCAAGGCTATGGAACTTTTGTGTCTGAAGGAGATGGGTATGCAATGTTAGCAGCCGCTTATTTTGCCGATAAAAAAACATTTGATGGACTTTGGTTATGGGTACACGACAACCGATTAAGCGGTGTTAAAAAGTATTACGACTGTACTAATTTGAGAATGGGTTACACCTACGGAGCCGGTTTGGCCGGGTGGGAGTGTGATGATACAGATGGTGTCAATAGTACTTTAATTAATTCAGCTGCAGATGGAGATGTTGATATCGCTATGGCACTATTGATGGCTTATAAGCAATGGGGTGATGACATGGGGATTGTTGATGGATGTGGAAATCAAATAAGCTACAAAGATGAAGCCTTGAAAATGATAAAAGTCATGGTAGATACATTGTATTATGACACTAGTCCCCAAGGTGCAGAAGCAGGAATAAAAGGTTATTTGTCAGGTATTGTAGGTATTGATGGTTACCAAAAAAGTGGTAATACATGGGGAGAAGTTACTAACTGGAGAACTTCAGCAGCAAATACGATTTACCCATGGGCTCAGTCTAAACCTGATCCAATACAGGTAAAAAGTAAATATGTTGATTACATAGCACCATCCTATTGGAATGAATTTGCAAAATTTCTAGCTGATAACGGAGGTACAGACTGGCAAATTAATCAATGTAAAAGGGCTGAAGCTTCATCAGACTGGACAATGGGAGATATGTTTGACAAAGGTTTTATTTCAAGTGCAGGTGATTATACAGTTAGTGATGATGGCTCAACCACTACGTATGGTCCATTTGCGGCAGGTGAAGACTTTCGTTTATCCTGGCGAACACACCTTAATTATGTTTGGCATGGTAACCCTGACTCTACCTGGAATCCGGTGACTCATCAAGTAGAGCCAGGAGGAAATACGTTTGAGTACGACATGGCTTTAAGGCATAAAGAGTTTTTGAAATACCCTAATGAGTTACCCAGTTCTCCTGCAAATGCTTTTTGTAGTAAACTAGGAGCTTCTCCAGACCCTGGTCAACCAAATTGGAAAGGGGTTGCACAAATAAAACAACAATACGCATCAGATGGAGCGGTGTTAGCAAATTACGGAGTGAATTGGAGTGCCGGTACAGGAAGTCCAGCAGCCGTAGCTTCGGGTGATTTAGATATTACAGCAGAATTGTATCGTCAATGTGAATTAAGTTGGGATGATCAGAGTGGATTGGCTAAAATGCCAACCCCGAATGAGCGATATATTCTAAGTACACCCAAATACTTTCATGGTTGGTTCCGATTATTAGGGATGCTTACAGCATCAGGGAATTTACATCCACCTAAGGACATGGTTGCTGCTGCTAACATGAAAGTGTATATGGGGGTTGATAAAACATTTGCCTACGAAAGAGATTTGTTAACTTATTCGGTGAGTTATAGAAATTATGGGACTCTTGATGCCACTGGAGTTTCAATTGCCACGGTTATTGATAGTGACTATGAAGTAGTATCTATAAGTAATGGAGGGAGCTTGAGTGGTAATTCGATTGTTTGGGACATTGGAACCGTACCAGGGTTTAAAACTGGTGGGTTAGCGGCTACGAAAGGAGAGTTAA
This sequence comes from uncultured Cytophagales bacterium, assembly GCA_963849955.1. Classification (GTDB taxonomy): domain Bacteria; phylum Bacteroidota; class Bacteroidia; order Cytophagales; family JAAEPT01; genus CAWFGW01. Next base: position 642,904 of record CAWKJU010000009.1, on the reverse strand, counting down.
CTTTTATTGTACGTGTTAAACCTTTAACTACGAAAAAAATTGCGTGTTTAACAAGTACTATCACTTCATCAAATGCACCTACTTGGGTAAGTAATGAATATCCTAATAATGCTAGCTATACTTTAGAACGGAACTGTGTTGATTTACTTAAAGATAGAGTGTTGATTCTTGAAAAATCAACAGATCGTTCTGCTATGAATCCAAATGACTTAGTGAATTTTACTATCGATTTTGAAAATCGTTCTGGAACTAATTTATGGTTAGATGGAGGAAGAGATGGTGTTATTCTTTCTTATGCTAACTATCATGGAACAAATGGCACAAGTTTTTATCAGTTTTACCGTATTTGGCACACAGCTAAAGAAGCCTATATCAATTTAGGGAATTACCGGGTTTCCTATTTTATGAACGATGGTGCAGCCATAGGTCTATACGACCCAGTTACAAACCCCACAGGTTGGGATACATTTGTAGATAATCAAAGTGACTTAAATAAATACGGCTACAATCCATTGACCCTTCCTGAAGATCAACAGATGAAGTTTACCTATCAACGTATTCCTTGGGGTGAAGATGCCAATGGAGCTTGGAATCAACGGATGATAACACAATTTGCAAATGTATTAACCGCACCTTCTACACACGTTTTTGATAAATTAGACAGTGAGTATTTAATACATAAAGGGGTTGTTGGTCCAGGGTTTACAAGAACTCGTTATGAATCAAGACCTTCTTCAAATTTAGGGCCACGTATCATAGATGATTGGTCTTATGATCCGGCAGCAAATAGTAGTAATATTGATGGTCAAGGAGATTATTTTTATCCAGTTTCTCCAACATACACGAATGCAGCGACTGGATTTGCTCCAGTTGTTGTCGATAATTATAGTAAAGATGCTTGTGGTGGTCCTGTTCAAAATTTTGGGAAAGTTCTTTTTGAAGAATTTGATGGTTATACTTGGCGTAGAATAGCTGGGAATGGTCCTCTTCCTGGCCGTGAAACTTATAATGTGGTAGTTGTTGATTCAATTCCAATTGAACTGAGTTTTAAAGAATTTACAGATGATGAAGCAGTAGGAGTAAAAGCAACTTACACAGCATTAACTGGAAATTCGAGATATTCAGGAATAGTAAAATGGGTTATACCTGTAATGCTTACTGGTGAAAAAGGAAATTTAAGTTATAGTGCTATTGCCCAAGATCCACCTTGCCCAGCACCAGATAAAAATTTTTTAAATGCGGCATGGATTTATTCTGATGTAGATTCTCCTGACTCATCTCAAGTACCTTTGTTATTAACATGTAATCCCGTTCCTCCAACTTTTCCATCCGAGTCTTCATTAGATAAAACTGCAGATAAGGACAATGTAGAAGTTGGTGATCAGATTACTTATACGCTAACTTTTACAAATAAAGATGGGGCTGAAGCAGAATGGGAGGGTACAAATACAAACCCTTCAGATTGGCATGCTTTAGGGAGTGGTTTAATTCCTGATTTGACTAATAATAACTTATCATTAGATCAAAATAATAATACAGCAAAAGGTACTTATGCATTTGGTCATTTAAAGTCACATGGTGTGAATGGTTGGGCAGAAGCTTCTATTGTTAAAAATAACTCTTCTAAATTTTCAATGATTTTCAGACATTCTGCAGGAACACCTGGACAAGCAAACTTTAAGGGATTACGCTTAGAGATTACTCCTAATCCTTATGGTGATAATACCGTAACCCTTGAAGTTTTTAATAATACAACAAGCATTGCTACTTTTTCACAAATTACTTACCCAGGAAGTGTTAATCCAATGAATGTTAGAGTTCAACTGATTGATGATGTCATGTATATTTTCATTAATAACTTTGATGGAGCTCCATTGAAAGTAGTTAAAAATCTTACACAGTTGACTCCTGGCTATGTGGGTCTTTATGCTAACAATTCTCAACAAAGATTGGTAGGTTGGAAAACAGGGTTTGATTCTTCTTTTGATTTAGTTATTTCAGACGCATTACCAACTGAAATTAATACTCCTTCTTCAATTTCTAATTCAGGATCATTTGATGGGACAAATGTTTTATGGCCAAAAATTGACGGACCTATTTTAGCCAATGAAGTCTTAATTAGATCATTTACTGCGGAGGTAAATACGTGTTCTGATTTTATAGTAAATATAGGTAAAGCCGATGTGTATGGAATAGGAAACATACTTTCTCAACATGTAGCAAATTGTGGTGCTGTAATTTCCTGCACCCCTCCAACCACCGCCACCCTCACAGCCGACCCAACCACTGGCACCACCTGCTCCCCCGAGAAAGTAACGTTGACAGCAGCAGCCACAGGCACTGCTCCAACAGGCGGGTGGCAGTATGCATTTTACAACGCAGATGGTGACCAACTCGTGCAAGCAGCATCAGCTATTGATACGTTTGCGGTGGCCACTACAGGAGAGTATTATGTAATAATAAGCGACCCTGCAGATGCGGCAACGTGTAGTAAACAGTCATCAGAGGTAGCCGCAACAATTGCATCACCTGTCACCATCGACACCATTAATACAGACCCTAGTGCTTGTCAAAGCGCTGATGGAACCATACAACTCACAGGTTTATCCGCTTCCACCACCTATACGCTTACCTACAATGGAAATAGTGAAGCGATCACCTCCACAGCTGCAGGAGAATATCTTATAGAAAACTTGGCATCAGGTACTTACTCTGATATCTATGTCGCTACGGATGGTTGTGAGAGTAACCATATCGCAGCAGTAACTTTATCAGACCCCAGTGCCCCATCCACCCCCGTAATCACAGGATCCACCGACACGTGTTCGGCAAGCACGGTAACCTTAACCACGCCTTTAACACCAGGAAGCACATACAGTTGGGCAATCACTAGCACGGGTGCCACATTTGAAGGCACAGGCACTACCACCAGTGAAGGAGTAGATCAAAACCAGGTTAATGTACTTACGACTACTGAAGATGTGACCATAACCCTAAAGACAACCGATGTCCAAGGCTGTGAAAGCCCGGAAGCAACTCATAGCATTACGATAACGCAAGTAGAAGCAGGTACCATCACCGGAAACCAAACCCCGAACTGCCAGGCGACAGGGGAGGAATATACGGTGACAGGCGGCAACGCGACAAGTTACCAGTGGAGCACCACCGCCACGGATGCGACCCCGCAAACCCATACAGGTGCTACTTATACGGTAGACTTTGGAGTGCTTAACGGACAAATAGAAGCCATCGCTACGCTCAATGGTTGCACCACTCCATTAACTCCTTTAGAATTTAACTTACAAGGCTGTGCGCTCAAGGCAATAATAAAAACCTCTGCTAGTGAGGTGTGTGTAGGAGAAGAAATAACCTTTACCAACATCAGTACTGGTGGCACGAGTTACACTTGGGACTTTGCAGGTCTACAGACCGAAACCACTGAAGGTCCTCATGATATCACTTTACCAGAAGGTACCCACGACATTACTTTAACGGTAACCGATGGCGCACTCAATGATGACACCACCATAAGTGTCACAGTAAAACCGCAGCCGTCAACCCCAATCCTTACAGGACTGCAAACCGTCTGTAGCAATACCTCTGAAACCTACAACATCACTAATCCAATCGCAGGCGCCACTTATACCTGGACAGCCCCAACAGGCGCTACTACCGATGCAAGTACCACCGATCAAACTACCATCACCTACAGTAGCAGTGCTCAATCAGGTGATATCACCGTAGAAGTCGATCAAGATGGCTGTACCGCAACAAACACCTATCCCATCACCATCACCCAAGGTATAGGAGATCTGGGAGCCATCACTGGAAGTCAAGTGATCTGTGTAGGCACGTCCACTACCTATAGTGTCCCAGCCTTAGCTGGAGCCACCAGTTATACCTGGACATTGCCGTCAGGATTAACCGGCACAAGTACCACCGAAACCATCGAAGTGACTGCCACAGGACTAGTGGAAGACACCATCCGGGTTACTGCGAATAGCGACTGCGGTACAAGCACCCAAAAACTAGCGATCATCGCCTCCGATAAACCAGAGCAAAGTACCGCCACACTCACTGATGACCAATCAGGAGCAATATGCCTGGGCGAAGACATCACCTACACCCTCAATAATGTAACAGGTGCGAACACTTACCAGTGGACTATACCAACAGGTGGCATCCTGAAAAGCGAAACCGCTAACCAGGTGGTCGTAGCATGGACAGCAACAGGCGACTATACACTAGCAGTAACTCCTGAAAATGACAACTGCGGAGCAGGAACAGAAGAGCAACTAGAGATAACAGTAACCGACAAACCAGGTCAAGTAGCTATTGATGGCTCCATCACAGTATGTGCGAATAGCCCAAATGCGGAGATGTATGAAGTAGATAGCGTAGGCATCCAACCCGCAGCCACCAGTTTCTTTTGGACCGTTACAGGAGCAACTAACAACGGGAGTCTTTTTGGAACTCAAGTTGAGGTAAACCCTGGCACCACAGACTACACTGTAAAAGTTACACCAAGCAACGATTGTGGGGCAGGACTCCCAACCGAATTACCTGTAACTATACAAGATAACATCGAGCCAAAAGTAACAATTGAACCCCTTACAGAAGTGTGTGAAGGGGCTACCCAAATACTCACCGCCAAAGTAATAGACGCTGGTCCAAGCCCACAAATCACCTGGTTTGTAGACAATGTAGAACAGCCAGCTCAGAGTGGTAATAAGACGCCAAGCTTCATCTTTGAGGGCACCAAAACCTACCGCGTAGAAGTCATCTCGAATGCAAGTTGTAAAAACCCAAGTAAAGATCAAGCTCAAGCCGAAGTGGAGATCACCACGATCAAAGCACCTGTGGCAGGCCCTTTCACCCAAGCAGACACCGAATTGTGCGAAGGAGCAAGTGGTGGGTATAAAATAGCCCCTGTAACAGGAGCAAGCAGTTATATTTGGGAAGTCACAGGCGCTACGGTAGCCACCCCAGCAGACGGCAGCCAAGTGGTGATAAATAACTTTACCACCAGTACAAAAGTAAAAGTAACACCGGTAAACAGCTGTTTCCCCACAGGAGGACAGTCTACCGAAGTGGATGTCACCATCACGCCATCTACTATACCAAGTATCACGATTAATGCAAGCGAAACCACCATCTGCGCAGGCGATGAGGTGACCTATAACATTACCTCCGAAATAAACCAGGGAGATAACCCAAGCTACCAATGGCAGATTAACGGAAGTGATGTAGCAGGTGAAACAGGTACCACCTTCAAAACCGCAAGCTTAACTAATAATGATAAAGTTTCAGTACTACTAACCTCCGACAAAGCATGTGCAACACCGACAGAGGTCAGTTCCGAAGCGTTAACCATCACCGTCTCTAATCAACAAGATGACTTCACAGTAAGTATCGATGGCGATTTAGCCTATTGTGAAGATGAACAAGTTACCTTCAAGGCAAGCAGTACAGAATCAGTAGACAATTACTACTGGAAAGTGAACGGGCAAGATCTCACCAATAATACTGATGAGCTTACCATCGACTTTTCTACCCAAACAGCTGATACAGTAGAAATAAGGCTTTCGGCAGGAATCACAGGAGGAAGTTGTGGCGAAAAGCGAAGTGAAGAAACCAAAAAAACGATCACCATCAACAAGGTTCCAGTAACGACCATTAATAACGGAGTCACCACGATTGAACTCTGTGCAGGAGATTCACTGCTACTATCAAGTGATAGCATCCGGGCAAACTATAGCTGGAAACGCGATGGTAAAGTGCTCTCGAACACCACAAACCCACTACAACTGGTAGCAAGCAAAGCTATAGCAGGCACGTACAGTTTAGAGGTCAACAACAACGATGCATGTGGGAATACTACTGCAAGCAACACTGTTGAAGTGAAGGTATATGGCACAACTGGATTTAGCTTCCTGGCTGAAGAAGATATTGTATATAAAACAGAACCCTTTGCCGTACAGATTATACCGAACGAGCAAGGGAACTATACCGTTAAATATGATCCATTGCGAGGGATAGACATCCTTAGTCAAACGGGTTATCAAATGATAGGCGTAGCCCCCGAGAAGGGCGACTATCAGCTGGTAGCTACGCTGCGCGATGTGAATAGTACGTTAGCAGATTGCGAATATACGGACAGTCTGTTGATTCGTTCCTTAGAGCCGTTCTTGATTCCGAATGCCTTTAGTCCCAATGGCGACCACAGCAACGATAAGTGGGAGATAGCAGCCTTATTGAAATATCCTGATGCATGGGTGCAGATTTACAACCGATGGGGCGCCTTGATCTATGAAATAGATGGGGGATATGTAGGCAACGAATGGGATGGAGAGTATAACTCAGAACCCGTATCTGTGGGCACCTACTATTACATGATCGACCTAAAAGACCCGGAAGACATCCTAACCGAAGTAATTACCGGGGCTGTTACGGTGACGAGGTAAAAAAACAAGCTCAAGAATCCCTTGAGCTTGTTGTATTAGATAAAATCTAGCACTTTTAATTCTCCCACAAATAGCTTTCAAACTCCATTAGCTGCATCGCGGCATTTTCTGCTGCAATGATTCCTGCTTTTCCATCTCCATAAATATCTACTAAATAGTAATCATCAGGATTGGAAACTTTGATGATGTAAGAACTGAATAACCGTAAATCGAATGCATCAGCGAGACTTTTGTGTTCTTGGTCATTTTGTGGGTTGTACCAAATGGCGTTAGGGTTATTGGTAAACAGTTTTCTGCATGCTGAATAATCAAAACTTGCGATGGGCAACTGAATTCCCTTTAAATTGTCAGGATGACCAGCAGGAATAAATAAAGTGATGGCCTTTATTTGTTGTTCCATTACGGAGTGTTGTTTATCAAATAATAAATCCTCTTTAATTTCAAGTTGATAGAGGTCTTTAGCGGAATAGGTGTCAGGTTGATAGTTTTTCATTTTTTCACGATAGTCAATTAAGTCTAATGAATCCATGTAGTTCGTGTCTACTGGTGCCATAGTCGAAGGAATTTCCAATAATTGAAATACTTCTTTGGGACTGATTTCTTTAGTCAACGAATCAGAAGTGTATGCGGTGATTTCTCCAGCTTTTAACGCATCAAGTAATATGCGAGTAATTTCATGTTCACGTGCAAATAATGATTTGTTTTGTTGCTCTCTTAAGTCAACGGCTCGAGTAATTTCTTTTTTATACATGATGTCAGCATCATGCGAGTTGGATTGTTGAGCAACAGTGATAGAAGTAACTGCTAAGGCAAATAATAAAAGGGATTTTTTCATGTCGATAAAGGGTTTAGTAAAACAATTATTTACCTTCTATTCCATGAAGTTGAAAGTGTCACCCACTGGTAGATGAAATATTTTATTTTTTTAATTTTGCTGATCTTTAGTTTACATCTCTTTTTTGTTAAAATAGTTACCTCTGTTCAATAGTTAGTTGTGAGTTTATATCTTTTAGAAGCTTTCGGCTCAAGCCGCCTGGGCTTTTCCTTTTTCATTGATGGCAACGAAAACAAAAATCTAGACGATTAGGTCGACTAGTGTTAACGGTATTGGGACGCACAATTAATATACTCTTCACATTCCCAAATCGTCACATGAAACACAAAAATTGTAAAAAACTAAGCTTGCTTGTAAACTAAAGGTTAATTAGATTTTTTAACGTAACTATCTCTTTAGAAAAATCAACTTGCTGATTAAGTACCTCGAGTTTTTGTAAAAGACCTTTTCTGAAATTTAAGTGAGTCACAGTTTCAGTATTAAAAGGTTGGTGTTGTAAGCTTTGCTGTACCGCTTTTATTTCTTTGAAGAGATGTCGGGTGCTCTCCGAATAATATGTTTCTTGAAATTTTTCCCACACATAATTCACCGCAAAATCTGTCGGATGAATAAAGTCATCTTTGTAAAACCGATAATCGCGCAAATCATCCATCAACAACTCATAGGAAGGGAAATAGTCTACGTTGTCATACTTTTCTTGTAACTCATGGCAAACGACTCGTAGAATAGCTTTGCTTACGGCATTGAGTGGAATGGTGTCTTTAGTGTGGCGAACAGGACTAAGTGTAAATATAATATTTTCAAAAGCTGAAAGGTTGGGGTATAGTTGCTCAAACGCTTTATTGATTTCATCTGCAGTTAATAACCTTTTTTCAAATGCTTTTTGAGGTGTTTTATGGCAATTCGCAACGATACTATTCGTTTCGATGTGTTCATAAACAAAGGCAGTTCCTAAAGTGATGATAAGTGTTTTACATGATTTAGAAAATTCGGTAGCATGGTCAATTGCTTGCGAAAGGTTAGTTTGTAATTCGTGTTGGTTGACCCCTTTTATTGAAGAATGTGCATCATAGTGATACCAGGTATCCTGTTGTTGTGTAATGAAATTTGATTGAGGAATAGCGTTTGAGGTGATAAAATCAAGGGCTTTAAAAATCGATATAGGATTGAATAAAGTACCTAAGGGATTACTCATTATAGGTACTTTGTGCAGGTGCAATAAATCACCTATTGATTCAGAAAAGCAAGAACCTATCAGTAAAACACCTTCTTTATTTGAAAGAAATTTAGGGTAGGTTGGAATATTAAAAGTCGTTCTAAAATCACTCATAGCTGATGTGGTTAAAGTATTCCATAAACTTTATGCCGTTATCAATGTAATTGGGGTCGTAGGTTTGACTGATGTTATTTTTCGGGACAGGTTGTCCGGTGTTATGGATGTGGAATGCGTCCTCGTATAATCCTTTATCCAGGTATTTTCCATAGCGCTTATTAATCCAATACACGCCCCAATAAATAGCATCTTTTCCTCGAATATCAGAAACATTTACTCCCAAAGGAATGCATTGATAACCCATCAATTGAAAAGGACCCCATGAAGTCGCCAAGTTAATTAATGCTTCATCGGAGGCATCACCTATAATTTGACGCGTGATGGAACCATAACGTTTCTTTCGACCATCTCTTACACGTTTAAGTTGTTCAAAAACATGTTTTTCGAAACGTGGTTCAAAATCTGTGCGACCAGAACACTCCAGAGTTACTAAGGCTTTGAGGTAGGTGTGTGAAATATTAAACTGCCGACCATAATCTTCCAGTTTCGGCCCGTAATTATCGCGTGTTCTTTTTAAGCTGAAAGAATGAGCGAGGTAAGTCCCCGTACCAATCCCATGACTTTTATATTTTAAGTAACCATAAGTGCCAATAAACAACAAAGCAATGAACCCAAGTTTAGAAAACTTAGAAGTTAGAAAACGACTCTTTTTTTTCGAAGTTCGCTTTCGTGGGGCTTTGGCTTTATTTATTCTTTTCTTAGGCAATTTTAGGTGTCATTCTGAGCGTAGTGAAGAATCTGATGGGGTACACACATTGGTTTTAATACTTCTCCAATGCGGTTAACCGCTGCAACAAGGTGGGGTGCGAATAATGCACAAACACATAAGCAGGGTGAGGAGTGAGATTAGTCATGTTATGGTTCGAAAGCTTTTTTAAGGCATGCTGTATGTGTTCTTTACTGAAAGTAGTTGCGGCATATTCATCTGCTTCGTATTCGTTTTTTCGGGAAATTAACGACATCACAATTCCGATGATGGTTGAAATAGGAGAGAATAAAATACTAAACGCGACTAAGTTCAAATGTACTTGAAGCGTAGAAGCGCCTAATGCTTTTGAAATGTTTTCACTCCCAACAAAGAAAGAAAGTAAAAACAAAATAGCTCCCATCTGAAGAATAGATATAGCCATACTCGTGATAATATGTTTTCGTTTGAAATGACCCACTTCATGAGCCAATACCGCGACTAGTTCTTCCGTGGTTTGATTTTCAATAAGGGTGTCGTATAAGACGATTTTCTTTTTCTTCCCAATACCTGAAAAGTAGGCATTTGCTTTGGAAGAACGTTTTGAGCCATCCACCACATAAATGTTATCTAAAGGAAAATCAACCGTTTTGCTGTAAGCAGTGATTGCTTGACGTAACTCTCCGTCTTGAAGTGGCGTTAATTTGTTGAACAATGGTACTATCAATGACGTGTAAAACATATTCATAAATACCATAAATACACCCGCAATCACCCAAAAGTAAATCCAGAAGTTGGCACCAATACTTTGTATGAGCCAAAGAAGAGCACCTAAAAGTACTCCACCTAAAAGAGCTGCAATAAAATAGCCTTTAATTTTATCCAGAACATACGTCCCAATAGTCATTTTATTAAACCCGAATTTTTCCTCAATCACAAATTGTTTATACAACCCAAAAGGGATCGTAATAACATCTGAAATGATATATGCTACTCCAAAGAAAGCCAGTGAAAGCCAAACCCCACTCGTATAATTGGCGAGAAAATCATTTAACACACCCAACCAACCAAAATAAAACACACACAGCATCAATCCCGTTGAAATAGTGGAAGAAAGTAACCCGAAATAGGTGTTTACTTTCTGGTAACCAATAGATTTACGATATTCTTCTTCTGAGTAGACACCCTCCAGTGGGGCAGGAAGTTGCTCAGGCTTGTGGTTTAAGTTGAGTAGATCTAAAATGGTTTCAAGGCAAAATTCAAAAGCCGTAATAAGTATAATGATGGTTAGTATGGTATTGGATGTCATGTTGTTTTAGTATTGAGATTTTAGTACTGAGTATTGAGATATGAGATTGTTAGTATTGAGAAGTTAGAATCAAGTCTTTTATCTTTCTACAAGTTAGATGTTAGACGGTTAGATGTAAGAAGTTAGTAATATTGTTTTGATTCTTACTGTCTTTCTACTTTCGTCCTTCTACTTTCTACTTTCCTTTTTCTACTCAATAATACTTCTTTTCTTTTAAGTAATTGGAGACATAATCTTTTACACCATCTTCCAATGAAGTAAACGGTTTGTCGTAACCAATCTTTCGAAGTTTGTTCATGTTTGCTTCAGTGAAGTATTGGTATTTGTCGCGAATATCTTCTGGGGTATCCATGAAACTTATGTTTTCTTCAACTCCCATAGCTTCAAACGTACTTTTTGTTAAATCAAGAAATGTACGTGCTTCGCCAGTTCCTACATTGTACAAACCCGAATCTTTTCGGTAATGAATTAAGAAGAGTATGATTTCAACCACATCTTTTACATAGATAAAATCGCGGATTTGTTCACCATCTTTAAAGTTAGGATTGTGTGACTTGAACAACTTCATACCACCCGTTTTACCGATTTGATTATAAGCATGCATTATTACAGAAGCCATACGCCCTTTGTGGTATTCATTTGGGCCGTACACATTAAAAAATTTTAATCCAGCCCAAAAGAAAGGTTTTTTTTCTTGTTGAAGTGCCCATTTGTCAAAATCGTTTTTAGAAACTCCGTAGGGGTTCAGAGGCTTTAATTGCGCTTGAATGTCTTCACGGTCCTCATAACCGAATTCACCTAAACCGTATGTGGCTGCCGAAGAAGCATAAACCAGAGGGATTTGGTGGTCAATACATGCTTGCCATACTTTCTTTGAATATTCGACATTCAGCTCATCAAAAATGGTTGTGTCAAACTCTGTAGTATCTGTTCGAGCACCAAGGTGGATGATAAATTCAACATATCGCCAGTTTTCATCTCGTTGTAGCCAGTTGAAAAAGTCTTTCCTATCTATGCGTTCCTGAATAGTTTTCCCATCCAGATTAAGGTTTTTTTCAGGATTACTAAAATCATCAACAGCGATGATGTAGTTAAAATTGTCTTGATTGAGCCTGCTTATCATGCAGCTTCCTATAAATCCGGCAGCACCTGTAACAACTATCATTTAAAAACGTGGTTTTCGTTTACGATTCGTTAATTTCGCTGCTTCAATGAATAGGGCAGCGGACAAAGATAGGAGGTTTAATTTTGAAACTCGAAATGTGAAACTAGAAATTAGGATTTCGAGAAGTAAGAGACGAGAGTCAAGAGTCAGGAGTCAAGAATCAAGAATCAAGAATCACGACTTTATATTTTTTTCCTTGGGTAGTATTTTGTCTCTTAAAGTGAAATACATTGCTTCGGTTCGTGTCTTCACTAACCGAAATTCAATGCTGTGTCGGTTTTTCACCTTAGCACCTCGGTTGGTGTCCTCACCAACAGAAATTTCTGAAATTGCTGCCTCAGTTTGGGTCCGCACAAACCAAAACATATTATCACTAATTTCTTCGCTTAGGTTTTTATCTACGCATCCTAAAAACCTAAAAATAGTGCTGATTTTCATATTGGCAGGACTGTTTTCTTGTAAGTCCAACTCGTTAGAAAAGAAAAACACCCAAACGGTTATAGACGGGACAGGAAGAGTGGTTCAAATCAGCCGTTCACCACAAACAGTCATGGCGCTATCGCCTTCAATGACCGAGTTGTTATTTGAACTGGTTTCCCCCGAGTGCATTGTCGGCAGAACAGACCAATGTGATTACCCAGCTGCTTGTCTGAGTTTACCTAAAGTCCAGGTCTATCCATCCGTGAATTTGGAAAAAGTCCTAAAAATTAATCCAGATATTATCATCAGCAATAGTGAAATCACCCCACCAGAAACGGCTGAAAAGCTAACACAATTAGGCATTCCGGTATTGTTATATGAAATCAATTCAATACAAAAGTTGCATACGACAATAAGAGAAGTGTCCAAACTATTAGACACTAAGGTGAAAGGGGAAGCATTAATTAAAGAAGGTGAATTACAAATCAGGAATTATAAATCAGATTCATTAGTTATTCCTAAATCTTCATTATCAGCTGTAACATTAATTTCTATTGATCCGATTTATGTCTACGGTACAACTTCGTTTTTTAATGAATTGTTAGAAATAGCAGGTTTTGAAAATGCTATTGATTCATCGTTGGGTAGCTATCCACAAGTATCACGGAGTATGCTATTAAAGCTTAACCCTGATTATTTATTAGGCTATGACTTTGAAGCATTAGATACTACTTTTTTTGAGTTATATCCTGAATTGCGGTCGATGAAAGCCTATCAACAAAAAAATATTTACCCTTTAGATGGCGACTTAGCTGCTAGGCCGAGCCCTCGTTTTGTGGAGTTAATAAAAGAAATGCGTAAAATTATAAAACGAGAAGGTTTGAAGTAGAACTAAATGAAAATACCACAACCAATTATATGGTCACTAGCTATGCTCTTGTTACTTTTTTTAGCAACACAAGTAGTGTTAGTAGGTGATGATATTTCATTTACAACTTTGTTAGCCTATTTGTCAGGCGATTTACCCGATGGATATCAACTCACGGTAATTCATGAGTTACGCTTGCCTAAAGTTGTGATGGCAGTTTTGGCGGGTGCTTCGTTGGCTTTAGCAGGGTTCATGATGCAGCAATTGGTAAACAATCCCTTGGCTGATCCTTATTTAATCAGTACTGCCAGTGGTGCTTCTTTAGGTGTTAACTTAACCATTTCAGGATTTTTACCTGCCATATTTCCTTATCTCTATGTGTTACCCTTTTACGGCTTTGTCTTTGGCATGCTTTCAACTTTATTAGTAGTGGTGTTAAGTAAACAAAAAGGACAAGTCAATACCTTAATATTAATAATCGGTGGGGTAAGTGTCTCTTCGTTATTGACAGCATGTACCAGTTTAATTGTGTATTACTCCGATTCAACAGCAAAACTTCGTTCAATTCTTTTTTGGGCTATGGGGAGTTTCGAAAAAACGCAGTGGCAACAGATTCCTTTATTGTTAGTATTGTTGGTGGTCGTTTTGGTTGCATCGTCTTTCATTCACCGTCATTTATTGATTTTGATGATGGGAAATACCAAGGCGAAACAGTTGGGGGCAAATGTGGGGCAATTACAAATTCTATTGTTGTGTTTTTCAGCCTTGTTAGTTGGTGTTGTGGTTGCTTATTGCGGTCCAATTGGGTTTGTAGGTTTAATCGTTCCACACTTCTCTCGGGCGTTTGTAGGCTTAAGTTCACGTTCAGTGTTGGTTTTCACTGCCCTTGCTGGAGCAGGTTTTATGTTGGCATGTGAATGGATTGCTCAACTTATTGTACCCGAAGTTGGTTTACCAGTAGGGTTGGTTGCATCCTTCATTGGTGTGCCATTCTTTTTATATTTGTTGTTCAATCGAAAATATCACTTCAGTAAATGATTTACATAACGCGCAAAGAGCATTTTAATGCTGCTCATAAAATGTATAACCCCGCCTGGTCTAAGGAAAAAAATGAAACTATTTTCGGGCCATGTGCAAATGAAAATTGGCACGGTCATAACTATGAATTGTTTGTTACCATTAAGGGGGATCCGCATCCTGAAACAGGTTATGTGATGGATATTAAGGAGTTAAGTGGGCTGCTGAGAGAAAATTTGATTAATAAAGTAGACCATAAAAATTTAAATATAGATGTTGATTTTATGCAGGGAAAACTGGCGAGCACTGAAAACTTCACTATTGAAATATGGCGCTTAATTCAACCTTTGATTGAAAAAAAAGAAGGTGTAAAATTGCATAGTATTAAGTTGTACGAAACTCCTCGTAACTTTGTGGAGTATTTTGGAGAGTAAGTAACGAATGAAATATTTTATAATAGCAGGAGAGCGGTCGGGAGATCTACATGCTTCTTTTTTAATGAAGGAGCTCAAGAAAAAAGATGCTGAAGCAACGTTTCGGATTATTGGTGGCGACATGATGAAGGCGGAAGGAGGTAAAGTCTTTCTTCACTATAAAAAGCTCTCTGTTATGGGGTTTGCTGAAATTCTAGCCAGTGTATTTAAGTTTTTAAAAATTATTAAAGAAACAAAGCAAGAGATTGAAAACTACGCACCAGATGTCTTGTTATTAGTAGATTTTGCAGGATTTAATATGCGCATCGCCAAATGGGCCAAGCTGCGGGGTATGAAAGTACACTACTACATTTCTCCTAAAGCCTGGGCTTGGAATGAAAAACGAGCCTATAAAATCAAAGCCTATGTAGATTATCTCTATTGTATCCTTCCTTTTGAAACTGATTTTTTTAACAAATACGATTACAAAATTGATTACGTTGGAAATCCTCTGTTGGATGAAATAAAGGCGTTTACTCCTTCAGATGATTTTAGAACAAAACATCGGTTATCGGACAAACCAATCATTGCAATATTACCTGGAAGCAGAAAGCAAGAAATTGAGCGCAATCTCTATTTAATGATGAGTGTGATTAATGTATTCCCAGACTTTCAATATGTAATAGGGGCTGTTACACACCTACCGATGACGTATTACCGACAATTTGAGCGTAATGATAACATTCATATCGTGTGTGATGAGACTTACGACTTGTTAACAAAGTCTAGTTACGCTATTGTTTGTTCTGGCACAGCAACTCTGGAAACAGCCTTATTTAATGTGCCACAGGTAGTGTGTTATCAAACCAGTTTTATTTCAGCTTCAATCGCTCGAATGCTTATTAAAGTGAAGTTTGTATCTTTAGTAAATTTAATCGCGAATAGAGCAATTGTAAAAGAACTGCTGCAAGACGATTTTACACCCCATAATTTATTGGACGAATTGAAAAAAATGATTAGTAGTGAATCGCACCGTCAGAATATGTTAGATGGATATGAGGAAGTAAAATCATTAATGGGAGAGGAAGGAGCCTCTGAACGCACAGCAGAATTAATTATATCATACACTAAAAATAGTTGAAAAAAGATCGCATCAAATTTCTGATATTATTGTGTGGAGTACTCTTACTGGGGATTTCGTATGTTTTTTATAACTATCAAGACATTGATGTTGCGGATAAAAATGCTTTTGTTTTTGAATTAAAAGCAAAGAATATCAATGAAAATCTTAATGAGGAAGTTGCTAAAATTAGAACAGACGTTAAATTTATTGTTGAAGAATTAACGCATCAAAAAACAACTCCCTTAAGACTATTTAAACAATCCTATGAAAGTGAGGTACCATTTTATGTATTAAAAAATGGTACGTTAGTTTATTGGTCAGATCAACAAGTAGCTTTTAATACCAATTCCTTTGAAGGTGATTTTTTATGGAAAGTAGTTACCGGGAAGTTTGGAATCTACTTGTTGCATAAAGAAGTAGCCACCAATGGTTCAAGAAATTTTGAGGTTATTCATGCATTACCCCTTTTTATACATTATCAAATCCAGAACAATTATCTGAAATCACACTTTAATCCAGATATATTTCATAATAACGAAGTGGAGATTCATACCAATCCTAAGCAAGGTTTGTATAACCTATTGATTGATGATAAGGTATTTGTAGTTTCTTTTAGTTTCTTACCTCAATCAAAACTCGTTGGAAGGGTTAATGATTTTTGGATTATCCGTGTGTCATTGGGCTTCTTTTTACTCGTTTTATATGTATGCATGCATGCACGGGAGTTATATCAAAAGCGGAGATTAATTTTATCACAAATGGTATTAACAGGTGGGTTGATATTGATTAGGGCATTAATGCTGCTGGTTGAGTTTCCTTCTAAATTTGTGGATTCCCAAATTTTTGACGCGAAGTATTTTGCTTATTCTTCCCTTTTTCCTTCTATAGGAGATTTTGTATTTAATTTGTTAGTGGTTTTCATGGTTGTTTTTTTGTTTTATTCTACCATTCTCCACTCCGGTTTTTATAAAAATTTCTCAAAAATTTCAACTAACAAACGTATTTTCATTACTCCATTATTGATTATAATAAGTTTTAGTTCTGCTATATTGTTTTATGTAGCACTACAAATTCTATATGATAACTCTCAATGGGAATACGATGTCACCCAAAAAATAGACTTTAATTTTTTCGAATACTTTTATTTGATGGTGGTTTTATCTTTGATTTTTATTTTTTTCTTTTTGAATCGACTCCTTCTAAAGTTAATTTTCAAGCTAAATAATCAATTTTCTAAGCAGGTTTTTTGGTTTTTTTTAATTTCACTATTTCTATCAATTTTATTCAATAAGCTTTTTTTTAATATCAGTGTCTTAGTAATCATTTTACAGGCCGCCTACCTGTTTGTTGTTTATTTTCAGCAACTTTTTGTTCAGTTTCAACGCTTTCGTTATGGCATTTATGTCTACCTCATTCTTACCTCAATAACTTGTGCGGGTATTGGTGCAATTGTGGTAGCTAAAAAGTCCCAGCAAAAAGAGTTTTTAAATAAAGAGCGTTTTGCTGAACAGTTGGTTTTTCACCGCGACTACCAAGGGGAGTTTTTATTAGGTGAGTTAAGTGAGGAGATAGAAGAAGACGCTTTCATAAAAGATATCATGACTAAGCCGTTCTCTTCTAAGAGCTTAGTGTTACAAAAAATAAAGCAGTCGTACATTAGCAATTATTTTGATAAATATGAGACAAACATCATGTTGTATGATGTAAATGGAAGTCCTTATTACAGAAACAAATTACCAAATGATTATTATGACTTATTCAGTAAGTACAATCAACCCATGTTTAAAACAGAAGTTGAGCGTCTGTTTTTTATGAATAATTATAAAGAGGATAATCAGAGTAAGTATTTCAAATTTATAACACTGCGTAAAAATAAGATCAGAATTGGGTATGTAGTGATTAACCTCACGCTTAAAAAAATAAATCCAAACAGTGTTTATCCAATACTATTACAAAACAGAAAGTATTTAAGCCCAGTTTTGAAAAAATCATATAACTATGCCGTGTATGATAATAACCAATTAATGTATAGTGCGGGCGAGTTTAACTATGATGATCAGGTGCTTAAAAGGATGGACGAAGTGTTCTCTCAGGAAGATAATGAGTTTTATTACCGAAAATTTCATCATTATGCCTTCGAAGCACCAAACGGAAAAAAAGTTATAGTATCATCACCAGGCACGCGCTTTGCCGTTTTTAGCACTAATTTTTCATTCTTTTTCTTAGTGTTTGTCCTCTCGATATTTCTTTTAATGCTTTTAGCGACATTGGTACCTGCTTTCCGTCAGTCAATTAACTATTCAACTAAAATTCATATTTATTTGAATTTAGCTTATTTGGTTCCATTAATAGTGGTGAGTATCACTACCCTAAGTATAATTAATTCGACCTATAAACTTGAGTTGGAAACAACATTCCAAAATAAAGCAGAAAGTATCGCAGCAAATTTGATTAGTTATCTGGAGCAATACAAAGCAGGAGAACTTTCTGAAGAAGATTTTCAATCATCGATTCAGCGGTTGACAAAATACAGCGAGTCAGATATCAATTTGTTTGATGTTTCTGGACGATTGATGACCACTACACAGCCATTAATCTACGAAGCAAATTTATTATCAAAACAGCTCAACCCTGAAGCTATGTTTAATATTTTTCAGACAAAACATAAAATGGTTTTGCTTGATGAGATGATAGGAGGGTTTAAATTTAAGAGTGTATACGTGAGCATGGTTTTACAAGATACTGGCGAAGTGTTGGGCATTTTGAGCATACCTTTTTATAATTCGAAGTACGAGTTAAATGATAAAAAAATTGCGATTTTTTCCAGTATCATTAATGTGTTCACGATCGTGTTTATTTTGATATTGATTCTTTCGTTTTTTGCTTCTAAAAATCTGACCTATCCACTTCGTTTAATTACTCAGAAGTTGAAAAAAACAACACTTAGTAGTGAAAATGAAAAGTTAGAATGGAATACGCATGATGAAATAGGTGTATTGGTGCACGAATATAATGTGATGATTGAAAAATTGGAGGATAGTAAAAAGGCCTTAGCGCAAAATGAAAAAGAGTCAGCATGGAAAGAAATGGCGCAACAAGTTGCTCATGAGATAAAGAACCCGTTGACTCCAATGAAGTTGAAAATTCAACATTTGCAGCGTATCCTTTCAACAACTGACCCATCACAAGAAGCCCTAGCATCACTTTTACAGCAGGTGGATACGCTAAGTGATATTGCTACTTCTTTTTCAACTTTTGCAAAGATGCCTTTACCAATAATTGAGAAGTTTAATCTGACGCAATTAGTGTATGATATTGGTGAACTATATAAAAACAGAAGTGATGTAATCGTGAACTTTAAAATACCGGTGTCACCAGTAGAAGCCTATGCAGATCAAAAAATGATGGGTAGGGTGTTTACAAATTTAATTTTGAATAGTATTCAGGCTGTTTCCGATGATAAAACACCTGAAATTAACATTGAAATGTATGTAAATGAAATACAAGAAGCGGTGTTGATTTTTAAAGATAATGGAATGGGAATTCCAAAAGAAATTCAAGATAAAGTATTTATGCCTAATTTTAGTACCAAGTTCACTGGTTCAGGAATTGGTTTGGCTCTTGCGAAACGAGGTGTTGAACAAGCCGGTGGACGAATTTGGTTTGAAACAAAAGAAGGGGAGGGTACTACTTTTTATATCACACTGCCCATGTATAAGAAACAGCTAAATGTTTAATCTAACTTTTCTTCTCGTTCGCGCTTACTTTTTAGTGCTCGAACTAATTTACTTGAAAAAATAAAGTCTTGGAGTTCTTGTACTTCAGTATCTAATATAGCCTCTTTAGATCCTTCCCAAAGTTTTTCTCCTTTATTGAGGTACATAATATAGTCACCTATACCCATTACTGAATTCATATCATGCGTCACAATGACCGTAGTGGTATTGTACTCATAAGTAATCTCCTGAATCAGTTCATCAATAGTAATTGATGTTTGTGGATCTAACCCCGAGTTGGGTTCATCTACAAATAAGTATTTAGGGTTTAAAACCATTGCTCGTGCAATACCCACACGTTTTTGCATTCCACCACTTATTTCTGATGGCTTCAAGTGATTTACATTTTCAAGCCCCACACGTTTTAAACAAAAATTAACACGGTCTAATTTTTCATCTTTCGGTGTGTTGGTCAACATGTCCAGGGGAAATTGAACATTTTGAAGTACGGTTTTAGAGTCAAAAAGTGCGCTACCTTGAAATAACATACCTAACTCTCTGCGAATGTCTTTTCTTAGTTCACTATCACCAGTAGTAAAGTTTCTGCCATCATAAAATACCTCACCTTCATCAGGTGCTATTAAACCAACTATGTTTTTTAATAAAACACTTTTTCCTGTTCCACTTGATCCAATGATAAGGTTGGTTTTGCCTTGCATAAACTTACCAGAAATGCCTTTAAGTACTTCTTTACCGTTAAATGCTTTTTTTATGTTTTGTACTTCAATCATAATAAAAGTTGAGCGAGTAAATAATCAGCTAATAAAATGGCAATACAACTATTGGTTACAGCACTAGTACTAGCAACGCCAACTTCTAATGCTCCACCGCGTGTAAAAAAGCCTTTGTAAGCTGATATGGTTGTAATGAGAAAAGCAAAGACAAATGATTTAATCAATGCAAATGGGATGTTAAAAGCGATGAAATCATACCGTATTCCATAAATATATTCATATTCTGTGATAACTCCCGATAAGGTACCAGCCACATACCCCCCAAAGATGGATAAGAAAGTGGAAAGAATTACCAGTAACGGAAAGGTGATGAGTGCAGCAATAACTTTTGGTAAAACTAAATACGAGGCCGAGTTGATTCCCATAACTTCTAGTGCATCAATCTGTTCTGAAATACGCATGGTACCCAGTTCTCCAGCAATGTTGGATCCCACTTTACCTGCTAAAACAATCGATATAATAGTGGGTGCTAACTCTAGCACGGTCATGTCCCTAACTATCGTACCAATGATGTAGGGAGGGATAAGGGGGCTAATCATGTTGTAAGCCGTCTGAATTGCAGTTACCGCTCCGATAAATGAGGAGGTAATCGCTACAATAAAAATCGAGTTGATTCCAAGGGATACAGCCTCTTCAAAACATAGCGACACATAGACGCGAAATTTTTCTCGATTTTGAAAAAAGCTGACTAGAAACAGGAAATATTTACCAATTGTACTCACAGGGTACAATTATAAAAAATATTCATGCTATTTTACCAACAATAGTGAATTTTAAAACCTGAAAGTGTAGTAATGAAAAAATTAGCAGTAATAACAGGCGCAACTAGAGGGATAGGAAAAGCTATCGCTGAAAAATTTGCCAACGAAGGATTTGATTTGGCGGTATGTTCACGTAACCCACAACAACTTGAAGCGCTTACATCGGATCTTGAAAGCCGATTTAA
Source organism: uncultured Cytophagales bacterium (assembly GCA_963849955.1). Lineage (GTDB taxonomy): Bacteria > Bacteroidota > Bacteroidia > Cytophagales > JAAEPT01 > CAWFGW01. Next base: position 621,816 of record CAWKJU010000009.1, on the reverse strand, counting down.
CATTACCTGTCATAGTTCTGTTGCTGACTTGTCTAAGCGAAAAGAAGTAGCTGACTTTGTGAAGTTTGTAGTGGGTTTAAAGCAAGACGTAGCTGTTTTAGTCAACAATACAGGAATATTTATTCCTGGTAAAATACACGAAGAAGAAGAGGGAGCATTAGAAATAATGATCGAAACTAACTTATATAGCGCCTATCACCTTACCCGTGGTCTTATTGGTGACATGAAGGCAAATAAATCAGGGCATATTTTTAATATTTGCTCCACAGCAAGTATTACAGCGTATGAAAATGGCGGTTCCTATTGCATCTCTAAATTTGCTATGCACGGCATGACGAAAGTGTTGCGTGAAGAAATGAAAGCATACGGTGTTCGGGTGACCGCTATTTTGCCCGGTGCGACTTATACCTCAAGCTGGGAAGGGGTGGAGTTGCCAGAAGAAAGGTTTATGAAACCTCATGATGTGGCAGATTCATTGATCTGTGCTTATAAAATGTCACCGAACTCGGTAGTGGAAGAGATTGTAATTCGACCACAATTAGGAGATTTGTAGCGCTGTACTAGTTCGTACAGTTTATAACGCTCTTTAATGGAGAATGAGTATTAATTAAATTACTTATCCATCCTTCCTTTATAAAATGCTTAACTTTGTAAAGAGGAGAATTCAAGTGATACCAAAGGAAACCATAGATCAAATAAAAGTAGCTGCCGACATTGTCGAGGTGATTGGTGATTTTGTGGATTTGAAAAAAAGTGGCACCAACTACAAAGGCTTAAGTCCTTTTGTGGATGAAAAGTCACCATCTTTTTTTGTATCACCTGGCAAAGAAATTTTTAAAGATTTTAGTTCTGGAAAAGGAGGCGATGCCATTAAGTTTGTGATGGAGGTGGAAGGACTTAGCTACGTAGAAGCTTTAAAATACCTCGCCAAAAAATACAATATTGAAATAAAAGAAGCTGAGGAAACTCCTGAAGACATTATTCAGCGTACTGAGCGAGAGAGTCTTTTTATTGTGCTCAACTTCGCGAAAGATTTTTATAAAGACACGCTTTTAAATCATGAAGAAGGCAAATCAATTGGCCTGAGTTATTTTAAGGAAAGAGGTTTTACACCCGATATCATCGATAAATTTGATTTGGGTTATAGTCTCGACCAATGGGATGCTTTGTTAAAAGAGGCAGAAAAGAAACAATACAACCTTGAAATACTTGAAAAAGCAGGCCTTGTTTTAAGTAAAGATGATGGCAAACGAAAAACCTATGACCGGTTTCGGGGTCGTGTAATTTTCCCTATCCATAACCTGACGGGGAAAGTAATCGCTTTTGGTGCTCGAATTTTAACAAATGATAAGAAGCAGCCCAAATACATCAATTCACCCGAAACGGAAGTCTACCACAAGAGTAAAATTCTGTATGGTATTTCTCAAGCCAAACAGCAAATCCGTAATGAGGACAATTGTTTCCTTGTTGAAGGTTACACAGATGTACTTTCCTTACATCAAGCAGGCATCGAAAATACGGTTGCTTCGAGTGGAACATCGTTAACCACCGATCAAATCAAACTGATTGGACGCTATACCAAAAACATCACTGTACTATACGATGGTGATGCCGCTGGAATTCGAGCCTCCTTACGCGGTATCGATCTGATTTTAGAGGAAGGGCTTAACGTACACGTGGTTTTAATTCCAGAAGGAGAAGACCCTGATAGTTATGCCCGCAAAAACGGTGGAGAAGCATTTCGTGCATTTATAAAAAAGGAGCGTCAGGATTTTATCACCTTCAAAACCGAGCTTTTTCTTTCCGAAGCCAACAACGATCCCGTAAAACGGGCTGAGGTGATTCGAGAAATCGTTCAAAGTATCGGTAAAATACCAGACCCCATTACCCGAACTGTCTATTTTCAGCAATGTGCTCGGTTGTTAGATATTTCTGAGACTGTTTTAGTTCAGGAGTTTAACAAAACAAAAGCGTCAGAAAAGCGGAAAGAAGCTTCCGAGACGCTTTATCCAGAAGTGCTTCCTACTCAGGAAGATGCTGTAGAAACACCTTTGGATGAGAAAAGCATTGTTGTTGGACAAGAACGCGAGTTGGCACGTATTCTTTTGAATTATGGCACTGAAAAAGTCAGTGAAGATAGCTCTGTGTCAGAATATCTACTCGATGAAATTGATGATTTAGAAGAATTTTGTTCTCCCATTTATGGACAAATTATTTTGGAGTTTCGTGCTGCTCGTTCCCGTTCTGAAATCATAGATGCCTCATTCTTTTTTGAGTATAAAGATGATAAAGTGCGTGATGAAGTAATTGGCTTAATTGCCGATCCCTATACGATGAGCGACCAATGGAGTCGCCACCAGATTTATGTGAAGCTGGAAAAAGACAACTTAGATACCGCTACTTTTTTTACGATTCTTCGGTTGAAATGGCGTAATGTGCGAAAGATGATTGCTGAAAACATGCATAAACTTCAACACGAAGCCAATGACAATGAGGTGGATCTTTTACAACAAAAACATTTACAATTAAAAGCGTTTGAAATGCAGATTGCAAAACAGCTGGGTAACGTAACGATAGTTTAAAGATGGCTAAAAAATCAGTTAATCGTTTTAAGCAACTTTTTTGGGCTTTTGGGTCGCTGGTTTTAAGTTTAATAGTAGGCACGATAGGCTATGAGTGGTTAGAAGGCTACGGGTTAGTCGATTCCATGTACATGTCAGCGATGATAATTAGCACAGTAGGCTTTGGTGAAATCCGTGAACTTTCCCATGCAGGTAAAATTTTTTCAATCGTATATTTTATGTTAAACATTAGCCTTTTTGCCTATGTCGTAGCGGTTTTATCAAAATACTTGTATGGTGGAGAATTGAGGGATATATTTACAAAGTATATGTTAGGTCGTCAAGTGGGAAAATTAGAAAATCATGTGATTGTATGCGGACTTGGTCGTAATGGCTATCGAGCAGTGATGGAACTGAAAAAGGAACATGTACCTTTTGTAGTCATCGATACTAAATTCGATGTCATTAAAAGCGCCTTCGGAGAAGAACCAGGCATCAATTACATCATAGGCGATGCAACAGATGAACGCATTCTGGAGGAAGCTGGAATAAGTCGAGCAAGAGCATTAATGGCTTGTATTCCTATTGATTCCACGAATGTTTTTGTGACCCTCACAGCACGAGAAATTAATCCAAAAATTAAAATAATCGCCCGTTCTATTAGTAATGCAGCAGAAAGTAAACTAAAAACTGCTGGTGCTGATTATGTAGTCAACCCCGATGAAATTGGTGGTAACTACATGGCCATGATGGTTCAAAAACCTGAAATAATTGAGTTTTTAAACTTATTAACAGGTGAGGGCGAAGTCAAGTTGAAGTTAGAAGAATATTCCTATGATGACTATAAGGAAGAATTCAAAGGAAAAAGCATTAGTGAAATGGATGTCAAAGAAATTTGTCGGGTAACATTTGTATGCCACAAGTCGAAAATTAACGGCTACACTTTTAATCCTAATTCGCGGACAGTAATGAAAGATGGCGATTTTATGATTATATTAGGTACTCCAGAAGATGTTTATTCGTTTAAGAAAAACTTTACAACGCTTTCTTCATTGAGGTAATTCGTTCGCATTTGAAAATATTAACTATACTATTTAGAGTTCCATTTCCGCTGAAAGACGGTGGGGCAATAGCACTTTTTAACTTAGTAAAAGGTTTGTCTGATCAGGGACACGACTTAACAGTACTTTCTTATAACACCACCAAACATTATGTCAACCCCTTGCCGTCTGATATTACTTCGTTAGGTAATGTAGTCACTGTAGATATTGATAATAGGATTAAGCCCATTAAAGCACTGTTGAATCTGCTGGGTTCACAGTCCTATCATGTAGAACGGTTTGTAAGTGAAAAATTCGGCAAAGCACTGCAAGACATTTTAACCCAGGAAACCTTTGATGTTATCCATTTTGACGGTTTGTTTACTAGCATGTATTTAGACCTAGCTCGAAAATACGCACCCAATACTCCCTGTACTTTGCGTCAGCATAATGTTGAACACCAAATCTGGCAACGAGTAGCAGAAGGAGCAAAAGGATTTAAAAAAGCATATTTGAATAGTTTAGCGAAGCGGTTAGAAAAATATGAACAACAGGTATTACCACAATTTGATGCCATCATTCCTATTACAGCAATTGATGCCCAAACGTTTGAAAAGTTAGGTGCGAAACAGCAGTATGTGCTTCCAGTGGGCGTTGATACCAACCGTTTTATAAGTGAAATAACCCCCCAGCGGCAATCCGTTTTTCATTTGGGATCCTTAGACTGGATGCCCAATCAGGAAGGAGTGAAGTGGTTTGTAGAATCGGTATGGCCGTTAGTGTTAGCCGAACAATCGGAAGCAACCTTTCACATTGCTGGTCGCGACATCCCTGATTGGGTGCGAGCCTATCATGGAAAAAATAATGTCTTTATTGCAGGAGAGGTCAACAATGCTGCTGACTTTATGAATAGCAAAGAGATTATGATAGTACCACTGAAGTCGGGCAGTGGCATGCGTGTAAAAATTATTGAAGGGTTTGCAGCGCATAAAGCAATCGTAAGTACCACCGTTGGAGCAGAAGGTATTAACTATGAAAACGGCAAACACATCGAAATTGCTGATTCGGAAAAACAATTTGCCTCAAAGATTCTTATCTTGCTTAACAATGAACCGAAAATCAAGGAGTTGGGGAACAATGCGCACGAGTTAGTCACTCGGGAATATAGCAATAAAGCGACAGTAAAAGGACTTGTTGATTTCTATAAGCAATTAATTAGCAAATGATTTTAATCACAGAAATTATTTTCTGGTCTAGCTTTTTTCTTTTAGTACATACATATGTATTGTACCCAACAATTCTGAATTTTTTAGCGAAAAACAAACAACAAAATCAACACATATTTTCCACTCAGGATTCGTTACCTAACATCTCTATTTTATTAGCTGTCTTCAATGAAGAGTTAGTTATCGAAGAAAAAATTAAAACAACCTTTGATACCAAATACCCAATTGATAAAATTGAGTTTTTAATAGGCTCAGATGCCAGTAAAGATGGTACTGATACTATTATTAAAAAATATCAAGAACAATACCCTCAATTAAAACTGAAGAGGTTTGCAGGAAGAACCGGGAAGCCTGGGATCATCAATCAGTTAGCTGCCGATGCTGCGCACGAAATATTAATCATTACGGATGCCAATGTTTTTTTCACTCCAACCACTTTTTTCGAGTTAGTTAAACACTTTAAAAATGAAGCTATTGGACTTGTTGGTGGAAATATTTTAAATTCTAACCTCAAAAAAGACGGGATTTCTCATCAAGAAAAAACATACCTCAAAGGAGAAAATTCCATGAAATACAATGAAGGAATCATCTGGGGAGCCATGATTGGCACCTTTGGTGGGGTCTATGCCATTCGAAGAGCGAGTTATAAACCCGTGCCCTCAAAATTTACGGTGGATGATTTTTATATCACGATGGCTGTCTTAGAAAATAAACAGCAGGTCATCATGGAACTGGATGCGAAAGCTTATGAGGATGTTAGTAACCAAATTTCAGAAGAATTTAGGCGGAAGACTCGGATCTCCATAGGGAATTTCCAAAACCTCAAACGGTTTTCAGGGCTGTTAGCTAATCCATTCAAAGGCGTAGCTTTCGCTTTCTTTTCACACAAAGTTGCACGTTGGTTAGGACCAATTTTTTTGCTGTGTATGCTTGTAACATCTTACTATTTACAAACACATCACCTAATTTATAAGCTTGCTTTTTTAGGGGAAATAGTTTTTCTGTTATTACCTTTGATAGATTCACTATTTAGAAAACTAAAAATCCATTTTTATGGTTTACGATTCGTAAGCCATTTTATATGGATGAATTTGGCGCTATTAAATGGGCTAATTAAATTCCTTACAGGAGTAAAAACAAACATTTGGACACCAACACAAAGAAACCAATAATGAGTGACGTGAAATTTAATACGGTTGAAGAGGCGATTGAAGCTATTAAAGCAGGTGAAGTTATTATCGTAGTAGATGATGAGGATAGAGAAAATGAAGGTGACTTCATTTGTGCAGCGGAGTGTATCACCCCTGAAATTGTGAACTTCATGGCCACTCATGGTCGTGGATTAATTTGTGCCTCGTTGGTGGAAGATCGTTGTGAAGCGTTGGATTTAGACTTAATGGTGGGCAAAAATTCAGCTACGTATGAAACGCCTTTTACAGTATCGGTTGATTTAAATGGTCATGGTTGTACTACAGGTATTTCTGCTAGTGACCGCTCAAAAACTATTAAAGCGTTAGTGGATCCTAACACCAAACCTGAAGACCTAGGGCGTCCAGGGCATATTTTTCCTTTGAAAGCTAAAAAGGGTGGGGTGTTGAGACGTTCTGGTCATACCGAAGCCTCCATAGACCTAGCGCGTTTAGCTGGTTTTCAAGCCGCTGGGGTGCTGGTGGAAATCATGAATGAAGACGGTTCCATGGCGCGCGTACCCGATTTGGTAAAAGTAGCTGAACGGTTCAACTTGAAGTTCATCACTATTAAGGATTTAATCGAATACCGATTAACAAAAGAATCGTTGATAAGCCGCGAAGTAGCTGTTGACATGCCAACTAACTGGGGTGATTTTGAATTAATCGCTTACAAACAAACCAACACTGGTGATGTACATTTAGCGCTTAAAAAAGGCAATTGGGCACCTGATGAACCAGTAATGGTTCGTGTACATTCTTCTTGTGTGACGGGTGATATTTTTTGGTCTTTCCGTTGTGACTGTGGCTCACAGCTTCATAACTCCATGCAGATGGTGAATGATGAAGGCAAAGGAGTGGTGTTATACATGAACCAAGAAGGAAGGGGTATCGGCTTAATCAATAAATTAAAAGCATACAAACTACAGCAAGAAGGGTATGACACTGTAGAGGCCAACGTAAAGTTAGGTTTTAAAATGGATGAGCGTGATTATGGAGTAGGTGCACAAATACTTCGTGACTTAAACGTTTCAAAAATTAGATTGATTAGTAATAACCCGAAAAAGCGCGCAGGCTTGATGGGCTATGGCTTAGAGATCGTGGAAAGTATTCCGATTGAAGTAAAACCAAATGCACATAACGCGAATTACTTGCAAACTAAACGTGATAAGATGGGACATACCATCCTCGATGCAACACGTGCATCAACATTCCAACCGGATGAGTTGAATAAAAAGTAAACAGGTAGGAGGGGGATTGCTCGGCAATGAATATTTGCTGATAGCTAAGTTAATTTATTCGATAAGGGATAATTGTGATTTTCTTATGGGTGTAAAGAGGGGTGATGCCTCTTCTAGAAGTTATTCTACATTCAATTTTTTTAAAATATAAGGACGTAGTAGAAAAATTGCTAATGAAATAACTATGAGTCCAATAATCGAATAGGGTATTTTTTGGATTTGCATAATGACGTCAGCAACCATAGCTAATCCACAACAGATGGCTCCAATTAAACACAACCATTTACGCTGCACCTTTTGTTGAAAGGCAATTAAATTGACGATCCCAAAGGTGAAGAGAAAGATAATGCTTGCAGCATCAACTAAGCTTGATAAACTACCCACCATCGCCAATAAAGCCGAAAGACCTGCAATGGATAAAACAGCATAAAAGGGAATATTCTCTTGGTTCTCTTTAACAAAAAAATGTGGTAAGTCTTTTTTTTCTGCCACACTTTCCATCAACCGTGCAGTAGAAAACAAGGTGGCATTAATAGCTGAACCAGTCGAAAATGCAGCTGCAATAGTTACAACTACTAATCCTGTAGTACCTAAGGCCTTTTTTCCTGCTATTGATAGGGCAATTTCCTTATTCTCTACCAACGACTCGGCACCGACAATCATGGTGGTGCCAAGGGTAACTAAAAGATAAATCAGGATGACCGAAATTACTGCCCAAATAGTTGCTTTTGGTAATGTTTTATTGGGGTTGTCTAAGTCATCATAGTCATAGGATAACAATTGAAACCCTTCATAAGCCATAAATATTGTTCCTGCTCCGATGATAGCCATATGCCATGGTTTGGGACTTATACCTTGGGTGAGCTGTTCCGAATTCCAATCCACAAATCCATAAACCGATAACCCTAATAGTACGAAAAGTTTGCCATATACGGTAACGATTTCAACTTTTGAGGCATTACCTACTCCTTTTAAATTTATACCAGCCAGCAATGCTATAATTCCTAAAGCCAAAACACGAGGCAGCCAACTTCCCATGTTAAAAACATGCGCCACGTAATGACCAAAGGTAAATGCATATACAGATAAAGTTAAAATGTATCCCAAAATAAGAATCCACGAAAGACTACCTGCAAAGCCTTTATGGTTAATTTCTCTTAAAAAGGTAAACGCACCACCACCTTCACTGTACTTAATTGCCAATTGCGAATAGCTGTAAGCGGAAGTTAACGCGATTAAACCTGCTATCACAAAACTCAACCAGGCCCATTGACCAGCGGTACCGATGATAACCCCCAACACAGAGAAAATGCCCCCACCTACCATTCCTCCTACAGCCATTGACCATGTTGCATTAAATTTCATTTTCTCTAATTACATTTTAAGGTTCTCACTCCGTTAAAAGTAATTAATGTAGCATTTTATGCAAAAAATATTCTGAGGTTTTAGATGCTTGAGAACTTAATGAATAAAGCTGCTATATTTTTTTTAATATACACTTTCTTTGCGCCTTGAATGGTGAATATAGGTCAAAAAGTTGACCGTTCCAACGAGTGAAATGCCTGTAAGCGCGGTAGAAGCATGTTTTGTTTTACTTCTTTCAAGAGCTAAACACAAGTCCTAAAGCAGTAAAGGCTAAAACGAGTGGACATGCCACCCGCAAGGCTAAACTATGTCCAGCCTTGACAGCTTTACTCCTTGTATTTAAGAGAGTTACAGAAATAAAAACAAAAAATGTTGATTATTAGTGATTTGTAATTATGTTTGAAGTGGTAGGGTTATTCATGGAAGCCGTTGTTACCAGCTGGCTTTTATTTTTTTAATCATCCTGTATGACTTTTTATTCGTTTGAAATGAAACTCATCTATGTAATTTATCACTTGCAGACTATGTTTTGCAAACTGTCTAAGTTCCTCCTCTGAAATAAAGATAAATTCCTCTGCTTTGTGAATATTTCCGTGTGATTCGTGGTCTGATATTTTCTTTAAATGATTTAATCTTTCAATTACTCTGTCTTTGGTTAAACCATTAAGTTCTCTGTCCTCATAATTTTTAAATTCCGTAACCATTGCTTTGATAAGAGAATCTAATCCTGGAAGCCTCCCTTTGTCATCATTGACTTTGGCTAATTTGAAACCCAAAAATGTTTCCAAAACAATCCGCATATAATTGGGAAGATAATTTTTGACCGAATCGTAATCTATATGTTTCTCTTTGAATTCAATAATAGTCTTTAGCTTATGAATATATGTATTGGTAAAGTTTTTAAGGCTAGACGGTAAATCTTTTATGAATGGTGTAATTGTTGAAATATAATACTCATTAATATTGTCGTTTATTTCAGGATTTGTCCGCAAAGCATTGTACATATATTTGATGAAAACCAAATTATGGCTAAGTATGAAAACTTGTTTTGGTTGTTTTGCCGGGTTGTCCTTATTAAAAAATAGAAATGAATCAATCAGGTTGGCTGTTTGAAAAACTCGGTTATCGTCAAGACTGGAAATTGGGTCGTCAATAACAACAATTGTGTTTTCAAATTCTTCTTTACTGCCTTCTATTTTTTCAACTCTCAATTTACTAATGAAATAGGCAAAAGCTAATGCGGTTTTTTCACCCTCGCTTAACGAGAAACCAAATTTTGATTTTTTCCTTCCTGTTTCAGTAAAAGTAATTGTTATGTTGTCTTGAGATTTAGATTTATCCCTATCAATGATGAAATGATAAATTCCAAAATGCTTTAAATAAATGTTTACAAACTTGGATTCTGCATTGAGTTTTGCTAATTCTTCACTTCTTGAGGTTTGAAGATGTTCTGAAGATTGTTTAAGTATTCTTGAAATATTCTGACAAGTACTTGCAATATCAGAATTTGTTCTTCTCTTGGATTCAAAGATATTGTACTTCGTTTGGTTAAGTTCAACAGAAACAATCTGTTTTATTTTATCCTTTATTTCTTTGACAATATCCTCAATGTTTTTCCCTTTTAGTGCGTTAATTTCTTTGTCAATGGCTTCTTGTATAGCTTTGATAAATTTTCTAATTATCTCTTGATACGCTTGAATTAAATCTAATGTACTGCCATCAATTTTTATTATTGAGTCAGGTGCAGACTTTTTCTCTTTCAATTTAAGAAGCACACTTTCTAATGAACTTAATAAATCCTCATTTCTGTCAAAAACAAAGTTATCTGCTTGAATGTCATACAATTTAATTGTCTCGACTATATCGGTGCTTATTTCATAGTTAGCATTTAAAAAATCGAAACTCTTTAGCTTTTCAATGTGAATAATAAGATTGTCAAGAAAATCAAAAAGTTTGATGATTGCTTCGCTGTAATGAGAAGTGTACTCCTGTAAAATTGAATCAATATTATCAGTTATGTCTGAATTACATAATGGGCAATGACTATCAATATCTTTTGACAAGAACAATAATCTACCACCTTTTTTAAACCAATCATTTACATCTCCAATTTGATTTTGTATTTTCTTCTCCTCAAATTTTTGTTGATACTTGTTTATTCGTTCTTTTAGGTTATTCTTAGCGGATAGGCTTATTGGATGTTCTAAAAATGCGTTTAAATTCTCAAAATCAATTTGTATTTCAGTTAAAGATTTAAGTCTTTCTTTGATTGCAGTTAATCGAGCGATTGTACCACTTTGCTTTGATACATTATCATAATTCCAATATAATTTTGATAGCTCATTTTTTAGAGTAAAAATATCACCTTCAACTTTATAGGTAATATCGGGTTTTACGTTTGTTAGACGAGCATTTGATATTTTGCTTTGAAAATCATCAGCTAAAGGTTTCCAAATTGCATCAAGTTTACTCTGTATTTCCTTTATCCAACCATTAATTTTTGTACTTCTTTTAAGTACTATCTCAATTTCATTGTCAATCAAATTGATTTTTTCATTGGTCAATTTTATTTCGTTGCTGAAAGAATCAATATTTGAGGTATTACCATTGTAAACACTATCGGAAACAAATTTTGAATTGAAAACATAAATATCAAGTTCTGAAGCGATAATGTTTTTTAGAGAAATTTTACCGCTTGTTGTTTCAATTTCAACTTCTGAATTACTTTCAGTTAATTCATCAAATAGTGTTTGTTTGTCCTTGCAATGTTTGGATAACAGATAAAGGATATTACTAAATGTTGTTTTACCGCTTCCATTATTACCAAACAGAATATTTACCTTATCAAATGGCTTGTTGGCATTTGTTGTAAGGTCTTCGTAGCAACCTACTTTTTTTATTGAATTAAGCTGTGTTATCATATTTTAAGTAGTGCAAATTTATTGTCGTAGGTCTGTTTTTAAGCTTGCTGGTAACGTTAAATATATGAATTGTAGCTGACTAAAAAGCGAAGAACTTTCAGTTTACCACTAAGCCAAATCTGCGATTTGGCATTTAATTTTTTCACGCCATAAATGCCAAATCGGTGATTTGGCGCACTTGCAAGTAACCACAAACCTCTGATAACCCACCGAAGCCGCTATAATTTCATATATGGTGTTGTGTGTTTTTTTATTTTCTAAATTTTTTATTGAACAGATTAATCTTACTTAAGAAAAAGTCTTCATTTAAGTATGAATATGGAGGTGCCGTTAATGAAATTTCTTTCATTAGTTGTTCTTTTTCCTTTTTTGTCATTTTCTCCCATATTAGTGGAGATATAAAAGTGTTTTCTATATCACCTATCAATATTGAGGTAATTGCAATTTCTAATTCATCATCTGATAAGCTTTCAAGTTCTGAAATAAAAAGCTGAGATTTTTTATCTTCTGGAAAACATGCGAATATCACATGTGTTTCTGTCTTAGTCGGTAATACAGATAAAAAGACATTTTCATAAATTACATCCTCTTTTATTGATTTATTTAGTAATGTGCCATTATATGAATAAGCAGGGGTTATTGATGCTGAGCAAGCTACTGGAATACATTGATTTATGCTATATGAGAAATATTCCAACCCTTGAAAATCTTTAGTCTCTAAAAGTTTATTTAGTTTGATTTTCACTTCTTTTAAATCTCTAATTGCCAGATTAGTACCATTGATCATTCCATCTTGATCCTGTTTGTTTTGAGGTAAATTGAAAAAGTCATTGGTTGTATATCCTTTATGAGTTTCAATCTTGGAGTGATATTCCTTAGCAAAGGCACGATAGCTTAATAGAAAACAATGTTCATCCGAGTTTATATCGACTGGTTTGTTTTCAATAGGGGAAAATATCGTTGAATCATGAATGTCACAAAATCCATGAAATGTTGAGGCTTCTTTTTTTCCTATAGGTTCAAATCCATAATAAGTCATGAACCCATGAGGTTTTGGATGTAGAAATGAATAGACTACTTGATTTTTATTTACCTCATGTTCTAAAATAGAAAGTACTCCGTTTTTTTGGAGTGAGTGTGCATTTTTAATCTTTTCATCACATGAATCAGAATCATAATGGAAGCATTCTTTGATTTTAGAGTCTGCTTTGAATTTTGATGTGGTTTGATTAATAAGTTTGTTTAGTTCATTCATAAAAAATGGGTGATTACACACAACAACTGAATAAACCACATATGTGGTTTATTCCTTTTATATGTTTTCTATAAATCTAACCAAAAATTCATTAAAAAGCCGTCATATATTATTGAATCCAACTTTATTCGTTTGTAAACGGAAATAAACGGTTTCAATCGGGTAAGGGGTATGGTTAAAGCTGGGTAATATTTTGATCTCCAGGTAGAATGGAAACTGTTTAGTTGACAGTATAAATCACCAATATTGAAGGGGTTTCTCTTCTTAATAAATATTTAAAGGCTATCTTTAACAGATACTAAGCTTAACTTTATGTCTTTTACCTCTTGTATCAAAAATACCTTCAGTTACTTTGTGCTGTGTTTTGCACTCATGCAAAGCTATACGTCCTCTGCTCAGAGTGATATCATCTTTAAAACTTCAGGAACACTGCAAATCAATATTGTTGAAAATAATCGAATGTATGTTTTCAACTCCAACGAACTCTACACAGGCATCAACCCTAACTTAAAAAAAATTGAAATAAAAGTACCTTTGACGTCCATCCAAGCAGTTGATACTGCTCATACAGGATTGTTTTTTCAAGTCTTTAATCTCGATACCCTTTACGATGATTTTTTACGAATTTATATCGACTTTCCGAACGATAATATCGTGCTCACAGACTTTGTGAACAAACAAGAGGCATTTGTAGGCTCTGTGGACTTCGGTGAATTGGAAATCAAAGGCCAGGCCACTGTAGATGGTATTTATTCGATTGCAAATTTACTGTTTGACTTCGAATTTCTGCTTGCTGGACCTTTTGAACCTGAGGTAAGGATTAATAAAAAACCAGTCACTGAAATATGGTTAAATGCTAGTAACTTAACCGTCTACAGTGATCGTTAGGGTGTCAAACTCTAGTTATATTTCTCCTTCAGCTTTGCAATCAACTGATCAATAATCTCTGGCGAATGCGCTGGGAAATTTGCAATTCGGATTTGCGAATTTTTGTAGCTGCTATATCCAGCCCCAATCATCAAATCAAAGGGCTTCAAATAGTCATTGATTTCTGAAGGTATAACGGACGTGTTGGCAACAATTACTGTTTGTGAGCGGTGTGCAGGATTTTCTACCGCAAAAGAAAAGGTGTTGCTTTCGCTGATATACTGATACAATTTTGCAGCTTTCTCATCCGTTTCTTTTCGTATAGTCGCTATACCTCTTTTTAGCATATCTTCACAAACTCTTCCCAGTAAATAAATGCCCAAAGCATTAGGAGTAGAAGGAGTTTGGTTGACCTGTGCTTGTTTAATCAACTCAGGTAAACTGTGGTGTGGGCCTATGTTTTTTCCTGTTGCTTGTAAAATCATGCTGTGGTCAATACAACGTTTGTTCACCATCCAAACACCTAAACCTGCTGGTAGACCAAAACATTTCTGAACCGAGAAAAGGGCCGTATCAATTTTAGTGAAGTCGATGTCAGGGTAGGGTAGGGATGATACCACGTCCACAGCAATTAGTGCCTCAGGATATTTTTCGCGGATGGTGTAAATGTCCTCTAAAGGAGTTGAAACACCAGAGCTTGTCTCATTGTGAGTGAATGCAATGAGTTCGATGTCCTTGGGAATAGGTGCGTTGGCTACATCATCAAACCCACATCCAAAGTCGACTTCAGTTTTTTGAGCAGCGATATCGCTACCTTCAGCATATTGGAAAAACTTTTTTGAGAAAGAACCATTCACAAAGTGATAACTACTTTCACCGACAAAGTTTTGGAAGATGCGTTCCCACGCTTCAGTGGCTGACCCAAGGAAGAAAATGTAATAATCATCAGGCAAATTAAGAAGTTGACGTAAGTTGTCTGTCGTAGATTTAGAAATCTCCTGAAATTTCCCACTTCGATGGGATATGCTGCCCACGTCTTCTTTTAAAGCATCCTGAATGAAGGTATCAATGCCAGGGTACAATTGCGAAGGACCTGGTCCGAAGAAGACTTTGTTGCTCATAGTCGTATTTTTTTTCATTCAGAGCGTAGCGAAGAAGTTGTCAGATTAAAACTTACTTTTATCAGAGACTTTTCGATTCCTAAGAATGACGTAGGTAGTTAATATAAAATTCTAGCTTTGATGGTTTCCTTAATTCCTTTCAACTCTTCAATGATGCTGTCATCATGGTTTTTGTCGATGTCGAAAATGGTATAACCCGTATTTTCAAATGTTTTTAAGTATTGACTCATCACATTGCAGCCGTGTGCTGCTAAAATGTTGTTAATTTGAGCCAGGATTCCCGGTACATTTTTGTGTATATGAATAATTCGATGACCTTCTTTTACACTTTGTAGCTGTAAGTTAGGGAAGTTAACACTACCATAGGTGCTACCGGTGTTCACATACTTAATGATTTTTTCAGGTACATACCCTCCAATGTGTTCTTGAGCTTCCGCAGTACTACCTCCAATGTGAGGGGTCAGGATTAAGTTGTTATGCCCCATCAATACTGACTCAAATGGGTCTTTGTTTGTCTTGGGTTCTTCTGGAAATACATCAACAGAAGCACCTAGTATTTTACCACTCTTTAAATGTTTCGCTAGTTCATCAACTTCCACCACAAAGCCGCGGCTCAAGTTTAAGAAGTAGCTGCCTTCTTTCATGGCCTCAAACTCTTCTTTTCCGAAAATGTTTTTGTTGTTTGGTCTTCCGTCCACATGAAGAGAAACCACGTCAACAGTATTTAAAAGTTCTTTTAGCGTACGGCATTTGGTTGCATTTCCTAGTGAAAGTTTATCTACGATGTCATAGAAGTAAACATCCATACCCAATGCTTCAGCAACAATGGATAACTGCATCCCAATGTTACCATAGCCTATGATTCCTAATTTTTTCTTTCTGATTTCAAAGCTGTTGTTGGCAGACTTGTCCCACTCACCTTTGTGCATTTTGGTGTTTTTATCAATGATGTTTCTCATCAATAATATAATCTCACCAATCGCTAATTCCACGACACTACGTGTGTTACTATAAGGCGCATTAAACACCGCTACACCGGTGTTGTTGGCTGCTTTTAAATCAATTTGGTTAGTACCAATACAAAAAGCCCCTACACTCATCAATTTGTTGGCGTTGGGGTGTTCTAATACCTTGCGAGTAACATTGGTTTTTGAACGAATTCCTAGAACATGAACATCTTTGATTTTTTCAATCAATTCATCTTCATCTAACGCACCTGGTACAATCTCTACCTGATACCCTTCCTTAGAGAAAAGTTCTTCTGCATCAGGGTGTAAATTTTCTAGCAGTAATGCTTTGATTTTGTTTTTTGGATAAGATAATGCCATTGGTTAATTTAATTTATTTAGAACCTCATCAAAACTAGCAGCAACTACATCAGCTACTTTCACTACTTTCTCACGAGATACGTTTTCAGTGAATGCAAAGAAATAATCTGCATAGCCGGCTTCACGAATTTCGTAATCAGTAAACCCATCGCCTATCACAGCTATTTTTTTGCCTTTTAAGTTCAATTGTTTAGCAAGTTTTACTTTTCCTTGATCGTTGGATAAAGGGTTGTTTTCATCAAACCCAATGATGTCACCATTTGGTGCAAATGTAAACGTGTTGGCATACACATTTTCAGGCTTAATGCCATAGTCAATGACCACTGGTGTGATAAATTCTTTAAAGCCACTGGATACGATAAGGATATTTTCTGCATTCGCTTGTAAAAATGCTTTGTTTCTTACAAAAGAATCAGAAACGATTGGTTTTAATCGCGTAATTAATTCTTCTAAATGGGATTTATTAGCAAGTAATAAAGCGACTCGTTTTACAAGTGATGTTCTAAATGAAGTGTCGCCATTCATCCCCAAATTAGTGATGTTCGCTATTTGCTCTAAACGCGATGCTTTTTCGGGATGGTTGTTTAAAGATATTTCACCTAATATATCGAGGGTTTCTTTTTGAATAAATGTACTATCGAAATCTATAATGAAATATGTGTCTGTCATCTGCTTGTTTCCCAAGAACTATTAAAATGAGGTCGTAAATTTGTTCATTTTTTTCGCAAATATGAACCAAAAAATCAGAATATTTGATTCTTATGGCGAATGTTGAAAAGAAAATGTGGGTATGGAGTTAAAGATTGAAAATATAGTGCTTGCCGCACGAAAGCTAAAACCTGTGGTTACACACACACCATTGCAACTAAATGTTAATTTATCGCAACAATTTGAAGCCAATATTTATTTAAAACGCGAAGATTTACAACTCGTTCGTTCCTATAAATTGCGCGGAGCCTATAATTTGATTAGCAGCTTATCTTCCACTCAAATAAAAAAAGGAGTAGTGTGCGCCAGTGCGGGAAATCATGCTCAAGGAGTGGCTTTTTCATGTTCGAAGCTTAAATGCACGGGTGTAATTTATATGCCGACTACCACACCCCAACAAAAAGTAACCCAAGTGAAAATGTTTGGAGGTGAATATGTGGAGGTGCGTCTCCATGGTGACACCTTTGATGATGCAAAGCATGCTGCGGTTCATTATTGTAAGCAGGCTGGAGCTAGCTTTATTCATCCTTTTGATGATGAAAAAATTATTGAAGGACAAGCCACCGTGGGTGTTGAGATTTTAGATGATATAGAAGCTGAGGTTGATTTTTTGTTTGCACCAGTAGGAGGTGGTGGATTAATATCGGGTGTATCAAGTTATTTTGATAGTCAAAGTCCTAAAACAAAAATAATAGGCGTAGAACCAGCTGGTGCTGCAAGCATGCATCAATCCATTATGAAAGGTGAAGTAGTACGTTTAGAGGAAATAGACCCGTTTGTAGATGGTGCAGCAGTAAAACAGGTCGGGTACAAAAACTTTGATATCGCTAAACGATTAGTCGATGATATCGTGGTGGTGTCAGAAGGAAAAGTATGTTCTACGATTATTCAACTGTATAATAAGGAAGCAATTGTTGCTGAACCAGCAGGTGCATTAACAGTAGCTGCTTTAGAGGATTACCGAGGTAAGATAAAAGGGAAGACCGTGGTGTGCATTATAAGTGGTGGCAATAACGACTTACAACGGATGCCGGAAATTAAAGAACGCTCTTTATTATACGAAGGTTTAAAACATTATTTTATTATTCGTTTTCCTCAACGATCGGGTGCCTTACTTGAATTTGTGAAAGATGTGTTAGGGCCTAATGATGACATCACCCGGTTCGAATATGCAAAAAAAAGTGCGAAAGAATCAGGGCCTGCTTTAGTGGGGATTGAACTTAAGTATGCCTCAGATTTTCAGCAACTTGTAGAGCGAATGAAAAAGAATAATATTAGCTATACTCACATAAATAATGACCCTAATTTGTTTGAGTATTTTGTGTGACGCAACTATATAGGTATAAACCCGTACTATTTGCTTGTTAGAAAAAATTATTAACTTTAGTGGTAAGAGTAATTTGCCATGGAGAAGGAGGCTGATGATAGACGTTTTTAAACAATTTCAAACTTTTCAAAAAGACAATGTGATTTTGTCTTTTCGCGGAGAGGTATCTTTTGAGCTTGTCAAAGCTATGCTTGACAATGTTGAAACGAGACTCGATGCAATTGAACCTGTTTTAAAAACCAGAAAAAAAGTCTTTAATGTATTAGTTGAAGCCTACCAAAACCTTTGTCACCATATTGAAACCGGAAAAGATTTAGCTGCGATAGATCAAGGTAAAATGGCTATTATGTCCTTAAGCTTTGATAAAAAAGCTTATCAAGTATCTACAGGTAATTACATTATGAATCATGCTATCCCGAAATTGGAACAATGGCTAAATGAAATTAATGCGAAAGACGAAAAATCATTAAGAGACTTATATAAGGAAGTGTTAAATAATGAGACGTTTTCTAAAAAAGGCGGGGGTGGTTTAGGTTTTATTGATATAAGCCGTAAATCAGGCTCTAAGATGGAGTTTAAATTTCATAAGATTAATAAAGAATATTCATTCTTTGAGTTTAATATAAAAATACCTAAGGAGAATTAAAAAAGGTTGAGAAGATGGAAATACTGAGAATTGAACCGACAAACCTAACACCCTATGTTTCATTAGATGCATCAGGGAAACTTGAATTAAGTGGAAGATCTATACCCGAAAATTCATTAGAGTTCTATCAGCCGGTTTACGAGTGGTTAGACGAATACCTTACTAATCCTGCTGACAAAACTGTGTTTGAAGTAAAACTCGATTATTTCAACACAAGCTCTTCAAAATGCATCCTTGATATTTTAAAAAAAATAGACAAGCTTGAAGTTAGAGGGTTAGATGTACTGGTTAAATGGTATTATAGTGAGAATGATGAGGATATGAAAGAAGCAGGTGAAGATTATGGTGATTTGCTAGAATCTCCTTTTGATTTAATTGCATTATAATTCAATTTAATGGAAAGCTCTCGTAAGAAAAATTTATTTTCTCAAGAAGCGTCTGTACTTAGAAAATCCCAGGAAGTTCTTGGTAAAGAAGGGGTTACTGATTCCGAAATTAAAGCGGAGTTAATTAGCTTATGCAATTCTTACGAAGAACTTTTAGATCAAAGTAAGTTAATCACAAAAGTTAGTGATCGACTTCAAAAGAAGATTAATAAGTCCAATGAAGATTTAGAACAAAAAAACGTTGAACTTCAAGATACACTGGATTCATTAACCAGAGCTAAGGTGGGTAGAAAAGCAACTACCATCACTCTGGTCATTTTTATAATTGTTTTCTTGCTTGCCGAATGGGGTGTTGAACCACACATTGATGAATACGCTCTAACAAACTTTAATGGTTACTGGACCATCTTAAGTGTTCAATTGGGGTCAAAAGCAATTCTTGCTCTATTGTTAAAACCAATTGAAATGGTAGTAGAGAAGGTGTTATTAAAACAAGCTGAGGCTGAAATTAAACAACAACGTGAAGCTGAACAACAAAAATCATCGTTTAGTGGAATTCCTCGGGAAATTTTAGAATCGTAATAATTAGATAGAAAACCCTATTTTTACTCCAAAAATATAATTAGGTCGACTTTTATTTTCTGAAAATTCTATTTTACTAGAATTCGCAACATAATATTTAGTGTTTATATTAGCGAGGCCAACACCAACAAAATATTCGAAAAACACATTGTCATCGAGATAATAAACCCATCCAGCTATCATCCTAAATTCTTTCACTACTCGTTCTTTATCATAAAATTCCGTCACGGTATTATTATAGGTATAATCCTCTATCATATAAGTTGATTTATAATTCCGATATAAAAATTCTGGTGAGAAATAATACCCTTCATCTAATGCACCATACTTGGAAGGCCAATATTTAAAAGCCATTCTTAAACTTTCTCCAAATTTGTTTTCAATGGTTTCATCGGAATCAAAAGATAGGCTAGAGCTGTTATCGTTCATTTCATCGTATAACTCATTGATATGGTCTTTATGTGTAATGCCAAATGCAACTTCAATACTGGTATTATTACCTAATCGTAATTCATAGAATAGAGGAAAGTCACCGTTAAAATACATCAGTGGACTTATTTTAATCATATGTCTAAATTCTGGAGTATAGTGTTTAGTACTAGTCCCGCTATCAGGTTTAAAGACAATAACTTTGGGTTGATCAGATGACTGTGGACTATCACTAGTTTTGACAACTTGCGAAAAAACGATATGACATGCTGATAAAAAAAGAAGTGTTACTATTTTATTCATGGATAATTGTTTATTTATGCAGAGTCAAAATTTAATCAAAACTAATATGAACCCGGCTTTTAAACTAACTATTGGGATTTTATTTATAGTCACTACTTCGCTATTAGCTCAAAATGTAGAAGTAACTTTTGGACCTGTACTTAAAGATCCACCAAAAACATCTTTAAATGAAATGCTTGGCCAATATGATGATGAAATTTATTTTACACGATACGAGCGGGGTAGAAATGGGGGGATGTTTATAGAGATTTATGATTCTAAAATGAATATTAAATCATCTCATCCAATTATTAAACCGAATGACGATTTAACTTATCACAAGCTATTTTTGATTGATGGAAAGCTCTATGCTTTTCTAAACTTTTTAGACAAAAAAAATGACGAAGTATCACTTTTAGCAACCACCTTAACCAAAGAGGGAAAGCTGGATAATAGTATGGTTGAGTTGGGAAAATTGGAAGTGAAAAGCAGAAGGT
This sequence comes from uncultured Cytophagales bacterium, assembly GCA_963849955.1. Taxonomy (GTDB): domain Bacteria; phylum Bacteroidota; class Bacteroidia; order Cytophagales; family JAAEPT01; genus CAWFGW01. Next base: position 600,847 of record CAWKJU010000009.1, on the reverse strand, counting down.
CTGCCGGAACTTTTGATGTAGATACCTCCTCTGGTTCAGGCGGGAAAACTTTTTTGGTTTTTGAGAGCCCTGCATATGAAAAAACAGAAAATGAAAAATTTAATTTTTTGGTTTATGATTTAAATTTCAAGTTAAAGCAAAAAATTGTTTTGACATTACCTTATCTGGATAAGGATTTTTCAGTAAAAGACTATACCCTTGACTCCAAAGGTAACATACATCTATTAGCTAGTGTTGAATTGAAGTCGGAAGAAAGAGAACGAGGTAAGTCTAATTATGAATACCGTGTATTATCCTACTTTACTGCGAACGATGAACTGAAGGAGTATGAGATTGACATGGGGCAAGACTACCTTTCAGAAATCAAAATGAAAGTGAATACTTCAGGTGATTTGTTGTTATCAGGGTTTTATTCTGATAAAGGAATGAATGGTATGAAAGGAGTGTTTTTTGTGAAAATAGGGGTGGCCAAACAAAAAGTAGTAAAGCAAACTGTTACTGAGTTTTCACAAGAATTCTTAGAACTTTTTATGAGTGAACGAAGAGCAGAAAAGGGGAAGGAACTTACAAATTATTTTGTAGACAAAATCGTTCCTAAGGACGATGGTGGTATTATTATGGTGTCAGAATATTATAGATATTATCAGACATGTTTTACTGATCAAAACGGAAATACGCGATGTACAAATCATTATAATTATGATGATATTGTAGTGGTTAACTTTGATCCTGAAGGCAAAGTGATTTGGTGGACCAAGGTACCTAAACGGCAACACACTGTTAATGATGGGGGATCTATGTCTGGTTACGCCATGGCGGTTGCTGGCGATAAGTTGTTCTTTATATTTAATGATAATGTTGCTAACCTAAACATCACTGATCCGCTAAAGTATAAAAACATGTCTACTCCTAAAAAAGCAGTCACCACATTAGTTACACTTAGTGAAAATGGCGAAATGACAAGAAGTGTGTTGTTTAATACAAAAGAAAATAAGTGCGTAATGAAGCCTAAATTTCATCTCCAATCATCAGAAAGCGAGTTGATTATGTATGCTGATCGCTGGACTTCGTATATGTTGGCTCGAATTAAATTTGATTAGATTATTTAGGGTTAATTGTAATCGACTTGTACCCAATCAGTCGTTCGTTTTGAGTGCCAGGTTCGTTTAAATACATAAAAACTTCATATTGGTTTTCTGTTAAATTAAAGCTTCCTTCAATGTAAGTTGCATCAACTTTATTTTTTTCTCTTGAAACCACATATTCGTAGTTATAATACCCTTGTTTAATAAGTGGGCGTGCGTAATAGAATTTATTTTCCTCTGAATAAATCATTTTAAAAGACTTTTTTAGTTTCCATTCAGACAACGCGCCAAATACGTACACATCGCCATCAATTTTATTGGGGTAGTTCAGTACGAAATAAGTAAATAGATAATCAGAATCAGTCATCCCGTTGCCATATTCATAATGATCAATAACATAACTACCATTGATGTCATTTAAAAATTTAGGTTGATTGACTCTTGGTTCGTCTTGTACGAGCGTGGCTTCGTTGATATCCGAGGTGTCGTCAATGTGTGCAATGTTCATTCCTGTTGTAAACGTACTTCGTAAGTCAAATACCCGATATTCATTGCCACCTAGAAACTGATATTTATCTTCTGTTAAACTAAAATCCATTGTTTTTAGACCTTCGTTATAAAAAGTAGGTTTAACGCCAGTAAGTTCGCGGTCCCAACGGTTGTTTTTTCTAATTACCGTATAAATATTTTGTGCAGGATTATATATTGAGGTGTTATCGTAATTTACGGTGAAGCTGATGTTTTGAAATTTTCCGTTGGGCGTACCATTAAAAATTGTAGGTTCGTGAGTAATGTTTAATACATCTTCATAAACCATAAATCGTTTAGTAAGAAACACCTCTTCTGGGTTGTTTTTTCTATAAACAATTAATAAATAATTACCACTTAGTTTCACCTTTGGGAGTTTGAAATGGTAATGGACATAAGGAACTTTTCCAACAAATGAAGGCGTGAAGTCACGCAAAAAAAACTCATTATAGGTATCTAAATATTCATTTTCAATTCTCATTGTGGGTACCCATTTGTGACTTAAGTATAAAACTTTAGCAGCTAAATCGTACGGTTCTTGATCAAGTATATCGAAATCAAGCACAAGTGGAGTGTTTCCTCTCAAAGGTATCACTGGTGATTGGATGACGTCATTTATTCCCCCTGAAGAAGGATAGAGCTGTACTGTTCTTACATCTGGATGATAGGTCATGTCGATGTAAGGACCTTCGTAAACTTGCCCTATACACAAGGAGGCGATAAAAAAGTAAAAGATAGTTTGTGTGCTTCTCATCCGAGTTTTATTTCAATTTCTTCAATCGCAATAGCTATGGCCTCCCAATCAGCATTAAGTCGTTCGATTGATTCGTTAATTTCTTCCAAATGTGTTGTTTTTTCCTGTAGCAATTCCACATTTGTGTAAACGTTTTCTTTGCTCATTTCGTCTTCAATGCGTTCCTTTTTTGTAGTTTGTTTTGCTATTTCGTCTTCTGTTTTTTGGAGTTGGCCGTGTTTCTTTTTGAGTTCTTTTTTCATTTCGTCTTCCTCTGAAAACGATAATTCACGTTTCTTTTTTTCTACAGGTTTAGTAACAGTAGGTGCAGCAGATTGTTGTGCTTTTCTTTTTTCTTGCCATATAAGGTATTCACTATAGGTACCTGGATATTCCTTGATTTCATGGTTTTCAATAAACCAGATTTTATTTGCAATGTTGGAAATGAAATAACGGTTGTGCGAAATAGCTACAAACGAACCTTCATAGCTATCTAATGCCTGAATTAACATATTTACAGATTGGATATCCAAATGGTTGGTTGGTTCATCCAGCAGTAAAAAATTAGCTTCTGAAATCAAAGTTTTCGCGAGAGCAACCCGGGATTTTTCACCACCAGAAAGCACTTTTATTTTTTTAAAGACATCATCATCAGAAAATAGAAATGATCCTAAAATCCCTCGTAACTCGAGTTCTGTTTTTTCAGAACCACTCTGTTTTAACTCTTCTAAAATTTCAGCCTCAGGGGTTAGTGACTCCAGTTGGTGTTGGGCATAAAAGGACTTGATGACATTGTGACCTTCTTCTACCTGGCCTCCTTCATAGCTTTCGCTACCGTCAATTAAACGCATTAAGGTAGATTTTCCTTTTCCATTAGCACCAATCAATACGACTTTGTCACCCCGAGAAATAATCCCTGAAGCATTTTTTAAGATGACATTATCACCATATGCCTTAGAAACGTTTTTTATATCAGTAATGATTTTCCCTGAAGGTTTATTGAAGTTAAATTTGAAGTTAATCACAGCATTTTCTTCTGCTACATCTTCTATTTTTTCAACTTTATCAAGATTTTTAATTTTTGATTGAACTTGTCGTGCTTTGGAAGCTTTTGCTTTAAACCGGTTGATGAATTTCTCAGTGTCCTTTATTTTCTTTTGCTGATTGATGTACGCATTGTGTTGAATCTCGTGACGTAATTCACGTTCAGTCAGGTAAAAGTCATAGTTACCCTTATAGATCGCAATATTGCTTTGACTTACCTCAGCAATGGTGGTGACGGTTCTGTTTAAGAATTCCTGATCATGAGAAACTACAATATAGGCACCTTCATAATTCTTTAAATAATTTTCCATCCACTCGATAGAAGGTAAGTCTAAATGGTTGGTAGGCTCATCCAATAATAAAAGAGCTGGGTTTGCTAGTAGTATTTTTGCTAACATCACCCGCATGCGCCATCCCCCTGAAAAAGTTTGTAGAGGTTTCGAGAGGTCAGCAGTTGTAAATCCTAATCCTTCTAAAATGGCTTCAGCTTTGGATTGTAATGAGTAGCCATCTAAAGCAGCAAATTGCTCCTGTTTTTTGCCTAATTTTTCAATAAGTTCATCAGAATAATCCGTTTCTATTTTTTGAAGTAGTTTATTGATTTCACTCATTAATTGATTTTCGACTTCAAATGCCTGCATTGCTACCGTCAAAATTGATTCATGCGTTTCGTAGGAGAGTAAATCTTGATTTAAGAAACCAATAGTACATTCTTTAGCTTTAGAAATATCACCTCCATCTGGCGTGTAATTACCTGCAATGAGTTTTAAAAGTGTTGATTTACCAGCACCATTTGCCCCAATTAACCCAATGCGATCTTTGGGTTTTACGTGAAATGAAAGGTCATCATAAATGGCTCTACTACCGTAATAGAAGGATAAATTACTAATGGATAACATAGGTTACTTTTTAAAACATTGTGAAATTGAGTTGGCCTTTAACAGGCACTCGTTGTATTCGTCTTCTGCATTTGCATCATAGGTGATGGCGCTTCCCGCAGAAAAGGATAGGTAGTTGGTTGACGTGTTGTAAAACAATGAACGAATTAAAACATTAAAGTCAAAATCTCCATGGGGGGTAATGTAGCCTAGGGCACCAGAGAAAATGTTACGTTGATAATTTTCATAGTGGTCAATGAGTTTCATTGCCATGATTTTTGGTGCGCCAGTCATGCTTCCCATTGGGAATGCATGACGTATAATGTCAATTGCAGAAACAGTTTCATCCACATTCATTGAAATGGTTGAAATCATTTGATGAACCTTTGGAAAGGAATATAAACCAAAAAGTTCCTCTACGTTTACACTGCCTTTTACTGCAAGGTGTGACAAATCATGCCGAACTAAGTCAACAATCATTAAATTCTCTGAACGTTCTTTTTCGGAGTTGAGTAAATTATTCTTAAGCCGGATATCTTCCACAGGGTCCTGCGACCTTTTGGCGGTTCCTTTCATCGGTTGAGAAATTACACGATGACCTTCTTTCTTCATAAAACGTTCGGGTGAACTACTCATCACCGCGTATGAACCAGATTTATAAATAGAAGAAAAAGGAGAGGGGGATATCGTTTTTAATGTCAGATAAGTTTCTAAAACATCAATATCAGCGTTTTTATTATAGAATTCAATACAATAATTTAATTCGTAAATATCTCCGTTAATGATGTGTTCTCTTATGCTTTCAAAATTTGAATAATAGTTTTTCTTATCTGTTCGAGCTCTAAAATTAAGCTGAGGCAGGTCCTTATTTTTCTCAATAGAAGTTTGTTCTATGTTGTTGAAAATGAGGTCAGGATCTTGTGCTTCAATAATTACTTCATTGCTGGTAACAATTCGGATAACTACTTCAGGTTCAAAAAATGAAATTGCCGGGAAAGCTGTATGGTTGGTGTTTTCAGAACTTAACTGTTCGACTTGATTTTTTAAATCGTAAGAAAAGTAGCCAAATATGGGACAGGTACTGTTTTTTTGAAAATTTTTTAGCGATTCAAAAATATTAAGGTCATTAGATTCCAGTTGACGTTTTGCTTTAATGGCTAACACATGATCAAACCCATTTTCATAATTATTAGGATTTAAGTAGCAAAAATTGTTGTGTCGATTTGCGAACTGTAAAGCCTTTGAAAGCCAAATTTGTGGTTCAATATGGAAGATTTTGGATCTCATTTTACTGAAAGATCACTTAACGCAGTTTTAGCTTGACTATCAATGCTATTCTTATATTCGTGCCCAGTGTATGTAAGGGCTTTTTCAAAGTAAAATATCGCTTTGTCAGGCTTTCCCAAATCTCTATAAATATAACCTAACTGTAAACAGGCGTTTGGAGCAAAATAAAAATTGTCACCATCTTTTGTGGTGTTAATTGCACTTACGTAGTAGTGTACCGCTTTATCTATCACGCCTGTTTTTTGATATATTCTGCCTTTTCGATAAAAGTACTCGAGTTGTTCACTGTGGTTGTGAAAGGTGGATACATCGTTTTTGTTAAGCAAAGATAGCGCTATATCATAATACCCCCCATCATGATAAAGTTGTGCTTGAAGTAATATTTTATTGATGTCAAGATTTTGTTTAGCATATTTCATTGCTTTTTTATCCGAATCAAAATACTCAACACCCTTTTCTATGGTTAATAATCGCTGTTCTTCTGCTTGATCATAGTCATCTAACAGCCAATAAGCCATTGAGGTTTTAAAGTGAACAGATTTAAGGTAATGTTGACCCTGATAATGATTTAAGAAATAGGAATAGTTTGTAAGTGCTAACTTATATTCGCCCTTATACAGGTAGCAATCGCCAAGCATGGCAGTTAGGTAATAAAAATTGATGTATTCTCGACCACCCGGTAGTCGGGTTAAAACACTGATAGTCTCATCGTTTTTACCTTGTTTGTGAAGCATGGAAGCGTAAATGAAAGCGGTTAGCAAGTTATCTTTATTGCTCTGATATAGTTTTTTCACTTCTTTGAGCTGTTCAATGGGACTGTTTTGAAGTAAGTAGAACTGAGTCAAGTGAATCAGTATTTGAGTTTCTTTTTTTTGAATTGTATTCCCTTCTAATACTTCATTTAATAATTTAAGCCCATGTTGGTGCGTACCATTTAGCCCAACACTATTGATTACCCATTTATGTTCATCGGGAACAGACCCGATCAACAATTCTAACAAACCCACTGTTTTTTTGCTTGGGAGAAAATCTGGAAAGTTATCTGAGTTTTTCTTGGCAATTTTATAAGCTTGTCTCAACGTCCAAAAAGCACTAACCCGATCTTGGAAATAGAGTTTAGTAAACGCGAGCTGTAATTTTAATTCGGAAGTGACAAAGTCTTTGTAAGGAGAGTTTGATTTAATGTGATCAATTTGAGCGAGGCGTTCATCTATTTTTATTTTCAGTAATAAATACCGAGCCTTTTCTCCAGAAATAATACATTCTACAACATCTGTATAGTTTTCTAAATAGATAGCTATACCATTATTCTTATCTTTTTTAAGAACCTGCTCTATTTCTTGACGTGCAGTTACTGTCTTAAGTTCAAAAAGATGTTTGTAAGCAGTTTGAAGTTCCTTACTGAATACAAAAGAGGCTTTACTCTGGTGACTGATCACCAAAAAGCTTAAAACAAAAAAAGGACGGTATACGAGATAGACCATCCTTTTTGCAAAGCTATATGAGATAGATTTGTTTGTGTTTTTAAACAAGAGTTTATTCAGCTGTTTCTTTCTTTTTTGCTCTTGCCTTCTTTGGTTTTTCTTCTTCTACTATTAATTCAGCATCAGCAAGAATTCTACCACAGTGCTCGCAAACAATGATTTTTCTCATGTCACGAATGTCGGCTTGACGTTGCGGGGGAACGGTGTTAAAACAACCACCACAAGCATCTCTCTTCACAGAAACTACGACAAGACCATTTCTAGCATTTTGTCTTAGCTTTTCATAAGAAGTTAATAAACGCTCTTCGATATTTTTGACAGCTTTTTCACGATCAGCTTTTAACTTCTCCTCATCACCTTCGCTTTCAGAAACAATAGTAGTTAATTCCTTTTTCTTGTTTTCTAAATCTTCAGTTCTGCCGTCAAGTTGTGCTTTAATCGCATCCAACTCTTCTTTTCTTTTAACGATGTTGAATTCAGCTTCTTTGATTTTCTTTCCAAGAAGTTCAATTTCTAGTCGTTGTAATTCAATTTCTTTAGTGATCGCATCGTATTCACGATTGTTTCTCACTTTCATTTGCTGCTCTTCGTATTTTAAAATTAACGCTTCAGCTTCTTTAATTCCTTTTTTAGAGTCAGCGATTAACTGCTCTAAATCTTCTACTTGTGTAGTGTATTTATTTAGACGAGTTTGATATCCTGCGATTTCGTCTTCTAAGTCCTGAACTTCTTCAGGTAAATCTCCTCTTACTTTTAGAATTGCATCTAATTTAGAGTCAATACTTTGTAGTTTTTGAAGTGCTTTTAGCTTCTTTTCAACTGCTTCCATACTATGAATAAACTATTGGGTTAGTATTTGCCTTTGACAAACGGACTGCAATATTAGTGAATTTTTTACTAATAATTTCTGAAAATAAATCTTTTGTGAACACTTCACTTTCATAGTGTCCAATGTCGGCAATAATAATTTTGTTTTCGGCATCAAAAAACTCATGGTATTTAAAGTCGGAGCTGATAAATATATCGGCATTTTTTGATATGGCATTGCGTAATAAAAAACTACCAGCACCACCACATACAGCTACTTTTTTAATGGTAGCAGAAGTAGGTTTGGTATGTTTAAAAGTGATTAAGTTCATGGCAGATTTAAGGTGGTTAAAAAATGCTTCAGTGGGTATTGCTTCTTTTAATTCACCTACCATGCCAGAACCAATTTCTTGATTTTTATTATCAAGGGATTGTAAATAATAGGCTACTTCTTCATACGGATGGTTTTGGAACATCGCATTTAGCACATTTCCTTCTGCGTAAGTAGGTAAAAGGACCTCTACTCGATTTTCGAGTACTTGTTCAACTTTGTTTTTTTCGCCTTTATAGGGTGTTGCTGCTTCATTGGGTTCAAAAACACCCATACCTTCCGTTCTAAAACTACAGTTTTTGTAGTTGCCCAATTGTCCAGCTCCCGCTTTATAAAGTGCTTGAAGTAGTGTTTCGGTGTTTTCTTTGGGTACAAATACCGTGAGCTTTTTTAATGTGCCTGATTTTGGTGCAAGTATTTTAGTGTTAACAAGCCCCAGTACATCACATATCTTTTTATTAACACCCGTGTGTACATTATCAAGGTTAGTGTGGCAAGCGTAGATGGCAATGTTGTTTTGAATCGCCTTAATAATTGTCCGCTCCACATAGTTTTTTCCTGTAAAAGATTTTAACCCTTTAAAAACAATTGGGTGATGAGCCACAATTAAATTACAACCAGTTTCAATGGCTTCATCAACAATTTCCTCCGTGGCATCTAAGGTTAATAAGATGGCATTAACCTCATCTTTAGGGTTTCCAGTGATTAATGTTGCATTATCATAACTCTCTTGTAATGCCGGTGGGGCATACGAATCAAGCAGGTTACAGATGTCTTTAATTTTGGTCATAGGCAAATATAAAATTATTCATTATTCTTTCCTTATTACCATTCTTATCAAAACTGTATCTTCGCAGGGAAGATGAAACTAAAAACGCTGCAACTTATATTATCACCAATATTAATTCCCATAACTTTATTATATGGATTAATCATTCGTTTGAGAAATTATTTGTTTGATGTGAAGTTTTTTAAGTCCGTTGAATTTGAACCTTTTGTCATCTCTGTGGGTAACCTTCGAGCTGGTGGAACTGGTAAAACACCATTTGTGATCTACTTAATTAATCAATTTATTGAGGAATATAAAGTAGCAGTGTTAAGCCGGGGTTATAAACGCATAACTAAAGGTTTTTTGTTAGCAAATGCTAAAACACAACCGAAAGAAATTGGCGATGAGCCCATGATGTATCGACAAACTTACGGTCGAAAAATACGTGTAGCGGTTGGAGAGGACCGTGTTACAGCGATACCTAGTATTATGTATGTATATCCGGAAACCAACATAGTTATTCTGGATGATGCCTATCAACACCGATCGGTAAAGCCTGCGTTTAACATATTGATTACGGACTATAATAATTTGTTTACTGCTGATTTTATGCTGCCTTTTGGTTTTTTACGTGAACCGCGATCGGGAGCTCAGCGGGCTGATGTGGTGATTGTGTCAAAGTGCCCACATGATTTGCCTGAAACAAAACGTAAGGAAGTAGAAAAATTAATTTTAAAATATACCCATGCGGAAGTTTTTTTTACAGCTATAGAACAATTCCAAGAAGTAGGTGTCCCCATTGAGAATAGACCAATAATTGTTTTTAGTGGTATTGCTCAAAACGAACAGTTTGAAGACCAGTTAGCGCAGCAATATCATGTAGTTGATTCGCTGTTTTACCCCGATCATCATTGGTACAGGGTGCAGGATATTGATGCTTTGAGAGTATTGTATGAAATTCATGAAGCTAAAAACCCAGTAATCGTGACAACAGAAAAAGATTTTGTGCGATTACAAGCGATAGAGTTGAAAGATGCGTTGGAAGGATTACCTTTGTGTTTTATTCCTATTGGAGTGAAGTTTATCGAAGGAGAAACCACTTTCTTAGAAAGTTTGAAAAGTAAAATCGGTGAGGAATAAGTTACTGTATCTAATTGTTTTTTTTGCTCAGCTAGGATATTCCCAGATCTTAGATGATACCACTAAGGCAATTTATGGCACCCATTCCACTGACTTTTATTACGAAAGGGAAGTGATGTTTAATGATTCCACACGGCATCAGCTAGATACAACGCTAGACTTTCATCACATCTATAACTTTACCTATACCGATGGTATTCCATACCAAAACCTGGGAGCTTTAGGTAGTCCTCAAAAGGAAATTTTCCCGACTGCTCAGAAAATAACCGGTGTGCAATTAGGAATGCCAAACACCAACAGGTTTGCTTATCAAAATGATGAAGTACGTTATTTTGATACAAAGTCACCTTATTCGGAGTTAACCTACTACCAAAATTTTAACAAACAAGAATATTTTGACGCCCAGTTTAGCCGAAGTGCCACAGAAAACTTCAATGTAGGTTTTCGCTTAACCCGCATTGGTGCAAACCATCAAATAGGGGGGGGAGGACCCAACAATGAATATGTGGATGCTTATGCCGCAACTCTTTTTACAAGTTTAAGAGCGCTTAATAACCATTATCGTTTGTTAGCCAATTTTAAATATTATGATTATCAACTCTTCGAATCAGGTGGTATTTTTGATGATGGAGGAACTATACCAAGAGATAGTTTATTCTTTGATTTTATGCAGATGAACCTCTCTAACGTTTCCTCTCAAGACCGTAGAGCCAACTATCATTTGTACCATCATTTATCAATCGACTCAGCGGGTAGTTTACAATTATTCCATACGTTTGATCGGGAGCGGAGAAGAAATATTTATATCTCAACGGAGCAAAACATAAATCGATTAGAGTTATCAGGATTGACCTATAATGATTTTTATCCCGCGGTTAACTTTGATAGCACCGGAGTAATGGATTCAACTGCTTTCACAGTGTATGAAAATAAGCTAGGACTAAAAGGTACGTTCTTAGATTTTTTTTATATGGGATATGTTAAATACCGTAATTACAATTACAAACGGAATATTGACTCCTCAGAATTTCAATTGAATGAAGGCAAAGAAGTGTACGTAGGGGGAGCACTTCAGCGTAATTTATGGAAAAAAGCCACATTGACATTGGGGGGTGAGGTATCAGCAGATGGGTATGTGTTGTCTCAAAATTCCTTAAAGTCAACCTTTTTAGATTTAGATTTTAACTACGTGGTGGCCCCACCATCAGCATTGGTGGATACCACTTATAACAACCACTTTGGATGGAATACCAATTTTAACAATACCACTCAAATTGAGTTGAAAGCAAAAGCAAAGTATCATTATCACTCGTTGAAGGCGCAAGTATACGGATCGTATTTATTAAACAAAGACTATATTTATTTTAATCAAAATGTGTTGCCAACACAATACAATGGTACTATTTCCACCACAAAACTTGGAGTGAAGGCACAAACAAACATTGGGAAGTTTTATGTTATTGACCATGCGATCTTTGGAACTACTTCAAATCAATCTATCATTCGTATGCCAGCCTATTTTAACCATTTACAACTTTCCTTTCGAACCCGACCGCGAGCAAAACATTATTTGCTGATGCTGGGAATTGATATTTACTCACGAGGTAAATATTATGCTGATGCATACATGCCCTATATTCAACAGTTTTATTTGCAAGATGATTTCGAGTTAAAAGCTTATACATGGGCAGATGTTTTTGTAAGCATTAAAGTTAAAAATGCACGGATATTCTTAAAAATTCCGCAAGTCACGCAGGGGCTGTTTCAACCAGGCTATTTTGTGACTCCATATTATTATGGACAAAGGCGTGTGATGGAACTGGGGTTCAATTGGCGGTTTTTTGATTAATTAGTAGACTATAAGCAAGAGTCAGGAATCAAGAAATAAAAAAATTGTATATTAACTTTCAGATATCTTAAGTTGTACATCTCATATCTAATTCACTACTCAATACTCACCTTATGTCATTAATTGATAAAATAAACCTTGTAAAAGAATTTCACGAAGTATTTAAGACCGGTAATAATGAAGCTCCGACTGTTGAGCTATCCGAAGCAGAAATTAAATTGCGATTTAAATTGATGCAGGAGGAGAATGAAGAATATTTAGCAGCTGCAGAAAAGGGTGATTTAGTAGAAGTAGCCGATGCTTTAGGTGATATGATGTATATTTTGTTTGGCACCATACTTCGGCATGGCATGCAATACAAAATAGAAGAAGTGTTTGATGAAATTCAACGTAGCAACATGTCCAAACTCGATGCGAATGGTAACCCAATTTTTAGAGAAGATGGAAAGATACTTAAAGGAGAAAATTATTTCCGACCAGATATCAAGAAGATCTTAGGGGCATAATACAAGTAGCCCTATTGGTTAAAATAAATTATTTGTGTGGCTCACTTTACATGAGGTAGGTAAATGTCAAACGTAACGCCTATATCTAATTCACTTGTTACTTCAATTACTCCTTCGTGACTATCGACAATTTTTTTCACAATAGCTAAGCCGATACCTGTTCCTGGATAGTTTTCATTATTGTGGAGGCGTTTAAATACCTCAAAAATTTTGTCACTAAATTCTGGTTCAAACCCAATGCCATTATCCGAATACGTAATATGACAATACCATTGTTTTGGTTTAAGCTTTTGTAAGTTACAGTTCTCACCTTTTATTACTTCACTGCTGATTTGAATTTTGGGAGTTCGTTTTTTACTTTGGAACTTTAACGAGTTACTAATTAGGTTACTGAATAACTGATTAAATTGAAAAGGGATGACGTTAGCTATTGAAAGTTGCGTCTCAATAATAGCACCTGAATCTAGGATTTTTTGACTAAAATCTTCCTGTACATCAGCAATGATTTGATTTAAATCAGTAATTTCAAACTCCTCTTTTTTAGCAGCCGTTCTGGAATAGGTTAATAAATCTTGAATTAGTGACTGCATTCTTTTAGCCGATTTGTGCATGCGGTGAAACAAATCTCTGCCAGTTTTAGATAAATTATCAGATTCTTTTTCAGAAATACGGGAGGCCAAAAACTGAATTTTCCGAAGTGGTTCCTGTAAGTCGTGGCTTGAAATGTAAGCGAATGATTCTAATTCTTTATTTATTTTTAACAATGTCTGATTATTACTTTCAAGTTTTAAATTCGCATTTCTCAAATCTTTAGTGCGCTTCAAAACCTCATTTTCCAACATGTTGTTGTATTCTTTATGGGTTTGTATTTCTGTATTCGTTCCTACCCACAACTTCACTTTTTGGTTCTCATCTTTAAACGCAACTCCACGGCTTAAATGCCAAATGTAGTTACCGTCCTTATCCATAAAGCGATGTTCCAACTCAAAATCCTCGCCTGTATCAATAGAATGTTGCCACAGCCGTTTATTTTCTTCCCAATCGTCTGGATGAACAGTTTTTTTCCAGCCCCAGTCTTTTAGATCTTTAAAGGAAAGCCCTGTATATTCTAACCATGATTTATTGAAATAATTGACGTTTCCATTAGCATCAGCTGTCCACACCTTTTGCGGCATGTTATCAGCGATAAACTCCATGTGGATGCGAGCAACTTTATCATATTCTGCTAATCGCAGTTCAGTAATATCATCTATAGTTAATAAGATTAATTTATCATCCGAGTTTTCTCTTATTAGCTCCCGGGCATTTAGTAGCATAATTCTTTCGCCTATGTTTACAAAGTTGTGATTTACTTCATAATCATTAAGCTTCGATTTTTCAGGTAATATTTTTTCCAGACCCTCTTTTAGTGTGGCAATATTCCATTGATGATTACCCAACTCATAAATTAACTTTCCCTCAGTTTCAGCTTCGTTGCTTCGAAAAGTTTTATAATAAGCAGCATTCGCTGACTTCACGCGTAGTTGTTTATCTAGGACTAACAATGGGGTACGTGTGGTTTCTACTATTGCCTGAACGTACTTTTTTTCTTCTTTGAGTTGAGAGATTAGGTCTCCCATCTCCTGATTCATTACCGTTAATTCTTCATTGGTACTTTGTAGTTCTTCCTTACCAGTTTCCAACTCTTCATTTAAACTTTGTAACTCTTCACTACTGCTTAGGAGTTCTTCGTTGGCACTTTGTAATTCTTCATTAATAGACTCTTGATCTTCGGTAATCCTTCGCATATCCTCACGAGCTTGTTCAAGTTCTTTTTCAAGATTGATGATGCGAAGGTCTTTATCATCCAATTTAGTTTTGTGAGATTTTTTTGACTTCTCTTTGGAAGAAGATAAACCGGATGGAGTATTTTTATGGAATAGAACCAGGTAATGAGGATCTATTGTATTGGGTAAAGGAATAGCTTCGATTGTTAATAACGACATTTCGCCATTTATTTCGAATGAAATATTTTCTTTCGAGACACTACTTGATTCGTTTTTTGCCTTATGGAGTAGATTTCTAAGTTCAAATGATAGGCCTCCCTTGGCTAGTTTTAAAATGTTTAAACTAGGTTTCCCTGGTGAAAGTTCTAAATAATTGCCTGTGTAACTTCGAAAGTGTACTATATCCCACGCTTCATTCACTACAACACCTGGTGAACTGTATTTACTTAAAACTATATCGTCCGTAGTTTTTTGGTAATCAATTCGATTAGTTTCATTCATGGGAATTGGGGTAGTTGGTTTGGTGTTGTGCTGTTCAGAGTATTGACTCTCAATATGCAATGTTTTTCCAGAAACATCTTTGCGAACGTATAATTTTTCTGTCTTCATAAAATTTGAAAACAAATCGGGCACGCTACTGATCGTTTCGGACTTACCAAGTAGCATATACCCGTTCGGGTTTAGAGAATAGTGGAAGCCCGTAAGTGCTTTTTTTTGCAGATAAGCTTCCATATAAATCAATACATTGCGACAACTTAAAAAGTCAATTCTACTGAAGGGTGGATCTACTATGAAATTGTGAGTAGAAAAGACACAAGTGTTTCGAATATTTCTGTTAATCTGATAACCCGTATTGGTCTTTTTAAAAAACTCTTTTAAACGTTTATTACTAATGTTTTCAATTTCATTTTTTGTATATAACCCACTTCTGGCTTTAGCAATTGCTGGTTCACTAATGTCAGTTGCAAAGAGTTGTATTTTTATATTTTTGTCTTTTATAATTTCTGTAAGACAAATAGCTACCGAATAGGCCTCTTGCCCCGTACTACAGCCAGCTATCCATATTCGAATTACTTCACCTTCTGCTTTGTTATTTATTATTTTAGGAAAAATAGTTTTGCATAAATAATTGAAGCTAGAAGGGTCGCGAAAGAATGAGGTTACCGGAATTAATAAATCTTGATAAAGAAGGCTAACTTCTTCTTTATGGTTTCTTAAATATTGAAGGTAAAGGGAAAGGTCACTTAATTTATTCAAATCCATTCTTCGAAGGATTCTTCTGCGAATAGTCGTTTGCTTATAATAAGTAAAGTCTATGCCTTTTCTAAGGCGTAAAAAAGTGATTATTTGTTTAAAGATATGCGCTTCTTGTACGTCAGGATGTTCATTTAAACCTTTAGAATAATCTTCTTTATTTACTACTTCAAAAATTTTCTGAGCTATTTTTTCTGGAGGATAGATGTAGTCCACAACGCCTTCTTGAATCGCATTTTTTGGCATGTTATCATAAGCTGCTGTAGTTTCATCTTGGGCAAAAGTGAGTCCACCATTTTCTTTAATAGCTCTTAACCCTGCTGTTCCATCGGTACCTGTACCTGATAATATCACCCCAATAGCAGTCTTCTGATAATTATTAGCTAACGAAATAAAAAAATCATTAATAAGCGTATTAAGCCTGTCAGAGTTTTTTCTAGGAGAGAGGTGTAAGGTGTTGTTTTTTACTAAAAGTTGTTTGTTGTTAGGGGTAACATAGATATGGTTTGGTTCTATAGATATGCTATCCGTAATTTCTATTACTGGTATGTTGGTGGCTTTTTGAAGTAATTCTGACAAGATACTTTTAGGGCTAGACTTCAGGTGTTGCATTACCACATAAGCTACCCCTGAATTTACAGGAATGGCGTTAAAGATTTTTTTAAAAGCATCTAAACCACCAGCTGATGCTCCTACGCCAACTACAGGATATGTACACGAATTTTTACTAGCGGAGTTATTTACCTCGTCAATAATTTCATCAGAACTCATTTATAAGTGATTAGGTAAGTCATTTAGTATAAAAAAATTGTCCTTCTTTTCCAATGAATTAGCTAATATAATAGCCTGATGAATCAAGTGTTTTAATTCGTGAAATTCGGAAGGTTTACGAATAAAATAATCAGCACCATTATTTAAAAATAATTTTGGGGTTTCTTGATCTAAACAAGTAGAAATAATGATTATAGGTAGTTGTTTTAATTTTTGATCCTTTTTTATCTCTATTAAACACTCCACGCCACTTTTTCTTGGCATATTGATGTCAAGAAAAATAGCATCAGGCAGATTTTCTTTTTCATCACTGAGGTATTGCATTAAATCCATCCCATCATTTACGGTTAATAACGAGGTTGCTAAAGGCAGCTCCTCTAACACTTCATTAAAAAAAATGCAGTCATCTAAATCATCATCTGCGAGCACTAACTTTGTTTGTTTGTCTCCCATATACCTGTCATTAAATTTATAATCGTTGTATAAATAAATAATTAATTAATCAAAGTTATAACTTGGGGGAGTGACAAATTGATTGTTATATATTCTAATAAAGCATATTTTTTTGGAGCAAAAAAAATATGCTCAATACTTCAAGTTAAAGGTAAAAAATAAAATTTCATAAGTGAGTAATAAATTTTCTATGTTTGTTTTTAGGCTTTATTTACTACTTTAACATAAATTGGTGATTATAATCCAATTGTAATGAAGTCCTTAAAGAAAAAATCTTTAATTATGAGAAAAATCACATTTTTGATATTCATTCTAACACTTTTTATTTCTTCGTGTCATGTAGATAATAGTGAAGAGGTAGAACCACAAACAACCGATTTACAAATTACGGTAGTCAATGAATTAGGGCAACGAATAAATGCAGCAAACGTTACTTTGTACCAGTTAAAGACGGATTATACCAATAACATAAATGCAGTTGATTTTGGAACAACGGATAGTAAAGGTGTGATTACATTTAAAAATTTACGCACGATTAACTATTATTTTTATATAGAAAAAGAGCCTGCAACTAATGAGTTTACAGAACAAAAAACAATCGCTCCACTCACTAGCAGCATGTTGAATACAGTAACGGTTTTAATTGAATAAAAAGCTCCTGTAGATGATTATCTCTTGGTAAAATGCGCCTTAACCAATGTTTTACCAGGAAGTAGGTCTGTAATCTTTTAAGAACTTACCACACCAGTGCTTCCCTGTGTTAATACCATCAAATAAGGGATCCATTACCCGTGCTGCTCCATCTACAATATCCAAAGGTGGCTGAAAGTCATGTAGTTCTTGTTTAAGTTTCGCTAACTCTGCAGGGTCTTCATCCGTTACCCAGCCCGTATCCACTGCGTTGGTATAAATCCCGTATTTGGCTAAATCAGAAGAGGAGGTTAAGGTCATCATGTTAAGCGCTGCTTTCGCCATATTGGTATGTGGATGGCGAGCTTCTTTGTGAAATTGATGGAATTTACCTTCCATGGCCGATACATTAATGATGTGTTTCATTCCCGTGTTTTCCTTTTTCATAAGATTGACTAAGCGGTTGCATAACACAAAAGGAGCAACAGAATTGACTAATTGCACTTCCAACATTTCATTTGTATGTACTTCACCCAATTTTAAACGCCAGCTATTGGTTTTTCTTAAATCGACTTGTTGAAGGTCGGCATCCAATTTACCTTCTGGAAACACTTCTTTCGCAGTTAAGGAATTGTCGATACTATAAGGAATTTGTGATAATTTCGCGGAAGCACTCAGGCCAATACCCAGTTGTTTACCATGCCATGTTACAGGGAGGTTTTTGTTTTCTCCTTCACTAAATTCCGCACTTAAAGAGCGCAACTCGTATAAACACGCCACATGATCGGCTAAGAGTTCCTGAGCGAAAGGAGGTAAATCCGAAGTAGCTCGCTCTTCATTTACCATTAAGTGTTCATAAAATCCAGCCGGTCGCCTGACGGTTTGTGCTGCATTGTTGATTAACACATCCAGTCGGTCGTAGTACTGTTCGATGAAATTGCAAAAGATTTCGACACTAGGAATGTGCCGTAAATCTAAACCGTGAATTTTAAGACGGTGCCCCCAATCTTTAAAATCAGGTTCTTTCGCATAACGAATGGCTGCGTCTACAGGGAAGCGTGTGGTGGCGATAACCATAGCACCTGCCCGAAGCATCATTAAGGTGATGTGATAGCCGATTTTTAAGCGAGAGCCCGTTACCAAAGCTACTTGTCCTGATAAGTCCGCTGTTTGGAAGCGTTTTGCATAGTTAAAGTCGCCACAAGACGGACACATCGTGTCATAAAAATGGTGGAGTATATCATACACTTCTTTGCAGACATAACAGTTTCGAGGCGATTCAAGTCGCTGAGTTTTTTCACTTTCTTCCCCCGTTAAAGCAATCATTTTAGGGGCTATAAAAACAGACGCTTCACGAGCACTTCGAATACCTGTTGCATTTCGTGCTTGAATGTCTTTTTCAATAACTTTTCGTTTGTTGACTTTTTTAGCGCCTCTTTTGCGTTTGATTAGTTCTTCTTTACTTGGTCGTGACAGCATTCCTGCAGCCATCAACAATTCTAAGCGTTGGTCTTTAGGAATCTCAAATATTTGATTAGTATCAGCATTCAAGGTGTTTAAAATGGAAATACATTGCCGAATTTGTTCGTGACTTAATTTAGCTATCTCTTCTTGTTCGCCCTGATTTTTCATTTGGTGTATGCTTGTCTCCGTAAAAGTAGTTATTAAAAGTAGTAATGGAGCTTAACGAAAGTTTTTAAGGTCTACTTCTTTATATTTTTGGTAGGCCAGTCAAAAAAATACCCACTAATAAATTAGCGGGTATATCGTTCGTGATCAAGTTGATTAAAAGACTACTCGTTTTTCAAAATCTTAAACTCTACACGTCTATTTTTTCTTCGGCCTTCTTCGGTACTGTTTGAAGCGATAGGTTTTGAACCACCATAACCTTCTCCCTTGATATGTTTTTTGTCAATCCCTTTTTCAATTAATACATGTTTTACTTCATTTACACGATCTTCTGAAAGTTTAAGACTACTTTTTGTCCCCCCGGTGTTGTCAGTATGTCCAGAAATTTCGATGACCATTTCCGGGTTAGATTTCATTAGCATCACCAGTAAGTCAATTTGGTCATACGACTCAGGTACAAGGTGGCTCTTGCCTGTTTGAAACTGAATTTTATCTAAAGTAATTAATTGTCCAACGGTAATTTTTTCCATTAAAAACTCTTTAAATACGGTATCACCAGCTTGGTAGTCATTTTCTGAAAAGTCAATTACTTCATTAAACGGCATGTAATACATTTCCTGAAGTTTAATTCTGACTTTTCCAGTAGCAACTAACTTCAACTGAAATTGACCTTTGGAATCAGTTTTTCCTTTTCCATGAAAACTATCTCCTTTGGACTCCGATTTAATCTCCATGTCTACCGACATTGGTTTTAAGGTGTTAGCATCTTTCACTTGTAAGATAAACAACACCTGATCGGTTGAATATTGAGAATGTTCTTGAGAAAAGGTAAAAAGTGCAGTTAATGCAAAGACGAGGGTAAGTAGTAGTTTATTCATAATCTTCTATTTCTAAGGCTTCAAGTATATCAGCTAATTCATCAAAATTCTTATAACCTGGTCGTATTTCGGGGCTTCCTTTTAACGCGATACCAGCAGGGTGCAGTGTTGACAAAATGTGTTCCAAAGATTCAGCGTTCACACCACTTTCTAATAAAATTGGAGCTCCATGAACTTGTAAATCAGGTAGTTTGTCATCACTGGATTCAAGTATAAAGTAGCTTACTTTATCTGAATATGCCTCTATGGTTTGGTTAAATGAAGCTGTGTCTGTTGATAGTTTAAGAATGAGTTTATGGCTAACCTCAGCAGAAATTAACTCATCCACTAAGCTTGGAGTGTTAATCTGGATGAACGATACTTCATACTCTTCCAGCATTTCCAGTATTTCTTCTAACGAAGATTTTTCAAACTCTGCCACAAACTCAACGCCTTCTATCCAGCCAGTAATGGCCGTGAAGGTTTCCAGTGAAACATAGTTTGTACTTGATTTATCTAGATTAAAACCAATTAATTCAACTCCCATTCCAGCACAGTAGCGTGCATCGCTCAGATTGCATACATCGCCTACTTTTACTAAAGTTTTCAATCCCATTTTTACTAAATAGTTATCTAAATCAATGTCAAGTTACTAAAACTGTATTCTTATGTGAATTTAAATCCAACTATTATTGTTGTATCTTTGGCAAAATTTTAAAAAGAATGAGTAAGCACGGAAGAGTATTGGTGGCAATGAGCGGAGGGATAGATAGTTCCGTAGCTGCCGTTATGCTCCACGAACAAGGGTACGAAGTAATTGGCATGACCATGAAAACGTGGGATTATGCTTCAGCGGGGGGGAGTAAAAAAGAAACGGGTTGTTGTAGTTTAGACTCCATCAATGATGCTAGAGAAATAGCCGTAAACTTGGGGTTTCCGCATTACATCTTGGACATCCGAAGTGAATTTGGCGATGCAGTAATTGATTATTTCACTGATGAATATATTGCAGGACGCACACCAAACCCTTGTGTGATGTGTAACACACACATTAAATGGGACGCTTTACTCAAACGTGCTGACAAATTGGGTTGTGAATTTATAGCCACCGGCCATTACGCTAACATACGCAATGAAAATGACCGATACATTATTTCAAAAGGGATAGACGAATCAAAGGATCAATCCTATGTGTTGTGGGGCGTTTCACAGCAGAGTTTAAGCAGAACAATGCTCCCTTTAGGGAATTTACATAAATCAGAAATTCGCGAAATGGCAACAGAACGTGGTTTTACTGCGTTGGTGAAAAAATCGGAGAGCTACGAAATTTGTTTTGTGCCTGATAATGACTACCGAAGCTTTTTAGAGCGTAGAGTACCCGAGTTGCAAGAAGAAGTAAATGGGGGAGAGTTTGTGTTAGAAGACGGTACAGTGGTAGGTAAACACCGTGGGTATCCTTTTTACACCATTGGTCAACGCAAAGGGTTAGGCGTAGCTTTAGGGTATCCTGCTTATGTGTTGGATATTGATAAGAACACCAATCGGGTGGTTCTTGGTGTTGAAGAAGGTTTGTTAAAAGATGGTATGTATGTCAATAAGCTCAATTTTTTAAAATATCCTTCCTTAGGTGATCGAAAAATTGAAACAATAACCAAGGTGCGGTCTAATGATGAGGGAACACCAGCTCTTATTGAACAAGTAGACGCTGATATTATGAAAGTCGTTTTTCATGAACCTGTGAAAGCGATTGCTCCCGGACAAGCAGCTGTGTTTTATGAAGGAGACGATGTGATAGGTGGAGGGTGGATTAACCAAAGTTTTAAACAAAAATCCTAGTGAAAAACACACTGATTTATTCGATTTTGATGCTGTTTTTAACTGCTTGTGGCGGTGAGGAAACGGACCCACAACCTCTTGAAACAGGGGAATCGTATTTTCCAATGAAAAAAGGTTTATATAGAGAATATGTGGTTATTGATGAACGTTATCAGCGTGGATCGATTGATTCTTCAATTTATTTTTTGAGGGAAGAGTTGAAGGAAGTAGTAATTGCGTCTGATGAACAACAGCAGTTTGTAAGAAGGTACAAACGTCCTGATTCATCTTCTGATTGGATGTTTGACTCCACATGGTTACAAGCCAAGACGCTAAGTAACGCTTTTTATATTGAAAATGGGATCCGCTATAACAAGTTGGAATTTCCATTGCACGCAGACCAACAATGGGATTTTAACGCATACAATTCTAAGAATGAACTGACCTATCAAGTTCGTTTGATAAACAAACGTTTTAATGAATTTGAACCTGTAATTTACATTTCAGATGCAGATTCAATTGAGTCGTTAGTGAATAGAGAATATGAATACGAAGTGTACCTTAAAGAGGTCGGTTTAGCTGAAAAACATACGGAAAAATTGAATTTTCAGCCAGGTAAAGATACTGTCGGTTTCCGAATACATCAAAAACTGATAACCTATGGTAATAACTAGAGTAGTAGTCTTATTACTCTTGACGGCTTGTTGGTCTTTTGGGCAACAAGCCTATTACTTATGCTACTTTTCTGATAAGCCCTCTTTTAATTTAGCTGATGTTAAGCCGCAAGATTACCTTTCACAGCGATCACTTTCCCGAAGAAATAAAAACCAGGTGTCTTTCTCTAAAGAAGATTATCCTGTTCATCAGCCTTATCTGGAGGAAATAAAGACCATGGGTATTCCCGTGAAAATTACTTCTAAATGGTTGAATGCTGCACTTGTTTTAGCGGATGAAACACAAAAAGTTAACTTGGAAACAACGGTATTTGTAGACTCATTAGTACTTGTTTCGCGATTATTAAAAGGAAGTAGTCAACCCAAACCACCAGCACGAACTTTTGAGACCAGTTCGAGTATAGGGGAGTATTTTGTTAATGATAAAAGCCTTGAAGGTTATTTCAATCGAGGGCAGGGTGTTAAAATTGCCGTGTTTGATGGTGGTTTTCTTGGAGTAGATCAACATAATGAGTTTCAACATCTTTTTGAAGAAGAAAGAATAGGTACAAAGAATTTATTAAGCAGCGATACGAATGTCTACCAATATGACGACCATGGCACACAAGTTTTATCTGTGTTAGCGGCAGCAAACGGGTTAGTGCCACAAGCTGATTATGAATTGTATGTGACCGAAGATGTTGATATTGAAACTCGGGTAGAGGAAGTTTATTGGCTTCGTGCTGCAGAAATGGCGGATAGTTCTGGGGTGGACATAATTAATTCTTCGTTAGGGTACTCCTTGTTTCACGATCTGAAAGAGGAAGACTATCAATTAGCTGATTTGGATGGCAAGACAAGCATAATTACCCGAGCGGCTAACTTCGCCACCTCAAAAGGCATCGTAGTGGTGACGAGCGTTGGAAATGAAGGAAAAGAAGTGGGTTGGAATAAAATGAACATGCCTGCAGATGCTTTTGATGTTATAAGCGTTGGCGCAGTAAATGCCAGTGGCCTCCGTGCGGATTTTAGCTCATTTGGTCCAACAGCGGATGGACGGATCAAGCCTGAGATCATGTCTTTAGGAGTAGCCGTAGACGTGTTAGATGAAAATGGTTGGACAACCGCTAATGGAACTTCTTTTTCCGCCCCAGCAATTTCTGGCGTGTGTGCACTTTTTCTCCAACAAAACCCTATGTTAACCCAAGAAACGGTAAAACAGTTGATGATTCAATCGGGAAATCGTTATGAGCAACCCGACAATGAATATGGTTATGGAGTGCTTGATTTTGAATTATTAATGAGTAAAGTCCCGATCAAAGTATTTAACCCGATATTTTATTTTACGAATGATGGCCGAGTAATTAATTTTTTAAATGCAGACAAAAAACCGCTGTCGATTGGAATGTATACGCTAGACGGGAAGGTTTTTTATCAAGGGAATAGTTCAGAAGCCCTAATATCTTTACCTTACCCTCAATATGTCCCTTTTGTGATTTTGAAATTGGTGTTGGAGGGTAGTAGTTCAACTTTTTTCTTGCCACGAGTTAAATAAACTCACGAATTATTTTCTTTTGATCAACTTTACCACTTTCTGTCTGCGAAAAGCTATGGATATTAATTACTTCTTTGGGGATTTCATTTTTGTCAAGTTGTTGACTTAAATAGTCTAATAAGTTGTCTTTTCCCTCAAAAATTCCTTCAATAAATAAAGTCACTTGCTCACCAAAGTAGGGGTGAGGTAAGGCAGCAACAAAAAAACGATTCTGAATTTTTTGGTTTAAAAAAAAGGCTTCAACTTTATTTTCTACTTTTTCTGCTTGCACTTTTAAACCGCCAGTATTGATGACATTGTCAATGCGACCGAGCAACTCAAAACCATTTTGGTGGAGTTTAGCAATATCATTGGTTTGTAGCCATTCGTAATTGGTTACGGGTGCTTTTATTTTTAAACAAGCACGTTCGTCTAACGCAGTAGTAACAGTTGGAAGCGTACGAAAGTACTCGTCTTTATTTTCTCCGTTGATTTGTTGAATGGCGATGTGACTTACGGTTTCAGTCATGCCGTAAGTTGCATATACTGGGGCAGAAATTTTTTTAATTTGATTGGCTAAATCTAAGCTAATCTTCGCTCCACCAACAATTATCGCTTTAGCTGAATTCAGCGATTCAATTATTTCAGGAGTAGATTTTAAGATGTTTTGGAGTTGTAGGGGGACAAAAGCATAAAAATCAAAACTTTGGTTAATGCCCTGTAGTGGATTGGCGCTTGGTGGGGTAACCGTGATTTCCATGTCAATTTCCATCGCTCTTGCTAACATCATTTTCCCTGCGATGTGTTTGGCTGATAAGTTTAAGAGGCAGCAGTCTCCAGCTTTTAAGTCAAAAGCTTGTTGAGTCGTTTTGACACTTTCAATAATTTGATTTCTTGTTAGTTGAATATTCTTCGGTGTGCCAGTGGAACCAGAAGTTGGAACCGTAAAAAAAGCTTGGTTAGAAAACCAATCCCGACAAAAATCAATAATAATTTGCTCTTCAAACGAAGGGGTAAAAGACAAAGCGCTTAATAGATGGTCTCTATTAAGCGCTTTGTTATTAAGATGCAGTATAAACATTAGGTAACAACCTGTCGTGTATTCAACTAGGTTAGTTTAGACTAAAATTCGTCTTTGAGTCCATCATCATCGTCATCTCCATCATCATCAGTGTCTGCATACGGATCAAACTCAGCATCTGAAGAAGATTCTTCTTCGCTATATTTATCTTGATATTCCTCCTGAACTTCGTCTCTAAGAATACCATCCTCATCATAGTCATCATCATCGCTAATGATTTTCTTAGCTTCAATGATACTCATACGAATTAGGTAATAGTATTCTTCTGCTTCAAATGGAAGTGCCTTTTTCTTTTTTCCTTCCTTGTCTACGTATTCTACTAGGTGGTTATGAAAACCATTCGGATAAGTAAGTTTGATTTGCTCCTGTACTTCTGGAGTTAGTTTTTCATAATCCTTTATTACTCGAGGCTTACTGTTTGACATTCAGGTGTTTGGTTAATGATTACTTAATTAACATTCATTTTATAAGCATGAAAATATATAAAATGAATTGTAATGCAATTATGAAGATGAATTCGATTAAAAAAAAATTAGTGGCCATTTTTTTTTAAATTAATTCATTAGTAAAGTTAAGGTAGCCACTTAATATCTTTAAAATTAGGTTTCCTCTTTTCCAGAAAGGCATTTCTACCTTCTTTTGCTTCTTCAGTCATATATGCTAACCGTGTGGCTTCACCCGCAAAAACTTGTTGACCAACCATTCCGTCATCCGTTAAATTCATAGCAAATTTCAACATTTTAATGGAAGTAGGTGATTTTTCTAAAATTTCTTGAGCCCATTGGTAGGCAGTATCTTCTAATTCAGCGTGCGGGATTACGGCATTCACCATCCCCATTTCATAAGCATCTTGGGCAGAATAATTTCTTCCCAGGAAGAAAATTTCCCGAGCTTTTTTTTGTCCAACCATTTTAGCTAAGTAAGCAGATCCATAACCGCCATCAAAACTGGTAACATCGGCATCAGTTTGTTTGAATATCGCATGTTCTTTACTAGCTAGGGTGAGGTCACAAACCACATGTAAACTATGACCACCACCTACAGCCCAACCTGGGACAACGGCAATCACTACTTTTGGCATAAAGCGGATGAGTCGTTGCACTTCAAGTATATTCAAGCGGTGCATGCCATCTTCCCCCACATAACCTTGGTGGCCGCGAGCTTTTTGATCACCACCACTGCAAAACGAATAGATTCCATCTTTAGAGGATGGTCCCTCAGCGGAAAGTAATACCACACCAATAGAGGTATCTTCTTGTGCGTCATAAAAGGCATCATATAATTCACTAGTAGTCTTGGGTCTAAAGGCATTGCGTACATCAGGTCGATTAAAAGCAATACGAGCTACTCCGTTTGCTTTTTTGTAGGTGATGTCTTCGTATGTTTTCGCTATTTTCCACTCGATTTTAGTCATTGGTCTTGGTGTTATAGGTTTGTTTTAACTGCTTAAAAAAGACAGTATTATGAACAGTGTTAGTAGTTATTTCTAATAAGTGAGAATTAGTCAACGGCTGCATGACTACATTTAAGGCGTTATTCAACTCCGAATGATTCGTACAGCTTGAATACCCCAAATTAAAATCATTTGCGGTATTTTTCCCATTTAAATGTTGTGGGGTCTCAAAATAGGTTTCATGTTCTGGTAAATTGGCTGGTCCATCGATCATTCTAAAAATACCACCACCGTGGTTGTTCATTAGAATAATCCGTAAATTTTTGGGTAAATGATTGTGCCACAAGCCATTTCGGTCATAGAAAAAAGCAAGATCACCTGTGATTAAAATGTTTAATTTATCAGGAGAGGTAATTGCACAACCCACTGCTGTACTTACACTACCATCAATGCCACTGGTGCCCCTGTTACTTCTTACGATTTGGTTTTCGTTCAATAAAAAAGTTAAGTAGTTGACATAACGAATGCTCATACTATTGGCAACATGCAGGTTGCAAACTTTTGGAAGCCCTTGTACTACTTGTTGGATAGCCGTAAACTCATTCCAGTCAGTTGTTTCTAACGTAGTTTTAAGATGAGTTTTGGCGTTTTCATTATGGGTTAACCAATCCTTAGTTACTTCCGATGTAAGGCTTTTGAAGTCCAGTTGATTTAATTGTTCAGAAGGAAATGAATGGGAAATACTTTGAAAGACATCTACTGGCGTTTCTGTATTAGAGAAGTTCCAATGTGCTTTCGGTTTATTAGCTCTTAAAAACTGTTTTAAGGATTTTGAGAGTATCGCATCTCCCAAACTAATGAGTAGGTCAGGTTGCAGGTGTTTTTGTTCTTCATCACTTAATTTAGAGAGAAATAAATCATGCGTATTAACACCATGTTTAAGTTCAGCCAAATTGCTAATGCTTTCGCAAATTATAGGGACCTCACATGAATGGAGTCGATTGTTTATCTCCTGGCTCAACTCTGCCTGTCCAACCACGATTAAAACATTCTTAAATACCGTTAAGTCCGGTAGAGGTGGGGTGTGCAACGGTTCCTTTTTGGTTTGGTTAAGGGTAAATGGAGAGAAATTAAGTGTTTCATTCTTCTCAGGATAAAAAGGTTCTCTAATAGGAACATTCACATGAACTGGGCCTTGAGGCAATGCTTGAGTTAAGTCAATGGCATCGGCTAGTAGTTGATGAGCCGATTCTAACTTCGCGTCAATTGGAAAAGAAAAACTCTGTTTGATATGGTTCGCGTAAAGATTTTCTTGACGAATAGTCTGTCCATCACCTTGGTCTATTAATTCAGGTGGGCGGTCAGCGGTGATGACTAACAAGGGGATTTGCTGATAATACGCTTCAGTAATTGCTGGATAATAATTGACAGCTGCAGTACCCGAGGTACAGACAATCGCTACGGTTGTTTTGGTTTCTAACGCCATTCCTAAGGCGATAAAAGCGGCAGAACGTTCATCTGGAACCACAAAAGTTTCAACTTCTGGGTGTCTGGCAAAGGAGACAGTAATGGGTGCACAACGTGATCCAGGTGATAGAACTACTCGCTTAATGCCTTTTTGAGCACAAACAGCAGCTATATCGTGAATTTGTTGGAGATTACTGTGCATAATGTTAATTGAAAAGCTTGCCTAATACCTCGCACTTTTGTTCGGTCTCGATCCATTCTTTTTCAGGATCTGAATCTTCCGTTATGCCCGCACCTGCATAAAATACCAATTGATTTTTAGTGATTTCTACACAGCGAAGGTTAACATATATAGTTGTTTCGTTTTGTATGTTTACTGGACCTAAAAAACCACTGTAAAACCGTCTTTCATGTCTTTCATGCTGGTGAATAAAAGCTAGTGCGTTTTTTTTAGGCATTCCGCATACAGCCGAAGTAGGGTGTAGCAGTTCTAACATTTGAGTGCCTAAATTTGGGAAATCTACTTCATTCATATTGACATGAAACTCCGTTTTTAAATGAAGTAAATTTCCTGCTTTTATTGTTTTCGGTCCAATGTCTTCAAACTCTCTTAACCGAATTGACTTTAAACAATGCGTGATGTAACGGGAAACCAATGCTTGTTCTTCAATCTCTTTTTGAGTCCAAACAGCTGTTTTAATCTCTTTAGATTCATCATAGGATTGTGTTCCTGCCAAAGCAACTGTTTTAAACTGTCTGTTTTCGTCAATACAAATTAATATTTCAGGACTTGCACCCATCCATGATCCTGTTTCAGGCGAAGACACAAACGACACAAAGGCATTAGGATAAAGCGAAGCTATTTCCAAAAATTTGGAGATGATATCCAGTTCCTGGTGATGTTGTTTTGTTTTTGTTTTAGAAACAATCACCTTTTTTAAGGCCGTGTGGGCAATTTCTTGTTTTGCGGAAATTACTCCATGGAGGTAGTCGTCTTTTAAAGTGTCTTTACCCGCGTAGTGAATGTAATAAAGTGATGAATGGTGCTTTTCTTGATTATTTAAACAATAATCTTCAAAATTCTCATGAGCTATTAAAGGCTTTAGCTGTTTTTCATTTAGTTGATACAAAATATTTGATTCGAAAAACAGTGTTTCATTAAGTTGCTCATTTTCAAAAGGAGAAATACAAAAACCAGGATGTGATGTTTCTACTTCTATTTTTCCTTGAAGTGGTGGTTTACTGTTGAGGGAAATGAAAAAGCTAGAGTTTAAAGGGTTTTTCCATACGGCTATTCCATAGGAGTTGTTAAGCGCAAATTGGATAGCGTTGTTTAAAAAAAGAGTTCGGTCAACGGGATGTGATACTAACGTCTTCAACTAGTTTATTTTCTATCCAACACTGCTACTGTTAACCGGCTGACACATACTAAATCACCCTTGCTGTTTGTAAGGTCAATTTGCCAAATGTGTGTACTCTTTCCTAAATGCACAATTTGTGCTTTGCCGTAGACATATCCATCGTGTACCGATTTAATGTGGTTGGCGTTAATCTCGAGTCCTACACTTATCTTTTTGTTTAAATCAATGCATAAACTTGAGGCAACACTTCCTAATGTTTCTGCTAACACTACGGACGCACCTCCATGCAGAATGTTCATTGGTTGCATCGTTCTGTGGTCCACGGGCATTTTTCCACTTAAAAAATCATCACCTATTTCAGTGTACTCAATATCCAAGTGAGTAATCATGTTGCCACGGTACTTTTCATTGAGTAAATCTATGGTGATATCTTTTGGGAATATTTTTTCCATGTGATGAATTAAGCTTGGCAAGTGTCTTTTTGGAGTTTAAAATGATTAAATTTGTAACTCGTCTAACGTCAATTAAGACAGTTTATCACCCACCTGAACAAAACTAGTAGAAAATGGTTTCAAAAAAAATTTACATTGTACGCCACGGACAAACAGATTATAATAAAAACGGGATTTTACAAGGTAAAGGGGTAAATGCACCTTTAAATGAAAAAGGCAGGCAACAAGCAAAGGCTTTCTTTGAATTTTATAAAGAGGAAGGCTTCAAATTTATATATACTTCCACATTACAACGTACCACCGAGTCTGTGCAGTCGTTTATTGATTTGGGTATAGAAACCAGCCAGCAAGAGGGGTTGTGTGAAATTAGTTGGGGAACATCAGATGGAAGTGTTATCGCGGAATTTCCAGAGTATTTAGAAATCTGTGGCAAATGGACAAAAGGAGAAGTCGCTTTAAAAGCGATGGATGGAGAAAGCCCTGTAGAAGTGGCCGAGAGACAACTTCCTGTAATTGATTTAATAAAATCATCGCCTCATGATAAGGTGTTGGTATGTATGCACGGACGAGCAATTCGTATTTTACTTTGCCAATTACTAGGCAAAGATTTAATTCAGATGGACGATTACCATCACCACAATTTAGGTTTATATGTTATCAACTTTGATGGTGAACAATTTGAGCTGGAAACATATAATTCAATTAAACACTTAGAAGCAGCAGGGTTGATTGATTGAGAAGAGTATTGAGATTTGAGTATGGAGTATTGAGAGCCAAGATGCTAGATCCAAGAACCAAGATTTTCTCTAAGTAAAAATTGCGTTATAAGTAAATTATGATTGCTATTTACTTCTTTAGATTACTAAAAATGGAAAATATTTAACGATAACAAATTTCAAAAATCTAATTTCTAATTTTTCATAATCACGAATCACTTACCTACTCTTTTTGACTATATTATCTAAATATTTAATACATAGTACTTACTGTTTCTGCTTCATAACCACTTAATACTTAATACTTAATACTCAGTGCTAATATCTCATTACTCTGTACTAACATCTCACTACTCACCTCTCGCTACTCAATACTCCATAAAAACTTGTGAAATGATATTTATTGGTTTATTTTTGACCGTTTACAAATTAGAGTGAGATAGACATGGCAGAACTAATTAAAATGCCTAAGATGAGCGACACCATGACCGAAGGGGTGATTGCTGAATGGCATAAAAAAGTAGGAGATAAAGTATCATCAGGAGATATTTTGGCTGAAGTTGAAACTGACAAAGCCACTATGGAACTCGAGTCCTACGATGATGGCGTACTTTTACACATCGGAGCAAAAAAAGGAGAAGGTGTACCTATTGACGCAATGATTGCAATCATTGGAGAAGAAGGTGAAGATATCAGTGATTTGTTATCCGGTAACGGTTCTTCTGAACCTAAGAAAGAAGAAAAAGAATCGAAAGAGGAAGCACCTGCTGAGGAAGAGGAGAGCGATTCTTCAGAATCAGAGGAAATAGATCTTTCTGAGATCAATGCTGAGGCGATTAGAATGCCAAAGATGACAGATACCATGACCGAAGCTACTTTTGTGGGTTGGGAAAAGAAAGTAGGAGATAAAGTGTCTACTGGAGATGTGTTAGCAGAAGTAGAAACAGATAAAGCGACAATGGAGTTAGAGTCTTACTCTGATGGAACATTGTTATATATAGGTGTTGAAGCAGGATCGGCTATTCCAATTAATGGAATTGTTGCAATAGTGGGTGAAGAAGGTGCCAACTTTCAAGCCATCTTAGATGCTGAAAAATCAAAAAGTAGTGCTAAGTCAGCACCAAAGAAAGAAAAAGAGGAGAAGGAAGATAAAAAAGAAGATGCTAAACCAGCAGCGAGTGCTACTTCTGCACCTAAAGCGGCAACGACTTCTAATGCAAAGAGCAATGGAAATAGTGATGGTAGAACAAAAGCATCGCCTTTAGCTAAAAAATTAGCGGAGGACAAAGGAATTGCTTTAGATCAAGTAACGGGTTCTGGTCCTAATGGAAGAATCATTAAAGCAGACATCGAAGGATTTACTCCATCAGCAGCAGCTGTTTCAGGTGCTGCTGCAGTGGGCGTTGAAAGCTCGGAAGAAATTCCAATGAACAGCATGCGTAAAGCAATTGCTAGAAATTTGTCAGCTAGTCAGTTTGGTGCACCGCACTTTTATTTGACTATGGATATTGACATGGAGAAAGCGATGGCTGCTCGTGCGTCAATGAATGAAGTGGCACCAGTGAAAATATCATTTAACGACATGGTTGTTAAAGCAGTGGCTGCGTCATTGAAACAACATCCAATGGTCAACTCTACAGTAGCTGAGGATGCGGTTACCGTTCATAACCACATTCATGTTGGTGTAGCCGTTGCAATCAAAGACGGATTAGTAGTACCAGTAATTAAGCACACAGACGCACTTTCTTTATCTCAAATATCTACGTCAGTAAAAGATTTAGCTGGTCGAGCAAAAGATAAAAAATTGGGCATGGATGAAATGCAAGGAGCAACATTCACCATCTCCAACTTAGGGATGTTTGGCATTGAATCATTTACTTCAATCATTAATGCTCCTGCATCGTGTATTATGGCGATTGGTGGTATTAAAGAAGTACCCGTAGTGAAAAATGGACAGATAGTTCCAGGTAACATCATGAAAGTGACCATGACCTGTGATCACCGGTCAGTTGATGGTGCTATTGGAGCTGCTTTCCTTCAAACATTTAAAGGGTTGTTGGAAGATCCAGTTAGAATATTAATATAAGTTATTCAAGATTTGTACAGAAGCCTCTCTTTAGTAATATTGAGGGGCTTTTTATTTATGAAAGAAATGGAAAAAATTAGATCAACAACAGTCGTAGCTGTTAAACATAATGGTAAAGTTGCTATTGCGGCAGATGGACAGGCTACACTCGGCAATACCGTTGCAAAAAGTAATGTGAAAAAAATTCGTAAACTGGCGGATGGAAAC
Source organism: uncultured Cytophagales bacterium (assembly GCA_963849955.1). Classification (GTDB taxonomy): domain Bacteria; phylum Bacteroidota; class Bacteroidia; order Cytophagales; family JAAEPT01; genus CAWFGW01. Next base: position 568,281 of record CAWKJU010000009.1, on the reverse strand, counting down.
ATTGTTACAGGCTTTGCAGGAAGCACTGCTGATGCTTTCACGCTGCTAGAGCGTTTTGATGAGAAGTTGAAAGCCTATAGTGGAAACATGAAACGTGCAGCAATTGAGTTAGCGAAAGATTGGCGTACCGATCGTTATTTGCGAAAGCTGGAGGCCATGATGATAGTCGCTTCTAAAGATGAAATTTTAATTGTTTCTGGTACTGGAGATGTGATTGATCCTGATAATGATATTGCTACGATTGGTTCAGGAAGCATGTATGCGCAAGCGGCTGCTTTGGCTATGAAAAAGCATGCCTCACACCTTTCCGCAAAAGAAATTGTGGAGGAGTCCTTACACATTGCAGCAGACATTTGTATTTATACCAACCACAACATCGTTTTAGAAGAAGTAAATTAGAAATGAAAATATACCATAATCCTCGATGTGCAAAAAGTCGCAAAACCTTACAACTTATCGAAGAAAAAGGAGTTGACGTTGAAGTAATTGAGTATCTAAAAACAATACCTTCTAAAGAAGAGCTACAAGTACTTTTAAAGAAATTAGAGTTGAAAGCTTCAGAAATTATACGTAAGAATGAGGCTGTTTTTAAAGAAAAATTTAAAGGAAAAGTGTTGTCCGAAGAAGAATGGGTAGACGTGATGATTGCCAACCCTAAATTAATTGAACGACCTATAGTCGTAAAAGGGGATCACGCGGTTTTAGGAAGACCACCTGAGAATGTGAATGAGCTTTTAAAATAAAAAAAGAGGGCTCTTTTCAGAACCCTCTTTAGTTAACCAAAATTACCTGCAATGAGAAAATTATTTATATTTCTTTCGGACCTAAATAATTGTTTTAACAAGTAATATTTTCTTAACAACCAAGGTTGTTAAATTGTTCCAAATTTTTGATAATGAAGGTGATTCACGCCTCGTCCAACTGAATGCCTTTGAATCTACCTCCATTTTTGTCAGAATCATCCCTTTTCATTTCCCTTCATTCCTTCTTCTCACCAACTTCGCTTTCTCTAACTTTTAACCTAAACATCATGAGTACTAACATCTTGATAGTACAAGCTTAATTATTCTATCGGATGATATTTTTTTCTTTAGATGATTGCTTTCTATTACACGTTGAGCAATCTGTTTTCGCAGATAAAAAAAGTTAGTCCAATCAAGTGAATGTGATGTTGTAGTTGTCTGATATTTAGCTGGTTTTGATTGCTTTATGAATTGTTTTAAGCTGTGGAAAACTTGGGTAAGTACTTATCCACATATGATGTTTAAAAGTCGCCTTTTGACTATATTTATGACTGTTTTTAAACTCGATTAGGTAGAAATATATTATGGCTGAAAACGAAAATATTATTCCAATAACCATCGAAGATGAAATGAAAGTAGCCTACATCGATTATTCGATGTCAGTTATAGTTTCACGGGCACTTCCAGATGTGAGAGATGGTTTAAAACCAGTACACAGAAGGGTGTTGTATGGGATGGAAGAATTGGGTGTAAACTACAATAAGTCCTATAAGAAAAGTGCTAGAATTGTCGGGGAAGTTTTGGGTAAGTATCACCCGCATGGTGACTCTTCGGTTTACGACACTATGGTACGTATGGCGCAAGAGTGGTCATTAAGATATCCATTAGTAGATGGGCAAGGGAATTACGGTTCCATTGATGGTGACTCACCAGCAGCGATGCGGTATACCGAAGCACGATTAAAAAGAATCGCTGAAGAGCTTTTGGCCGATTTAAAAAAAGATACAGTTGATTTTCAACCCAACTTTGATGATTCTTTAAATGAACCTTCTGTTTTACCAGCGAAAATACCTAACCTGTTAATTAACGGTTCTTCTGGTATTGCCGTAGGTATGGCAACCAATATGGCGCCCCACAACTTATCGGAAGTTATTGATGGTATTGTTGCTTACATCGATGATCGCGATATCACCATAGAAGGATTGATGGAACATGTGAAAGGCCCGGATTTCCCTACTGGAGCTACCATTTATGGTCTGCAGGGTATTAAGTCTGCCCTTGAAACGGGTCGAGGACGAATTGTGTTGCGGGCAAATGCGATCATTGAAGAAAATGATGGTAGAACACAAATCATAGTTTCCGACATCCCTTATCAGGTGAATAAGGCAACTATGATTGAAAAGACAGCTGATCTTGTCAATGATAAAAAAATAGAAGGAATTGCAGATATCCGTGACGAGTCGGATCGTGATGGGTTAAGAGTCGTATACGATCTTAAACGTGATGCTATTCCTAATGTGGTTTTAAACCACCTTTATAAATACACACAACTACAATCTTCGTTCAGTGTAAACAACGTGGCTTTGGTGAAAGGTCGTCCAGAGACACTTAACTTAAAGGATATGATTGTGTGCTTTGTGGAGCACAGGCATGAAGTTGTTGTACGAAGAACACAATATGAACTGAAAGAAGCTGAAAAGCGTGCACATATCTTAGAGGGATATATTATAGCACTAGATAATATTGATGAAATCATTAAGTTAATTAGAGCTTCAAAAGATCCTGAGGTTGCAAAGAACAGTTTAATGGAACGTTTTAGCCTTTCTGAAATTCAAGCGAAAGCTATTTTGGAAATGCGTTTACAGCGTTTAACAGGTCTTGAAAGGGATAAAATTGAGAAAGAATATGCTGAAGTAATGGCTTTAATTACTGACTTAAACGATATTCTTAACAATGAAGTAAGACGTTATGAAATCATCAAAACTGAGCTTGCTGAAATAAAAGATCGCTATGGCGATGAAAGAAGAACCTCAATAACAGCATCTAGTGATGACATCAGTATCGAAGATATGATTGCTGATGAGGAAATGGTGATTACTATTTCTAATCAAGGATATATTAAGCGTACCGCTTTAACTGAGTACCGAACGCAAAGTAGGGGCGGTGTGGGCTCGAAAGGGGTAAAAACCAAAGAAGAGGATTTTACAGAACACTTGTTTGTAGCAACTACCCATAATTATCTGTTAATCTTTACTGATAAAGGTAAGGTGTATTGGATGCGAGTATACGAAGTACCTGAAGGTGGTAAAGCAACTAAAGGTCGTCCAATCCAGAATTTGATCAACATTGAAATCGGAGAGAAGGTACAGGCCATTATCAATGTGTTGAACTTGAAAGATGAAGATTATATCAATAATAACTTCTTGTTCTTTGCAACTAAAAAAGGACAAATCAAGAAAACTACTTTAGAATCGTATTCAAGACCACGAGCTAATGGTATCAATGCGATTACGATTAACGAAGGCGATGAACTGTTGGATGTTCGATTAACTAATGGTGATTGTCACGTGGTTATGGCGAAACGATCAGGTAAAGCAATCCGTTTCCATGAGTCAGCTGTGCGTTCAATGGGTAGAACTGCTGCTGGTGTACGTGGTGTGACGTTGGAAAAAGAAAATGATGAAGTCATTGGTTTAGTATGCGTGTCTGATTTAGAAACCAACTTATTGGTAGTTTCTGAAAAAGGCTACGGTAAACGTTCGGATTTAGAAGATTATCGAGTAACTAACCGTGGTGGTAAAGGTGTTAAAACTATTAACGTTACCGAAAAAACGGGCGACCTGGTAGCCATTAAAGAAGTTGTTGATGGTGATGGTTTAATGATTATCAATAAGTCTGGAATCACCATCAGAATGAGTGTTGATCAACTTCGGGTGATGGGTAGAGCTACTCAAGGCGTTCGTCTAATTAAATTAAGTGATAAAGACGCCATCTCTTCGGTTGCAAAAATTGCCAATATGGGTAGTGATGAGGAAGAAGAGCTAGAAGTAGAAGGAGGAGATGTCCCGCCAGCGGAATCAACTACAGAAGATGAGACTGGCGACCAAGATTAAGTTAGTTTAAACGATTTTATTTAAAGGGTTGAGTAGTGTTACTTAACCCTTTTTAGTTTATCCTTGCAGAACAAAACATGAAGGGTTATTACTATAAAAGGTATGGTTTCAGCTAAGTTAAGGTGTGTTTTAGTTGTGTTACTTTTTTTTCAGCTCGTTATCGTCAAGGCACAAGAAAAGTCGTTTGATTTATGGCACATCGGCACGCTTTATCTAACGGATGGCGATTCACTCAAAGGATTGTTAAAATATGGTTCTGATGTTGATTTAGTACAAATAAAGGCAGGAAATAAAGAGTTTGCTTTTAACTATAATCAAATCGATAGCTTTTGGATTATTGATATTACGGACAGCAGCAGACGTGACTTTCATATGTATGCGTATAAAAATATAGAGGGATTTGAACGACCGCTGCCTTTTGAGATGTTAGTTTCCAACCCAAAGTTTAAAATTTTGACACGAGAAGTTGTCGAGATTGTAAGTTCAGGAAGTATGATGTATCAAGGGTTTGCAACAACGAGAACAATCAATACGCAATACTATTACCTACAAGGTGATCAGTTATTATATTTTAATGCGTCTAAACGTGATATTCTGGAAATAACTAGTGCGAGGGGGAGCCAGGTTTTGAACTATGTCAAGAATAACAAGCTTCGTTTTTACCGGAAAAGTGATATTAAGTTAATATTTGAGTTTTATTATAAACTGTTGGCAGAATGAGAAAGATAGTAGTATCCAATGACGATGGTATCACCTCAAAAGGGATTGATACCTTAGTGAAAATTGCCGCTGAATTTGGTCAAGTGATTGTGGTGGCACCCGATAAACCACAAAGTGGCATGGGCCATGCAATTACGATTGGAGAAACCTTACGACTCGAAAAAAACCATTTGTGGGACGACCTTCAAATTGACGCTTATGAATGCTCAGGAACACCCGCAGATTGTGTGAAATTGGCAAAAAATTATGTGTTAAATGAGCACAAACCCGACTTGATTTTGAGTGGGATCAATCATGGGAGTAACACCTCTATTTCAGTCCTTTATTCTGGGACAATGTCTGCAGCTATTGAAGGTGCTTTAGAAGGAATCCCATCCATAGGTTTTAGTTTGTGTGATTGGAGCCATGAAGCTCATATGGATCATGCGATTCCGTATATCCGAACGATTATTAAAAACGTGATTGAAAAAGGATTGAAAAAAGGTGTTGCATTGAATGTTAATATTCCAGCAGCAGCTTCAGGGACCATTAAAGGGATAAAAGTTTGCAAACAGGCCAATGCACGGTGGGTTGAAAAGTTCGAGAGACGGCTTGATCCCAATGGGAGGCCTTATTTTTGGATGGGAGGGGAATTTATAGATGAAAACCCCACCGAAGACGAAGATGAAACAGCCATAAATGAGCAGTACATTTCAATCGTACCTTGCCAACACGATTTGACTGATTATCCCTATAAAAAAGAATTAATCGATTATTTTAAGGATTAGTTTGATGTAATGTTTTCTTTCTATTTTTAAAAAATTGGTTTACGTTGTAGCAGACACTGTATTGTAAATCCGCCTGTTGTGTATATTTAATAATATGTATATATTTACTTTGGTGATTTTATAATCACACAGGCATAAACCACAATATGACAACTATGTTAAAAACGATATTTCAAGTCTTCGTGTTTGTACTTTTAGCTTTTACAACAAGTTTTTCTCAAAAAACCCAGAAGATTAAAGAACATTATATATATGATAACGATACGATAATCAGGGACAAAGAAGATCATATCTATGTAGTTAAAAATCTAGGTGAAAAGGTCAACTCACATCACGTAGAATCCGGACCAAAAATTTCCCCTGATGGAAAAGAATTGTATTTTTTTAGAGTTAATCACCCAAAGAACATTAAAGGTACCAGAGATATTTGGGTCTCTACCTATAATGAAGCCGATAGCACTTGGGGCGAAGCAGAACATTTGCCTGAGCCATTAAATTGTCATGGTGACAATTCGGTACACTGGATATCGCCTGATGGTAACAAGATGTTGGTGCATAACGAATATTTAAAAAATGGTACCACTAAAAATGGAATGTCTTTTACTTACCGCGATAGAAAAGGGAAGTGGAGTATGCCTGAAGCCTTAAAAGTTAAACATTATAAAAATGATGCAGTATGTTCTTTTGACTTGAATAACGAGGGGAATGTACTTTTCTTAAATATTGAGTACAAAGACTCCTATGGAAATCAGGATTTGTACGTGTCTTTTCTTGAAGATAATGGCAAAACATGGACAGAGCCTAAGAACTTAGGCCCGATGGTCAATACACAAGGATCAGAAGCAACTTCTTTTTTAGCAAGTGATAACATGACCTTATATTTTTCTTCGAATGGTAGATCCGACTCTAAAGGAGGGTTTGATATTTATAAAACTGTAAGGCAAGACAGCACGTGGACAAACTGGAGTAAGCCAGTGAATATGGGTTCGCCATATAATACTCCAGATGATGAATTTTATTTTTCTATTCCGGAAAAAGGCGATTATGTTTATTTAGCACACCACTTTGAAGGTATAAGTGATTCATTGCCTCACTCTGATATTGTACGAATTAAGTTAAAACAAGATCCCGTACTTACCTTATCTGGTTTTGTGTATGATGAATATACAAAAGAGAAAATACCAGCTCACATTACCTTTAAGCAAAAGGCGACAAAGGAAATTGTGCACAATCAATTAGCTGATTCTTTAGAAGGATATAAAGTGGAATTAAAATCACGACATGTTTATGAAGTGATTATTGCTGCTGATGGATACCAAACCTACACCGATACAGTTGATGTCACGAAGTTGAAAGCAGACTCAGAGCGTAACAAAGATTTTTACATTAAACGAATTCCTTCGTTGGTGTTGTCTGGTTTAGTTAAAGACGAGAAGACACAAGAGCCAATAGGAGGTGAAGTTGTGTTTTATAGAATTAGTGATGGGAAAGAAGTGTTTCGAAAAAATACGGAGCCTGGTGAAGAATATAGCGTGAAACTACCAGCAGGCGATAAATATCGCTACGAAGTCACTAAGAAAGGATATATCTTTAAAGACAATAGTCAAATTGACTTAACCCAACTGAAAACCTTTAAAGAAGAAACAAGAGACATCTTCTTAACACAAATGATTGTAGGAGGAATGTTTGAGTTAAAAGACATCTACTTTGAAACAGCCAAAGCGACCCTTTTACCTGAATCATTTGTCGAGTTGGATAACTTGTATGAAATCATGATTAAATATCCTGAAGTTTCAAAGGTAGAAATCTCTGGACATACGGACTGGGTGGGTTCTGATACTTATAACAAAAACTTATCACAACGCAGAGCACAAAGTGTGGTAAGCTATTTAACCAATAAAAAAGGTATTGCCTTGGACAGAATTGTTGCCAAAGGTTATGGTGAAGAAAAACCAATTGCTGATAACAACACCGAGGAGGGTAGACAGCAAAACAGACGTGTGGAATTTACTATCTTAGAAATTACTCAGTAGCCTTTGAAAGGTTACTTTTTGCTTTCAAAGTATATAAAGTAATGTTTGTTGATTGAAATCACTAAAACTATAACAGCTTGAAAAATTGCTTTAATATTATAGCTATGAGAAAAATATTATTATTCGTCTGCCTATTGGGTGTGTCAGTGCTTTCTTATGCGCAGTGTGTTGTTACTTCTGTAAATAATGCAGGTGCAAATACTCTAAGGGATGCTGCACAAAGAATGGATGCTGGAAACTGTAATTCTATTGTAGTGCAAACAACAGGAACAATTGTTTTAGATAGTCCTATTGAATTCAGAAATAATTCAGGAACTCCTAAAACCGTGAACTTATCGGGGGTAACTATATCAACAACTTTAGAGGGAAATTATTCACCTAATGCATTCGATGCATTAAGAGTTCTTGGCTCCAATTATACATTTACTGATGTTCTAATTAGACGAACAAGAGGAAATGGTATTAATGTAGAAAACTCAAGCAACATTACTATTCAAAATTCACAAATCTATGAAGCCGGTCAAAGCGAGGACACTACTGCAGCTGCTTGGGCAGGAATAGAAGCCTATGGTTATGCACCAAGAAGCAGAGGGGATATTCGATATGCCGGCATCAAAGTAAATAGAAATGTTAATGGTTTTTTAATACAAAATAATGTTGTCTCAGGAAATAACGGTTCTGGTATATTGGTTGAAGGTAATACCAATGGATCTTCTAAAGTTATTACCGGAAATAAAGTTGGTGTAACCGCTGTTGGTGAAAATCCTTATGGAAATTTCGGACCAGGAATTAGAATAGTTAACTCCTCTACAGTAAAAATAACTAGTAATCAATCTTCCGCTAACGGTAACTTTAGCGCATGGTCTACATTTACAGAAGCCCAAACTTCAACTCAACAAAATGCAGGGTTACAAACTTCTTATCATTTGGGATGTGGAATTGAGTTAGATGGTGGTCAAGACCACATTGTACAAGGAAACTTTATTGGAACTAATAGTACAGGTTCTTCAGAATTTACTGGTACAAAAAGACTTGGGAATCAAAAACACGGTATTTATTTACGAAATGGGACTAGAAATAATTTAATAGGTGGTGAAGGTGCAGGAGAAGGTAACATAGTTGGAGGGAATGGTTTTGCTTTTGCCAAAGTTCATACCAGTGATTCTAGACCAGGTAGTAATACTTATCTATATGGAGTTGGCCATGGTATTCAAATTGATGGTGCTTCTTCAAATAGAATATATGGCAATTTTGTGGGGTTTTATAATGGCAATTGTATAGAAAATAGTCAAGATGCTATGTCTATACTTGGTTATGCTGGTCCTAGTCAATTTAATTTAATTGGAGGAGGAAGTCCGGTACAAATGCCGGGAAAAGCAAATATTTTTACTGGAGGTAAGTTTGGTGTTTTTATTCAAGGGTCTTTAGCAACAGATAATACAATCGCTGGAAATTTTGTAGGAACTAATTCTGTTACGGGCGCACCTCTCACTACTGGATGTGTTCCTGCAGAAGGTGGTATTGTTCTCATTGCTCAAGCAAGTAAAAATATTATAGGTACACCTGGGGTTCCGAACTATATAGCAAATATTGTTGGACCAGCTGTTTCTGTTCGAGATAATGGATCAGTAAGTAATACTATTCAGGGAAATGAAATGAAGTGTAATTCAAATGGTATTGCTTTGCTAACAAATGGTAATAATAACTACGCTTCAAACGCTGTTAGAATTAATGCTCCGACTTCAAAAGGTTTACATTTAGAAGGCTTTACTTTAAGTCCAACGGATAGAATTGACATATATATCGCTGACACGACTTGTGGATTTAAAGCTTCAGAATTGTGTCAAAATAAAAAAGTTTATGGGGGTGCTACCTTGGCCAATGTTCAAGGTTTAAAACATGTTAAAACAATTACCGCGAAGACGGACACAAAATTTATTCCTAGCGAAAGTGCGTTTTGGGAATATGACATTAACCCTGTTACCGATGGCAAATTATCAGTAGCAAATGCTGTTGTAACAGCTACACAATTTAATGGTACAGTTTATACCAATACTTCTCAATTCAATACTTGTTCTGAACGAATAACCTGTGAACCTGAACTAAAACCAGAAATTACACAATCAGCCACTGGGTTTTGTCCAGGAAATTCAGTAGTACTTTCTACTCCCTTAGTAGCTGAACAGCAATATACATGGTTTAGAAATGGAGTAAAAATAGCTGGTGGTTCTGGTTCAACTCTTCGTGAAATCACAGTTTCTCAGGCAGGGAATTATACAGTCAAAATTGCAAATACATTAGATACAGTAAAATGTGCAGCCCCTTTATCTGATTTAATTAAAGTTGATGCTTTCACTACGCCAACTGCTCCTAGCATTACAGGAAATGATATAGTTTGTACTGCTACAATTGGAACTTATTCTGCGCCAACTACTTTTGCTACATATACATGGAGCTTAGACCCTGCAACTAATACAAGTCCAGCCTTAAGTGTTGTTCAGGGTACTAATCCTTACCAAGCTTCTATTAACTTTGGTACGGCAATCGGCACAAGAACTTTAAGATTGAATGTCACTAGTCAACAGGGGTGTACAAGTACTACTCCAGCAACTAAAACTATAACAATTAGAAGTAATCCTACAATTTCTACTGCTGATTTATCTGCTTCTCCAACTACAGTTTGTGTGGGTACAAATTCAAGTGTAGCTAGTAGTAAGGCTAAACAATCTTTTGAAACAGTTACCTGGACAAAATTCACTGGGCCTGGTACGAGTGCAGTTGGTGCTATTACCACACCAGCCTCCACTTCCAGTACCATTACCAATTTATCATTAGAAGGTACTTATACGTACAGGTACTCTGTAACGAATGACGCATGTGCTACACCAGCTACTGCTGACGTAAGTATTTTGGTAAAAGCACAGCCAGTGGCTACAAGTGCAGGGTTGAATGATACGATATGTTTAGGTGGAACTGCTAAATTAACTGGTCAGGCTCATTTGAGTGATCAAACGGTATTATGGACAGCTGAAGATTCTGGAACTATTAATTCTCCAAATTCGCAAACCACAACAATAGATGATTTAAGTGCTGGTATAAACAAATTTTCTTACCAAATTAAAAACGATGTATGTCCACTTTCAGCGAAAGCAATTGTAAGTGTTATTGTGCAACAACCATCTGTAGCTACCTTTACTGATCCTTTAAACTACCTCAAACAAACACAAACCGCAGGAGCTAGTATAGCTGCAAATCTGCCACCAAACTATTCTGGTGATTTCACGAAATTGAGTGGTGCTGGTGACATTATTGGACCATTGGAAACTAATGGAGGTGAAATATCAACCAATATTGATAATTTATTATTCGATGGTGATTCAATTCTTGTGCTGTTTACTCTTACAGATGTTTTTGATGTATGTCCTGAAACGGTAGATAGCGCTTTAGTGGTAAGAGCAGAGGTAGGTTCAGTTACTTTTAAGCTTGACTCCATATGTGAAAGTAATACTGCAGAGGTTACTGAAGTTAGAAATGGTAGCCGTGCGCTGGAGTCCTATGAAAGTGGTCGATGGTTAGTGGCAGAGAGTGATCCTTTTGATTTTGAGAACGTGGTGCCTCTTGACTCCACACGAATGGTTCCTGACTTTAGTGCTGGTGCTGGTACGTACACGTATATGTATCAAATAACAAATAATAATACAGGTGCAAGTGAGAAGGGACCGTTAACTATTGTTGTTAGTGCAGTATCATCTCCAGCGGTAATTTTAAGTCCAGATACAGTCATATGTGTTGGAAATCACACATTAAAAGCTCAAGCTGTTGCAGCAGGCAACGTTGTAAAGTGGTCACCTTTATCAGCCGCATCTAGTAATATAAGTAGTACTACTGCGTTGGAAACCACTCTTCAAAATATACCAGAATCCAATACAGTTTCATACATTTGGTCAGTAAAAAATGGTGTTTGTCCAACAAATAGAGACACCGTTTTTGTTACACGAACCAAAAAATTAACGAGTGCAAATCCAACAGTTTCTTCCGAAGACTCGTTGTGTGAAGGAATGATTGCAAATGTTACAGGTAGTCTTCCGGATACTACTATTACGCCTAAAGAAAGAGGTGTATGGTCAATTGTTCAAGGATCAGGAGCTATAGAAAAACCTAACTACTTTAAAACAAATATATCTCAATTAGGTGTTGGAGATAATATTGTTCAATATAAAATCGGAAATGGTGTATGTACCTCAGATAGCGCCACAGTAACTATTGTCATTGATGAAAAACCTGATACCGCTAAAATTGATGGAAGCAATGCTTTAGTTATTTGTGATGATGAATATCAACTGAAAGCAGTAGAACCAAACGCTGGAAATGGTTTATGGACAACGTCAAACACAGCTGTTGGAATTTCAGATCCGGATAGTTCATCTACCTTAGTGACAAATCTTCCAGAAGCAGAAGAAGTGACCTTTACATGGACCGTAAGCAGTGATTTGAAAAAATGTGTTAGCCCTTCAGCTACAGTGAAAATCACACGTTCACTTGATTTAACACAAGTTGATGCTGGCGCCAACCAAGTAGTCTGTAATGGTCAAGTAGTGAAATTAACGGGTACACCTAGAAAATCATCTGAAACAAGTGAATGGTCACTAGTTCCAGCAAATTCATCTGTTTCATTTTCAAGTGCAACCAATTCGGATTCTACACGCGTAACAGGGTTGACTGTAGGTGTACATAAATTCTATTACACGATAAGAAATGGTGTATGTAACGATGCGATTGATTCGGTAACAGTTGACATCAAACCATTACCAACGGGCTTAGATATTACAGCAGCCTCTGATACCTTAGTATGTAATAGTGCCAATAGCACAGGGGAATTTTTCGCCACAGGAACCAACGCTTCAGAATTTATTTGGACTTTACCTTCAGGTACATCAGAGCAATCTGCTTCAGCAAATAAAGACCAAATTACGGTTGAGTTTTCTGAGGGAACGGCTACTCAGAAAGTTTATGTAAGTGCTGTTTCTGAATTTAACTGTGCTTCAGCGGGTAGAGATTCGATGTTAGTGAAACGATTGGTAATACCAACTCCTGATATCAACACGGGTAATAAAAGTTGTTCTGGTGTAGAAAATAAAATCTTTGTCATAGACGCGGATTCAAATTTGGTTTATACCTGGTCAAATAGTGAAGGAATTCCTATGAACGTAATGAATGATACCATTACACTAATCACTCCAGAGAATGATTATACTGTATCTGTTACTGCCACAAATACAGACCTGTCTTGTGAAGGAATGGCTACTGAGCCAGTTGAGGTTTTTGATATCATTGAAACCTCTTTAATAACGGGTTTAAATCCAGACGATATCATTAATCAAGATGGAAAATGTGAAGTGAAAGATGAGCGTTTTCCTTCAACAACAATGCTGACAGTAAATGTGACTCCCTCTAGTTTAACACTAGCAGATTTAACTTTCGAATGGCAAAGAATTTTAAATAATGATACAACAGAATTCCCTGCAAACACGACAAATAAGTTAAATATTGACTATAGCTTGTTAACTCCTGGTGAGTACAGATATAGAGTGATCGTAGGAAATAAAAATTGTGCTGATAACGAGTTAGAAGCTATAGATGATATTGAGTTGTTAGCTTCAGTGCCTGTTGACTACAAATTGTCTGACAACACCATTTCATGTGTAGAAGAAGAAGTGATCTTTGGCGTGAGAAATAACGGTGCTCATGATGATAATGTGAAGTATACGTGGTATCATAATAATCATTCAATAAAAACTGACTTAGACTTCTTTTATAATCCGATTTTAAATAGAAGAGATTCTAGTTTGTTAATTCTTCAAATAGATACCATACCACTAGTGAACGACACCGTATTCGATTCAAGTTTTGATTATAAAAATCATACTACCTATTATGAAATAATTGATGGTAAAATGGCCTATGATAATTATAAAATTATAGGTAAAAAAGGAGAAAAAATAGTTGTAAAAGCACAACCTGAATACTGTATCGTTTATGATAAAGACATTAAGTCTCAAGGTGAATATCTTTTGTTGGACACGGTAATGACTTCTGATTATGTCTTGAACAGACCAGGAGCTGTAGCAACTGCTTTCGACTTAAACACGCTTCTAGGGATAACAGTAGATACTGCTTTTATAGACCTTAACGGTTATGTGATCGAGTACGATGAGCTAGCAATCGATAAGGTGGAAGACCGCTTTGCATTATACGATGTGACTAACAAAGGAGGGGTAGAACCAAATCCATTAATTCGAAACTGGTATGTCGTGGATGAAAACGGAGACTACTCACAAGCTGATATCACTTCCAGTAAAGAGGTGTTAGCATATCCAAATCCAGTCAACAGACCTGAGTTGATTACTTATCGACTGGTAAGAGGAAATGGTGTATGTAAAGATAGTAATGATGTGAACGTAAAAATCAATTACTTGCCTTGGCCTCCAAATGCATTTTCTCCAAATGGTGATGGTTATTACGATAAGTTCGAAATTACAAACGTAGATAAATACGAAGGTACAACGGTTACAATCTTCAACCGATGGGGTACCGAAATTGTGAAAATCAATGATTACCATTTAGAGGAAAACTGGTGGGATGGAACAAAAGGCGGTGATGCCTTGCCAACTGGAGGTTATTTCTACTTAATCGACTTTAATAACGGTACTGATCCAGTAACAGGAGCAATTTCATTAATTAAATAATTTAGAATAACCTAGTGCTATGATGATGAGAAGGATATTAACGGGTTTGTTTCTAGTGGTAGTGGCTACTTCATTTGCTCAACAGCAGGCGCAATACTCCATGTATATGATGAATAACTTTTTGGTTAATCCAGCTGAAGGAGGTACTGAAGAGTTTATTGACTTAAAAATTGGCTACAGAACCCAGTGGGTAGGAATTGATAATAATGCATTAGCGGGAAACAGAAATGGTGCTCCGCGAACAGCTTTTATCTCAGGACATGCTCCTTTGGGAAAAAAGACCAGTCGCTTTGAGGATGTAGATCCCTTGCCCCATCACGGTGTGGGTGGTGTCGTTGCTAAAGATCAGGTTGGTCTTTGGGATGTATTAAACGTAAAAGGATCCTATTCGTATCACCTTCCTGTGACTCACGAATTAATGATTTCATTTGGTGCTTTTGTGGGAATCCAACAATACAAGTTTGATGGAGCAAGTGCCGAATATGCACCTGATTACACAGGAGCTACAGATCCATTGTTTAGTGGTACGCAATCTAAAATATTACCCGATGCGAGTTTTGGTGTTTGGGCATACACAAAAGACTATTATTTCGGAGTATCCTCTTTTCAGTTGTTTGGTAATAAAATGAACTTTATAAACACAGGTAGTTCAAGTTCTGGAGTTGAAGCTCAGGGAGCATTAGCACGTCATTATTGGCTAACAGGTGGTTATAAATTTCACATCACGGAACAATATTTCTTGGTACCTTCTTTAGTGGTAAAATATGCTTCACCAGCGGCACCGCAAATAGATATTAATGCGAAGTTTCGATATGAAGATAAAGCTTGGATAGGTGTTTCATACAGAAATCGAGACGCTGTTGTGGGCATGATTGGTGTTACGTATAAAAAATTAGTGGACATCGCTTATGCTTATGATTTTGGTTTGTCAAAGTTGAGACAAGGCCATTCTGGGTCACACGAAATTTTAGTTGGATTACGATTACCAAATCACGAGCATGAACCACCACCAGCGCAGTTCTGGTAAAATTCAAAGAATTATCTCCACAGTCGTAAAATAGACTTGGATAACAAAAGGCACGAAACTTAGTTTCGTGCCTTTTGTGTTTAATTAGAAACTGGAGTTTGCGATAAGAATATTTGATTTTTACCCACGCCTAACCCCTCCGAGGAGGGGAATGACATCGACTAGATTCTGGATAATGAGAATTGAATTTAGTCTATTGATAGAAACTTCCAACCATGATCAATCAGCGATATAACTATAACAACTTTCCCCTCCTCGAAGTGTAGTACCACCGAATTACATTGTAGAAAATGAGAATCGAGTTGAGCACCGCATTACAATCACCAATCATCATTCAATCAACGATATAACAGTAACAACTTCTAACTGGAGAGTTTAGCCTCCCAATAGAAACTCCCAATCAATTCCATTCTACGATATAACTATAACAACTTTCCCCTCCTTGGAGGGGTTAGGGGTGGGTTCTTTAACGTTTTCACCTTAATTGGATATTGATGTAGCGATGGAGGAAAAAACCATCTGTTGAGTTGCCTAAAAAATAGATATCGCAATGATATTTGTTTTAATCTCGAATACGGGTTAAAAATAACACTCGTTGCGCTAAGCTTTTCTTGGAGGTAAATCTTCTCGTTTAAATAAGTTCCCTAACTGACTTAGGAAAGTTAATTTACCACCATAGGTCTCTTGAAGTAATTCAGCAGTAAACACCTTTTCAATAGGTCCAGAAGCGATAAGACGTTGGTTGAGCAAGACAATCCAATCAAAGTAGTGTTGTGCAGACTGTAAGTCATGGTGTACTACTAAAACGGTTTTTCCGGCATCCCGCATTTTTTGAAGTAGCGTAATGATGGCTTGTTCTGTGGCTACATCAACCCCCGCAAACGGTTCATCCATAAAGTAAATGTCTGCATCCTGTGCTAACGCCCTTGCCAAAAATACCCGTTGCTGTTGCCCTCCAGAAAGTTGTGCAATTTGTCGGTTGGCATATTCAGCCATCCCTACATCATTGAGGGATTCAATAGCAGCTTCTTTATCCGCCTTTTGAGGTCGTTTAAAAAGACCAAGTTTACCATACCGTCCCATCATCACAATATCCAACACAGAAGCAGGGAAATCCCAATCGACTGATTCACGTTGGGGTACGTAACTCACTTTTAAACGTACCTCGGCTAAGTCTTGATTCAGTATTTTAACATATCCACTGGAGGTTTCGATTAAGCCCATAATCGACTTTACCAATGTTGATTTACCCGCACCATTGGGCCCGATAATTCCACCCAAAGTTCCCTCTGGTATGCTAAAGTCAATCGCCCATAAAACGGGTTTGTTATGATAGCTCACCGTTAAGTCATGAACTTCAATGGCAGGATTTTCTACTTGAATTATCATTTTAAGGAGTTAACGATGACCGATACATTATGTGTAACCATACCAATATAGTTGCCTTCAGGGGTTTGTGGTGCACCCATGGCATCAGAATAAAGTGTGCCACCAATCACAAGTTGATGACCTTCTGCTTTACACGACTCTACAATGACGTCAATTTGTTTCTTTGGAACGGAAGATTCAACAAAAATTGCATTGATTTTTTTTTCGATGATGAGGTTGATGAGGTTGTTGACATCCCGGAGTCCGGCTTGTGCCACAGTGGATATACCTTGAATACCTTTTACTTCTATACCGTAAGCATCGCCAAAATAACCGAATGCATCATGCGCGGTGATAAGAAGTCGTTGTTCTTCGGGTATGGTCATGATGGACGTTAAGGTGGCTTGATGTAAACTATCTAGTTGTCGGAAATAACCGTTTCCAGTTGCTGAAATAGTTAAGGAGGGATGCGTCTTTTTAAGCCACTCATTCAAGTTTTTAATTCCCAACGACCACAAGTCGATGTCAAACCAAATATGCGGGTCTACCGCGTCCTGTTCGCTTGCTTTGCGTAATCGATCTTCGGGTAAACCAGTCGAGATGGCGTATACGGATTTAATTCGAGATAATTTCTCGAATATGTCGGTCATTTTTCCTTCTAAATGTAATCCGTTGTAAATAATGATATCTGCTTCTTGTAACAGCTTTAAATCACCTTGAGCAGCTTTATATAAGTGCGGGTCTACACCAGGGCCCATTAAGGCGGTGACTTCTGCTTGCGAACCAACTAAATTTTCTACTGCATCAGCAATCATGCCTGTGGTCGTCACGATCTTTAATTTACCAGACTGTGGTTTGTTGTCAGAACACGAACAAAACATCAGGATGGTTGCTAATAAGCATGTTTTAATGAGTGGATACATAGATGTTTTTGGCTACCTCTTTTGAAATGATTTGTTTATTGTTTTCAAGTTGAATTTCTAAGCTTTGGTCGTACGCTATTTGCTCAAGCACAGTAAGTTCAGTCCCTAAGGAGATTCCGATTTTATTGAGGTATTGCAAAAAAGACGCTGAAGAATCTTTTACCCCTACCACTACGGCTTGGTTCTTAGGTTCTAAATCAGTAATGGTTAATTGATAATGTTTACTAATTTCTCCTTCAGCAGTAGGTATGGGGTCGCCATGAGGATCATTCTTAGGGTAGCCCAAAAACTTATCGAGTTTGTTGGTCAGGGTGGTTGATTGAATATGCTCCAGTTGCTCTGCAATATCATGCACCTCATCCCAGGCGAAGTCGAGTTTATCTACCAAAAAAACCTCCCACAAGCGATGCTTTCGAATGATTTTTAAAGCATCCTTTAGTCCGGCTTTAGTAAGGTAAACTCCTTTATATTTTTCGTAGTTAATAAGGTCTTTGCCCGCGAGCTTTTTAAGCATATCGCTCACGGAAGCTGGCTTCGTTTTCAGTGCTTCTGACAAGGCATTTGTAGTAGCACTTTGGGCTTTTCCATTTGTTAAATGGTAAATCGCTTTTATGTAATTTTCTTCAGTTTGACTAAGCATCAAAGTAAAGATAGGTAAAAGTTTAGGTAACTCTAAAAAATGAATTAGTCTAATCGTAAAACGTTAAATAATTTTTTCTCCTCACTTTCCCAATAGATGTCATCGGAGGCGTTGTTTTTATAGAAATGGTGTGATTTTATTTTCTCTAATTTTCGAGATGTGTTTTCGGTTTCTGTGTTAATTTCTAGGACAGCTGAGTCCAAAACATTGTGGTTAGACCAGGAGTTTTTTGTTAGGTTAATGATGGGGAGTTGGTAATGGATATATTCATAAATTTTTGTTGGGAAGCAGTTATCAGTACTTGGGTTTTTTTTATAACAGATTATCCCAAAATCAGCTATTTGAATTTGAGCTAAAATCAGTTGATGATTAACTCGTTCATCACCACCGATTAGTTGAATGTATTGGTGGTTTTTGATGGTTTCTTTTACTGAGGTCAATGTTTTTTCATTGGCACAAAATCCGATGATGGTAAGCGTTATGTCAGGGTTAATCGTATGTAAAGATTTTATAAAGAAAATGATAGTAAATATACCGTATTGTTCTGCGATAGTTCCCGAGTAAATAAAGTGGTTTTTTGTGCCGCGGTTTGGTCGTTTAACTGAGGGTAGGGTTGGAACAAATTTATTGAGTATTGGAGTGGCTTTGTTTTGTATAAAAGGCATCTCAGATAGGTAACATAATTCAGCTGAAAAGTAGTGGTTGACAAAGGGGTGAAGGAGTCGCTCTTTGAGACGTACAGCGTGAGCCAGTAGAAATCGGACAGCAGTGGGAAAATTAGTCGTATAGCGTATGTTTCTGAAGTAGTTTTCCTCTAAATTATAGTAATATTCCGCACCAAATAATATTTTGTATATTGAGTTAATTAATTGTAATTCAAAAGTATTACATATTATTATATGAGGTTTTACTTTAAGTAATAAAATTGCATATTTCCAATATGATAAAAACCGCTTTATGGACAGTCGTTTGAAGTGAAAAAGAGGGTGAAAGGTAATGTTGGGGTCTGTGGGAACCTCGGATTTAAATCCACAAATGTGAATTTGTAAAGTTTCTTTCTTAGCCAGTGACCCACCAAATTTTTCATAGAGGCGCGTGTCGTTTATCGGTTTTAAAACCGAAGAAATGAGTACCTTTTTTTTGTCTTTTTTCACGCGAGAAATTTGAGCCTTTTTTGCAAGATACTATAAACCTTTTTAGGGCACTAATTTAACTTTTTTATCACGAATTTTAGTTTGGTTTTTTTACCTGAAAAAATCAGTTTAAATGATTAATAAAAAGTCTTTCATGTCGCTTCAAAAATAAAGTTGTATTTTAGAATCTTAAAGTCATAAGTCCATTAGAAAAAGAGAAAAATGAAAGAGGTAATTGAGAAGATTTGGGAGGATAGAAGTTTGTTAGAAAAGCCAGAATCTCAACAAGCAATTAGAGAAGTAATTGAACTTTTAGACAAAGGAAAATTAAGAACTGCTGAACCTAAAAGTGATGGTACATGGCAGGTAAATGATTGGGTAAAAAAAGCAGTAATTTTATATTTCCCAATCAATAAAATGGAGACAATTGAAGTGGGGCCGTTTGAGTTTCACGACAAGATTGCTTTGAAAAAAGACTACGCTGCACAAGGTGTACGGGTAGTGCCTCATGCGGTTGCGCGATACGGAGCACACATCGAAAGCGGAGCAGTTTTAATGCCCAGTTATGTAAACATCGGAGCATATGTTTCGAGCGGAACCATGGTTGATACTTGGGCAACGGTTGGTAGTTGTGCTCAAATTGGTAAGGATGTTCACCTAAGTGGTGGTGTAGGAATTGGTGGTGTTTTAGAACCAGTACAAGCTGCTCCAGTGATTATAGAAGATGGTGCGTTTATTGGTTCACGATGCATCGTAGTGGAAGGTGTTCGTGTGTGTAAAGAAGCTGTATTAGGAGCAGGTGTAACACTCACTATGAGCTCAAAAATTATTGATGTGACAGGGCCAGAACCAATGATTCATATGGGGGTAGTTCCTGAGCGTGCAGTGGTTATTCCAGGGTCTTATGAAAAAGAATTTCCTTCAGGGAAATACAACGTACCTTGTGCTTTAATTATTGGTAAAAGAAAGGAATCTACCGACAAGAAAACATCGTTGAATGAAGCATTGAGAGAGAACAATGTTGCGGTTTAACCTCTTTATATAATTTTACAATCATAAAAAAGACCACACCTCATGAAGTGTGGTCTTTTGTTTTATATTGAATTGTAAGCAGTAATTATTTACTTTTTTTCCGGATCTTAAAGTTAAGTGCTTCAATTCCCAGTGAGAAGGCTATAGCAAAATAAAGATACCCTTTAGGAATGGCTCCTACATGCTGGTTGAAGACTTCAGCGTGCGCTAAATGAGCACCTTCCGTTACCAACATAAAGCCTATAAGAATTAAAAAAGATAAAGCTAACATTTGAATAGTAGGATGTTTGTTTACAAACGTACTTACTGGTGTGGCAAACAGCATCATAATTATTACTGAAATAACTACGGCAATCACCATAATAGTTAATGCACCATCGATACCATTCGTCATACCCACAGCTGTTAAAACAGAATCAAACGAGAAGACAATATCGATTAATATGATTTGAATGATGACACTTACAAATGAGCTGGAAGCTTTTTTTATGGTGCTTTCTTCATTTACTCCTTCTACTTTATGGTGTATTTCGCTGGTACTTTTGTAAAGCAGGAAAATTCCTCCTAATAAAAGAATCAAACTTTGACCTGTAATATCAGCTTTAAGGAAGTTTAGATCAAAGCTGAAAAAAGGATCCTTCATGGCAATTAAGTAAGAAACTCCTAATAGCAGCATAATGCGAGTAACCATGGCCAGTAACAACCCTACATTTGTCGCTTTCTTTTGGGATTCTTGTGGTAGTTTGGCTGTAGTAATTGAAATAAAGATGATGTTGTCAATACCAAGTACTATCTCTAGAAAAATCAGCGTTAAAAGCGCAATCCAGGTGTTAAAATCCGCAAAGATATCCATAATTCAATTGTTGTTTTTTAGTTGTATGTTTAAAACTAGTTTTTTTGATTGTGCTTCGAAATGATTTCAACAAATCATTTATTACTTACAGATTTCCATGTCGGCTTATTGATACACGGGTAAGACTTGGGAAGCATTAAATAAATACTAGACCAAGGAAGTTTGTGTCCTTATTTTGTATTAATATGTAAATAAATAAGAGGGTTTTACAAAGGGTCTAACACACTTAGATGATATAGCTGACCTATTACCTGTGGTATCATCAAGATCGAGTATAAATTTGAGAGCTAGTAATTAGTGATATTACTACTCAATGCCTCGAGAGTGTGAAGTTTAATTATGATGATTGTAAATTATATAATAATTATACTATCATAATTTTAATTTTTATTGTCGATAATGCTAGGCTATTGGATATAACACATGTTTCCTCTCCAGTAGGTATAGATTTCCTAAAAATTATACCAAGATTTTATTGAAATACGTGATTGTGATTCAAATCCAACTTTCCTTTTGTAAACGCAAATAAACGACTAAAAACATTTGCTATTGTTTAGAATTGTCGCATAAAAAAAGCCAATTCAAACTTTCGATGTGTAACTTGAATTGGCTGAACAATCATTTTTATCATCTATTAGTGCTCATACTTTGAAAGCACATTTTCTCCTAACTGCAACAGTTGTACACCATCCAAAGCACCTTCTGTTTTTTGAATTAATTTGCCATCAGCACCAATAAAAAAGAGGGTAGGGTAGGCTCTAATGTTATATTTTTGAGCAAACGCCTTTCCTTTCCCTTTTTCTGCATCAATTTTCACATTAATGAAATGGGTGTTGTAGTAGTCACCCACACTTTTTTGGGTAAAAGTTTTTGCCGACATCCATTTACATGGTCCACACCAAGAAGCATAAGCATCAACAAATAAGGGTTTGCCTGTTTTTTCTGCTTCAGCCAGAGCTTCATCAAAATCATGATAAAACTGAATGCCTTTTTCTTCACCCAAATTGGTGGTGTCATCGCTAGTAAACGAAGAACATCCGATGCCGAAAAGAATAGCAATTAATATAAATAGTTGTTTCATAAGCTTTATTAAATTAGTCATCGCGGGTTGTTACATTTTTTGTGCCACTAATTAATGCAAATTACTTTCATTTTGTTCAAATAAAAATGTCTTTGAGAGTACAATACCTAAATTCATAAAAATTAGCTACCTTTGTTGCCCGATTTTAAGAGACAAAAACAGATATACACGAATGGGAAAAACGTTATTTGAAAAAGTATGGAGTGCGCACGTGGTTCATACAGTGGACGAAACTACGGATGTGATCTATATAGATAGACATTTGGTACATGAGGTTACTTCGCCACAGGCATTTACAGGAGTTGAAAATAGAGGTGTTGGCGTATTCCGTCCTAACCTCACTACAGCTACCCCTGACCACAACGTACCAACTAGAGATCAGCTTTCTCCTATTAAAGAAGAGTTATCCCGCGTTCAAGTGGCTAAGCTTCAAACTAACTGTGAAAAACACAATGTTGCATATTATGGCTTAGGTCATGATTATCATGGTGTGGTTCACATCATAGGACCCCAGTTAGGGTTAACCAAACCAGGTATGACCATGGTTTGCGGTGATTCACACACGTCAACACACGGTGCTTTTGGTTCTATCGCTTTTGGTATTGGTACCAGTCAGGTAGAAAGCGTGTTGGCAACGCAGTGTTTGTTGTTAGCAAAACCTAAAACAATGAAAATTCAAATCGATGGTGTTCTTGGAAAAGGAGTATTATCGAAAGATTTGGTCTTATATGTCATCTCAAAATTAGGTACTGGTGGTGGTGCTGGTTACTTCGTGGAATTCTGCGGTTCGGCTATCACTTCATTATCTATGGAAGCTCGAATGACCATCTGTAACATGTCCATCGAAATGGGTGCACGTGGTGGTATGATTGCTCCCGATGAAACTACTTTTGACTATGTAAAAGGAAAAACATTTGCACCCACAGGCGCCAAGTGGGACGAAGCAGTAGCTTATTGGAAAACACTTCCTTCAGATGCTGATGCTAAATTTGATAAAGAAGTTTACTTCAAGGCAGAAGACATTGCACCAATGGTGACCTATGGTACTAACCCAGGAATGGGAGTAGGTGTTGATGGATCTATCCCGACTTTAGCAGACATAAAGGATGAAAACAACCGCATTACTTTCCAAAAATCATGTGACTACATGGGCTTTGCTCCAGGTGACAAAATGATCGGAAAGAAAATCGACTGGGTATTCTTAGGTTCATGTACTAACGGTCGAATTGAAGACTTTAGAATTTTTGCCGAGTACGTAAAAGGAAAGCAAAAAGCAGCTCATGTCAACCCGTTAATCGTTCCAGGTTCTAAAGCTGTGGAGCAACAAGCAATTGCTGAAGGCATTGATGTGATTTTAAAAGAAGCAGGATTTGAATTAAGAGAACCAGGTTGTTCGGCTTGTTTAGCCATGAACGAAGACAAAATTCCTAAAGGAGAATATGCAGTAGCAACTTCAAACAGAAATTTTGAAGGTCGTCAAGGTCCAGGTTCACGAACCATACTTGCATCACCATTAACAGTGGCAGCATGTGCCATTGCAGGTAAAATTGTTGATGTAAGAGAACTAATCTAAGTTTTAAGAAGATTTAGGCTCCTGATTTAAAGAATGAAAATTCAACAAACAGGGAGTCAGAAACATTAAACGCATTTAAAAAATGGAAAAATTTAAAAAATTAGTATCGCGGGCAATACCGCTACAAATTGAAGATATAGATACCGATCAAATCATTCCGGCACGTTTCTTAAAAGCAACAACACGTGATGGTTTCGGTGAAAACTTATTTAGAGACTGGCGTTACAATGCAGATGGAACACCAAAAGCAGACTTCCCATTAAACAACCCTAAATACAGCGGAGAGATTTTAGTAGCCGGTAAAAACTTTGGTACTGGCTCATCAAGAGAACACGCTGCCTGGGCTATTTATGATTTCCCTTTTAAGGTAGTTGTTTCCTCTTTCTTTGCTGATATTTTCAAAGGAAATGCATTGAACAATGGGTTATTGCCTGTTCAAGTTACGGATGCATTCCTGGAAGAAATATTCGAAGAGATTGAAAAAAATAACGAAGCAAAATTCGAGGTTGATTTAGTCGAGCAAACATTTACGATTGTAAGCAGTGGTAAATCAGAATCATTTGAAATTGGAGCATACAAAAAAACGTGTATGATCAACGGTTATGACGATATTGACTACATCCTCGCTCAAAAAGAAAAAATTGTAGCTTACGAAAAACAAGCGAAAAATAGAGCGTTAGAGATTATCTAAGTCCTCGGATGAAATATTATTATTAATTATTTATAAAAAAGCCCTCAACTGAGGGCTTTTTTTATGATTAAATCTTACTATTCAACCCAAAATTCTTTTTGTGAAAGAAGCTTTTAGAAGATCAATCAGATTAAGAATCCCCATTGCATTGCAATGTGTAAAGTTTTCACAAAAAAGTTTCTAGTATTCGTTCGAATAAAACTTAATTTGCACTTTCAAAGAAGCACGAATCCATGTTTAATATCACATCACTACTACGAAACAACATTAAAAATATTCAACCTTATTCCTCAGCTCGTGATGAGTATACAGGAAAAGTAGGGGTGTTTTTAGATGCTAATGAAAATCCTTTTGGTTCAGTAAGTGGTGGACATTATAATCGTTATCCCGACCCGCTTCAACGAGAAGTTAAAGAACGGTTAGCACAACTGAAACAAGTAGATGAAAACCAAATCTTCCTAGGTAATGGCAGCGATGAACCGATTGATTTGTTATACCGTGCTTTTTGCAATCCTGGAAAAGATAACGTCATCATTAACCCACCGACCTATGGCATGTATCAAGTCAGTGCGGATATCAATGATGTGGAAGTGCGAAAGGTAAACCTCACGACTAACTTTCAATTGCAAGTGGATGAAGTATTGAAAGCAGTAGATGAAAACACAAAAATGATCTTCATTTGTTCACCCAACAACCCAAGTGGTAATGTGATGCGCAATGAAGATATTGAACGAATACTAAAAGCGTTCAATGGAATTGTTGTGGTTGATGAGGCATATATTGACTTTGCAGATACTTATTCTTTTTCTACTCGATTAAAAGAGTTTCCAAATTTATTCGTGCTTCAGACTTTTTCAAAGGCCTGGGGCATGGCTGCTTTACGCTTAGGCATGGGGTATGCCAATGCAGATATTGTGAAGGTGTTAAACAAAATTAAATACCCATACAATATCAACCTGGCGACACAAGAGTTAGCCATGAAAGCACTTCAAAATGTGATTCAAAAAGAACAGTATGTAGCGAACATTCTAGAACAGCGTGAATGGTTAGTAGAAGCATTGAGTACTATTGATCAAATAGAAAAAATATACCCGACCGATTCAAATCAAGTATTGATTAAAGTAGCTAGAGCAGGGGAGTTGTATAAAAAGTTAATCGAGAAGTTAGTGATTGTTCGCGACCGTTCGAAAGTAGTGTTGTGTGATGACTGCCTTCGGATTTCTGTTGGTACAGAACAAGAAAACACCACTTTTCTTCAAGAACTTAAATACGTATTAGAAGCGTAATCTAAAGTACTGTTTTCGTTGTTCTACTCTTGGGAAGACAATGCCAAAATTGAAAAAGTCTAAGACTACATTGGCTCTGTTGCTGCTACAAATTTCTTCCCACGCAGCTGTCATTTCTTCTTTTTGATAGATGTCGTCAAAAATCAAACAACTTTCGTTATGGCAGTCGTCAATCAATTGATTGAAGTACCTTAGTGTTGCGTCATAGGTATGGTTGGCATCAATATAGGCGAGGTCTATTTGCCCTATTCTAGGAAAAGTAGAACAAAGCGTCATGTCTATATTACCGACCACAACTTCAACATTTTCAATGTTTGACTTTTTAAAATTTTGTCTTGCGATGTTCGCGGTTTCAGGACATCCTTCTAGTGAAACAATCCGGGCTTCAGGTGCAGCTTTCGCTAAATAACTGGTAGTTAAACCTAAAGAAGTACCCAACTCAAGTATGGTTTTGGGGTTTAAATATTGACACAGTTTATAAAAAAAACGGGCATCTTTTGTGGGGGAAGAAAAATGCTTTGCAATATCAGCAATCTTTCTTTTGGGATGAGGTAATAAAACAGATCCTGAACCGAGGTCACAGGTAGTAATTTCACGTTTGTCTTGTAATAATTCTTTTCTTAACTGTTCTATTTCACGAAACTCACTTGACGATTTTTTTTGTCGTATCACCTTGTTGTATAAATCGAACACAAAAGGAGAGTGGATTCCGTGTGCATTGTTTGCTTTAAGAAAATGGGTAATGTATTTCTTTCCAGAATAAGTATTCATAGAATATTGAAAAACAACTTTTAGTTTAATTTGAAAGGGACAATCATGGTAAACTCGGGAATGGCTACCTGAAAATGTTTACCGTCTACTAGTCGTTCAAAAGTATATTCGCCATGCATTTTACCAACACCAGTTTTTAAGTTACATCCTGAAATGTACTCGTGAGTCTCACCTGGCTCCAATAGCGGTTGTTGACCAACAACACCTTCACCTTCAACTTCTTTCACTGTTCCGTTTGAATCGAAAATAAACCATCTTCGACTTAAAAGTTGAATAGAGTAGTCACTTTGATTTTCAATATGGATCTTGTACGTAAAAACATAGTGGTATTGCATGGGGCTGCTATACTCCTGTTTGAATTGCGTACTAACGCTTACTTTAACACCTTTAGTAATTTCAGTAACCATTATCGTAAATATAAACTATTCAATTATTGATTGTATACAGATAACCGTATTTTTATTCTAATTGTTTGAATATGATGAATGTAAACATAGAACAGACGTGGAAAAAGCAATTGAATGAAGAGTTCAATAAGCCCTATTTTGAATCATTGACTCATTTTGTGAAACAAGCGTATGCTAATCAAACTATTTATCCACGAGGTAAAAATATTTTTAATGCGTTTGAAAAATGTCCCTTTGACAAAGTTAAAGTAGTGATCTTAGGGCAAGATCCTTATCATGGACCTGGTCAAGCCAACGGTTTGTGTTTTTCCGTTAATGATGGTGTACCCTTTCCTCCCTCCCTCAAAAATATCTTTAAAGAATTACATGCCGATTTGGGTATTCCTGTCCCAAAGTCAGGGAACCTAGAGCGATGGGCTAGTCAGGGGGTGTTGATGTTAAATGCCACCTTAACGGTACAAGCACATAGGGCAGGATCACATCAGAAAAAAGGGTGGGAGCAATTTACTGATGCAGTGATAAAAAAGATATCCGACAATAAAGATCAAGTAGTCTTCATTTTATGGGGAGGTTATGCGCAAAAAAAAGGTCAAGTTATTGATACCTCAAAACATAGTGTATTAAAGTCAGCTCATCCCTCGCCATTATCCGCCTATAATGGTTTTTGGGATTCGAAACCATTTTCCAAAACGAATGCTTATTTGGAAGCAACTGGTCAAACACCCATTAAGTGGTAAAAATATGGTGAGGTTAATTCAGCTAATTTATACAGGCTATTTTGCCCTTATTTTTGTGATTACTTTTTTGTTGTTATACATTCCCTTTTTTCTTATTGCTCAAGTAAAAGCGTGGCATAAATATGTAAGTGTTTTAAATAAACTGTGGTCATATTTCGTGTTTCCTTTGACATTTTTGCCCTTTAAAATATATTATGAACGCCCGCTTGATACCACCACCAATTACATCTTTTGCCCTAATCACTTTTCTTATTTTGATATTCCAAGTTTAGCTCGTACTCCCACCTATGTGCAGTTTGTAGGGATGAGTGAATTAGAAAAAATTCCGCTGTTTGGTTATTTGTTTCGCAAACTTCACTTACCTGTCGATCGAAAAAGCGTCCAAAGTCGTATAAGAACATTCAAAAAATCAATGTTGGCTTTAAAGGAGGGGAGGAGTCTCATTTTTTTTCCTGAAGGTGGTATAAAAACTAACCATCCACCAGCATTAGCTGACTTTAAAATAGGTGCTTTTAAATTAGCAGTAGCAACAGGGGTTGAGGTTGTTCCTGTAACACTAAGATACAATTGGTTGTTTTTGCCAGATGACGGTAAGTTTTTAATGCGGAGGACAAAAATTGAAGTAGTTTATCATTCGCCCATTTCACCCCTTGGATGGACTGCTGAAGCGTTGAGAGAAAAAGTATTTAATGTGATAAATGAGGAGTTGAATAAATCAACTCCTCAAGGTTAATTTACTTCAATGTGATCAATGAAAAATCAACATTGGCAATTACAGCGTTGTTATTTAATTTCTTACGTTCTCCATCCACCTCAATACTTTTGATAGCCTCAGGTAAACCATGGAAAATAACTTTATACGTACTGTAACTTGGTGTATATTTTCCTTCTTTAGATTGAGCTACTTCAAAGGTTTTTTCTGTACCAGTAACTGTGAATGTTTTTAAATTGGATTCACCTTTTTCGTATCCATAACCATCGCCAGCATCTTCATAAAGTTCACTTTTTTCTGTGCCATTGATATAGTATACATGCAAAATAAGTTCTTCAATTACCTTTTCACCTACATATTGTATTTCAGGATAGTGGGAGACAACCGCACCAGCTTTGATGAAAAATGGAAACTGATTCATCGGGGCATTCGCCCACACTTCATCTCTACCATTGTACAAAGTATCATCCCAGTACAGGTACCACTGACCTTCAGGAAGGTATAACCATCGACCTTCTACCTTTGACTCAGAAATAGGGCAGATAAACAAGTGGTCACCTAAACCAAACTCTTCCATTCTGTAATAGGTTTCGCTGTCATCTTGAGCGATATAGCTTAGTGGCTTTAGCATAGGGGTTCCGCGAGTAACATACTGCCAAAAGCTTGTATAGATATAAGGAAGAATTTTATAGCGAAGCACAATTGCTTGACGAGCCAAATCCATATATTCTTCACCAAAAGACCATGGTTCTTGGTCTCCATGATCGCCTGAAGAGTGGGTACGGCAGAATGGATGAAAAACAGCCATTTGTAGCCATCGAACATACAGTTCACCGTTCGGTTCTTCAATAAATCCTCCTATGTCAGAACCCGCAAATGAAATTCCGGAGATACTTAATCGTTGACATTGTGTATTGGCAATTTTAAGGTGTTCCCAGCTGGCAACATTGTCACCTGTCCATACAGAAGAATAACGCTGCATGCCTGCGTAACCTGAACGCGTAATGATAAATGGTCTGTTAGGGTAAGCGAATTTTTTTACGCCATCATAAGTTGCACGAGCCATTTGCATTCCGTACACATTATGTGCTTTTCTGTGTGAACAAGGGTTTCCATCATAGTCATGCCGCACATCATCAGGGAAGGTACCTTCTTCAAATACAGCAGGTTCGTTCATGTCATTCCATATTCCTCGAATTCCATCTTCTGCAATTAACCCTTTAAATAAATCAGCCCACCAAGTTCTTACTTCTGGTTTAGTATAGTCAGGAAAATTACATAGTCCAGGCCATACCGAACCTTTCATTAATGGACCGTCTGTCCGTTTACAAAAGTAGTCGTTCTCAATACCTTCCTGATATACGCTATAGTTTTTGTCAATTTTGATTCCAGGATCGATTATGACTACAGTTTTAAAACCATCGTTAGCTAAATCTTTGACCATTTTTTTGTGATCCGGGAAATAATCTTTGCTCCAAGTGAAGCATCGGAAACCATCCATATAGTCTATATCAAGATAAATGGCATCCATTGGGATTTTATTTTTACGAAATTCGTTACAAATCTCTCTAACCTTACTTTCAGGATAATAGCTCCACTTACATTGGTGATAACCCAAAGCCCACATTGGAGGGAGTTCTGGTTTACCGGTTAGGTGTGTATAATCTTGTGTCACAGTTTCCAACTCTGGTCCATAAATGAAATAATAATTCATTTCACCTCCATGAGCCCAAAAACTAGTTATGTCGCCTCGTTCGCTGCCAAAATCAAAAAAACTTCTAAATGAATTGTCAAAGAAAATACCGTAGGCTATTTTCTTATGTAAAGATAAATAAAAAGGTATGTTTTTATATAATGGGTCTGTCTTACGACCATAACCATAGGTGTCAGAACCCCAGTTCTGCAGTCTTTTTCCTCTTAAGTCTAGACTACATGGTTTATCACCTAAGCCATAAAAATGTTCTCCAGCTAACAACCGTTTAGAGTTGATTACAATATCTCCGCAACTCTCTTTGTGATATTCCCAATGAAAACCTTTTTCATCTTCGCACAACACATTACCAGATTTGTCTAAAATCCGAGTAATGGCGTTTGTTTTACTGATAGTGCAAATTAAACGGTCAGTGGTAATACGAACATGGTCATCTTTGTCCTTTACTTCATACGGGTTCAATTCCCACTTATTATATTCTGAAATAGCATATGAGAAATCTGCGGGCTCAGGAGTTTCCGTAATAAATCGAAATCGAATAATACGGTCAGAAATGATAGAAACCCGTAACTCAATGTCTTTATCTGTAAAAAACCGAAGCGTATTATTCTTATGTTCCCATTTTGTGACATTACCAGGAAAAATCTCTTCACGTTTTTCCTTCAAGTCATTTTCCATGTAATTGCCTTGAAAAGTATCCATATGCGTAATTTTAGGTGTTTTACAAACATAGTTTTTTGGATCTAAAAACTTAACATTTATGAGTTAAAAATTACATCATCACAAAAATTACTTATGCTTGTTTTTTTAATGCATTTGCTCTTTGATATTAAAAATTAATCTTGACATTTGTATCACGCAGATAAGAAAAAAAAGATTATAAATAAAAGCTAAGATGAGTAAGCTAAAAATATTGATGCTTGGGTGGGAATTTCCACCCGTAATTAACGGAGGATTAGGTATCGCTTGTTTAGGTATGGCGAAATCTTTATCAAAAATTGCAGATGTGTCGGTTATATTACCAAAATCTGACCCTAATTTTGTGGTTGACAATGTTGAGTTAATCGGATTGAATAATATAAGAATTGAAGAAATTAAATCTTCAGTAACGACCAGTAACTATGCATTTTTGGAAAATGTAGATTTTATTGAGACAGAATTATTGCCCTATTCCACAGAAGAAAATAGAAAAACAAAGTTTGATAAGAAGCAATTCCAGTCTTTTTTAGAGAATGTAAGTAAAGAAGAGTTGGAAACTTTTAAGGCTGAAGAGCTATATGGCTCGGATGTCATAAGTAAAGTAGTACAATTCGCTAAATATGCAGCAAGAATTGCTTTAACTAGAGATTTTGATGTTATACACGCGCATGACTGGATGACTTTTCTAGCAGGTATAGAAGTGAAAAAACTAACAGGTAAACCCTTAGCTGTACATGTGCATTCGCTTAGCTATGACCGTAGTGGTCCAGAATCAAGAGGTTGGTTATACGATGTTGAAAAGTATGGCATGGAACAGGCTGACATGGTATTACCAGTAAGCGCTTATACGGGAACAATCTGTACAAGGCACTTTGGTATCAACCCAGCTAAAATATTCCCAGTACATAATGGCGCCTTAGAAGTAGAGCCATTTAAGCAAGAGAAATCTTTTCCAGGTTCATTGGTATTGTTTTTAGGACGCTTAACAGAACAAAAAGGGCCTGAATTTTTCTTGGATATTGCTTCTAAAGTATTAGCAAAAAATCACCATGTTCATTTCGTAATGGCAGGAACGGGTGATCAAATGAAGCAATTAATTGAAAATGGTGCTTATAAACACGTAGGGGATAAGTTTCATTTTACTGGTTTTTTAAACAAGCAGAAAGTGAATGACTTGCTATCAATGACGGATGTTTATTGTATGCCTTCCGTTTCTGAACCATTTGGTTTATCTGCATTAGAAGCAGCACAGTTTGGAATTCCAGCAGTGATATCAAAACAGTCGGGGGTAGCAGAAGTGTTACATGGTGCTTTACAGGCAGATTTTTGGGATGTGGAATTAATGGCTCAACACATTGTAGACTTGATTGAAGATGAAAAGCTGAAAGATAAAGTTGTAAAAGCTGGTTTCGAAGATTTGAAAAAATTAACATGGGATGCTGCTGCTATCAAAATTGTTGATATATTCAATGCTCATTTAAACAAGTAATATTGAGTCAATGGCAGATGTTTGCATTTACTTTCAGGTACACCAGCCTAACAGATTAAAACCGTATACTTTTTTTGAAATTGGTCGTGACCCATTTTACGAAAATGATATACTTAATAAGGAAGTTTTAGACCGCGTTTCCAGTAAATGCTATTTAAAAGCCAATGAAATGATGCTTCGTTTGATTAAAGAGACGAAGGGGCAATTCAAAATAGCTTATTCCCTAAGTGGTGTCTTTATTGAACAGCTGGAAAATCACCGTTGGGACGTATTAGAATCTTTTAAACGACTAGCAGAAACAGGCAAAGTGGAGTTTTTAGCGGAAACCTATTATCATTCCTTAGCTTCTGTTTATTCCAAAGAAGATTTTAAAAAACAAGTTGAATCACATCAACAAAGAATTTTTAGACATTTTGGGGTTCAACCCAAAGTGTTTCGCAATACAGAGCTTATTTATAATAACGAATTAGCTAAGTATGTAGAAGATATGGGGTATGATGGAATTTTGAGTGAAGGCGTTGACTGGTATCTAAACGGAAGAACGCCTAATCAATTGTATCAAGCACCCAATGCGGTAAGGATTAAAACGCTACTTAAGAATCATAAACTGTCAGATGATGTTGCTTTTCGTTTTGGAGACGAATCATGGACAGAACATCCACTTACAGCAGATAAGTATGCCGATTGGTTAAGCAAACAAGATGGAGATGTAGTTAATGTTTTTATTGATTACGAAACCATAGGAGAGCATAAGTGGGAAGAAACTGGTATTTTTAAGTTTTGGTCTTCCTTGCCTGCTAAAGTGCTTGAACGAGGAATGAAATTTTGTACCCCCTCAGAGGTGATTAAAAAAAATAAAGTAAAAGACACTTATGATGTGCACAATTCAATTTCCTGGGCAGATACTGAAAGAGATTTGTCAGCCTGGACTGGGAATGATATGCAAAAAGAAGCATTGGATAAGGTGTTTAATTTGGAGAAGTACATTAAACTGACCAAAAACTTAGATTTATGGCATGTATGGAGAAAACTTCAAACTTCGGATCATTTTTATTATATGAGTACAAAAGAAAGTGGGGACGGAGTAGTTCATGCTTATTTTAGTCCATATCCGTCACCTTATGATGCCTATATGTATTACATGAATGCTTTGTCTGATTTAGAAATTACTTTAGAGAAAGAAGGATTCGATGTTGAGATATAAAAGGGAATAAGGCTTATGATGAGCCTTACTCCATTAGTTTATACTTTTATATGTCCCCAGTTTTCCCCTGATTTAATTCTGTAGAGTTGCATTTCACTGATTCCAAATTGTTTAGCAATCAGTTTCATCCTAGTTTTTCTATTCGGATTTGCTATCATTTTTTTTATCCGAATCACATCTGTAGAGGTGAGTTTATGCCCCTTTTGTGGTTTAGGTGCATTTTTTCGTGCTTCTAAGATATTTGGGTTTTTTTTATGATGTTCGGTGAGTTCATCCTTAGTAACCCACTTCAAGTTAGAGGTATGGTTGTTTTTTTTATTAAAATCCAGATGAATGACAGAAGTATGTTCATTACTCGGTTTCTCAATAAAATATTCGGCTACGAGCTTATGCAAATAGATAGTTCTATCGACACCATTCATACGAGTTTTGAGTATAGGATATCCGCCAAGAATGCCTCCTTTCAGTAAATTGGCGTTTTCAAACTGATCAACATAGCTCGCTATTCGTCCATAGTTAGAAATTGAATACTTTAACAAAGGTTTAAACTTGGAAAAATCAATCTTTTTCCATTTTTCATTCGAATAATAAAAATTCATATTTTAATTTGCTGGTTAAAACACTGCAAACATACGTAAATCAATGGTTAAATGCCCTGATTTATTCGATAAAAATTTAAAGTAACATAAATGCATTAATATCGTAATAGAGTCGATGTTCAAGAAAATATTCAAAAATCTTCAGTCTAATCAGATTTAAAATAGTATTTTTGATATATGTGCTATGTCTGTGATTTAGTTTTTGCAGATATAGGTATGTTATACAGTTTATTTAGCCAGCATGAAAAAACTTTTACTTCTACTTATTGTTCAGGTATCTATTGTTTTTGTTTCAAAAGCACAAATTGGTAAAACTTTTTGGTTTGCTGCCCCGGAGGTTACAGAAAATCATGATGCTCCAAATTTATCTGCAAACATACGTGTGTCAACATTTGATTCTGCTGCTACTGTAAGGATATATCAGCCAGCTAATCTAGGTGGAATTGATTATACAATAAATGTTGCCGCTAATTCATCTTCTTCTGTTGACGTATCAGGCGATGATGATTTGATAGAGTCAAGACCTTTTGATCAAATTTTATCAAAAGGAATTTTGGTTGAATCAGATGTTGATGTGAGTGTCTATTACGAGGTTGCCACCCCCAACAATACAGATATTTTTGCTTTAAAGAGTAATAATGCTTTAGGAAATGAATTTTATATACCTCTTCAAAATATTTGGAGTAATGGTAACTATACACCAGTCCAACCTTATTCACAGTTTAATATTGTAGCATCTGAGGATAATACTGTTATTTGGATTTTCCCAAGTGTTGCTATATTAAATCATCCAGCAAAAGTTCCATATAAGATTACCTTAAATAGAGGTCAATCGTATTCAGCTAGAGCTGTTGGTCAAAACGGTAATAATAGACCTGTAGGAACAGTAATTTCTTCAGACAAACCAATTGCAGTTACCTATGCAGATGATTCAGTGAATCCTAGTTCTTTTGGTTGTCGTGACTTATATGGAGATCAGTTGGTTCCAACCAATATTATAGGTCAGGAATATATTGTGAATAGCAATAGTTCAAATTTAAATCCTCCTGAATTAGTTATAATTGTTGCAACTCAAAATAATACTCAAATTCAAAAAAATGGGGTTAATAAAGCAACTCTATTTAATGGACAATATTTAATAGATACAGTTACCTCAACAAGTTACTATAAAGGTAATAAACCATATTATTTGATTCAAATAACTGGTTTTGGCTGTGAAATAGGTTCTGCAATTTTACCTCCTTTGAATTGTGCAGGTTCAGACCAGGTAAGTTTTGGACGTAGTTCAACCACTGGACTTTCTTTCTTCTTATCTATTCTTATTCGTTCAGGTAGTGAAGACGGTTTTTCAATTAACGGTAACACAACCTTGATAAGTGCTGCTGATTTTTCACCTGTACCGGGAACTGCCGGTGAATGGGTGACTATGTTTAAATCTTTTACAGAAGCCCAAATACCGCGTGGAGCTGTTCAACGGGTAGTGAACTCTAAAGATGTTTTTTCACTCGGAATTGTGAATGGGAATGCGGGTGGAGGAACTCGTTTTGGTTATTTTTCCCTTTTCCAATCCGATATTATTGTTGATGCTGGTGTCAATCAATCCGTGTGTACTGGTAACAATGTTAATTTAAATGGTTCTGTAAGAGGTGGTGCAGTTACTGGAAAGTGGAGTGTCTTAAACGGTAATGGATCTTTTGTCAACGCGAATAATTTATCCACGACTTATAATCCAACTCCTACGGATTATGCAACAGGTTCTTTGAGCTTTGTGTTGGAGTCAACTGGTAAATGTTTTACAGAATATGACACGATGCGGGTTAACTTTACTCCTGGGCCAATAATTGACGCTGGTGCCAATGTTACTATTTGTGATAATAACAGTCAAATTTCTTTAGATGCGACTTATAACTCAATTGTATCAGGTGTACAATGGTCTACTATACCAGCAAATCCAGGTGGGTTTTCACCGGGCGCAACATCTGATCCTGCAACTTATCAGCCCACAGCTGCACAATTGAATGCAGGAACTTTTAAAATTTATGCTCGAACGGTTGGTGTGGGAAGTTGTTCACCAGTCACAGATAGTTTAACTGTAACGGTAGTAAAAAAACCTGTAGTGGAAGCTGGGCCAGTGCTTACAGTATGTGCAAATAACCCTACTGCTACTCTAGCGGGTTCAGTTGTTGCTTATTCAGGAGGTGGACAAGGGGTTTGGACAAATAAAGGAAATACTGTTAACCCAACTGATAATGCTTTGGGAGGTTCTTATACTCTCACACCTACGGAAATTACCAATGGAGGTGTGACCTTAACTTTATCATCTGTTAATAATCTTCTATGTAATGCCGAAAGTGATAATGTGACGATTAACGTAACTCCAGCACCTGTGGTTGATGGAGGAGTAGATCAAACAAAATGTGCTAACAATTCTTTAGTGACACTTAATGGTGATTTTTCATCACCAGCAACAGGTGCAAGGTGGGTAGGAGGTACAACCTCTTCTTTCAATCCAAGTAGAACAAGTATGAATGCAACTTATAATCCAACATCAGGTGAAATTGCTTCCGGATCGCTAGTCTTGACGCTAGAATCTACTGGTAATGGTAATTGTTTGGCTGCTGTAGACCCTATTTCATTGACATTTACACCTGCCCCAACAATTGATGCTGGAGTAAACCAAACAGTATGTGCTAATAATGCAAGTGCCACCTTGAATGCGACTTTCACCAATTCAGCAGGGGTGCGTTGGACAAACAAATCAGGAAGTTTCAATTCCACCTCGAACCCAGTTGTGTATGCACCTAGTAATGCAGAAAAGACAGCTGGTGTAGCTACATTGTTTGCAACTACTAACGGAGTAGGCAACTGTTTAGAAGTTACCGATAGTTTGGTTTTGACGATAGTGAAATCACCAATAGTAGAAGCAGGAGCAGCATTAAGTTCATGTGCAAACAATGCAAGTGTAAACTTAGGAGGTTCTGTTTTAACGTATCAAGGTGTAGGAACTGGTATTTGGAGCAATGGTTTAGGATCAATTTCTCCAGCAAGTGACGCCTTGACCGGTGTGTATACGCCTACCAGTTCAGAAATAGCGAATGGTTCGGTGAACTTAATCTTAGCTTCAACAAATAATGGAATTTGTAATGCAGTTTCAGATAATGTGACCTTAACAATTGGTACTGCTCCAACGGTAGATGCAGGAGCAGATCAGACAAAATGTGCTAACAACTCAGTTATACAATTAAACGGAAGTTTTGGAGCACCAGCTACAGGTGTAACTTGGGTAGGAGGAACGACTTCTTCATTTAGCCCAAGCAGAACAGCTCCGAATGCAGTGTATACCCCAACTTCAGGAGAAATAGCATCAGGAACATTAAACTTGACTTTACAAACTACAGGAAATGGTAACTGTCTTTCTGTTTCAGATAACATGACGATCACCTTTACCTCAGCCCCAACAATTGATGCTGGAGTAAACCAAACAGTATGTGCTAATAATGCAAGTGCCACCTTGACTGCAAGTTTCACCAATTCAGCAGGGGTGCGATGGACAAACAAATCAGGAAGTTTCAATTCCACCTCGAACCCAGTTGTGTATGCACCTAGTAATGCAGAAAAGACAGCTGGTGTAGCTACATTGTTTGCAACTACTAACGGAGTAGGCAACTGTTTAGAAGTTACCGATAGTTTGGTTTTGACGATAGTGAAATCACCAATAGTAGAAGCAGGAGCAGCATTAAGTTCATGTGCAAACAATGCAAGTGTAAACTTAGGAGGTTCTGTTTTAACGTATCAAGGTGTAGGAACAGGTATTTGGAGCAATGGTTTAGGATCAATTTCTCCAGCAAGTGACGCCTTGACCGGTGTGTATACGCCTACAAGTTCAGAAATAGCAAATGGTTCGGTGAACTTAATCTTAGCTTCAACAAATAATGGAATTTGTAATGCAGTTTCAGATAATGTGACCTTAACAATTGGTACTGCTCCAACGGTAGATGCAGGATCGGATCAGACAAAATGTGCTAACAACCCAGTTATACAATTAAACGGAAGTTTTGGAGCACCAGCTACAGGTGTAACTTGGGTAGGAGGAACGACTTCTTCATTTAGCCCAAGCAGAACAGCTCCGAATGCGGTGTATACCCCAACTTCAGGAGAAATAGCATCAGGAACATTAAACTTGACTTTACAAACTACAGGAAATGGTAACTGTCTTTCTGTTTCAGATAACATGACGATCACCTTTACCTCAGCCCCAACAATAGATGCTGGAGTAAACCAAACAGTATGTGCTAATAATGCAAGTGCCACCTTGACTGCAAGTTTCACCAATTCAGCAGGGGTGCGATGGACAAACAAATCAGGAAGTTTCAATTCCACCTCGAACCCAGTAGTGTATGCACCTAGTAATGCAGAAAAGACAGCTGGTGTAGCTACATTGTTTGCAACTACTAACGGAGTAGGCAACTGTTTAGAAGTTACCGATAGTTTGGTTTTGACGATAGTGAAATCACCAATAGTAGAAGCAGGAGCAGCATTAAGTTCATGTGCAAACAATGCAAGTGTAAACTTAGGAGGTTCTGTTTTAACGTATCAAGGTGTAGGAACAGGTATTTGGAGTAATGGATTAGGATCAATAGCACCAGCGAGTGATGCCTTGACCGGTGTGTATACGCCTACAAGTTCAGAAATAGCGAATGGTTCGGTGAACTTAATCTTAGCTTCAACAAATAATGGAATTTGTAATGCAGTTTCAGATAATGTGACCTTAACAATTGGTACTGCTCCAACGGTAGATGCAGGAGCAGATCAGACAAAATGTGCTAACAACCCAGTTATACAATTAAACGGAAGTTTTGGAGCACCAGCTACAGGTGTAACTTGGGTAGGAGGAACGACTTCTTCATTTAGCCCAAGCAGAACAGCTCCGAATGCGGTGTATACCCCAACTTCAGGAGAAATAGCATCAGGAACATTAAACTTGACTTTACAAACCACAGGAAATGGTAACTGTCTTTCTGTTTCAGATAACATGACGATCACCTTTACCTCAGCACCAACAGTTGATGCAGGTTTAAACCAAACGGTATGTGAAAATAATGCAAGTGCTACCTTGACTGCAAGTTTCACCAATTCAGCAGGGGTGCGATGGACAAACAAATCAGGAAGTTTCAATTCCACCTCGAACCCAGTAGTGTATGCACCTAGTAATGCAGAAAAGATAGCTGGTGTGGCTACATTGTTTGCTACTACAGATGGAGTAGGTAACTGTTTAGAAGTTACCGATAGTTTGGTTTTGACGATAGTGAAATCACCAATAGTAGAAGCAGGAGCAGCATTAAGTTCATGTGCAAACAATGCAAGTGTAAACTTAGGAGGTTCTGTTTTAACGTATCAAGGTGTAGGAACTGGTATTTGGAGTAATGGATTAGGATCAATAGCACCAGCGAGTGATGCCTTGACCGGTGTGTATACACCTACAAGTTCAGAAATAGTGAATGGTTCGGTGAACTTGATATTAGCTTCAACAAATAATGGAATTTGTAATGCAGTTTCAGATAATGTGACTCTTACGATAAATCCAGCACCAATAGTAAACGCAGGTGTTGATCAAACAATCTGTTCAAACAATTCAACGATACAATTAGCGGGAAGCGCCACCAATGGCAATGCACGTTGGGTTGGTGGTAGCGGTTCTTTTTCACCGGATAGAACTACTTTGAATGCCATATATACCCCAACACCATCTGAAGTTAGTACTGGTTCTTTAATGTTGACTTTACAATCAACCAATAATGGTTTATGTAATGCGGTTACAAATACGATGAATATTACATTTTCCGCATCACCAACCATAGATGCAGGAGCGAATCAGGTAGTTTGTGCTAATAACAACACCACAACACTTGCAGCAACTCGCTCGATTGCTACTGGAGTTCAATGGACAGGAGGATCAGGGACGTATACACCAAATTCATATACAGATAATATTACGTATAAACCAACTGGAGCGGAAATAGCTGCAGGTCAAGTTAAGTTATTTACTACAACTACTGGAGTAGGTAATTGTTTAGCTATTACTGACAGTGTGGTTATTTCCATTGCCGCATCACCAATTGTAAATGCAGGTGCTGCGATAACTTCTTGTGAGAATAAACCGGAAGCGCAGTTAGTAGGTTCTGTGACACCATACACAGGTTTAGGTGCTGGTACTTGGACGGGGGGAGCCGGATCTATTTCGCCAAATAGCGATGCGCTAACAGGAATTTATACTCCAACCGTTACAGAAATAGCGAATGGTACGGTCAACTTAACTTTAACTTCAACTAATAATGGTATTTGCAATGCTGTATCAGATAATGTAGTACTTACAATTGAAGATGCACCTATTGTTAATGCAGGTACAGATAAGTTCGTGTGTGGTA
This sequence comes from uncultured Cytophagales bacterium, assembly GCA_963849955.1. Lineage (GTDB taxonomy): Bacteria > Bacteroidota > Bacteroidia > Cytophagales > JAAEPT01 > CAWFGW01. Next base: position 527,798 of record CAWKJU010000009.1, on the reverse strand, counting down.
ACAATCCTAATGTGAATTTAAATGGGGCTGTGAGCAACGCAACTGGAGCACGTTGGGTAGGAGGACTTGGCGTATTTACCCCCAATAGACAAGCGATGAATGCGACCTACACTCCAACGCAAGATGAAGTAAATCTTGGTTCCATTAACTTAAACTTGGAGTCTACAGGTAATGGTACCTGTAATGCAGTTCAAGATCAAATGACAATTACTTTTACAACTTCACCTACAGTTGAGGCAGGAGTTAATCAAACTGTTTGTGCAAATAAACCAGATGTAACTTTAAATGGAAGTTTTACTGTTGCTACCGGAGCATTCTGGAATGGGTTTTCAGGTAATATTGTTTCGGGAAGTACCACCAACATGAATGCCATCTACCGACCATCAGCTGCTGAAATAAGCGCTGGACAATCGGTAATTTATCTTACCACTACTGGTAATGGAACTTGTAATACAGAAACAGATAGTATAATAGTTACTATCACTCCTGCACCAACGGTGGAAGCTGGTGCAGCTACCACTGTGTGTGCTAACAAAACAACAGCTCAGTTACAAGGTGATTTCACAGTTGCTGGTGGAATTGAATGGTCGGGAGGAAATGGTTCTTACATACCTTCAAAATTTTCTAAAGAGATAGACTATATTCCTACTAGCTCAGAAGTATCTTCTGGTTTTGTAAACTTAGTGTTACAAACGACTGATAATGGTAATTGTAATGCGGTAAATGATAATGTTTTAATAAGCATAACTCCAAAACCATCTATTTCAGCAGGTGTCGATCAATCTATATGTGAAAACAATGCTGGAACGTCCTTAGGCGCTTCAGTTAATTTAGCAAGTGGTGTACAATGGGGCGGTGGATTAGGAACATTTAGCCCTAATAAACAGTCTTTAAATGTTGTATATACACCAACTCCAGCTGAAATAAATTCTGGAAAAGTTTCGGTTGTTGCAACTTCTACAGGAAACGGATTGTGTAATGCTGTTACTGATACTGTTTCAATCACATTTACTCCTCAACCAATTGTTGAAGCAGGGGATAACAAAACAGTATGTGCTAATAATGCAAACACCTTTTTAAATGGACAAGTATTTATTGCTACAGGAGCGCGTTGGAAAAACTTTTCTGGTAGCTTTAGTCCAAATAATACAACTTTAAATGCTTCTTATTTACCATCAGCTCAAGAAATTACTGCCGGGAAAGCGGTACTTTATTTAGAGTCTACTGGAAATGGAAATTGTTCTTCAGTTCAGGATAGTGTGGTAATAACTATTACACCTCGTCCAACAGTAGATGCGGGTGCACCCCAAACAGCATGTGCTAACAATAGTAATTTAACTTTAGATGGTCAATTTACTGTAGCTTCTGGTGTAGTATGGAGTGGAGGTACAGGTTCATTCCAACCAAATAATACGGACAGAAACGCAACCTATATTCCATCAACATCTGAGATTAACAGTGGAGGAGTTAATTTGACTCTTACTACTACTGGAAATGGAAATTGTTTCGCAGTAAGTGACAATGTAAGTCTGTCAATTAGTAATTCACCAACAGTAAATGCTGGTGTAGATCAAATATTATGTGGTAATAATGCTGATGTCCAACTATCTGGAGCATTAACCTTAGCAACTGGTGGTGCTTGGAGCGGTGGAGCAGGAACTTTTACTCCTAATAGTACTTCTTTAAATGCTTTGTATAAACCAACTCCTGCTGAAATTAGTGCTGGTTTGGTTCAACTCACTTTAACTACCACAGGAAATGGTTCTTGTAAATCGGAGTCGGATGAGGTTACTATTTCATTTACACCTGCACCTACCATAGAGGCTGGTGCTACTCAAACTGTTTGTGCTAATAATGCTAACGTAGCGCTTGAAGGAGCAGTTACAGTAGCTACAGGTGTTAAATGGTTTAATTACTCCGGTACATTTAGCACAACCGATACTGATCCAAAAGCAGTTTATACGCCATCAACTTCTGAGATTGAAAACGGATTTGCACAACTAACCCTTCGATCAACAGGAAACGGGAAGTGTTTAGAAGTGAGAGACGAGTTAACTATTAATCTATCACCCCGCCCATTTGTTAATGCTGGAAGTGATATATTTAACTGTGTCGATAAATTAGATGCAGATTTAAATGGTTTAGTATTAGGTGCTACAACAACGGGAAGATGGACAGCTTCTGGAACGGGAATATTTGTTCCTAGTGCTACGGACTTGGGAGCAATATATAGAATGAGTGCACAAGATTCTGTTTCAGGACAAGTTACTTTGACACTTACTTCTACCAATAATGGTAATTGTATTCCTGTATCGGATAATGTAGAAATAACATTAACTAATCCTGGCCAGGCTCAAGCTGGTCCAAATTTAACTTCGTGTGCTAATAATTCTAGCATTACCTTAAATGGTCAAGTTAGTGGTGGCGCTATAGGAGGTACATGGTCGACTTCTGGTTCAGGCCAATTTATTCCAAGTGCAACAGTTTTAAATGCGACTTACAAACCAAGTATTGCAGATACTACTGCTGGAAGTGTTACTTTATCCTTAACCGCAAATAGTTGTGATGCGAATACGGATCAATTGGTTTTGACAATAACCGATGCACCTAGAGTTTCAGCTGGTAAGGACAAAACAGTATGTGCTGATAACCTATCCATTCAACTTGATGGGACAGTAGGAGGTGCAAGTACCACTGGGATTTGGACTTCTCTCGGAAGCGGTGGTTTTCAACCAAGTAATACAAGTTTAAAAGGTAACTATTTAGCAAGTACTGCTGATGTAAATAATAAATCGGTTCAACTAGTGTTGACTTCCACCAATATTGGAGGATGTATAGCGGTTAGTGATACAGTTAAGTTCTCAATTCTACCAAAAGGAGTAGTTTCTGCAGGTAGTGATTTAGTAACTTGTGCTAATAGTTCAACTATTCAACTGTTGGGAAATGTTGCAGGTGGAGCTACAAAAGGTAAATGGACAACTTCAGGAACAGGAACTTTTTCACCTGCCGATACAGTGTATCAAGCCAATTATATTCCAAGTGTAGCGGATAAAAATAATGGAACAGTTAAGCTGAAACTTACTTCAAACAGTTGTGATGCTGCGTCCGATTCAATTCAAGTGACAATAACACCAGCGCCAACAGTAACGGCTGGAAGTGATCTTACTGTTTGTGAAAATAAATCAACTACTCCATTAAGTGGACAAGTTACGGTGGCTACTTCTGGGGTTTGGAGCACCAATGGTCAGGGTTCTTTTGGGTCAAGTACTTCCTTAACTACGAATTATATACCAGCATCTTCGGATTCGGTAGTTACGATTTATTTGACATCAACGGGTAATGGTAATTGTCTGCCTGTAGTCGATTCATTAGAGCTGACGGTTATTGATAAACCAATAGTTAATGCGGGAATAGATCAGGTACTGTGTGACGGTATAAAAAAAGTGAATTTAAAAGGAGCTATTTCACAAGGAACAACTTCTGGACAATGGTTTACTGCAGGAACAGGTGGTTTTGACCCGAGTCCAGTATTGTTAGAGACGAGTTATTTATTAAGCGCAACAGATTCTGCAAATAGAGGTGTGACTTTGGTTTTACAGTCTACAAATAATGGGTTGTGTAATGCGGTGACAGACACAATGACTATTTCTATTACAGATGTCGGAACTGCTAATGCTGGGGCAAATATTACTGTTTGTGCTAACGATATGGATATAGACTTAAACGGAACAATACAAGGAGGAGCAACACAAGGAACTTGGACTACATCAGGTTCAGGTATATTCTTACCCAATGCTAATTCATTAGTAGGAACATATATTCCAAGTTCACAAGATTCTTTAAATGGTACAGTGACATTGACCCTAGTTTCTAACAGTTGTGATGGTGCCAAATCTGATAAAATTGTTACAATTACCCCAGCACCATTTGTTCAAGCTGGTCCAGACCAAATTACATGCGTTGATGATTTAAGAATAAGTCTGGATGGATTGATAGCTGGAGCATCAAATACAGGTAAATGGATGACATCAGGTACAGGTAGTTTTATACCTAATGATCAAACTTTGAATGCATCATATCAGGCAAGTAAAAATGATTCAATAAATGGTTCTGTAACATTGACTTTAATTCCTTCTAATATTGGTAACTGTGCTACTATTAGTGATGCGTTGAATTTAACGATTACCTCAGGTGGTACTGCCAATGCAGGAGCAGATCAGTCAGTATGTTCAAATACATTGGGTATCCAAATGGCTGGTTCTTTTACAGGTGGAGCTACATTAGGTACATGGACAACTTCGGGTACTGGTTCATTTGTGCCAAATTCAACAGATATGTCTGCTCGATACATTCCAAGTAATCAAGATATTCAAAACGGGCTTGTGACAGTGAGCTTAGAGACTAATAGCTGTGATAAAGCAAGGGATAACATGGTCATTACAATCATCCCGGCTCCAAAAGTGAATGCAGGTAATAATTTGATTTTGTGTGAAAACAATACTGATGCAAGTTTATTTGGTGAGGTCTCTGGTGCTTCGGGTGCAGTATGGTCCAGTACAGGTTCTGGCTCATTCTTACCTTCCAACACGAGCTTAAGCGCAAATTATAAACCAAGCAAAATAGATGTAGCAAATGATAATGTGCGTCTTTACTTAACTTCGGTAGGTAATGGTAATTGTGCGCCAGTTAGAGACTCAATAGTTATTTCGTTCACTGAGGCTCCAAAAGTTAATGTAGGAGCAGACCTGAAAGTGTGTAAATCAAATACGCGATTAGATTTATCAGGTGTAATTACTGGGGCAACGACAACAGGTAAATGGACTACTTTGGGTGGAGGATTTTTCTTACCAAGTGATACTGTACTTACTGCTGAATATGTATTTGGTCCTGCTGATACAGTAAATGGATTCGTTAATTTAGTATTAGTAAGTACCAACAATGGTAATTGTAAATCTGAAGATGATACCTTAAATATTGAGTTGACAAGCACAACCTATGCAGATGCAGGGGAAGATACTCAAATATGCCCTGAAGATTTATCAATTCAGTTAAATGGAAAAGTAGCCAGTGGAGCAACACAGGGTACATGGACAACTAATGGATCGGGTACTTTTAGTCCAAGTCCAAATGTACTTTTCCCTACGTATCGATTTAGTGCAGCAGATTCATTGAATAAGGCAGTGCAACTGGTATTGACCGCTAATTCAGGTAATGGATGTAGTCCAGGCAGTGATGCTATTACTGTTAGTTTAAGTAGAACTCCAACAGTTAATGCGGGTGCTGATGTAAATATCTGTTTAGAAACAGATACCGTCTTCTTTGTAGGATCTCAAACAAATGTATTTACACAAGAATGGATCACTACAGGTTCAGGAACTTTCTTGCAGAATTCAGATACCTCTCTAGCTGTAGTCTATAAATTGAGTACAAATGATAAGACTAAATCATCTATTTCATTTGTAATTAGTGGTGAGAGCCAGTTTGGTTGTGTAGCAGAAAAAGATACCATACAGGTAAACCGTATTGAAGCATTTGATATTGGCTTTAAAACCTTAAATCAATGTGTGGGTGATGCTACAGAATTTATCGACACAACTAAAACAAGTTTGGGTGAAGTAACTTCTTGGTTATGGGAATTTGGTGATGGCGAAATTTCTGGTTTGCAAGAACCTAAACATCAATATAAAACACCAGGTATCTATAATGTTGCTCTAAATGTTACTAATAATCAAGGATGTGTAGGTTATTTAGAACGTACTTTAACTATTCGCACTAGCCCAACAGCGGATTTCGAACTAGATGTAGTGGATGTTAATGCTATTATTGAGCAAACAGAAATTTCATTTATTGACCAATCAAGTAATGCTGCGGCCTGGACATGGATTTTTGGCTTGAATGAAGATACTTCTTTTGTTCAAAGTCCTGTATATACTTATCAAGAGGAAGGAATATACAATGTTCAACTTATTGTATTTAATCAATTTGGTTGTGTCGATACATTGATTAAAGCAGTAACTATTTTGGGTAATGATGTGTATCCACCAACTGTTCCAAATGCTTTCACACCAAATGGTGATGATAGAAATAATATACTGTATGTTCGAGGAGGTGATTTTTCTGAACTAGAGTTTAGAGTGTATAATGTATGGGGTAATGTGGTTTTTGAAACTACAGATCCCGCAATTGGCTGGGATGGTAAAAGTGGAGGGAATTATCAACCAGCTGGAGTTTATACCTATACTGTTAAAGCGACTACTATTGACGGTAGACAGTTTATGCGTTCAGGTGATGTAACATTAATAAGATAATGATGATGAAGCAGAGACATATTTTAATTGCGATATTCAGTTTTTCAATTCTTTTTGTAAAAGCGCAGGATTCTCAGTATTCGATGTATGATGCATCAGCATTAATGCTTAATCCTGCGAATGCCGGTACTGATGAAGACAGTAAGCTCAGGGCAGTTTCCCAATACAGAACCCAATGGGCATCACTTTCAAGTAACTTTATTACAAGTTCTTTGGCAGTAGACATGCCGTTTAAAGACCGCTGGGGATTAGGAGCTTATTTGTTTCACAATGATGCTTCAAATATCATGAAAGAAACGGGAGTGATCTTCTCTGGTTCTTATGATGTAATGAGTCCTGATCAAGATGTTCATCATTTAACAACTGGGTTGAACTTAGGTTTCATAAATAAAAACGTAAATGACAAAGAGTTATTTTTTGATAACCAATACTTTGCAGGAACTTTTAATACGAATATCGAAAGTGGTGAATCATTTAATAGAACAAATCGTTTTATGCCTGAAGTAACTTTTGGGGTGGCATATAAAAACAATGATAAAAACAAAGCTTACAGACCTTATGGAGGTTTTTCTTTGTTTCACATTAATAAGCCAGAAGAATCATATATCAATAGTTTTAACTCGAGAGTACCCTTACGTTGGGTACTTAATGGAGGAATGAAGTTGTACTTTCAGAATGAAGAAATAGAGATTGATCCCAAGTTTTTGTTGATGAGGCAAAGCAACAACTGGAATGTGATTTTGGGTGTTACCGGTGGCTATCAAATAGGAAAAGATATCAAGGTGCTAGGAGGAGGTACCTTTAGATTGGGTGATGCAATTATACCTCAACTCGGAGTGGAGTACTTGAATTTCACCTATGCGATGTCTTATGATATTAACATCTCTCAGTTGAAAGAATTTAGTAATCGAAGAGGAGCTTTAGAATTTGTTGTTGTTTATAAAGGAATAGGTGGTTTTAACATGCAATCCACTGGAGTTCCAAGAATGTAATAGTTGTAAATTTGATTTCTAAGGCTATTTCATTTAATTCAAATTGAAATAGCCTTTTTTAATTTAAAAAATACCGAAGTGAAAAATTTATTATTAGTAGTATTTATATCCTTTTGCTCGTTTGCTTTCTCCCAAATTGTAATCGATGATTTTAATGATGGTGATTTAAAAAGTTGGTCAAGTTCTTCTGAGATAGACATAGAGAATGAAAATGGTGAGTTGAAAGTTATTTGTGATTCGGTAGGTGGTCGCGACCGATACAACTTGTTTTTTGTTGACTTTTCTAATATAGATTTAACTCGTTTTCAAACGTTCTCTATGAAAGTACGAGTACCAGAAACTACGGAACAAATCCCCATTTTAAGAGTTGATTTGAGAGATATTAATGGTAATGACAACAATGGTACCCCAGCTTTATTAAGAAGTATTGAAAAAAGTGAGGATGGTATTACTTACACGATGAACTTCAAAAACAAGTTCCGCTCAGTTTATCCTAAATCTTTAATAATAGATTCAAAGAACATTGTCGGCTTTCGAGTATATGTAAATGCGAATGTTAGCCCCGCTTATACTGGTGTTTTTTATATTGATGATATTGTATTTGAAGGGGCTCAAAATCCTGAGATTTTGCCCTATCAAAGTGAGTTTGTTTTTAATACCGAGTTGGAATTGGGTTGGAATAATCAAGATTTTGATGATTCAAATTGGTCATCAGTACAAATGCCTGCTTCTTACAATAACGCAAAAATTCAGTCAACAATTGATTCAAGTTTAACGGGTGATAGTATTTTGAAAGACGTTTATTTTAGAAAAAAATTCACTGTAAATGATACAACAGCTTTTAAGGCACTAGTGTTGAAAGTGAAGTCAGATGATTCCGTCTCTTTTTTCCTGAATGGTGATGCATTAGGTCAAGTTAATTCAATGGCGCTCACTCTTGAAGGCGTAGATGAAGAAATATTTGTGTATCCACTCTCAGTTTTAGATACTGGATTGAATGTATTATCCGCTCATTTGCATCAACAGTCTAACGGCTTTTCGAATTTGTATTTTGACATTAGTCTTTTTGGTAGTCGTTATGCAGATAGTATCACACGAGGACCATATTTACAAAAAAATTATGAAGAAGGAATTACAGTGAGATGGCGAACACTATCGCAACAAAATTCAGTGGTGCGGTTTGGAACTACTTTAGAGTCTATGCCTGATTCGGTATTTATTGACGAGACTGTTTTGGATCATGTTGTGAATATTGATGGCTTGGAACCCAATACAAAATATTATTATACTGTAGGTAATTCGAATAGTTTATTGTCTTTACCTGATTCATCTTATTATTTTAAAACACACCCAGAACAAGGACAAGAGGGGGACTATAATTTTTGGGTAATAGGAGATGCAGGACGATCTACCGCGGATCAACGTCAAGTATTAACCGCTTATTTAGAAAAATACAAACAACCTACTGATGCATGGTTACTGCTTGGTGATAATGCCTATCAAGAAGGTACAGATTCTGAATATCAAAAAGCATTTTTCGAGAACATGTTTGAAGATATCTTGGTAAATAGTAGTGTGTTTCCAACTCCAGGCAACCATGATTTGAGAGATTACGGAATTGTAAACCAAGCCATAACTTCAGCACCCTATTTTGATATTTTTGACTTACCTACTCAAGGAGAGAGTGGTGGGGTAGCTTCTAATACAGAGTCATATTATTCCTGGAATTATGGAAATGTGCATTTTGTTTCTTTAGATTCTTATGGCACATCGCTATCCACGTTGGATAGTATGTACAGTTGGCTAGAAAAAGATTTAAAAGAGAATAATCAAAAGTGGACAATTGCTTATTGGCATCATCCACCACATTCAAAAGGATCACATGATTCGGATGACGATACCGATAGTCATGGTATTATGTCTACCATCCGAGAAAACATTGTACCCTTACTAGAGTTGTATGGTGTTGATTTAATTTTGACTGGTCATAGTCATGTTTACGAACGCTCTTATTTAAGTCATGGTTTTTATGGTTATTCCAATGAATTAATTGATGGAGAATATATATTATACCCTCAGTCTAATGGTGATAGCATAGCCTATATGAAAAGCGTTGGAGTGGATGAATTATCCAATAAGGGAACAGTTTACGCTGTAGTTGGTAGTTCAGGTTCAGCATCGAGTAGTGTTGCTTGGGAAAATGATTCACTCAATTATTTAACAAATGATTTCTTTCATATATCAACTAATGACCATATAGGCTCGTTTGTTTTAAATATAAACCATGATACATTATCAGGTACTTTCTTAAATAATGAAGGTGAAATACATGACCACTTCCACATTATTAAAGATGAAGTCACTTCGATGAAATTTGCAAAAGGAGTTGGAGCCAGAGTGGAAGGCGGTAAAGTTCTAGTTAATTGGGCGAATGAATTAACCCAAGATTCTATCGAAATCGTCTGGACGACAGATTTATTAGCCCAGTCTAAAATTGAAATTTGGAAATCATCAGACTCTATTTATTCTTATTATGATAGTGAGCTGAAAACAATCCACAGAGCTGTTTTACCATTATTCAATACAGGGGAAATCAATTATGCTATAGCTTATAATGAACATAAATATATGATATCTCCTGATGATAATAAATCATTTTTTATTACTGTCAATGGTTTGAAAAATGACTTTGAAGAACAACTGGCTTTTGAAATCTATCCTTTACCTACAAAAAATGAAGTTAACATTTCATTTAATTTAAAATCGAAAACACAAGTTTCAATCATGTTGTTAGATGAAAAGGGAAGCTTGGTTAATGAGATCACTCAAGGTCAGCAACTCGCTACAGGTAAGCATGATTTGCTATATGATTTAAAGGTTAAACCTGGTGTCTATTTTTTACATCTATCCATTGGAGAAAAGGAACTACTTAAGCCAATAATCATTCAATGACGAAACAGAAAAAAATATTTGCTGTCATAGCAGTCATCTTCATTATTATAGTAATAGTAGTTACGGTAGACATGATGTCTAAGACAACAGCACCATGGAATAAAAAGAAAGAGCTTTTAAAGAAATATGACAAAAACTTTGAATAAAAGAGTTTGTTATTAAGGTGTATAAATAAGCTTTACAGTACAACGCTTTTTTTTAATAGGTTTTTCAGAGTTTTACGATCAATCGAAATTTTGGAAAACTCGTCCAAACCTACTTAAAGGATTAGTTGTATTCTTTATCTTACTAAACAGCTATATGCTGATTTTCATGACTACTTTTTTTTCAAAAGAATGACGATGTGAAGTAATGAAATATGTTAGAGAAACAAATGATGCAGTAGATTTAATCATAGTAGAAAATTCAACGCGGGGTGGAACTAACTATTCCCCCGATTTTTATGCGGGAATAACCTTATATAAAATTGAATATATTAAAAACACATCAAGTGAACAGCTTAAGTTAAAGATAGCTGCTTCTAAACGCACACCAGACTTTATGCTTTTTGAAGTAAAACCTAACGAACTTCTTTCAGTTGATTGAGTGGAAACTATGAGAAAACATTTCCCCACACATACTTTTTCCATAAGGGTGGATGGCAGTTTTATGGATCACTTTCGCCATAAATTGAATAATGTGGTGAAAAACTATGACTTTGTGGTGTACGAAATAAAACAAAACTGACGTTTTTTTATAGGTTGTGACATTGTGTCACAAAAAGAGATGGTGGCATATTCATTGATAATTGTTTTTCCGAAATTGAAATTATAATAAAGTAAAATAATATATCATGGGAAAAATTATTGGTATTGACTTAGGAACAACCAACTCTTGCGTTTCAGTAATGGAAGGTAATGAGCCTGTAGTTATTCCTAATAGTGAAGGTAGGAGAACAACACCTTCAATTGTAGCATTTTTGGATGGCGGTAATGGCGAACGTAAAGTTGGAGATCCAGCGAAACGTCAAGCAATTACAAATCCGCAAAACACGATTTCTTCTGTAAAGCGATTTATGGGTAAAAAGTTCACCGATGTTAAGGGTGAAATTAGCCAAGTACCTTACACGGTTGAATCTGGAAGCAACGACACACCACGTATAAAAATTGGTGATAGAACATTTACACCACAAGAAATCTCTGCCATCATTCTTCAAAAAATGAAGAGTACAGCTGAAGATTATTTAGGTACTACAGTAACAGAAGCTGTGATTACAGTTCCTGCTTACTTCAATGATGCAGAACGTCAAGCAACAAAAGAAGCAGGGCAAATTGCAGGTTTAGATGTAAAGAGAATTATCAATGAGCCTACAGCAGCAGCTTTGGCTTATGGTCTAGATAAGAAAAATGTTGATCAAACCATTGCAGTGTTTGACCTTGGTGGTGGAACTTTTGATATTTCAATCCTTGAATTAGGAGATGGCGTATTTGAAGTGAAATCTACGAATGGTGACACACACTTAGGTGGTGATGACTTTGACCAAGTAATTATTGACTGGTTAGCAGGTGAGTTCAAAAAAGATGAAGGTATTGACTTAAAGCAAGATCCAATGGCGCTTCAACGTTTGAAAGAAGCTGCTGAAAAAGCAAAAATTGAGTTGTCTTCAAGTACCTCTACAGAAATCAACTTACCTTACATCATGCCAGTGGATGGTATTCCAAAACACTTGGTGAAAACCTTATCTCGTTCTCAGTTTGAGAAATTGGCTGACAGCTTAATAAGAAGATCATTAGATCCTTGTAAAAAAGCGTTGCAAGATGCAGGTCTTTCTACATCCGATATTAATGAAGTAATTTTGGTAGGTGGATCAACTCGTATCCCACGAATCCAAGAAGAAGTTGAAAAGTTCTTTGGTAAAAAACCTTCAAAAGGTGTTAACCCAGATGAGGTTGTGGCTATTGGTGCAGCAATTCAAGGTGGTGTATTAACAGGAGAAGTTCAAGACGTTTTATTGTTGGATGTTACGCCATTATCTCTAGGTATTGAGACCATGGGTGGTGTGTTTACTAAATTGATTGAGTCAAACACCACTATTCCAACTAAAAAATCGGAAGTGTTCTCAACAGCATCAGATAATCAACCTTCCGTACAGATTCATGTACTACAAGGAGAGCGTCCAATGGCTAAGGATAACAAATCAATTGGTCAATTTCATTTGAGCGACATACCACCAGCACAACGGGGTGTACCACAAATTGAGGTGACTTTCGATATTGATGCTAACGGTATCTTAAATGTGTCAGCAAAAGATAAAGGAACAGGTAAAGAGCAAAAAATCAAGATTGAAGCTTCTTCTGGATTAACAGATGAGGAAATTCAAAAGATGAAAGCTGAAGCTGAAGCCAATGCTGATGCTGATAAAGCAGCCAAAGAAACTGCCGAAAAGTTAAACCAAGCTGACGCAATGATTTTCCAAACAGAAAGTCAATTGAAAGAGTATGGTGATAAACTTTCTGCTGAAAACAAAAAGGCAATTGAAGGTGCTTTAGCTGACTTGAAAACAGCTTATGAATCGAAAGATGCAACTGCGATTGAAGGTGCATTAACTAAGATTAATGAAGTGTGGCAAGCTGCTTCTCAAGACATCTATAATGCACAACAAGCTGAAGGTGGTGCTCAACCAGGAGCAGAGGCTCAAGGTGGAGGTTCCGATTCTGATAGTTCAGCACAAGATGTTGACTTCGAAGAAGTAACTGAAGAAGAAGAGAAGAAATAAACACTTCTTTTTAAGGATAAACTTTAAGCCGAATGATTTTTAATCATTCGGCTTATTTTTTTGACTGATTTTCTCAAGATTTTTTAAAAACTCTAAGAGTATATAGATATCATTTGAAGCTTTTTTAAATGAAAAAGTATCCGTCTGAGGAGCAGATTTTAGATAATCAAAATATGTCGTGTAAAGACTATTATGTAGTGATTGGATATCTGTCTTTTCAATAAATTCATCAATGATATCATGAAAAGGATTGCGGATGATTTGAGGAGGTTGGTTTGGATCCATCTTATTTGTTTTTTTGAAGTTCCTTAACGTGTAATTTAAGTTTTGTTCGATAAGCGATAATTTTTGAAAAAGTATATTGAATATAATGGTGATCTATTCGATAGCCATCTACTACGGCTCGCACCGTTTTAATTGAGCAGTTGCAGATTTCCGCCACCCTCATATAATCGCCACTTTGAGCTTTATCTTTTATTTCATTAAAACTTATCATAACCTTGTGGTATATTTGTACTACAAAGTCTTTTACTCGATATAAAAAGAGGTAAAAGTTATTTTCAAATGTAATAAAAAAATATCATTGGAAAAAGAAGTAAACGATAGATTGTTGAAATTTATCAAAAGCAATGGTTATAATATCAATGCTTTTGCTGCCAAAATTGGTGTTAATCCTGCTGTAATACATAATATTGTTAAAGGAAGGAGAACGAAACCTAGTTGTGAGGTCTTAAATAAAATTGGTTTATCATTTGATAACATCGATTTGAACTGGTTGATTACCGGGAGAAAGAAAAGCAAACTGGTTTTGGAAGAATCCAAAGAACAATATGGTGTAAATGGAGGTAAGGCAGTTACTAAAAAGGTGGATGAACTTCAAAAAATAGTAGAAAAAATGGCTGCAGAAATGGAGGAGATGAAAAAACGAATGGAATAGTTTTTATTGTTTTTTTCTTTGTTCAACCGACAAAGAATTCACTAATTTTTACTCGTTCATTTTTTTTATTCTTTATTTACTCAAAATTTTAGCTGTTAGAATTTTTATCATTCAAACAATGCTTGATAAGCAAGGTGCTCAGGTAAGTTCCATGATAAAAATCCTTTGTGCTCCCATTCCGTTTTGAATTTCATTTTTCTGTTTTCCAATCGGTCTAAATAAGCTTCAGGTGAAAGTACATCTTTTTCAAAATAATATTCCTTTTTTTGATACGACTCAATTTGTTGTAACTCATCATCTAATAATGAAACTATTGGAATTGTTTTATAAGAAAGATCTGAAAGATAATCGAGGTGGTAGTACGACTTACCCGCCTGATTTACATTGTAGTGTGCAATAATTTTATCCCAATCAAAAAAGGAGCAAAGTGTTAAAAATGAGATTGTCATAAAGGCGTTTGTTCGAAATAAGAAAAAACTAGATTTTTTATATTTCACTTTTATATAAATCGAGTATAGACTATGTAGTGTGAGGATTAGAAAGATAATCAGACCAATTCGAAGATGGGCTAATGAAAAATAATGCACATACCAGTAATTGCGAATAGCTACAGAACAGGTTAATAAAACGTTTTGACCAATCCAAAAATAACAAAGTGTTTTTAGAATAGAAATTAACAGAAATCTACCAAAGAGAACACTAAAGTGTAAAATGCCATTGTGGGGATAATCAATTATGGTGTCGAAGATGTTTTTAAATAGTAGGAGAGGAGAGCTAAGGATATCCCAACTGTTCCAACGCTGGTAGCGCCCAATATAGATTCCAAATGCAGCAACAAAACAAAATATGGCTGTGATAACATCTATGAAGAGGTTGTTGAAACGTTTTTAAGTGAGTATTTATTTCAAACATCGAGCTTAAGCCTAATAATAACCCCATAAAAGAAAAGCAATAGATGATTAGAGTATCGTACCATAAAGGGATATCAGCCTTTTTGGTCAAATGAAACAGTCGGTAATAATGTAAGGTGCATTGGGAAAGAAAAGACACCAAATTAAAACCCAAAAGAGGTCAATAGTTTGAAACGATTTTTTTTTGGTTTACTCTGATAGCTATCAAATAAGGAATCCAGGCCAGCAACAAATTCCAAATCAAAAAGAAATACTGATGGGGTAGCGATAAAGAATGCCACAACATAAGAATATACTGATGATCAAGAGCAAATAGCTCGTAGGGGATAAGGATTTAGTTTTTATCTGATTATTTTTTTGTTTGGGAGAAATAGTAAACCATGGAAACTTTTGAATACTTAAAAGTTTCTGTAGTTTTGGACTCTAAATCTATCTACCTAAGCAATGCGACTATTAATAGCGTTTTTTTGTTTTATATCTGTTAGTGTTTTTGCTCAAACTTATACCATCAAGGGTAAGGTGAAAAATGCCTCAACAGGAGAAAATTTACCATTTGCTACCGTAAAGGTGGCGTCAGAAGAATTAGGAACTACTACAGATTTTGATGGAGGCTATAGCTTAAAATTAACTAAGGGAACCTACCTATTTAAGGTGCAATGTTTTGGTTATCAAACTCAGGAAATCGAGTTGACTGTCAATCAAGATTTAAAATATGATTTCAAATTGATGGAAGTGGTAAATCAACTAGATGAAGTTGTTATTGAAACGGAAGCGCCTGATGCCAACATTAAAAAAGTAGAAATGAGTGTTGAGAAACTTGAAATGGAGGAGATCAAAAAGATGCCTGCATTTTTAGGGGAGGTAGATGTTATTAGAAGTATTCAATTATTGCCTGGTGTTAGCACCGTAGGAGAAGGGGCGACAGGCTTTAATGTTAGAGGAGGAAATGTCGATCAAAACTTGATCTTATTGGATGGAGCGCCTATTTATAGTTCATCGCACTTGTTTGGTTTTTTCTCTATTTTTAATTCAGATGCCCTTGAAAATTTAACATTATACAAAGGTGGAATTCCTGCGCAGTATGGTGGACGACTTTCATCCGTACTGGTGTTAAATCAATCTGAAGGTAACTTAGATCGAGTTTCAATGAAAGGGGGAATAGGATTAGTTTCTAGTCGATTAACAGTAGGCGGTCCCATTAAAAAAGCTGAAAGTAAAGGCACGTGGCAAATTTCAGGTCGTAGATCTTATTTCGATGGTTTTGTTAGAATGTCACCAGATAGCACTATCAATAACAACATTGCCTATTTCTATGACTTAAATGGTAAAGCCACTTATAAACTCAATGAAAATAACAAATTAGCACTCTCTGGTTATTACGGTAAGGATGTTTTTAGTTTTGGTGATGACTTTGGATTCAACTGGGGTAACGCTACAGCAACAGCTCAGTGGCATCATTCGTTTTCCGATAGTCTATTTTCAACAACTTCGTTAATCTATTCAAATTATGCTTATAGTTTAGGTGTGCCTTCGGGGGAGTTTGAGTTTGACTGGAGTGCCAAGGTCGAAAATGTGAACCTTCATTCAGACTATGAGTGGATTTATAGTAAACGAAGTTCTTTTAAATGGGGGATACAACTCAACTCCTATTTTATCAATCCAGGTGTGGCGGTACCAGGTCCTGAAAACACCACCTTTAATGGCTTAAAATTACCAAAAGAACGAGCCTATGAACCTAACTTATACGGTTCACATGAATTGAAATTGACAGATAAAATCTCAATGGAGTATGGCTTGCGCTATTCTTCTTTTTATAAAATGGGCCCTGAAGACACCTATATTTATAAAGAAGGTCAACCTAAATATGACACAACGGTGGTTGATACCATTAATTTCAAATCGGGTGATGTCGTGAAAAGTTATCATGCACTGGAACCACGACTAGGTATTAAGTTTGGCATTGATAGTGTGAGTTCAATTAAGTTCAGTTATAACAGGACTAAACAATATATTCATCTGATTTCCAATACGACTGGAGCTGTGCCTTTTGATTTGTGGCGACCAAGTGGTTATCATATTAATCCCGCTACAGCAGATCAGTTTGCTTTGGGCTATTTCCGAAATTTTGAAGACAATATGTATGAAACTTCTGCCGAGGTATATTTCAAATGGATGCAAAATTTAGTGGACTATAAAAATGGTGCAGAATTACTTTTCAATGAAACCTTAGAAGCTGATTTGTTAAGTGGTGTGGGAAGAGCATACGGACTGGAGTTGATGGTGCGTAAGAAAAAAGGAGATTTTACTGGTTGGTTAAGTTACACGTTATCTAAAACAGAACGAAAAGTTACCGGTGACTCCCCAGAAGAACGTATTAATAATGGCGACTGGTATGCCGCTAACTATGATAAAAGGCATGACGTGACCTTAGTGTTAGCATACGAAATAAGCAAACGTTGGTCAATTTCTGCCAACTTTACGTATAGCCAGGGACGTCCAATTACGGTCTCTGATGGTTTGTCTGTTTATGAGGGCATTTATTATCCTACCTATACTGGACGAAATAATACTAGAATACCGGATTATCATCGATTAGATTTAGGTGCTACATTACAGGGTAAACATAATGATGAAAGACGATGGAAAAGTAGTTGGGTATTCTCTATTTACAATGCGTATGCAAGGCGAAATGCTTTTTCAGTATACTACAAGCCAGAAGAACGAAGTGATGTTCAACTGTCTATATTGGGCACCTTTGTTCCATCTGCGACTTATAACTTTGAATTCTAATGAGACAGTTAATTTATATTTTGCTTGCGATCAGCTTATTTGCTTGTGAAGATCCGATAGATGTCGATCACCCACAAGGTGGTACACGCTACTCAGTAGAAGGAGAGGTGACCACCGTGAAAAAAAAATACAAGGTTTTTGTCTCAGCCTCAGCTGAATACGATGCAGCAGAAGTGCCTATAGTTGATAATGCAACAGTGACCTTATATGATAATGTGGGAAGTGCCTACAGTTATGATTATTTGGATAATGGTGTATATGTTTCCTCAGATTCTATTCAAGGAGAGATAGGAAGAAGTTATTCGATAGAAGTGGTTTTAGAAGATGGAACTACCTTGAAGTCGTATCCTGAGATGATAAAGAAAGTTGCTCCCATAGATTCTTTTTATAGCAAACATGTCTCTGAGTATAAATATGTAAGTGGCCCTCCGCGAGATATTGATAATGAAACAACGGGTTACTATTTGTTTTTTGATGCTACAGAACCGAAGGGTGAGGGAGACGCTTATCGTTGGAAAGGTTATATTAATGGCGAGTATCTATCAGATCCAGATTATTTGTTTTATACGAACGATAGGGGAGCCGATGGTAATGAATTCACAGAAGTTAACTTACCCTTTTTAGCTCAATTAGGAGATACAGTCACTTTAAATCAACTTTCAACTTCCTTGCGTTATGTTGATTATTTATTTGCTTTACAAACAGAAGTACAGCCTGGAGGTATATTTAGTACGCCACCTGCCCCAGTAGTAGGGAACCTATATAATCCAGATGATGTAGAAAAAATTGTTT
Organism: uncultured Cytophagales bacterium; assembly: GCA_963849955.1. Lineage (GTDB taxonomy): Bacteria > Bacteroidota > Bacteroidia > Cytophagales > JAAEPT01 > CAWFGW01. The sequence goes on along the minus strand of CAWKJU010000009.1, from coordinate 509,361 downwards.
TTGGCTATTTTTCAGCATCGGATGTAAATAGCAAAAAGCTTATTATAACAGGTACAAAAAAGTAGTTGTTATAATAGAAATAATTCATTTAAATTGACTACCAATACATAAAAATCAGATTACGATGATTAAAAAAATAATTTTTGCGGGGTTGCTCATCAACGTACTAGTATCCTGTTCAACTAGTCCCGCTCCGGAAAATACAGAGATAACAAAAGAAGAAGTTAAAAAAGATACTTCTGCTATTGAAAAGCACATGATGGCTTATTCAACCGATTCAGTAACCATGAATGGTTACATTGCATATAACGATACCGTTTCAGAAAAGCAGCCAGGGGTATTGGTGGTTCACGAATGGTGGGGGCACAACGAATACGCCCGTAAAAGAGCGGATATGCTGGCTGAATTAGGTTATGTAGCTTTTGCTGTAGACATGTATGGCGATGGTAAACAAGCGAATCATCCTTCGGATGCGAGTGGGTTTGCTGGAGAGGTCATGGGTAATTTTGAAGAAGCAAAAGCCCGTTTTGCAAAAGCAATTGAGACGCTCAAAACAAATCCTCATGTCGATACGAATAAAATAGCAGCAATTGGATACTGTTTTGGAGGAAGCGTTGTTTTATCGATGGCAAATGCCGGTTTCGACTTAGATGCTGTTGCAGCATTTCATTCAGGCCTCGAATTACCAGTTTATCCAACTGAAGGAACTGTAAAAGCAAAAGTACTGATATGTAATGGTGCTGCTGATCCGTTTATTCCTCAAGAACAAGTGGAAGCCTATAAAGAAAAATTAGATGCAGCTGATGTTGATTATAAGTATGTGGCCTATGAGAACACGAAGCATGCCTACACCAATCCGGGAGCAGATTCGTTAGGTAATAAGTTTGATTTACCTTTAGAATATAATGAAGAATCAGATGAAAAAGCATGGAAGGAGTTAAAAGAACTTTTAAACAGTGTTTTTGATAACTAATTAAAATAAGTCATAGTATTTAAAGGCGTTACTTCAATGATATGAGGTAACGCCTTTATTTTTTTAACAATTCAAACATTCTACTCTTCTAGGTTTTATCTATTTAAACAACTCGGTATGTTTAAAATTGCTTGGTCGCCCATGTATGCTCACCCACTACCTGAAGGACATCGTTTTCCCATGGAGAAGTATGAATTGTTACCTCAACAACTTATTTATGAGGGAACTATAGAAGAAAGTCAACTTTTCATGCCTTCCCAAATGAGTGAAAAAGATATACTATTAGGACATGATCCACACTACCTTGAAAAACTTCAGACCCTTAACCTGACAAAAAGTGAAATCCGGGTTACCGGATTTCCTTTAAGTAAAGAATTAATTGAACGTGAGATTCATATCATGCAAGGTACCTTGGAAGCTGCTCGTTTTGCTTTAGCCTATGGTGTGTCGATGAATATAGCTGGAGGCACACACCATGCTTTTTCAAACCGAGGGGAAGGGTTTTGCTTGTTGAATGATTTAGCATTGACAGCATTAATTTTACTTCATGAGCAACGAATTAAAAAGGCACTTATCGTAGATTTAGATGTGCATCAAGGCAATGGTACAGCGCAAATGCTTCAACATGAATCACGCGTGTTCACTTTCAGTATGCATGGTGCCAACAATTACCCGATTAGAAAAGAACAGAGTGATTTAGATATTTCTTTACCTGATCACACTACAGATAATTATTACCTTAAAACACTTACTGAAACGTTACCAAAACTCGTTGATCAAGTACAACCTGATTTAATACTCTATCAATGTGGGGTGGACGTGTTGGAAGAAGATCAGCTGGGTCGATTGTCATTGACGTTAGAGGGATGCAAAAGACGTGATCAATTTGTGTTGAATTTAGCAAAGGAAAATAATATACCTCTAGTTGCAGCAATGGGAGGAGGATACTCCAAAAAGATCAGTACTATTTTAGAAGCGCATGCAAATACATTTCGGTTGGCTACAGAAATATTTTTTTAAGTAGGTCTAATTATCGATTTCTATCTTTTTAGTCTTTTTAAAAGACTATTGTAGACAGGTGTTTCATTGGGTAGATTTAAGAGATACCTGCAATTATCATCAATAATATAATAATTACAGGTAACTAATACACCAACATGCCAATCTAACAAAACTCAAGTGTTAATTGGATATTTAATAATAATACTAAACAATAAAAAACTCTTAATACTTAATCGATATTGCCATTAGAGGTTTGCAATTGTTTCGCCATGGCAGCACCTATCAAACTTTCTAAGGGAGTGGTTCCATTTTTATTATCACCACCAATAATCATAGTTTGTGGAAATTGTATTTTTGCTATTTCGGCTGCCACACGCACATCTCTGTCTAATTCCATTTTTAGTTTTACTTCTGGAGTAATACCTGCATGAACTTTCTTAGCAATTTCATATGCTTCAGCATCAGCTGTAACTTTCTTTTTTGTAGCGTTTAATCGCTCAGTTTCTAAAGCTATTGCCGCAAGTTTTTTATTTGTCTCCTCTTGCTTTAATTTGGTTTCAATGGCTATTAAAGCCTTCACTTGTTCTTTTTCTTGTGTTACCCGTTCTGCAGCTTTATCACGCTCACCTTCAGCAATGATACGTTGCTGCGCATCTTTCGCGGTTTCCACTTTTTGTTGTTCTAATTGACGTTTTGCTGATTCATCACGTTGTGCTTCCAGACGTTGTTTAAAAGTAGTTTCAAGTTCAATGTTATCGACAATAACTTGTGAAACTATAATGTTGTTTTCACTTAACTCATGTTTAATCCGCTTTGGAATACCATTTTTTAGAACCTTGTTGACTTGATAAGATGTTTGAATGTCTTTAATCATTCTAGAAGAACTTTGAACATCAGAAAAAACGGTATCCCGAGTCACTTTCTTCTCCACAGCATAAGCGCCTCCTTTTAACTGTTCCTCAAAAACTTGACGAAAACTTTGAGCCTCACCAGAAATGTAATCTTGCGCAGCAAACATGTAGGATGTGTTCACTAATTGTTCTTTTACAGTAGGTACAATGGTGTTATTTACCAAGTTGCTCATTGTTCTAAACTTTACAGCAAGACTAATAAAACTTACTTCATCTCGAGGTAGCTCAAACCGCGTAGATACAAATCCTGTTGCGGTTACTTGATCGATAAATCGGATCGGAATTGGTTTCATGATTCCCTCCACCTCATCTTCATCCACTTCAATTCCTTCACCCACAACTTTTACATCAATGAATTTTTGCCATTTATCAATCTTAGCAAAACCTCTCCATTTGATTCCTTGTTCCATCACGGCACTCATTTTTCCTGTTGGTGAAACGAGAAGATAATTAAAACCCCTATCTGCAAAAAAGAATAGTGAGTTGATTAGCATAAAAAAGACACCTACTAATGAGAGTATCATGCCTAAAGATGTGGTCATGGATTTGCGCCACGCTGGTGAATGTTCTTTTATTTCTATTTTAGAAATGAAAATTACTGCTAATCCGATGATGAGAAGCACTATTCCTAATGTTGTTATCATAATATAAATTAGTTTGTTAATACGAAGATAAAATAAAAGTCCCGTGAAACACTTATTTCACGGGACTTAAATAATAGTTATATCGAGCTTTTAATTATCCTAAAGCAATTTGTTTCATTTCAGTCATGGCTTCACGTAATTCAGCACCAACTAATTCAATTGGGTGGAAACGTAACTCCTCGTTAATTTGAATCAACGTTTTGTTATCAACTCCGTTGTCTTTTCCTTCATTGAAGTTTTTACCGATGATGTCTGTTTCTACCGTTTTCATGAAGTCCGCTAATAAAGGCTTACAAGCATGGTCGAATAAATAACATCCGTACTCAGCGGTGTCAGATATTACACGGTTCATTTCATACAATTTCTTTCTTGCTATAGTGTTTGCGATCAATGGTGTTTCGTGTAGTGACTCATAATAAGCAGACTCTTCTTTGATTCCCGCTTCAACCATTGTTTCGAAAGCTAATTCAACACCAGCTCTAACCATAGCTACCATTAACAAACCTTTGTCATAAAACTCTTGCTCCGTAATTGTAACGTTTCCGGCAGGTGTTTTCTCAAAATTAGTTTGTTCTGTTAACGATCTCCAGTTTAACAAGTTTTTATCGTCATTAGCCCAGTCAGCCATCATCGTAGATGAAAACTCACCACTCATGATGTCGTCTTGATGTTTTTGGAACAATGGACGCATGATTTCTTTTAACACTTCCGAAATTTCGAAGCACTTCACTTTTGCTGGGTTGGATAAACGGTCTAACATACCAGATACACCACCATGCTTTAATGATTCAGTGATTACTTCCCAACCGTGTTGGATAAATTTAGAAGCCCATCCTTTATCAATGCCTTTTTCTACCATTTTGTCGAAACAAAGAATAGAACCTGTTTGCAATAACCCACATAAGATGGTTTGCTCACCCATTAAGTCAGATTTAACCTCTGCCACGAAAGAAGAACGTAAACATCCAGCTCGGTCACCACCAGTTGCTACAGCGTATGCTTTTGCCTGATCCCAACCTTTTCCTTCTGGATCATTTTCAGGGTGAACTGCGATTAATGTAGGTACACCAAATCCTCTTTTGTATTCTTCTCTTACTTCAGAACCAGGAGACTTAGGCGCCACCATAATTACAGTAATATCTTTTCTTACCTGCATTCCTTCTTCAACGATGTTAAAACCGTGAGAATAAGAAAGTGTAGCACCTTTTTTCATTAATGGCATTACAGCCGAAACTACATTAGTGTGTTGTTTATCTGGCGTTAAGTTAATCACCAAATCAGCAGATGGAATTAATTCTTCATAAGTTCCTACAGTGAAACCAGCTTCCGTAGTATTTACATATGAAGCTCTTTTTTCATCGATTGCAGCTTGACGTAAAGCGAATGAGATATCAAGACCTGAATCTCTCATGTTTAAACCTTGATTCAAACCTTGAGCACCAGCTCCAACAATTACTATTTTTAAACCTTTTAATGCTTCAACTCCGTCAGAAAATTCACTTCTGTCCATGAATTCGCAAACACCTAGTTGATTTAGTTTTTCTCTTAATGGGAGTGTGTTGAAATAATTAGCCATATTTTTTATTCTTTTTTTATCGTTTGAAGTTTGATGATCAAGAATTGAACTTTGATGAATTAGCGTATTTCTTGATACATTAAACTATTATCCGTTACAAAATTGCACAAAGACTTTTTAAAAGAACGGCTAAAAAGATGAAAGTTTAGGTACTTTTCATGGATTTGTCTCGATACTCTTTCGGGGTTAGTCCAGTTATTCGTTTAAAATATTTTGTAAAATAGCTTTGGTCTTTGAAGTTGAGCTGTAAAGCAATTTCAGAAGAAGATAATTCTGTATAGATAAGTAAACGCTTGATTTCAAGTGATACTTTGGATTGAATAAACTCTGCGGAGGTCTTTCCTGTTAGTGATTTAATAGTCTGTGTAAGGTGATTGGGGGTGACATTCAATTGGTCAGCATACTGATTTATACTGAGGTTTAAATGGTAATTTTCCTCTACTAACTGTTGAAAGCGCTTAACCAATAAATGTCCTTTTCCTTTTTCTACTGCTTTGTCACTTCTTGGATAAAGTTGATTACTCGCATTTAAAATTAAATCTAATAAGGAATAGATGACTTCAATGGAATTTTTGTCATTGTTATGCATCTCCGCACTACCTTTTTTAAAAAGTGAGGCAAAGAAGGCAACATCTTGTGGTTCTTTTAACAGAAGTGGAGGGTTTTCTTGATGGATGTTAAAGAAAAACGGTAACTCCAATAAGCGGTTGCGGTTGAGTTTATTTAAAAGATAAAACTCGGAAGTAAAGAGGAAAATATATCCTTCTACATCCTTAGAGAGCTCCAATTTATGTGCTTGTCCCGGACTAAGAAAAAATACACAAGGCGGTTTAATATCGTATTGGTTGTTGTCGATGATATGTATTCCTGAACCTTTGGTTAAAAATAGGATTTCAAAAAAATCATGTCGGTGTGGGTATTGTACTTCAAAGTGACGGTTGGCGTCAAATACCTCCACCTGAAAAGGTTTATGCTTATGATCCGTTTTATTAAAACGGTCTAAGCTATATATCGGGATGGTGTTTTTCTCTTTTGTCACAGATGTAAAGTTAAGTTTTTTTTGTTTGGAACATTATGACTAATTTTGTCAATATTTATATTGTCATAAAACTATGGGGAAGCAAATCAAAGAATTTAGAAAAGAATGCCAGCTCACAATGATGGATGTAAGCACTGCGACAGGTATTGATCAAGCTTTGTTGTCTAAATATGAATCTGGGAAGCGAATACCTTCTGAGAAGCATTTGAGAGCTTTGTCTAACGTTTTCAATGTGAGTTTTTTGGAATTGAATAAAATTTATTTAGCAGAGAAAATAGCTCAATTAGTACGTTATGAGCCCAATTCGTTGGAGATATTGGAACTAGCAGAAACGCGAATTGAATATTTGAATTCAGCACAATCACTTTCAAATCCAACCCTTAATGATGATATACTTTCAAAGATAGCACGAGTGGATTTGTTAAAAAATCAATGGCAAAATAACAAGCCCTTGAATCGAACGCAATTGCTAAAAATGCAAGAGTATTTTCATATCAAATATACCTATGAGAGTAATCAGATTGAAGGCAATACGCTTTCTCACCAGGAAACCAGTTTGATTATTCAGGAAGGAATTACAATTAGTGGAAAATCAATGACAGAACACTTGGAAGTGATTAACCATGCTGATGCGATTGATTTTATTGGTGATCTCGTAAATGGAAAAGAGGATATTTCTAAAAGAACCTTGCTTGAAATACATCGCTTAGTATTAAAAAGTATCGATCAGATGAATGCTGGCAAATATAGGACTGTTCCAGTGCGCATTTCAGGTAGTGCGCACTTGCCACCACAGCCTGTTATGATTGATAAATTAATGGATGAGTATTTTATTCATTATACTAACCAAAAGAAAAAACTGCATCCAATTATTATGGCAGCAGAAATGCATGAGCGTTTAGTAAGTATCCATCCATTTATCGATGGTAATGGACGTACTTCTCGGTTGGTAATGAATTTTATTCTTTTAAAAAATGGCTATACGGTCACCAGTTTAAAAGGAGATTTGAAGTCCCGCCTGAGGTATTATAAAGCGTTAGAACAAGTTCAAGTTCATAATGATCCAACTGAATTCTATCATTTGATTTTAGATCGTTTGATTGATTCGTTGGAAGAACACTTGAGTTTAATTTAGGGACGATTACGAAGTCTTATTATAAACAAAAAGTCCATCCCGAGTATCAGGATGGACTTTTTTATGTTTTAAAACAACTTACTTACTTACTTACTTACTTACTTTTTCTTTTTTGAAGCTTGTTGTTCTTGTGCTGCTTTCATCGCATCGTCAAGACGCGCTCGGAAACCCGATTTTTTCTTGGTGCCCGCATTCTTTTTGTTTTCATCCAGTTGCGCTCTAATCTTATCCTTATCGATAAAGGCATTTGCACCTTGTTGTTGAAGGATTGTAATTAAAGTGGATACGAAGTAATAAAATGTAAGTCCTGCAGAGAAGCTATTTAAGATAAAGAAGAACATCACAGGCATGATGTAACCGATGTTTTTCATCGGACCTGCTGCTGCTCCTGGGTTCATTTGGTTGTTGTACCAAGCATAGACTAAAGAAGTGATTGTCATTAATACACAGAATAAACTAATATGGTCACCAATTGGCCAGATGTACGTACTCCACTGGATCGGTGCGTCATAGGTAGAAAGGTCATTAGCCCAAAGAAATGATTCGTGTCTTAACTCAATTGAGTTAGGGAAGAAACGGAACATCGCAAACAAGAATGGCATCTGAAGCACCATCGGAATACAACCGCTAATCGGGTTGACACCTACTTGTTGGTAAATCTTCATTTGTTCTTGTTGTTGCTTCTGCATGTCATCACCAACACGCTCTTTCATTTCGTCCAGCTCAGGCTTTAATACTTTCATTTTTGCCATAGAGACATACGAACGGTAAGCAATCGGAAAGAGTAAAATTTTAATGATGATTACTAGAGCAAGAATAATTAGCCCATAATTAGAGATGTGTTGTTCTAAGAATTTAAAGATAGGGATGACCATGAATTTATTGATCCAACCAAAAATACCCCAGCCTAAATCCACATTTTCATGATAACCAGCAGTAATTTCTTTTACAATTTGGTAATCGTTCGGGCCGATATACATCGAGTAATTGTCATTGATAGCTCCATTCACATTCACCGTCAAATCGGCTGTTGCTAACTTGAAATACGAAGAGTCTGCTTCTTTACCAATTGTTTTGAATTTAGCATCGGTGAATTGTTTTTCAGCAATTAATCCAACATTGAAAAAACGTTGTTTAATAGAAAACCACTTTAATGGTTCTTTAATTTCTTCTTCTTCAGTCCCTTTTCCAGTTCCTACGTTGTCAAAATCTTCGTTACTCGTGTAATAGTTGATGGTGCTATTGTTCAAGCTTTCGTCTAACCCTAATTCAACTCGCTTCATGTCTGCTACCCAATCAATGGTATACGTTTTTAAATCATTGACGCCAAGAGATTGAATGTTGTAATCCAACAAATAACTATTTCCTTTTAAGGTGTAAGAGATCACCACATTAGGAGAACTAAACTTAATGGTCGTAGTTTCTTCACCTGAGATTGTTGTTGACCCAACCTCGGTAGTAAAAGTGATGTTCTTTGTATTGATTTTTCCTAAGCCGACATTAAACGAGAAGTTTGAAGGGTCGATTAGTTGAAGATCATCATCATTTAAGTCTTTGTGTTTCTTAAGAATGACTGATTTAATATCTGCACCTACATTTGAATAAGTGATGGACATTAATTCTGTTTCGATCGTTGTAGTCGTTTCCTCCACTACTTGATTGGAAGTAGTTGAATCAACAACTGAGGTTATTACAGAATCTTTTACAGCAACAGACTGTACTTTCTCTGTTTGAACAACTGGTTCAACAGGTACTGGTTCGGGTGCATATGCTTCTTGCCAAAACATATAACCAATAAGAATGGTGCTAATTAGTGTAAAACCAATTATTTGATTTTTTTCCATTGTGTTTGATTGATGATATTATTTTTCTTGTTCTAGTTTGTGTTTTAAAGCAGCTTTAATAAAGGCTACAAATATTGGCTGTGGATTTAAAACCGTACTTTTCAATTCAGGGTGAAACTGAGAACCAAAAAAGAAAGGATGACTAGGTATTTCTATAATTTCTACTAAACCATTTTTGGGATTAATTCCACTAGCAATCATACCAGCTTTTTCGAAGTCTGCCAAGTACTTGTTGTTAAATTCATAACGGTGTCTATGGCGTTCTTCTATTGATTTTTGTTTATAGATAGCCGCTGCCAATGTGCCGTCAGTGATATCACAAGGATAAGATCCAAGTCGCATAGTCCCACCCATTTGTGTGATTTCTTTTTGCTCTTCCATTAAGTCAATCACCTTGTTTTTTGATTGTTCATTGAACTCAGCTGAGGTAGCATCTTTCAAACCTAATACATTTTGAGCAAACTCGATCACAGCACACTGCATTCCTAGGCAAATTCCAAAAAATGGAATATTGTTTTCTCTCACATGTTTGATTGCGGCCAGCTTTCCTTCAATTCCTCTGTTTCCAAAACCAGGTGCTACTAATACACCATCAAGTCCTTCTAAGGTTTTTTCAATATTGGCTTCATCTAAGTCATCCGATTGAATCCACTTGACTTCAACTTTCGCTTTGTTGACCACCCCTGCGTGCACAAATGATTCAGCTATTGATTTGTATGCATCATGCAGTTGCACATATTTACCTACTAAACCAATTTTAACCTTTTCAATTGGATTTTTTAAATCAAATAAGAATGATTTCCACTTTTCAAGGTTTGTATCGCCTTTTGCTTCGATGTGGAGTTTCTTCATGACGATTTCATCCAAACCTTCTTTTTTCATTAAAAGCGGCACATCGTAAATCGTTTCGGCATCAAGGGAGTTGATAACTGAATCGCGGCCTACGTTACAAAATCTTGCTATTTTTAACTTTACATCTTCTGGTAAAGGGTGCTCGGACCGGCAAACGAGGATATCCGGTTGAATTCCTAGTTCTGATAAAGCTTTCACAGAATGCTGTGTAGGCTTTGTTTTTAATTCACCAGCTGCCTTCAGATAAGGTACAAGTGTTAAGTGAATCACTAGTGTGTCTTCACGAGCAACATCCCATCTGAATTGACGAATGGCTTCTATGTAAGGCAATGATTCAATGTCACCCACACAACCGCCAATTTCTGTTAGTACGATATCATAATCACCTTTTTCAGCTAAAAGTTGAAAGTTGTGTTTGATTTCATCTGTGATGTGAGGAACTACCTGCACTGTTTTGCCCAAAAACTCACCCGCACGTTCTTTCGTGATGACGGAGTTGTATATTCGGCCAGTAGTGATGTTGTTGGCTTGAGATGTAGTTACATTTAAGAAACGTTCGTAGTGTCCTAAATCTAAATCAGTTTCTGCGCCATCATTAGTTACGTAACATTCTCCATGTTCGTAAGGGTTTAATGTTCCCGGGTCAATGTTAATGTATGGGTCGAATTTTTGAATTGTTACAGAGTAGCCTCTAGATTGTAAAAGTTTGCCTAACGAAGCGGCAATAATCCCTTTTCCTAAAGATGAGGTAACTCCTCCTGTTACAAATATGTATTTTGTTCTTCCCATAAGTCTTGTGTCTTCCATACTTATGGGGTACAAAGCTAGCCTATTAAATTTGACTTTCTAAGGCTGTAACCTATATTTTTTTGAAAATATATGGAGAAGCTTGATATCTCGGTAGATATGTGAAATGTAACGATAGAAAATTGTATTTTTGGGCGATGAAATTCAGAGATAGTTGGTTTCTTGTGGTAGAGCGAAGCTTATTGATGGGCTTGGTGATGCTTGTTTTTAATTTAAAAGCACAAGATCCTCAATTTAGTCATTTGTTTGCTACAGGGGTATATAACAACCCTGCATTTACTGGTTTGGCAAAAGAAGCACGTTTTTCCTTTGATACCCGTTTACAATGGTCGGGTTTGCCAGGTGCATTTTCAACACAATATGCAGTTGCTGATTATTATCAGGAAAATTGGAAAAGTGGGGTAGGGCTCATGATTTTATCTGATAAATCAGGTGGAAGTCTCTTAAATAAAACGGGTGTACACGGTTTGTATGCGTATGAGTTGGGAGTGAATGAATCCTGGACTGCTCGTGGTGGGTTGCGCATCGGTTATGTGAGATCTACTTTAGATATGAACCAATTAATATTTGGCGATCAGCAGAATGGTGGGATCTCTCAACAACCCTTAGATGGTAATTATTCCAATACACATATTGATATCGCTGCTGGTGGACTGATTTATTCTGAAGCTTTGTGGTTTAGCTTGGGAGCACATCATTTGAATCAGCCAGATTTAACGCTGACAGGTAATACCGCTAGTAAGTTACCTATTCGGTTTTCGATTAGCGGGGGCGCAAAAGTGGTGTTGAGAGATACGTATGGACCTATTCATAATGGCATAGATTTGTTGCCAGCTTTTCATCTCCGCTCACAAGGTAGCTTTAAACAGTTGGATGTAGGAACTTATTTAAAATATAGTGCATTAATTTTCGGTGCTTTTTATCGCGGGTTGCCGATGTCTAATTTTGGTTTCAAACAAAATGATGCCTTAGCGTTGTTATTGGGATTCAAACTTGAAAAAATGACCCTGAATTACAGCTACGACTACCCACTTTCCGCGCTAAAAGTAGCTGGCGGTTCCCATGAAGTTTCAATTGTCTACGAATTTGGTGTCATGAAACGATGGACACCGGAACAGCGTGAACGTAGTTTTCTATTTTAAAAGACTATTCGGGATTTGCAATCTCGAATCTAGATATTGAGAATTCATTCCGGCAAGAAAAAATCAAATTTTTGATTATTCATGCATTTAAAATGACCTTTTGGACATTTTTCATAACCAATTTTAGAACAAGGTCGACACTTTAACCCTGGTGTTTCGAAAATAGTAAATCGTGTCTCAAAAGGGTACATTCCAAACTCAGGCACAGTATTTCCCCAAATCGAAAAGATGTATTTTTTAAATGCAGCAGCCACGTGCATCATACCGGTGTCGTGTGTGAAAACATAATTGGCTTGTTGCACCACAGAAGCACTTTGGTTTAAGTTGAACTTACCACAGGAATTAAATACAATGGTTTTTTTATTGAATTCGGTTTGCAGTGTTTCGTTCGTACTTGTTGATCGATCGACACGGGAGAAAAAGGCTTCAATTTTTTCACCAAGAGCGACATCTTCTTTACCACCTAAAAGAATAATTGGTCGGTTTATTTTGTCACACAACTCAATGATTTTATTGGCTGTCAATTGCTTTGTGGCGTGTTGTCCACCAATAGCAAAGGCCACGAAATTTTTACGATAATCTTCGGGCAACCATTCGTTTTCTACTACATCTTTATGTGGAATAAAATAATCAAGGCCTTCGCCATCATATTCCACTTCAAGAGGCGCAACAGTCTCCATATATCGGTCTACAATATGTTTAGTAGGTAGCTTGTTGATCTTAAAATTAACCAGTAACCATTTTTCAAAGTTGAGTTTATTATAGGTGAAACTTTTTCCAGAAAGCGACCATTTAATAAGACGAGTTCTGAGATTACCATGCAGATCAATAATGTAATCAAACCGTTCTTTTTTCAGTTCCTTTATGAGTGCTGAAGTGGAATTACCTAACAAATGCATCTGGTCGATGTAAGGGTTGTCTTCCACTAAAAACTGATAACTCTTTTTTGTCGCATAATGTATTTCCGCTTTCAGTTGCGTTTTTAGCGCACGGACAACAGGGGTAGTCAATACGATGTCGCCTATTGAAGAAAAACGAATAATTAATACTTTTTTTGTCATCCTTTTTTATTGCTAAAATATGCAGCCACTTTTTCTTTTTCCCACGAGTTGAAAATCATTTCTGAGGGTACGCCCGCTTTTCTAGCCATGTGTACTCCGTATTGCATATCATCAATCCCATCTATTACGTGTGCGTCCGGGTTGATACTTAATAATACGTTTTTTTCCAACGCATAATAAATCCAGCGCCAATCAATGTCTAACCTTCGGGGGTTAGCGTTAATTTCAATAATCACCTGATTACCCGCGCAGGCATCGATTACACGTCTAAAATCAAGTGGATAACCATCTCTTTTTAATAATAACCGTCCGGTCATATGACCTAAAAAGGTGGTGTATGGATTTTCAATGGCATTAACTAAACGTTGTGTAGCAGTGTCAATATCCATTTTTAGGTTGGAGTGAATTGATGAAACGATAAAGTCGAATGTTTTTAATACTTCTGTCGGATAATCCAGTCTTCCATCGTTTAAGATATCAGACTCAATACCCTTAAAAACTGTGAAGTTGTCTAATTGTTTATTGATATTATCAATTTCGTGGTGTTGCTGAATCACCTGATCCTCATCCAAACCACCGGCATAAGACGCGGTAACGGAGTGATCCGAAATTCCAAAGTATTCGTAACCTCGTTCTATACAGGCTTGGGCCATTTCTAAGATGGAGTTTTTCCCATCACTATAAGTGGAGTGATTGTGTAAAACGCCTTTCAGACTTTTGTTGTCTATAAGTGTTGGTGCAGGTTTGTCCGTAGTCCAGTTCAATTCTGTATATCCTTCGCGTGCTTCAGGACAAATATCATGAAAGCCAAGAGTCTTATAGAAGTCTTTGCTGGTAGCAAAATTCAGTTCTTTGGCCTGTTTAAGAATTGTTTTTCCGTTGACAACCGCTTTTAAGTGGTTACTTCCTGATGAATGCAAAAAAACTTGTTTTTCAAATTCGGTAGCATAAAACTTAACCTCGATGTTGAGGTGCAGTTCGTTATCTTTTCCGCGCCAGGCGAAAGGAGAGGAGTTGGTATAATCTGTATCTAAAAACGAGAGTTGGTCCAATGCATTAAAACACGTTTTTATATCATGGGTTTGTACAATGAGTTGAACCTGATCGATGATTTCTAATTTTCTGACGATCTGACCTGTTAAAGCAATTTGAGCATCAGGAAGAGTTTTCTTGATGATTTCAAGTAAGGAAGTGGCGTAGTGTTCTACTTCAGCATACAAGTATTTCCCTTCATTTTCCTTAGCGAAAAGTAAACCTGCAATAATGGTGTCCTGTGTTTTTTTACCAAACCCTTTGAGGTTGGCGATTTCATCAGCCTGGCAAGCTTTTAATAAATCCTTTTTATTCTCAATGTTCAGTTCTTTCCAAATGGTTTTCAACTTTTTAGGTCCAATACCTGGAATTTCAAGTAGTTCAATTACACCCTGGGGCGTGGAGGAGAGTAGGGTAGAAAGTTCTTCAAAAGTCCCCGTTTCTTTGATTGCAATAATTTTTGAAGCTGTGTTTTTGGTGATGCCTTCTAGGGCTTGCAATTGTTCTTCGGTCAAATCAACTAAATTTTCGCTGACTTTTTCGATGTTAAACGTAGCAGATTGGTATGCTTTAATCTTAAATGGGTTTTCCCCATGGAGTTCTAAAATGGAACTACATAATTTGAAAAGTGAGGCTATTTCTTTGTTTGACACGTGTTTTCTATTTTGCTTCGTTACAAAGAAAACAGAAATAGTTGTGATGTTAAACAATCAATAGTCTTATCTAATGTAGAATTCCTTTTGCTCTTACATTATTTACCTATTAATGAGTGGTTAAGATTGCTAGTATAACTATGTGAATAAAGAAAAACATAATTTATTACATTTCCTTTCCAAAGAATGCTACTTTTGTCCTTCGGTATGGATAAGAAAATTATTCTCGATAAAAAGGTTTTAGCTCTCACAATTGATCGGTTGTGTCAAGAGTTGATCGAGAATCATGGTGCTTTTGAAAATACCGTTTTATTAGGACTGCAACCACGAGGTGTTTTTTTAGCAGAGCGCATACAAACACGACTTCAAGAGTTTTTAGGTAAACCAATCAAGTTAGGTAAGTTAGATATTACCTTTCACAGAGATGATTTTCGCAGACGAAGCGAACCAATCAAAGCCAGTAAAACAGAGGTACCATTTCTAATTGAAAAAAACAGAGTCATTCTAGTAGATGATGTGTTGTTCACAGGCCGTTCAGTAAGAGCTGCGCTCGATGCTATGGTTACTTTTGGCCGACCTGAAGGGGTTGAGTTGTTAACTTTAATCGATCGAAAATATACCCGCGATTTACCAATTCAGGCAGACTACACGGGAAAACAAATTAATAGTATGCTTTCGCAAAAAGTTATCGTAGACTGGAAAGGTCTAGATGGTGCGAAAGAAGATTGTGTATGGCTCATAAACCAAGCGGAATAGAATGAGTAAGTTAAGTGTGAATCATTTACTAGGAATAAAAAATCTTACCACAGAAGATATTCATTTAATATTTGAAACCGCTGATCATTTTAAAGAAGTTATTAATCGACCGATTAAAAAAGTACCTTCTTTACGGGACATCACGATTGCAAATGTCTTTTTCGAAAATTCTACCCGAACCCGTATTTCCTTTGAACTAGCAGAAAAACGTTTATCTGCGGATGTTGTAAATTTTTCTTCTTCATCCAGTTCTGTGAAAAAAGGAGAAACTTTATTGGATACGGTAAATAATATTTTAGCTATGAAAGTGGACATGGTAGTGATGCGGCACTCAAGTGTTGGCGCTCCTCACTTCTTAGCAAAACATATCAAAGCAAATGTAATTAATGCAGGAGATGGTACGCATGAGCATCCTACTCAGGCGTTATTAGACAGCTATTCCATTCGGGAAAAATTTGGTGATGTTGCTGGTAAAAAAGTATGCATTTTTGGAGATATACTACATTCAAGGGTAGCGCTTTCGAATATCTTTGCATTACAAAAGTTAGGGGCTGAAGTTAAAGTTTGTGGACCTAAAACCTTATTACCTAAATACATTGAACAAATAGGTGTAAGTGTGGAACTCGATTTGCGCAAGGCCTTAGAGTGGTGCGATGTAGCCAACGTATTACGAATTCAGTTAGAACGACAAGGGGATGAAATTGCTTTTTTTCCTTCCTTAAGGGAATATTCGTTGTATTATGGCTTGAATAAAGAATTGTTGGATAGCCTTAATAAAGAAATTGTAATCATGCACCCAGGTCCCATCAACAGGGGGGTAGAGATTACTTCTGATGTCGCTGATTCACAGCATTCGATTATATTGAATCAAGTAGAAAATGGCGTTGCAATTCGAATGGCAGTACTTTATTTGTTAGCCAATAGAGGGTGATAATTAACTGATTAATTTTTTCTTATTTCTATTAACATTTGATTAACTTGTGGTTTAATTTATCTTGAATTGCAAGAAACATTGTCTCAAACTACTACTACTACTACTATCACTACTACCGCATCTCTGTTAGATAGCTTTAATCCTATTGGGTTGAAAGATATGGATAAAGTACGACTGCTGACCAGGCGTGATACGAAGTATATATTAAATGATGACAAAATAGCTTCCATCTTAGAAGCTGTAAAAGACGACTATTACATCGTTGAGATCAATGGCCATCGGCACATGCAATACAAAACACTTTACTATGATACCCCTGACTATTGGTTGTATACTTTACATCACAATGGAAAGTTAAATCGATATAAGGTGAGAAGTCGATCGTATGTAGATACTGACACTTCTTTTTTTGAGGTGAAATTTAAGGACAACAAAAAGAATACGGTTAAATCACGTTATAGCATCGAGGATATTCAAAAACATCTAGACGAGGATGCTCATGGTTTTATAGCCAATAAAACGACTATTCAATCAAACAACTTAGTACCTGCTATGTGGGTACATTACAAGAGATTGACTTTAGTAAGTAAACGGTTTGATGAGCGAGCAACCATAGACACTGACGTATGGTTTGAGTTTAATGGAAAAAAACACGAATACAAAGGATTAGTTATTGGCGAGTTGAAACAAGATAAGTTTACTAAAGACTCAAAAATAAGCCAAGTATTACGGGATATGAAAATAGAAGAAGAAGGGATGAGTAAGTATTGCTTAGGCGTGGCTTCTATTATTGAAGGTGTAAAAACAAATAACTTCAAAGAAAAAATTCTTAAAATAGAAAAAGAAATTAGCGCTTAACTTAAGTTAAATAGAAACAATAAAAATGGAAGATCTACAAATATTAGGACAAGATTTAATGCACTGGGAAGACTTTTATACGCTTCTCATTCGTTTTGGTATTGATTTTTTAGTCGCCTTTATCTTGATTAGAGGTATTTATTTCCCATTAAATAAGAACAAAGAATACTTGTTGACCTTTTTTGTGTTTAACGTAGTCATCTTTTTTGTATGTATTTTATTAGGTAGTGTAAAACTGAAAATTGGTTTTGCCTTTGGTTTGTTTGCAGTATTTTCAATTTTGAGATACCGAACTGAACAAATGCCGATAAAGGAAATGACGTTTCTTTTCCTTTCCATTACGGTAGCGGTAGTTAACGCATTAGTCAATGATTCAATCAGTTTTTCTGAAATGGTTTTTACTAACGTGTCCATCATTTTAACCACGTTAGTTATTGAACGCTACTGGTTAAAAGATAGTTTTTCATCGAAAAAAATCACTTATGAAAAAATTGATCTAATTAAACCTGATCGTAAGCCTGACTTGATTGCCGATTTAGAAAATAGAACAGGAGTAAAGATTATTGAGCTTGAAATCCACTCGATTAACTTCTTACGCGATACGGCAGACCTTACTATTTATTATGCAGATAGTAAAAAAAGAAAAGAAAATTCAACAGTGATTGTTTAAGGAAATTTCATTTTTCAATTTGATTCTACGATAGTTTACTACTGGTTAGAAACAAGGATTATAAACTAAAATAACAACCTTTATACTAAAGGTTAATCAGATAAACAAAAGAGATTATAGACAAAAAGTTTATAATCTCTTTTGTTTTTAAATGCTGGATCTTAAATTGTGATCTTATTAAGTATTTTTAATCTTTTAATTTATTAGCATGAAAAGTTTTTTTACCTACGCGTTAGTGTTGTTTACTTATATAATAACAAACGCACAATGTACCACCTTAATTATTTCCGAATACATCGAGGGTACTAGTACCAACAAAGCTTTAGAGTTTACCAATGTAGGTGACAAGCCTATTCTACTAAATGACTTTGAAGTCCGTTTTTTCAATAATGGAGCAACGGAGCCTTCCAGAACCTATGAGTTTCCAGTACAAGAGCTGGGTTCAGCAGAAGTATTCACTGTAGTTTACCCAGAAGCCGCTTTGTTTCCCATGTTTGATACAACTTACACCTTTAATTTTAATGGGAATGACGCAATTCAGCTCATTTATAAACCCATGGAATTGGTTATAGATGTGCTTGGGGAAGTAGGTGAAGACCCAGGAGAAGGTTGGAAAGTGGGTAACGTTGAACAGGCTACCTTAGACCATACCTTGGTCAGAAAAATGGGCGTAAGTGAAGGGATTACTGATTGGTCAATAGGAGCAGATAGTTGGCTGGTGTTTGAAAAAGACGATACGTCAAATATAGGAAAACACCAGATAGAAACCCTGTTGGAATGTACGGTTATTGTAAAAGAACAAATATGTGCAGAATTGATTTTTTCTGAATACCTAGAAGGTTCATCGCAGAACAAAGCATTAGAAATTACTAATGTGAGTAATGGTTCAATCGATTTATTTGGTTGGAGAGTTGAACAATTAAACAATGGTTCAAATACATCCTCTCGCACATTGAACTTACCAAATGTCTCACTTCTTTCAGGTGAAACATTTACGATGGTTCATCCCAATGCAACAGTGGTAGACACAACACTAGCAGACACGCTCTTTAGTTTTAATTTTAATGGTAACGATGTATTGTTGTTAATTGATGGCAACACATCAGATACCGTAGATGTGATTGGGCAAATAGGAGAAAACCCTGATGATGGTTGGTTGGTTTCCAATGATAATGCGGCAACATTAAATCATACCTTGATAAGAAAATCATCAATTAATACAGGTACTAATGACTGGTTTATTGGAATGAATCAATGGCAAGTTTTTGAGGAGGACTATAGTCTTGATTTTGGTACCCATACAGTGGATGCGTTGAATGCCTGCTTGATTACCTCACTAAATGAGGGAGCTGTTGATTCTAAACAACTCAAAACAATATATACCATCGAAGGCAAAGAACTTCATGAGTTGCAATACAACATGCTATTAATTTTAGAATATGAAGATGGAAGTGTTGAGAAAGTATATTATGTAGAATAATTATATAGGAATATCGATTTCAAAGAACACGTACCAATCAGGCCGAGAGATGCTTGCCTTTTGTTTTACTCGATAGTTTATGGGTTGATGAAATAATAAAAAGTACGCTACTACAAAAATAAAAATCCGCTCATCAAGAAAGATGTGCGGATTTTTTTATACTAAATATAGTAAGGTTAAGGTGGGAGTGAAATTATGCTCCTGTATTTAAAATCTTTGTGCTAAAAGCGTCTGAATCTTCATGGTCACCTTTTTTATGGAGTTCTTTTAATTCCGTGATGGTTCCTTCAATTTCTTTCATGTGTCTAGAAATAATTGCAATCATGTCTTCAGTTAACCCTACTTCATCCAACGTGTCACGGTATTCATCTAGTAGATCTTCATCAGTTTCAATACATTCTTCGATTACTTTTTGTTGTTTATAATCACTCCAGTTGGCAGCCATTTTCATGTATAAATTATGAGATTTACCAGTGAATGAGCCTTTTTTAACGGGTTCTTCTCCAGCTTCTTTGATGAGTTTATTAAGTTCGTAAATAAAAATTTTTCTTACTTCTTCCCGCTTATGAAAAACTCGCTTAAGCGTAGCACTTTCAACTAAATCAATCGCTTCTTCATAACCGAATACGGAGTTATAGTTATCTTCTAAAATTTCGTTTAATTTTTTGATAGTATCTTTCATAGTATTTGTCTTTTAGTTCATAGGGATACAAGCGAATATTATTCCAGTAGATAATAGTGTTCGTATCCGTGTTTGTTAATTTTTAACGTGTAAGATCTTCTACAATTATAAATGAAAAATACACAGGTTGAGTTATTTACACGATGTATGCTTTTGTTGCACCATATCCAAATTTCTGCTTGTCAGCGTCTTGGTAAAATTTAACATTCGGATGTTTACTTAATACTTTGCTAATTTCATATTTCAACTTCCCCGCACCAATACCGTGGATAAAGGTAATTTCATCACAATTGTTTGCGATAGCTCGATCAAGTTCTTTTTCAAATACCTCGAGCTGATAGGGTAGAATCTCTTCAGGTTTCAGAAATTCAAAGTCTTCTCGCAGCGTTTCAATATGGAGATCAACTTCTATAATAGGTGAATAAGGATTTTTTGCTGTGTTAACTTGTTCTTTGCTTTCGTTAAGTTGATCTGTGAGTTTATTGGTATCTACTTTCGTACTGGTTTCAAGTAAATTAAAAACATAAGCAGGATTGTTACGCAGAGGACTACTAGTTTTATGTTTAAAAAAATTCTTCGCTTTTGCAGTGAAAAGCTTCTTAATGAAAGTGGGCTCTTCACCACTTTTTGGATCCAGTTTTATGAGATGAAAAGCAATGGAAGGCCAACGTTCGAACTGATCCAAGTGGTAGTTGCTCAGTTTGATTGAAGCGTATTTTGTGCAATGAGAGTTGATTTTCGTTTCAAACCATCCATTTTGATTCACTTCTGATGCCACTACCATATACGAGGAGTCGGTGTTATTGACAAATAACACTTCTGCTATTTTTTTACCTTCTTCTTGTTCGAAAACAAGAAAAACGCCTGGCTGTGATGCTTTAGGCTGCATTACGGCTTCAACATTTTTTTGAGGTTTATCAAAGTATTCCGTTTCTTCGCTCGAAACTAGTACTAAGTCACTTTTTAGTGCTGGCATTGTAAAACCATCTGTGGTTTCAATTTCAACTAATTTATCATTAATTATTCGCACGATGTGTCCTTCTTCAATGCCTCTAAGCATTCTAACTTTGTCACCTTGTCTCATTGTAAGTACTTTTAAGCAAATAACATATTTTAATTTAAACACCCATAGCAAACGATTATTCGTTTACTTAAAATTTTAGCCAGTAAAATTTGGTGCCATATTGATTAAATTCGAATGCAGGAAAAGGTACCTTTAGCGTATTCACTAAAAACAAGGCAGTATTCAAAAACTTACTCTTAGATTTTATTTGCGTCAAATCTACATCTAAGGAAAGGTAAATTTGACGGTATGGATTTAACCCAATTTCTTTGTTCTCTTGAAGTTCAGCAAACACCATTTGTTGACCACCATACCCTAATGCAACGTTTAACCATTTTGGGAAATGAGTTTCGTTCTTTAAGAACGAATAAATGTTGGCTGAAAGCCAATAGGTTTGTCCATTGTAATCTTTAAGTATTTCCTCTAGTAGGTTACTACCAAGTACGTTAGGTCGTTGTGGGGCATAAGGACTTCTGGAAAATGAAAATTTGGGTACTATTCGCAGCTCATCCCACAAATAATATTGTCCCATCACCAAACCTGAGCCAGCGGTATTGGCAATAATATCACCCCAGCTCGCACCATAGGCACTGGAGAAACCATCTAAAATTTCAATAGGTGTTTGAAAAATCATGCCAGACAATCCTCCCCAAAGGATAGCTTTTTTACGTGGGAGTCCGGCCCATTCAAAAATTTCTACACCCGCTCGACTAATGTGAAAGGCTGTAGCAGTATGCCCAACTTTGTCAACTTGTAACCATTCCTTATTATCATTAAAAAAATGAAAGTTGGACTGTGGTTCATTAGCATACCATAAATGATTAAGTCCAATAAGTGTAGCGACATACAAACCTGATCCTCCATAAATAACTGTTTTTAAACGAGTATCGTTAACCGAAGTGCTATCTTGAGCAGAAACTGATAAGCTCAAAACCAGAATTAAAAAACCAGCAAGCTTATTTCTGATTGGTTTCATTTTCTTCATCTGATGTTTCTTCGCTCTCTTCCTCTAAAGTGTCTTCTTCCTCTTTTTCTTCGGATTCTTCCTCGCTTTTTTTCAGTTGAATTTCTTCTTCTTTAGTGCCTTCAATTTTATTAGGGTTTTTTCTAAAAATCTCACTAAGGTTATCAAAGTTTTCTGTGTAAGTTAAACTCAAGCCATACAGGGTACTAGTACTATTACTAAGTGCTGTGGACACTGTGTTTTGATTGGTTCGGTTATAGGCTTTCATTTTGAGTTTTCCATTGTCAGTCAACAGGTATTCAATCGTCCACTCACCAAACACGTTAGCCAATTGCGATTGGTTTTCAAGGTTGGTGAAATTACCGTCTCGTGTGACTCGAATTTTTCCATCCAAAATAGAGTAGGAGAGACGCAGTCGGAAGGTGTTATTATCTTCTTGATCAAACCCACTTAAATCGATATCTACTTCTAAGTTTTCATCAAACTGGCCTACCCAATAGCTGAATTGATTGGAGAACAATTCACTCACACTATTGGCCGAACTAGATCCGAGGTCGACTTGTAATTGGTCCAGCGGAGAAAGTTGTTTCAGTACCATCAAACTGAATACCTGATTATTAAGTAGTTGTTCGTTGTATTTGATTCGTGATTGTAAATCTTGTATGGCTTGTTCAACTTCTACATAGTTAGGATAATCTGTGATTTTAATATCAAAACCAATTTCTGGGGCGAGTAACTTACCTTTTAAGTTCAGGAATACTGTTACAGGGATTCTTCTTTTTACATCAGGATTTCTTTGCACAAAAGTGGAGTCGTTATTGGTTACTCCTTTTAAGAGTGGCAATATTGATGCATTTTGTCGATAAGCAGCTCGTATGTTTAGTTGACCATCATACGGATCTCCATTCCAGGTAATAGTACTATTAGGTTGTATTTTAAAGGCTTTATTAATCAAGTTAACTAAGGTGAAGTTGTACGTTCCTTTTTGAATTTCATAGGTGCCATATACATCAAATTCACCTCGGGTATCCATTTTAAGTAGAATGGTACCTTTACCATTTGCTCGAACAATATCACCGGCTTTTTTATCAAATATGATTTCAAAGTCAGCATCATTGGTAATATCAAAGTTGACTTCGACAGTGATACCGGAGACATTTTTTTTGTCTTTTTCTTCTGCTTTTTTATTATTTAATTTTAGTTTTTCTTTTTTGTTTACAAACCTGATATAGTCTTTTTGCGTGATGTTTTCTGTTTCATCCAATGGGATATAAATTTTAGTACCATTTTCGCTACGTACCTCAGAGGAAGTCACATATAAATCATTAAACGAACCATATACATCTATTTTACCAGTTCCAAATGCTTTACCGTAATACAAACTGTTGTCTTGTTCAGTTGTATTTAATACAAAGGTGTTGTTGAGATTGAGTGATAAGTCTGCTTTGAAATCTTTGAAGAAAGTATGGGTAATCCCACCATTAACGGAGCCTTTGGTTTTCCATAAGGTATCCGTTAATACAGCATTTACTAAATATATGCTATCACCTTTGAAATGAATGGGTTCATTAAAGCGATAGCGGGTTTTGAAATAATCAATTGTAAATTCACCATTAGAAATAGTTGGTGCACCATTGAATTTTGGATGATTAAGTGTACCTGTGATATTTAAGCTACCATTGGCTTGTCCTTTTAAGTTGGTTACATTGCCATAAAGCAGCGGTTCTAAAAAACCAATGTCCGTATTGCTGAAATTTGCTTTTAATTTTAGCGGAGAGGTTGTTCTGTTTGGTTTATAATCGCCTGTAAGCTGTGCGATTTGATAGCCATTTTTTTCTACAAAAACATCTAAATCAAGTTGTTGAGTGTCATGCATCCATGAAGCCTTTCCTTTGATATCACCAACAGATTCATTCTTTACCTTAAAGCCTGATACTGACATTGTAGTGTTAACGGATGGTTTGTTCTCCCATAAACCAGTGATTTTTGCTTCACCATCAAAAATACCATTCAATTTCATATTGATAATTGGTTCGAGGTTAAGCAAATCAAACTGTTGCACACTTAAGGTGGTAATTGCATTTTTTCCAATAGCGCCATTAACAGTTACTTTTTGTTCTGAATTGGACAAGGTTACCTTGTTAAATCGTATAATATCCTTGGTGGCTATAATTAAATTACGATCATCAATTGTCCATAATTTTTCAATAAGTTTTAATTTAGAGTCCTGAAGACTCGCTTTAATTTTGTCTTTGTGAAAAGTGATATTACCATGTAAATCAGCATAATTAGATTTGCTGTACTGATATATTTTTGCAGTAAAATCAATTGTATCTTTGTACCAAATCCCTTCAAATAGTAAGTCCCGGGCATTGGGTTCTTTGTCAATGTCTTGCTTTTGACAGGTAAAGTAACACATCATTAAGGCATCGGTACTGTCAATACTTTTGGCAGAATTAAGCTCAACTACATTAGTATGAAAACCTAAATTTTTATAGCGGAAATAGTCTATTTCTGAAGAAATGTTGACGATAGTGGTTTGACCCTGTGACACAGTTCCTTTTACTTCCGTATCTTTAGCAATATCGATGTCTCTATTAAAGATGTGAATGAGTGGATCAACATCTTTTAAAAGGGCATTAAAAGTCAGGTGATAATTACTTGTCGTACCTTCCTTTTTAGCGTAATGTCTTTTCGTTGCAGTAGAGTCATTTTTAAATAATAAAGTATACTCCTTTATAAGGTTGTCGAAATCTTTGTATATCTCTTTGAATTTAAAGTCTCCTACTGCATTAAACTCTACTAATGATGAGTTGATTGAAAAGGTCCTTTTGTTTTCTTCTAGAATAGATTTAAAGAAAAAATCATCAAAATTAATGTGTATTTCCTCTTTGTCTATTACTGTATTTTTAAGATCGGCAGTACCTTGCACATCATCCAAATCATTACCGCTAAGGTTCAGGTCAAGGACTGATGAAATACTGAACGGGGTATCAGATAGATTAATTTTATCGAGGTTAGCACGTTTTAAGTGAGATTTTAAATCAAGAACCTTTTCTTCATTTCTTAAATCCATAGTTCCATCAGAGACTAATATTAAGTTAGAATCCAAAATAGTGATGTGACCTGAGAAAAATTCATTTTCTAAGTGAGCATCGGTTACAATATTTTGGTAATCATATTTATTAATATAAACATGGTCAATTTTGGCATTCAAATCGACTTTAGCTTTTTCGATAGAAAAACCTGTACCTTCTATTTTCCCTTCTAATCCTATTTTTCCTACACGTTTGTCTTCAATAAATTCTCCCAGATGAAAATCAGCAGTTTTAAGTACTCCTTTATAATAAGAATAGTCCTCATTTTTTTTGATTTCAAAAC
This sequence comes from uncultured Cytophagales bacterium, assembly GCA_963849955.1. Lineage (GTDB taxonomy): Bacteria > Bacteroidota > Bacteroidia > Cytophagales > JAAEPT01 > CAWFGW01. The sequence continues at coordinate 483,902 of CAWKJU010000009.1, read as the reverse complement.
GAATATCCGAATAGAAACTTCCGAGTTTCGTGTCAAAATTACCATGGGCAGCAAAATCTTTAGGGAATCCAGCAAAGTCCGCATCAAAATGAATGGTTCCAAATTTTCGAGCTTCACGAATGTATTTTTCTTTTCTAAGGTAGGGCGCTAAATCTTTAGCAGTAACCGTACTGTTCGTTAAATCAACTTTAATAAACGTTTCGTTTATATTCGGTAAGCCATCTAAGTTGATTTCACCCTTTAAAATACTGGTGTTTCCAAACCATATTTGTGCATTTTTAGTACTAAAGTCATTAACCTTGCCTGAGTAATCGCCATATATTGTCCAGCGATCATTTAAGGCGGATACTGGTGGGGCAAATGTTGCCAAGTCCTTGGTGTAAATCACCGTGCTGTCTAGCGAAAGCTGAACGTCCACACTGTCTATGAAATAATTTAATGATAGCGGATTATCATATCGGAAAATGATATCGTTACTGATATAGCTGTCTTCCACATAAGCCTTCACATTTTCAAACTCCAATGATTGCTTCGTATATCTAAAAAAACCATCAATATTTTTGATGTTAAAGTTTGTGCGTTGTTCAATTCCTTTCAATCCTCGGACTTCTAGTTGAACAGTGTCTCGGAATAAATAAAAATCAGAACATTGCGCATAAATGCTGTCTACCGAAAAGTAGTTGTGGTCAAACATCTGTTGTGTCATGCGTTCTTTTCTGTAATCCGAATAGCTGAAGTAGCCATTATGAACTCCGGCAGAAAGAATTTGAAAAGGCATGAACTTCGGTTTTTTATTGGGGTGTTTTTTAAAACTTTCGCGAACTGTTTTAATAAAATCGTTAATATTTAAGGTGTTAGTTTTAACGTCCCAATTCAGGCTCACCACGGGGTTATATAACTCAACATGCTCAATAGTAATAACATCAGGTGAAATCAATGATTTTAAGTCGAAGTTGATGGCGATTTTTTCTGAGCCAATAAAGCTTTCTTTTAAGCTATCATTAATGAGCACTTCTTCAAGAATCACGGTGTCGAACCAGCTAATATTTACACCACCTATTTCTATGGGGTAGTTAATTCGCTCCGACACATACTCCGATACTTTTTGGACTACATACGTTTGTACAGCGGGGATTTGTAATGAACCAATAATTGAGAATAGAAGAATAAAAACAAAAGCAAACACAAAAAAGACCGCTTTGAATAAGCGATTTTTAATAACTTGCAGTCTGTTTTTGTCTTTATTCAGATCAGAATTCAAATGAGTATTATTTTAGCCATAGAATCATCATGTGACGAAACTAGTGCTGCTATTATTAGTAATGGCACGATACTATCCAACGTTGTTGCTACACAAAAAGTGCACGAACAATATGGGGGAGTAGTACCAGAGCTTGCTTCACGAGCGCATCAACAAAATATTATTCCAGTAGTGCATCAAGCGCTCACAGAAGCAAATATACAGAAAACAGACCTAAATGCGGTAGCTTTTACGCGTGGTCCTGGATTATTGGGAGCGTTATTAGTTGGGACTTCTTTTGCGAAGTCTTTTGCTATGGGTTTAAGCATACCACTTATCGAAGTAAATCACATGCAGGCGCACATTTTAGCCCATTTCATTGAAGACCCGCGCCCTAACTTTCCCTTTTTATGTTTAACTGTAAGTGGGGGGCATACCCAACTTGTTCTTGTTAAAAATCACCTTGAAATGGAAGTAATTGGTCAAACGAAAGACGATGCCGTGGGGGAGGCATTCGATAAAACAGCTAAAATTATTGGGCTGCCTTACCCGGGTGGACCTTTAGTAGATAAACATGCTTCAAAGGGGAATGCTCAAACCTATGAATTTCCAATAGTCACTTCCGATGCGTATAATTATTCTTTTAGTGGGATTAAAACGTCTATTTTATATTTCTTAAGAGACAATCTCAAAAAGAACTCCAACTTCATCGAAGAGAACATTGATGACATTTGTGCAAGTGTACAGTATACACTTATAGAAATATTGATGGTGAAACTTAAAAAAGCTGCTTTTGATTTGGGAATTAGTCAAGTGGCTATTGCGGGAGGGGTTGCAGCCAATTCTGGTTTAAGAAAAAGATTAGTTGAATTGAGTGATAAGCACCATTGGAAGGTATTTATTCCTAAGTTTGAATACTGTACAGATAATGCAGCGATGATTGCGATGGCTGCACATTATAAATATGAAGCAAAAGATTTCGTTGGGTATGATGTTTCACCAGATCCAAGAATGAAAATATAATTATGGCCAAAAAACCTGAAATACAGAAAAATATAAACATTCAGAATAAAAAAGCTTCTTTTGAATATGAGTTTTTAGAAACGCACATTGCAGGAATCGTTTTGTCGGGTACAGAAATTAAGTCGATAAGACTAGGTAAAGTGAGTTTAACTGAAGCCTACTGCTTTATTAACAAAGGAGAGCTCTGGATAAAAAGCATGCAGATCTCCGTCTACGAGTTGGGAACACATTATAACCACTCACCTTTACGCGACAGAAAGCTGTTAATGCAAAAACGCGAAATTATAAAGTTGGAAAATAAGTTGAAAGATCAGGGATTAACTATTATTCCTTTTCGACTTTTTATTAATGACAGGGGCTTTGCTAAAGTTGAAATTGCATTAGCAAAAGGTAAAAAATTACACGACAAACGTGACTCGATTAAAGAACGAGATACTAAAAAAGATTTAGCAAGACAAGGATTATGAGCGAGTTAAAACATGCAATATGTCATTTAAGTGTAGCACCAGTACGTAACAGTCCAAGTGACAGTGCGGAGATGGTTACCCAATTGATATTTGGTGATTTGTGTAACATTATTGGCGCAACAGAAGATGGTAAATGGTTAAATATTCGTATCGAATTTGATGCCTATGAAGGCTGGGTTGATCCGAAACAAATCAAACGAATTGAAGAAGTAGTTTATCTTCGTTATTTAACAGAAGAACCTAATTATTTATTAGAAGGACCTGTAAGAGTAGCTTTTCATAATTATTTTGGACATCTTTCTTTAGGGAGTTATTTACCCCGTTTTGAAAAAGGAAAATTTGAGGTCAGACAAAAAAACATTCCGATTGTTGGGGAAGTTGGTCAAGCTAAAAAAGCAGATGTAGTTGCTATTGCAGATATGTTTTTAGGTGTTCCTTACCTTTGGGGAGGAAAATCTCAATTTGGTATTGATTGTTCTGGACTGGTTCAGCAGGTTTTTAAAGTTTGTGGCAAAGCGTTGCCAAGAGATGCGTATCAACAAGCGGAATGCGGTGATGAGGTTACTTTTAAACAACTTAAACCAGGAGATTTAGCATTTTTTAAAAATGAAGAAGGTAAAGTTCATCATGTGGGCATAGTGATGGACTTTAATAACATCATTCATGCACATGGTAAAGTTCGAATTGATTTGTTAGACGAAAAAGGTATCTTCAATACCAATAAAAAGTATTATAGTCACCAATTTGCCTTTGCAAAGCGCATTTTTAGTTGATTATTAGGGGATAATAAAATTATAAGTAGTACCTTTGCTGCCCGTTCAGGGTGAACGAGCCAACTTGTTGGTAATGTATTACATATTTTAAACCCCTAATACCGGGAAGGGCAAATCCCGAGTGCATTTTAAATGTCAAAAAAATATTCAGACATCCAGCCTTTAGAGGACTTTAACTGGGATGCAGTAGACACAAAAGGTTTCGGTGTTGACTATTCTAAGAACGAAAAAGAGCAAATGGAAGCAGAGCTTACCGCTACGCTTAATGACGTATCTGAGAAAGAGCTTATCAAAGGAACAATTGTTGGTGTAACAAGCCGTGATGTAATTTTGAACATTGGTTTTAAATCTGATGGTTTAGTTCCTTTATCAGAATTCAGAGATTATGATGGTGAATTAAAAGTTGGTTCAGAGGTAGAAGTATACCTTGAAGATCAGGAAGATGAGCATGGCCAACTAATCTTATCAAGAAGAAAAGCAAAAATCTTTAAAGCTTGGGATGAAATCCAGGGAGCACATGATAACGATACTATTATCGAAGGTTATGTGAAAAGAAGAACTAAAGGTGGTCTTATTGTAGACGTATTTGGTATCGAAGCTTTCTTACCAGGTTCACAAATTGATGTGAAGCCAATTAGAGACTTTGATGTTTTCGTTGGTAAGAAAATGGAAGTGAAAGTGGTGAAAATCAACTACACTAACGACAACGTTGTAGTATCTCACAAAGTATTGATAGAAAAAGATCTTGAAGCTCAAAAAGCCGAAATCTTAAATAACCTTGAAAAAGGACAAGTACTTGAAGGTGTAATCAAAAACATGACCAACTTCGGTGTATTCATCGACTTGGGTGGTGTTGACGGTTTACTTCACATTACAGATATTTCTTGGGGTAGAATTAATCACCCGGAAGAAGTATTGAACTTAGACGAAAAAGTAAACATCGTTGTTCTTGACTTTGATGATGACAAGAAACGTATTTCTTTAGGTATGAAGCAATTAACTGCTCACCCTTGGGATTCTTTAACTTCTGGAATCGAAGTAGGATCAAAAGTAAAAGGTAAAATTGTAAACGTAGCTGACTACGGTGCATTCCTTGAACTTCAACCAGGTGTTGAAGGTTTGATTCACGTTTCTGAGATGTCATGGTCTCAACATTTAAGAAATCCACAAGACTTCTTAAGCGTAGGTGACGAATTGGATGCAGTTGTATTGACTATCGACAAAGACGAAAGAAAAATGTCTTTAGGTATCAAACAATTGACTGAAGATCCTTGGACTAAACAAGATCTATTAACTAAATACGAAGTAGGTACTAAGCATAAAGGTATCGTTAGAAACTTAACTAACTTCGGATTGTTCTTAGAGTTAGAAGAAGGAATTGACGGTTTAGTACACGTTTCTGATTTATCTTGGACAAAGAAAATCAAGCACCCATCAGAATTTATTAAAGTAGGTGAAGAGTTGGAAGTACAAGTGTTAGAACTAGATGTTGACAACAAGAAGTTAGCATTAGGTCACAAGCAATTGGAAGAAAACCCTTGGGATACTTTCGAAACTGTATTTGAAATCGGTTCAGACCACAAAGCAACTATCATTTCTAAAAATGATAAAGGTGCAGTAGTTGAGCTTCAATACGGTATCGAAGGATTTGTTCCAGTAAAAAATACTGAGAAGGAAGATGGTTCTAAATTAGAAGTAGGAGATACAGCTGATTTTAAAGTAATCGAATTTTCTAAAGGAGATAAGCGTATTGTTCTTTCTCACTCTGCAACATACAGAGAAGAAGAAATACCTGCTAAAAAAGCTCCTGCTAAAAAAGCTCCTGCTGCAGCTAAAGTGAATAAAGATGCTGAAAAGTCAACTTTAGGTGATTTAGAAGCATTGTCTGCCTTGAAAGATCAGATGGAAGGCGATACAAAAAAGAAAGCAACAAAGACAAAAAAAGCAGACGATTCTGCGAAATAATAGCTTTGTAATGTAGTGTTTTGAACTACAGAATATAATTTTAAACCCCGGGAATGATTGATTCTCGGGGTTTTTTTATGCAAGAATAGAAGATGTTTATCTCATTGAGATTTAATCGCGATTTTGTGATAATCTTTTATAAGTACATTTATTAATTTCTCAAGTTATTAGTATATTTAATTTACTTCATATAGTTAAAAATTAATGGGGAAACTCAAGCTTGGTGTCAAATTGATTATTTACATCTCCGTGCTTTTAGCATTGTCGATGGTTTTTATTGGTGCGCTGACTTTTTTTAGAAGTAAAACGGAGTTATTAGGAAAGGTCAGGGAAAAGCTCCAGGTAATTAATCAACATAAGGAAAATAAAATCAAATCACATTTTGAAGAGTTTAAATCCTGTTTTTCTATTGTTGAGAAGGATAAGGATTTATTGATAAATGTATCGCAATACTTGAATAGCTACAATATTAGTGGGGATTCTGCAATAAGAGCACATCAGTCATCAGAAGCATTCTTACGGAAACGGCTTACCATCCTCAGAGAAGCTTTTGACCTCACTAGAATATCAATTGTTACTCCGAAGGGAAGAAAAATTTTTGAAACAAACAGCATTCATTATTTAGATGAATATGATGCAGAGAATTTTAACCCAGGATCAAAATTATTTATCAACTCTAAACATCAATTGTCTTTTAGTGAAATTTACCGACCACGGTTTCATGAAAATGAGTATTATATATCAGCATTATACCCACTAAAATATCAGAATAATATTACCATGTGTGTCATAGTTTGTGAGAAGAACCTGAAAATGTTGTTTGATGAGGTTGCAGACACTACAGGCCTAGGCACAACAGGTGAGTCATTTATCACTAAAAGAGCAGCTAATGACGGTGGTATACAGATACTTAGTCCCTTAAGAAACCAGTACCGAAATGCTTCTTTTTTATCATTTGATATAGGAGATGTACAAGGTCAAGAAGTGCAAATGAGTGTTTCACCTACTCATGCTGCTTTTAAATCAGAAATTATTGACCATAGTGGTGAAGTTGTTGATGTTGTACATAGTTACTTACCTGAATTAGATTGGGGGGTAGTCACGAAAATCGATCATGCAGAATCATTTAAAGCAATTGATGACTTGCGAAATTGGACTGTTTTTTTATGTTCTTTAATAATATTCTTCTCCATAATTATCATAGCAATTTTTGTAAAACGTTTTTTGAGACCTATAATTGATTTGAGAGATAATATGATAAGCCTCGCTAAGGGTGAGTTTCCACCCGAAATCGAATACGACAACTATGATGAGATATATGATACAGTAGAGGCAATGAACGAATTTATTTACAGACTAAAAATCTCTACTGATTTTGCGCAAAAAATAGGTAAAGGGGAGATTTCGGATACTGACACTGAAGTAAAACTTGGATCAGATGTGTTGAGTAAATCGTTAATAACAATGCGTGAAAACCTTTCAAAAGTTGAGGCCGATAGTCAAAAACGTAAATGGGCCACTGAAGGAATCGCAATACATGGTGAGCTATTGAGAAATAATTCCACCAATATAAATCAGCTTGGTAAAGCTTTTATTTCTAGTATTGTTGAATATGTTGGTGCACGGCATGGAGGTTTTTTTTCCATTAATAGCCTGGATTCCCAAGAAGTGTTCTTTGAGTTAGTAGCGAGTTATGCGTACGAAATTGATGAGAAAAAAAATACAATATTTAAATTAGGCCAGGGACTAATAGGTCAATGTGTTGAAGAAAAAGAAACAATTTATATTAAAAAAGCGCCTCCTGAATTGACTAAAATATCCTCTGGCTTGGGGGAAGCTCCTCCAGGATATATATTAATTGTGCCTTTAAAAATACAAGAAAGGGTTCTAGGGGTTCTGGAATTAGCATCTTTTCAAGAATTGGAGTCTTATCAAATCGATTTTATTGAAAAATTAGGTGAAAGTGTGGCGTCATCAATATTGTCAGTGAAAACTAACGAACAAACTCAAAAACTGCTTAAAGAATCACAAAATATTGCTGATAATTTGCAGGAGAAAGAAGAAGAGTTAAAAGTTAGACAGCTCAAAGTAGAAGAAGAACAAGAGCTATTAAAAGAAGAGTTTAAACGTGCTCAAAACGTTATAGTGAAGTTGAAAAAAGAAAATAAAGAATTACAGTCAAAACTAAAGAATGACTCTAATTAATGACTTAATTATTGCCTTTTTTTTAAATTTGTTGCCATTAATCACTAATTAATTAATAGTTGGTCATATAATTGTTGGATAGAAAATTATGATAAAAATGAAGCGAGTTCTATTATTAGCAATCTTGGTAAGTTTCTTAAATGCTTTTTCCCAAGGCTACAAAATTAACCTTCAAATAAAAGGTGCTCCTAAAGATAGTTTGTGCCAGTTAGCTTATTATTATGGTGAAAAAAAATTGCTACAAGATTCAGCACGTGTATTAGACAATAAAGGGAATTTAGTTTTTGAGGGTGATAAAAAGCTACCCAAAGGTATTTATTTAGTTGTTGCCCCTGATGGCAAATATTTTGACTTCATTGTCAATGATGCTACTAAATTTAGTATGAAAACAGATACTTCAGATTATGTTAAAAACATGGTGTTTGAAGGATCGCCAGAAAACGTTCTTTTTTATAAATACTTAAATTTCATCACACCAATCAGTAAATCAATTAGCCAAAAGTCAGATGAGTACAGAAAGTTAAAAGAAACAAATCCGGCTGAAGCTGAAAAACTCTTACAGGAACTAAGAGCATTGGATAAAAAGTTAACAGATTATAAAAAGAATTTTATCGCTGATAACCCAAATACTTTTGCAGCTGTTTTGTTTAAATCAATGGAAGATGTACCAATCCCAGATGCTCCGGAAGGCATGGCGGATAGCCTTGTGCAAAATTTTAAGTACCAATATTTTAAAACCCACTTTTTTGACAATATTGATTTTAAAGATGAGCGGATGTTACGCACACCTGTTTTTGAAGGCAAGGTTGATTATTATTTAGACAAACTGGTCGCGCAACACTGGGATTCATTGATTAAAGAGAGTAATTATTTATTAAATGAGAAAGTTGGTAAATCGGGCAATTACGCCATGTTTAGATATATGTTAAATCATTTGACTTCGAAGTATGGAGATTCCAAAATCATGTGTATGGATGAAGTGCCGTGGTATTTGTATAAAAATTATTACTTACAAGATAAACGTGTTGATTGGATAGATTCAACTCAACGCGTAAAGTTAGAAGAGGAAGTGGCAAAAAAACGCTATAACCTTTGTGGCGATATTCCCCCAAACATTTTCTTTCGTGATACTTTAGGTAAAAGTTATTCATTACATGACGTAGATGCAGAATATACAATTTTATACTTCTGGTCTGCAACCTGTGGTCACTGTAAAAAAGCGACACCGAAACTTTGGGAGTATTATAAGAAAGTGAAAGACAAAGGGGTTGAAGTGTATACCGTATCGATTGATAAAGAAGATAAAGAGTATAAGAAGTTTATTAATAAATATGGATTTAGCTGGATCAACACTCGTGATGATGGTTCTAAAAACATGGATATGTTTGCTAGTCCTCACGCTTATCGAACGGTATATAATGTATTTAGTACACCAACAATCTATATCTTGGATAAGGATAAAAAAATAATTGGAAAGAAAGTAGATGTAGGTATCATTAAGAAAATTCTCAATGATAAACTTGGTCTACCTCAAGAGAAAGAGGATGAGTCTGATGACGAGGAACATGGGCACGAACATTAAGGCACAAAAAAAGCGAAGAAACTCTTCGCTTTTTTTGCTTGAGGTTTTATGATTTTAATCTTAAAATTAAAAGTATAACTTATCTTATAAGCTGATTTTTTTTGTGATAATTAGGTGTTTTCATGATGGATTTTATAAAAAAAGAATTTTCATTTTTTATGGAAGGCGCAAAAAAAGCGCGACTCCAAAAACCTAGTAAGGAAGGTGTTATCCGTGAGTTAATTTCAAACGGTGTAGCAGCACTCATTGCCTATTTTGTTTATAGCATGCTTCGCGGGATTTTTAAAGTTGACAACAATCTCAAGTATGGGTTGAAAAAAACATTTGCTCCTAATAGAATTGAAACAATGGAAATAAGTGAGCGAGACTTTAATTGGATTATGGATTGGGTAGGGGTCCCAATTATTTTTGTGATTAGTATTGTCGTTTTTTCTTTAGTAGAGCAAATAATGGAACACTATATGGAAGCTAGAACCAAAAAATAAGTTTAGATTTACCGCTGTGAATCACAAAATAAATTAGACTACCAGCTAAAAGACTAAGGTCTTTCATTAAGCTAATCAAAAAATATTCTGCTTGTACTGAGTGGCTTATAACGAATGGGATATCAACTGATGTAATGAAAATTACCACGAAAATTACCAACAACCTTGATGAAATAAACGCTCCTTTCTTTAAGAAAATACTAATGGATGTACCTGTTAAGATAAGACCTGAAAGATATACCCAGGGTGTAGGAGGTCCTAGAAAAGGGGGGACCATATAATCGAAAAAATGTGGGTAGATGAGATGCATTATTCCGAAGGCACCTAACGGAAGGATAAAACAACCACGGATAAAATAAGAATCAATTATAGAAATAATTTTTTTTCTTCATTCATAATTATTGCTGGTTTTAAAAAATAACAATACCTCTTCATCAATGTTTGCTCAGTTAGAAGAAAAGAATTTTTTGTAAAGTTCTTTACGGGGAGAAAAACTCAGATATAACACCGGGTAAAATATTCGTGAGAAAATGGGATTCCACGATTTGAACTCGATATCATCAATGATTTCACAGCTATTTTCACCCGTTTTTTTGACGATATGTTTGTGTTTCCAATACACAATACCTGGGGGTAATTCTCGTCCTTCATCTATAAAATAACACCTTTCCGAGTTAATGTCCGCTTCTGTTATTTCACTCACCCATTTTTTGTACAAAGGGAACCCAAATTTTAAGTGAATGAAATCTCCTTTTTCTGATCCATCAAATCGTTTGACTTGAATTTTCGGGAATACAGGACTTAAAAATTCAAACAGTTCTTGGTTAAAAAGTTGATAGACTTCTTTATAATCACGATTTAAAGGTGTGGTAAGTCTTATTTTCATATTGAAGTAAATTACATTACATATACACCTGAAGCTTATTTTTGTTTAAAAATGACATAAAAAAAGCTCCTATTGGAGCTTTTAACTTTTAATTAATGTTCGTATAAACGGCTTGAACGTCTTCATCGTCATCCATTTTATCCAACATTTTTTCAATTTCTACGAGTTGTTCTTCTGTGAAATCTACTGGGGTAGTTGGTATGCGCTGCAAAGAAGCATTATTAATTTCTAAGCCGAGTTCTTCAATTTTGTTATTTAATTCACCAAAACTAGTGTAGTCGGCATAAATGTAAATCAAGTCATCATTTTCATCAATTTCTTCTAAACCATAATCGATTAACTCTAACTCTAATTCCTCTAAATCAACGGCATCTGTTTTGTTAATTTTGAAAACGGCTTTACGTGAGAACATAAACTCTAATGAGCCAGTAGGTACAACAGTACCTCCAGCTTTGTTAAAATACGATTTAACGTTAGCTACAGTACGATTTGGGTTATCTGTAGTACACTCAACAAACACTAACACACCATGAGGTCCTTTGCCTTCATAGTTCATTTCGTGAAGTGTTGCTGCATCTTTGCCTTCAGCTCTTTTTATTGCAGCCTCAATATTGTCCTTAGGCATATTTTGAGCTTTGGCATTTTGAATAGCTGTGCGGAGTGCACCATTCATATCGGGGTCAGTTCCTCCAGTTTTTGCAGCTACTTGTATAGCGGTAGCCAATTTAGGAAACAAAGTAGACATTTTGCCCCATCGTTTTTCTTTTGCAGCTTTTCGGTATTCAAACGCTCTTCCCATGTATATTGATTTTTAATAAGTCACGAATTTAAATTCTAATAAACAATTATGAAAGTTTCTAATTATATATGTTGTTAAGTTTTATGATGAATAACAAACATTCTTAAAAAGGGTGTTCTGTAAAAGGGTGTTCTGTCTTTCATCCCTCAACATAAACATAACATTAGAGGTATAGTTAATCGTCTTTATATAACCTAATAAATGTCTTTGGTAAGATTTGTTACTTGTAGAATTGGGCAATAAGATGAATGCAAGTTGTTGACTTTTATCCCCGTTCGTTGTTCATAATGTGCCTTACAGGCTATATTTCATTTGGCACACCTTTAGCCTGTTTTTGGTAACACAATAAACCAGATTTGTATGAGTACTAAAAACCTTTACGACAAAGAAGCCATAAATAAAATTAAGGAACTTGTCGATTCGATAGATTTTACAATGTTGGCAACAAGCCTAGGTTCCAAACCTTTTAATACGGTACCTATGTCTACCAAAAAAGTAGACCATGAAGGAAATATTTGGTTTCTCAGTGGAAGAGATTCGGCACATAACACAGATATTCATCAAGACCACAATGTTCAATTGATTTATTCAAAACCAAGTTCAATGCAATTTTTAACTATCTATGGTGAAGCATTTATTATTAAAGCCAATTCAATAATAGAAGAGTTGTATGAAAAAAGTGATGATGCCTGGTTCGAAGGCATAGATGACCCGAATGTAAGCGCTATTATGGTGAAGCCCCTAGAAGCCCATTATTGGGATTCAAAAAATAATAAACTGATTACCTTATTTAAAATGGGTGTGAGCGCTGTGACAGGTCAAAAAGCCGATTTGGGAAAAGATGGAAAGCTGGTCTTTTAAGCCGAAAAATAGTTTAGAAAGACATATAAATTATATACTTATAAATAATAAGAATTATGGAAGATTCAACAATGAAAACTAAAGATAGAAAAGCTTCTCCTGAGATGATTAAAAAAGATCAGCAAGAAGAAAAAAACAGCAAAAACACACAATTAATGCAATTGTTCGAAGACGAATTAAAAGATATTTATTGGGCAGAAAAAGCATTGACTAAGGCTATCCCCAAGATGATTGACAAGGCGTCTAATAAACAACTGATTGAAGGGTTAGAAAATCATTTGAAAGAGACTGAAGAGCATGTAACTCGCCTTGAAAAAGTTTTTGAGTCTATTGATAAAGAACCTACTGATAAGAAATGTGAAGCAATGGCTGGTTTAATTGAGGAAGCAGAAGAAATAATGAAAGAAAGTGAAAGTGGTGCGATGTGCGATGCGGGAATTATTACTGCTGCTCAAAAAGTAGAGCATTATGAAATTGCTTCGTATGGTTCGTTGAGAACGTTTGCAAGGACATTAGGTTTTGCAGACGCTACTCATTTGTTAGAGGAGACGTTGAATGAAGAAAAGGCTGCTGATGAAAAACTCACAGAAGTCGCTCGAGGAATAGTAAACGAAATGGCTGCTTCAAGAGTTTAAGCTATTAATTTTTACAATACTTGCTTAAAATAAAAACCTCATTGTTTTAAATTATTTAAAACAATGAGGTTTTTATTTTATAAAAGAAATAGAACATTTCAATGTTTAATAGAACTGTTCATAACAATACTATCTATCTAATTAAGACTCTTTTTTTGTACGTTCGGCTTGTTTTTAGGTCATGAATTAGAAGTATATATATTCCTGGAGAAAATGACTTAGCGTCAATAGAAACTTCATTGCCTTTTACTTCTTTTGTTGCATCAAGTACTTCAACACCTAGTGAATTTATCAGTTTTATTTGAATGGAAGTACTAAATCCTTCTAAGCCAATTTTCATGATATCTTCAGCAGGGTTGGGGTAAACTGTGAATGTAGAAACTAGAATTTTATTAGCTTCTTCTACATTATTACTAGTAATAATTCCAGGTTTTTCTTTAAAAGGATTTGCCGAAACGATGACGTAAACAGAGTCTCTTAAACCATTGTAGTCTACTTTTAGCATATCAAGACCCTGTTCTACACCCGTTATGTTTCCTAAGGAGTCAACTGTAAAGTTTCCAAGTACCGACTCTACCTCAAAACCAGCGTTAGGGGTGATGTTCCTAACTGATGAGTCACTATAAAATGCAGTGATTTGAAAACTGGTTGTTGAATCAACAAACGTATACAGGTCACGACCTTGTTCCACATCAACAGCAATTCGATCAATGGTAACTCCTGGTGCTAATTGAATATTTAGAGACAATGTATCCAGTGTAATGGTTGCATCAAGTGTATCAAACACCTCTGCAACTAACATAATTTCCCCCAAAGCATTTGCTGGAACTTGAAATTTTATTGCAGTAGTGGAATCACCTACAAAAGCTTCTAAAGGCTGAAAGTTCTTACCATATAATGAAACTAACCCTAAAGCATTTTCATAATTGAACTTGGTAATCGACACTTCAACAGAATCGCCAGGCATATAACTAAAACCTTTAACCTCTCTTCCAAAAGTTATTTTACCTACTTCCAAGGCGCTGGTTCTAGCGGCACGTTCGGTTTTAGCTTGTCGTGCGGGTTTACCCAAAAACTCCAAAAAGTCATAACTCAATACCGGGGGATCAAATCCTGAAGTTGTAAACTTATCTGAATTAGGTAACTCACGTACCAGATCAAAAATTCTTAATTGCGACAATAGATCATCAAATGAATTTTCCATTCCTTTGATGTCTTTTGAACTTTCATGGGCAACATCAAATTCGGTGTCATAGGAAATCGCATTGGAAGCTAAACCACCTTTTTGACTTTCAATTGAAGCTACACCATCACTTAAATCTTTGAAAATATATTTTTCAAGGACATAGTCCGACACACCTTTATCTAATCCTGCTTTTGAAGCAGACCAAATCACAAAATCTTGAAATGTTGAGCCGGTTTTTGCACTTGCTTTCTGCACAATAATATATCTCAAAAACATTCCAGCAACTCCACCACCAATTTTTAATAACTGAATAGGAGCAGTTACAAGGTCATCTATCCCTGTCATCTTAGCGATTAAATCCACTTCAAGCCCAGTGATACCATAAGTATAATTATCAACTATTGCGTGGGTAGGGATGTTATGTTCCCGTTCTGCGGCTAAACCCGAGCTGCTGTTTAATATTTTCAGGATCTCTGAATTTGTTTTTATTTCACGTTCGTAGAATAACCCCATGTTCGTTGGTGCTATAGGTAGTGTCCTGTCGAGATAATAGGAGAGTAGCTTACCTGATCTACCTGGAAAAGGAATAAAATCTTTAATATCCTTGTATCCCTCATTACGTTGGTTGAAAAAAGTGGGGTACATGATAAACTCACCAATATTAATTTCAACTTCAGTTGTATTTAAACCTAGAATAATGTTTTCTAGATTAATTTTTCGTGTATCAGCTAATAAATCAACATACTGGGAACCAGAGTGAGGGACATGTATGGAGATAAATTTATTAATGTTTTCCTGATACATTTTTTGGGTATAAGCTCTCACACCAAGACCGCCAGTACTGTGACCAAGGACAATCGCTTTACCCATTGATAAGCCATTTTCCGCACAGGTTTGCTGTAGCGCATTCAAATCTTCCCTCACTTGGTAACTCATTGCCTCAATAGAAAAGCCAATTGTACTTTTGTCAAAACCTCCTTTGCGGATCATGTATTCTTTATAGTTACCCGTTTCTACAAGATGGTTGACAATATTATTCAGTTTACTTTTATCACTGAAGATGCCATGTTCGATTAAGACTGGAGGAAGTACGATTTTAACTTTTTCTGAGTAATAAACTTCTGAACTTGTTTTGTCTACGACCTGTATGGTGAAAATTTGATGAACAGGTGGCTGTGGTAAAGAATATAACGTAGGCAAGTGCGTAGGGTGGTGGTAAAGAAATTTCACACTATCCGAATTATTATTTTCTTGGATCAACGTGAAATAACCGTATTCTTCTTTGTCTTCCGACACATCTTCTTTGATTTTGAGTTCTACATTGTCTGCATTTGCTCCTTTCCAAAGAAATAAAGTAGATTTTGACCCATCTGCTGCAACCTCTGCATATTCCTCCGTTTCATCATTATTGTTGCAGGAGAAACGACCAAATTTTGAAATACGATAGCGTAAAGTATCGCTACTGAAAGCACTGGTAGTATAATAAGTTGGGTCATAAAATCGGTAGTTTGTTTTTAGTGTGTACATTTCTAACTCACCTAACACAAGGGAAGCCACACCATTGTCTGTTGCAATCCATATTTGATCATTGTTATCAATAGCGACTCCGGTTACATTATCCCCAGGGATATTGCTATTTGTGGAATTAAAAATCTGATAATTGGCCAGATCACCGACACTTCCTTCGCCTTTATAAACATATAATCCTTTATCCGTACCTATGGCTACAATAGAGGATTTTTTTGATACGCCAATCGCATGTCGATTTACAGTAATGTTGTTGGTATCGTTCACTACATAATGCCATTGATTAGCTTTATCTAGCTCATGGAAATACTCATACACTCCAAAACCATTTCCAGCGCGAAGGCCTACCCAGATATTATTGGATTTATCTACAGCTATGGCTTCAGGACTAATTGCTACGCTAAAAGGAAAAGGTGAATTTCTTGTGTCAAATGAATAAAGTGGAGCCATTTTTAAACCAGCACCACCACCAGGAATATTAAAAGCTCTTATTCTAGCATCATAAGAACAATCGCCAACTCCTTTCCACCCTAAATACATTTTCCCTTTGGCTGGAGCTAAAGTAATGCAATCTCTAATGCAACCTGAACCAGTTATAGGCACAACATTTACCCCCCTTGGACCATCTATTAGACCAACACTTGAGTAGCTCATGGATGAGGATGCAATCTCACTAAAGCGGTCTGCTCCAGGGGTAAGTATTGAAACACCACCTGGATTATGGTAACTACCTACACCGCTAACATACAGGCTGCTGTAAGATCCTGCTGCCCATACTCTGCCAAGTGAGTCAATGGCAACGGATTGAATTTTTGAAGTAGGAAGTCCATACCCTTCCCGGTCATTATTGGCAAAACTAAAAGTATAATGTGTTTCACTGGATTCTCCAGCTGCAATATAACTTACACCACCTCCATTTGCCTGAAAATTGCGTCCGGATTGACCTACCCAAATCCCACCGTTTTTATCAGGAGCAATTTGGGTTATTTTATTTTCAGTAAGGTAAGAAGATTTATGCCATGCGTTATTGTTAAAGCTATACAAGCCTTGTTTGTCTGTACCTACCCATACATTATTGTTTTTATCTATTGAGATACAGGTATAGGTATTTCCACCTGGCTCATGCAGTTCAAAACATTGTTGAGCATGAGTTTGTAGAATAAAAAAATAACAAAGCGTTAGAAATGGGATCAGTTTGTTTAAACTATACATTTTTAAAGGGTTTTAAATAAGTATATTACTTGATTAAGCTGGTAATGGTAAAAAAAAACAGCTAACCTTTTATATGCAGTTTCACCAACGTTGGTTTTCAATTGAGAAGCGTAGGGGAGACGACTGTTATTATTGATAAAGTAGATAATAATAGTTATGAAAGGTCTAATCTATAGCGATTAAGAGAATAGTTCATGATTTATTCTAAATCGAATTAGTTTAATGAAACAGAACATAGGAGTGTGATGAAAAGTAAGGACTTTTAAAGCAGGACTACAAGACGGATTATTTTAGGTAATTAGAAAAAAAATAATCACCACGAGAGCACTTTTTAAACATCGCTGAATTTCTGATCGGTAGGTAGTTGCTTGAGTTTGCTTCTTCTTCAGAAGTAGAAGTAATATAAGTGAAATAGCGGTAAAATTAAACTCTCTTTAGTTGCGTTTTGTCAGCTAAGGAGAGTTAATTAACATCTTTTCTATATTGGTATCAGAAGTTTTAATTTGAATACTTCCCTACTCCTGTATATAATTTGAATTAATATGATGTATGAAAAGTAATGATGTAGTGCGATTCTACTTATTTATGATCACACTTTTTAATTCGATTTTTCCAGAATTAAATAGAATACTTACTAAATAAAAGCCATTAGTGAGTGTATCTGTTTTGATCTTTTTTTGGGTAGAAACTAAGCATATTTCGCCAATGTGGTTATAGACAGTTACTCGTTCAATGGACTCCGCTACATCTATGTTTACGAATTCCTTGGCAGGATTTGGGTAGATAGACGTGGTAGGTTTTATGACTTTATTATTAGTCGCATTAATGACCTTCGTTTTTTCAAGAAACCATGGGTCTGAATCAAAATGGTTATAAATGGAGGTTTCATTGGGGTCAGAATAGATGACAACAAAAGAGATGTCGCCATTTTTTGTTAAAGTGGGTTCCCCAATTCCTGCAGTATTACCAGCGCTTATTACTAATTGGGAAGAACCCCAGCTGTTCCAATCGTTTGTAATTGTTTGTTTCGTTCTAAAAATAGCCAGCTTACCATCGGTGTGAAATGCCGAGTAATAAAGATACCATTCATGGGTATGAATGTCATGATATAAAAAAGGCTGATGTTCTTTATTCATTGAGTTTATCGTTGTTACATTGGAAGGCACAGTCCAGGAGCTACCATTATCATCGCTTTCCGCAAACCATATGTCATGATCTCCAGACCCTCCAGGTAAATTATCACTGTCAAAGAATAGTACCAGTTTATCCTGATCTAATCGAACTAAATGAGGGTTGTCTTCATTATATATCGAATTAATCGGAGTAGGCATCGGAGAACCAATACCAGAAGGATTAATCGAGGTATTTTTAATAAACCAAATGTCAGTGTTATTAGAAGCGTTATCATTGCTGGTAAACAACATAATTTCCACCAAATTGGTATTGATTGAATATGATGGAGTTGGTGCACCTTCACTATAGAAACTTCTTGCCATGTCGGATAGTCTCCATGTTTTAAATGAATCCAAAACAGAATTTCTGTGTGCATAAAGTATATCAGAATGTAACCATTCTGCTGCCCCAATTGGGTTAATGCTCAAGTCCATACCAAATGTAGGTGCGCTACGTAAGTAGTTGGTACTAAAATCATTTGGTAAATTTCCGTTTAATACAAAAGAAAGAAAGTCGATAGGGACATAGGTGCAATATAGATGAAGCCCATCATCAGAGATGTGTAAGCCATCTTCCCAGCCTATGGTAGCCAGTGGTTGTCGGTACAACGAATCATATGCTGTATCCAATTCGTTTATTGGCGACACGTTGTCTTTTAGAACGGACCAGTTTTGCCAAAGGAAACGGAGGTGATGAGCAATATAGTAACGATAAGTGTACGTTTCATTTTACTTTATATTAAAAACTAATCTCCAATTCATAACTTATTTTAGTCAGGATTGTCTAATTGAATGGTAAACAGTTTATTTTCTGTTTA
The DNA here is from genome assembly GCA_963849955.1 of uncultured Cytophagales bacterium. Taxonomy (GTDB): domain Bacteria; phylum Bacteroidota; class Bacteroidia; order Cytophagales; family JAAEPT01; genus CAWFGW01. Next base: position 465,066 of record CAWKJU010000009.1, on the reverse strand, counting down.
AATGTATCAAAAAGATGGAAATATTTAATTATTGGTTCTGAAAGTGATATTTACCGTCTCTAATATGTGGTGTAATATCTGTTTTTATGGTGTTAAAAATATCGTTATAATGAATTTAAAATCTAAATTTTAATAATTTTCTGTATGAAACGTTTACTTTAATGCTATAGTAGAAGACTGGAACTAAAAAACTTTAACTAAAAAAATCGATATACATGAAATTATTATTCTGTTCAATCTGCTTTCTGTTTGTATTCGTTGGTATTTCTAAAGAATTTAAAGGTGCCGAAATCTATACCAAAGAAAGCTGGAAGTATGGCAAAATCGATATACGTATGCGCATGGCCACAGGTGGCGGAATATTATCTACTTTCTTTACCTACAAAGATGGATCAGAAAAGCCGGGTACTTATTGGGAAGAAATTGATATTGAAGTATTAGGTAAAAACCGTGCAATGGTCATGCAATCCAATATTATTACAGGAAATATACGTGAAACTTCAGAGGAACTTCATCGTGGCGATTCATCGTTTGCTGATGGATACCATACGTACACCTTGGAATGGACTCCAGAATATGTATCATGGTCTATTGATGGTGTTGAAGTTAGGAAATCGGAGGGAGAACAAGTGAAGCATCTTACTAATCCACAATCCTTTCGAATGAATATTTGGATAGCCGAATGGGTTGATTGGGTAGGTGAGTTTTTAGGCGGAACCATGCCCCAATATCAATATGTGAACTGGATTTCGTATGCAAAATATACTCCTGGAAAAGGTGATAATGGTTCTGATTTTACAGCGGATTGGCGTGATGATTTTAATAAGTTTGATGACACACGCTGGGGTAAAGCCAATTGGACTTTTGATGGTAATTTAGTAGAATTTTCACCAGATAATGTGGTGGTTAAAAAGGGGTACTTGATTTTGTGCCTCACTTATGAAAGCAAAACAGGTTTTAGGGGTGAAGTTCCTGAAGACCCCTTAATAATAACTGAAGAATAATACCACATCAGTTTGATAAACAACATTTACAGTGTTCGTAGGTTTGCACATCACTAACTGCTGATTTATTTAGCCTTTGCTGGTGTTGTCCCTACAAAGGAGTAACTGCAAATAATTAGTAAGCACAAGGACCGCTACGCTTAACCTTGCGCTAGGGGCTTTGTTTTTTCATTTTCTAATTGGATGAAACGTTTAATATATAGCTCGTGTTAATGGGATATATATTGTTACCTACTTTTAATTCTTTATAAACTTGAAATATTTCTCTTCTTCAGCGTTTGCAGCTTTTAAAAGGTAAGTTCCATTTTCTAAATGAAAAACATCAATAATTACAGATCTCTCAGAGGATAAGTTGTTTTCGTACACTGTTTTGCCAGCATAGTCGGATATGATAATGCTTGAAAAAGAAAAATCAGCTAAACCAGATAACTGTAAAGATTTACTTGTCGGATTTGGGTACAATAAAATTTCAGGAGAGTTATGTATATCATCTATCCCTACTAGTAAGTCACTTTCTAATTTAAGAACATGTAGGCCATTAACTGTCGACACATAAAAAACGGAATCCTTTGCAGTAACAGAATTTATTTGTCCATTGAATGTTGTATTATAAGAGCATAAGTAGGTTGCTGTGGAGGAAGACACTTCAAATGCATGAACACCACCTCCTAATTGAAAAATATGGTTGTCCTTATAAACAAGTTTTCCCGAAGAACTGCCTCCCACTCCTTGAAAAAGCCCAATAGGACTTGTGGGATTAGAAATATCTATAGCATCAAAACCATTACCTGTTTTTGAAACAAATAGTCGATTATTTATCAAGTCAGGAGCTATATCTTGATACCCTCCTCCAAAGCTTGTTACAATATTCATGTTAATAGGGTCAGATATGTCAACAACTTTAAGGCCACTATGAGTGCCTACAAAAGCATAACTACCACTTACAACCACACCATTAGGAAAACTTCCTAAATCCAATTTACCGATTACAGTTGGAGCCGTTTTATCTGTAATATCAATTGAATATAGTGTGTCTGTATTTGTTGGCATAAATGCATAATTCCCATTTATGGCAATATCGTAAGCTGTACCACTAATATTAAATGAAATTCCTATTTGGCTTGGGAAATTGATATTGGATATATCCGAAATCATGAAATATCCAGTCATACCTCCTCCGAAATAAGCATAATTACCTTCAACTTCAATTGCCATTGGAAAACTTGCTGGATTACCAAGTGATGCAGAAGAAAACGGGCTAGAAGGTGTAGCTACATTAATAAACTGAATCCCTGAAGTTGTACTTGTTATTATTTTATCTTGATGATGCTCAATAATAAAGTTTGCATTATTATTCCATACTCCTAACTCGATTATAGACTGAGAAAACGTATAAAAGGCGAATCCTACTATCAAAAATCCTAAAACCGTAATTTTTTTCATGCTTTATTTTTTATTGTGTGAAATAGATGAATATGAACCTTAACTCCAACCTCTATTTCATGCTTTATAGCACTAATTTAATGTAAAAATAACCTTAAATCTACTAGTACTTATTTTATTATTAAGTGTTAAAAAAAATACCAAAGATTATAGGTGTATTATGTTATAATCTTCAGGAAGGGAAAGGAGGTGACTAATTTTGATTTTCAATTAGCTTTCTATATTAGGTTTTTTCGCCATTGATGGTGTTGTTACCTGCAAAGGAGTAACTGCAAATAATTAGTAAGCACAAGGACCGCTACGCTTAGCCTTGCGCTAGGGGGCAACATGCTGTTCTTTATTTCACTTATATTTAATGTGTTTTCTTACTTTAATAGTTCTTCAAGTTGGTTGAAACATACCATAATACCTTCTTTGAAGCCCATGTCTATTACTGTCTCAAGATCCTCAAAGCTATTGTGTTTAGATATCATGGTTACAAGTGTTTTGCCATCAGCTTTGCTAAAAATATTTTCAAATCTCCCTTTCGGTAGTTCGGGGTTTGCATTTCCATTTTTATCGCAAAACACATCTGTTCCGGAAAAACTTTTGTGTATTACAATTTTTTCATATTCCTGCTTTCCCCATTGTATTTGATCTGTTTCGGTACCAATAATAGAAGCAGGAATAATCATACAATATAGCCAATATCCACCTTCTCGAAAATCCATAAATTTGGTTTTTGCACTGCAAGGTTTAGGTCCCCACCATTGGTCTAAAAGTTCGGCAGTGGTCCAGGCTTCCCAAACCAATTCAAGATCTGCTGCAAATTCACGCTTAACTTCAATCGTATTGTTTTCTTTGTTGACTGTAAAGTCAAATCTTAAATTAGGATTCATCTTCTGTTGGATTTTAAGTGTTCTAATACAGTATCAAGTTGGCTGAAACGTTGTGCAAGAATTTGTTTAAACTGTTCCAGCCATTTTTCTATGTCTTTCATTTTATCAGCATTCAGGTGATAGTTAATTTCTCTGCCTTGTTGCTCTTGTTTCACGATTTCACATTCTGTTAAAATTTGTAGGTGTCTTGAAACGGCTTGTCTGCTTGAGTTAAAATGCTCAGCAAGTGTGTTTGGCGTCATGGCACTAGCGGTTAATAGCAAAATGATTGCTCGTCTGGTGGGGTCTGCTATTGCCTGAAATACATCTCGTCTTGTTTCCATGATATGCTACTAAGTGGTTGCAAATATAAACGCAATGATTTGGTTGCGCAAAATATATTTTTGATTTTTTATAAGGAGGTTTAATAAAATAGGAGTAGTCGTTGAGCTGAATGCTCATTGCGAGGATTTCGGTTTTGTTGTTCGCCTTTGCTTGTGTTATTACCACAAAGGAGTAACTGCAAATAATGAGTAAGCACAAGGACCGGACTGCTACGCTTAATCTTGTGCTATGGGGTTATCACTCAATGCTAGACTACTATCTAAAAACACAACCTCAAGCCAAGTACAGCCTGTCCCGCACTTGATGCGGGAAGACCCTTGGTGGTCCCGACCTCTGGTACGGGACAAGTAGTGAGAGCCTCAACCTGAGTAATTCCGCTCAGGTCGGGCTACTCGATTGTGCCCCGTTTTTTATTTCTTTTTTCTGTTACGTATTTAGTTATTGTTCTCCAATACCTGAGATACAATTTATTCGGTTATCATCTTTAGCTTGGACACTATCTTCAAGTTTATGTCCAAGCTTAGCTTTTTATCTACGATCACCACTATTAGCTTGGACACTATGTCCATGATTATGTCCATGCTCTTATACTTTAGCCACATATCCGTAATTTGGTGAGGTAGTTGGTTCACCATTATCCTCAATAAGGTCGAGGTCTCGCATTTTAGCTAAATGTCTTTGAGCCTTTTTATATCCATAATTAAAATGAGTAGCATATTGTCTAGTACTCACTTCTCCTTGCATTCTAATCCAATCTAAACCTCTTAGTTCTTCATTATTAAGCTCAATTAAACCTGGTGTTTTATCAATTCGTTTTAGTGCGTCACCACTTCTTGGAAATGTAAAAACCATGTAGGGTTCTTGATATTCAACTATCGGGAGCGGAATGTTAAACTTTTCTGGGAGTTCTTTAATAGTCGTAAACCCTAAACCTCTTTGCTCAACTAATTCTAGTTGGTCAAACACATACATTATTTTCGGATTTCTACTCAAGGAAGGAGCACTAAATTGTTTTATCTGTTCAAATTTGATTGGTTTAACAGGTTCTCCTGGGCTTTAGGAGTAACTGCAAATAATTAAGCACAAGGACCGCTACGCTTAAGCTTGCGCTATGGGGTTAGGACCTGACGAAATACCGAAACTCGAAAGTTATTTAAATCCTTTCAATTAATTCTGTTTTCAACCATTCAAAAGCTGCTGCTTGATCATAGGAAATACCGGATCTCAATAATGCTTCCATATCTCCTGTAAAATCAACATCATTTTCTTTTTCTTCGATGTTTAACAAAAACTCTTTTTTGCTCGGTGGTCGGTTTCCAGTCGAAAAAGTTAAGTATTCTTTGAAGCATGCAATTATTTTTTCAAAGTCCAATTCTAGATTTTGTCTGGCATAGTATAAATCGAACAAATCACGCCCTTTACTTCTTTGATAAAGTGCTCTTAGCTTTGTGCCTAAAAGTTCATTAATGTTATAAGTTTTTATTTCTGTTTTCCCTGAAAACCATTCACTCTTTACCTCGTAAGGAAAGTCTACCCATTTCAGGACATTGAAGTGTTCCTTGCAGTTAATTTCAAGCTTTAGTCGCATTCTGATTGCCTCATACTCTGAAGTAAATCGATAAAAAGCCTTAGCTCCATGTCCTGCGATTTTCGTTTTTCTATCTTCTTCAAAAAAGGTTACAACTTCACCAATTCTTTTCATGATTGGTTTAATAGGACCAGGCTGTATTTGAACAAGGTCAATGTCCTCCGAATATCTTGGAGCAGGGTTTAAGTACAATTTGTGAAGTGCTGTACCTCCTCTAAAAGCAAGATTCTCTTTTAGAAAATCATCCGAGAAAATTTCTACTAATGTTCGACTGATGACTAGGTCTTGTTCCACCTGAGCAAATTCTTTCCATGGAGCATGGTTTTGCCATTGTGCTATGTCAGGTTTAGGTATCATAAGTCACTATGCATTTTAATGTTTACATCCACCTTCCACCTGTTGTCAACTGCTCCAGCTTTTTGATTTGTTTTTGGAGATAGCAATACTGGGAAATATTTATTGGTTATTAGATGTTCCAAAATAGGCTGAGTTAATGTCTCATCTACTTGCATTTCTTCCAGTATAAAACCAAGTCTTTGTAATGTACTTTTATGAGGGTACCATGTTAAGAGATTTTGTATATCATCTTGATTTATCTCTTCTGAGAGTTCTTCAAATACAGCTAACATCCTATTGATCCCTCCCAATTTGGATTGATGATGAATTAAGTCAACAGCTGTTAGGGCAGGGCTGGAGATTTTGAAAATCCCTGCATCCGATTTTCTTTCTTGAATATTTATGCTTGACCAATTAGAAGTAGTGAAGAACCGAATTTTCAATTCTTTTTTTTGGATGTTGCCCATTTTGGGTTTTTCTGTGATCACATATTCTTGTTGGGATTGTTGATGACTAGCTCCATGAAATTTTGCTGCAGTATAAAATCCCAAATAGTAATTGCGATTCAAGCTTTTGAAAAGCTTTTCAGCATATAATTGGATAGGGATTTTTTCTTGTTTTGAGTATCTAGGTGGTATAATTAAATAGAACCCTTTTCTAAAGTTTACTATTTCTCGTTTTTTTATTAATCTGGCAAGTTCAAATTTTAGTGAAGTTCCTTCTCCATCCGTATTTTTTTCTATTTCTTCAAGAGAAAAGGAATAACTCTCAATTGACAAAAGATGCTTGATAAATTGTTTAGCGTTCACTTTAGTATAGTTTTTATAAAAGTAGTAAAAAATGCTACTTATCGAGAATTATAACTAAGGTTTGTTGGCGGAAGGTAAAATTTTAGCTCTTTTGGTTTATTAGGGAGGGGTTTGAGCGATGGCTTGGTTCTCTCATGGCATACAACAATTGGATATGTGGACATGTCCACATATCCAGCTTATATAATTTTCTTCCTAAAAGAACACAAAATCTTTATCTAAAAGCGAATAGCACTCTTAATTATAAAACAGTAAAAAAATAATACCCGAAGATTATACGTATAATCTTCGGATAGGGGAAAGGAGGTAACGAATTTTGATTTTCAATTAGCTTTCTATATTAGATTTTTCGCCATTGCTGGTGTTGTCACCAACAAAGGAGTAACTGCAAATAATTAGTAAGCACAAGGACCGCTACGCTTAACCTTGCGTTATGGGGTTAACATATTGTGAAGTGAAAATTCGTATAGGAATATTATGATAGCCTATACTTAAAAGTAGCGGAAAGAGGTAAGTGGTAAAGAGCACTTGCTTTATACTTTACGAACCGCCCAGTACAGCCTGTCCCGCACTTGATGCGGGAAGAACCGTACGCTGGGTGGTCCCGACCTCCGGTAAGGGACAAGTAGTGAGAGGCGCATCCCGACTAATTTAGTCGGGACCGTCTACTCGATTACCACACGTTTTTCTTTTAAAATTCCGATTCCGTTATTGTTGCTCGATAAGTTCCATCAATGAATTTCCAGGAGTCATTAGAAAGATAACTCGAATTGGATTCAAGATTTACAGAGTCCATCTTTACGACTTTAAATGATTCAAGGTCTTGGTCAACATCTCTGAAAACTGGAATGTCACCACAGGGTTCAATTCCATGTCCAGTCGTGAACAACTCGTTGGTTTTGCCAGACCCTATAGTTAATGAGTCAAGTGAATATAGCCTTTGAGTCCAAAATACTTTCACTTCTGAACTCGTTTCGTTTCGAATTTCGTAAGAGTAGTCGTATGCACATTCTTTACATGCGGTAATCCATGTCGTAATTGCGATCAGTGGAAGAATGTAAATTTTTGTCAATCTCACTTTTTCAGGTTTTTAAATGTGTGGTAACGTTAAATGTAAAAACTGTAGCGGTTTTGAAACAAGATACTGTCTTTCGACCACTAAGCCAATCCTTTGGATTGGCTTGCAAATTTCTCCCTGCTTGCGAGTCAATCCAAAGGATTGGCGTACTTAACTAGGAGAGGAGCAGCTACAGTTTTACCACTATCCCAGCTATGGTTTTTTACATGGTGTTGTACTTTCGTTTTTATTCTACCACGATGAACTTTGTACCAGTCCAAATTTCATGTTTTACATTGCAGTAGCCACAAGTTTCAATTAAGTTAGTTGTTGTATCTATTGCAGCTACATTGGTTATTATCATTTTGCTGTCTTTCTTAAATTTTGAACCTAGTGATGTGCCGTATACAAGATGGATTTTCCCTGTAATTCTATCTACGATAACACCGTTTTGACAAGAAGAACCGCACCCCCAAATGACTAAAGTAAAATGCCCAGCGAAGTTGATTCCTTTTTCACATTCTGTTTTAATCCGCGTGATAAATAGTTTTGCTTCTGGGTTAGTTGAAAAGTCAGGATCTGCTAGTTTTCCATCGTAGATTTGAACCTTGTAATCATCAAATGAGGTTTTAGGGGTATATTTTTTATAAATTTTAACTTCTTTAAATTCTATTTCTTCACCTATTATGAAATCGTTTCCATAACCAATGAGGACGTTGTAATTTGGGTGTTGTTCTATTTCATCCTCTTGAACAATCTTAATTTTAGCTTTTTTATTCCCTAAAACTAAGTAGTCACTAGTGTTCAATAATGTATCTAGAGTATTGATAGTTTTTACTGAGTCCAATTTGGTCATTTTGACTTGAATTCTTTCTGGGTATTCTCCATCAATGAAGGCCACATAATTATTGGAGTAGATGGCCGTTTGTCCAGCTCTAGGTATAGAGTCAGAATAATTAAAAAAGATACTATCACTTACAATACTTGCTTTACCTGAGTAGATGTTAGTTTGTCTTCCTCCGCGATTTTCAAATTCAAAAGTACTATCTTCATATATTCTTAAATAAACCCAACCTAATGGCGCTTCCCTATCAGCTAAAAGAATGGGTTCTTTAGTCTTTATGTTCTGTGTAGTTTGTTCATTACACGAATAGAAAAGAATGCTGATTAATAATATGTATAAAAATTTCATTGCTTGATATGTTCGTTAAGCTTCCCTGTTTACAAAGTTAAAGCTTGTCTGTTTACACTAGATTTTGACTTAATCTAATTGATACTTGTTAATCTCTAATGTTCTTTTCATCAAAGAAACCTAAAAATACTTTACGATAAAAGACTCTCCAGATTCCGTTTCCAATATCTTCTACACCTACGTATTTACCTCTAAGAGCAGCTGTAAATACACCCAGTAATTAGATCTCCATCTGATGGCACCGTTTTTTCGCCTTTGTTGGGGGTGCTAAAAATGAACAACTGCAAATAATTAGTAAGCACAAGAACCGCTACGCTTAACCTTGCGCTATGGGGTTTTTACATGGTGTTGGCAACTGTACTTTTAAAGTTCATTTATGTAATGCCATGTTAACATCCATTTATTTTCTATTAGTTCGAACCTTCTGAGCTCATAATATTCACTACCTTTCAATATTATTTGTTCATCCACTAGTCCGTCTCCTGTTGACATTTCACTAATTTCATATTTATTCCCCAATTCAAAAAAACCTTTGAATCGGTGTTTGATATCAGTTTTGTTTAATTCTACAAAATTCTCATACCTACCACTATCAATATAATCATAGCTATATCCATTACTTGTAGTTTGTCTTAAGGGAAATTTAATTCTTGAGAATTGGAATATGCTATCACCATAGAATTTGAATAAAAAATCTGAAAAACCTAAATCATCTGTTGGCTTGATTTTAGGGATTAATACAGCTTGTCCATTAATTATTTGATACTCTTTTTCTGCTATTGTTGTTAAAACATTCATTTTTTTATAGGAAGTGTATGTGATAAAAATAGAGTCTTCAAGTAAAGAACCTTTCCAATTACCAGAATATTCATAGTTATCTTCAACTTCATATACTTCTTCAATAAAAGTAGAATCCTCATATAGTTTTAAAACTACATGTTGTACATCAGAATTGATTTTAAATTCTTTAATTGGCTCAGAACAAGAACATAGTACCAGAAAAAATAAGATAGTTATATGTGTTAAAAAGTTTTTCATAATGGTTGCCAACAATTGGATATGTGGACATGTTCACATATCCAACTTATATAGTTTTCTTCCTAAAATAACACAAAATCTTTATCTAAAAACGAATAGCACTCTTTATTATAAAACAGTAAAAAATAATCCCCGAAGATTATACGTATAATATGCGTATAATCTTCGGGTAGGGGGAAGGAGGTAACGAATATTAATTTTTAATCAGCTTTCTATATGAGATTTTTCGCCATTGCTGGTGTTGTCACCTACAAAGGAGTAACTGCAAATAATGAGTAAGCACAAGGACCGCTACGCTTAACCTTGCGCTATGGGGTTGCGAGGTCGGCTATTTATTTTTCTTATTCTATTGGTTTCCATTTTCCTTTCTCGAAAAACACGTTATAAAATTTTGGCGACTTAAATACCAAAGAGAAATCCCAAGCACTTCTGTATGTTGTCGGATTACTTGTCAAAATGTGGTGTGTCGGTACTTCCATTTCGATTATCAGTCTTGCCGAGCGATAATTTCTTAGGTCAGTTGTTTTAATAGTCCCACGATATGTTTTCAATATTCTCTCTTTATTAGTCTCATAGAAGAAAATTGAGTCATTTTCGGTTATTTCGAATCGAAAATGGTTGTATTGCCAATCAGTCTGTTTGCCTTTGAAATAATCCCGATTGATCACATATTCTCCGTGGTAGTCATCTTTGTTTAATTCCGTTTTTGAAGTCAACCAATTTAAAATAGTTACAAGCGTCACAAGTCCAAATATACCTAGCCAAATCAGTCCAAGAAGTTTACCTACGATTAGTTTTCTCGAAATGAGCCAAACTATCAATAGAATTCCTGTTAATGAGACAAGAATGAGAATGAAGAACAAATTAAATCCGAATCCCATTGTTAATTCATAGGTGTCTGTTTTTTTTTTTTTTTCTGCCGAACGCCAAGCTATGAGGAGTGGGGATTAGAAAGCACTAACCTCTCGTCTCTCACATAGCCACGCCTTAATTTAAATTTAAAACATGTGGCGGACTTTCCAATCCCCACCAAAGTATCCTGACTGAAAAAACCCCATTCATTCATAGCATTTGTTGTGCATAGTTTTATAACGTTTAAAAAATCTAGGTATTCCTAAGTCTTCGGTTAGGTCACCAAACACAATTGGAATACTAATCCCATTTTTTTCAACGTGAAAATGTATATGAGGGTAGAGACTTTTTCCATTCCAACCGCTTTTAGCTATAATTTCATTTTGGTAAATGGAATCCCCAATTTGTGGGATTACACTATTTCGTAGTAAGTGTCCATATACAGCAACTGTTCCATCAGAATGACGAATTCTAACATTGTTCCCCTCGAAGAGTCCAATTGTAGATTTATTCTGCCTGATGTAGATTACTATACCTGACCTTGCAGCATGAATGTCAGTTCCTTGCCATGCCCAGAAATCATAGCTGTATTGAAACTTGCCTTTATGCGTTGATAATGTGTTATTTGATTGAACACAAAGTACGTCATTCGTTAAAGGTAGAATATAGGGGCTTGCAGTATTAATCGGATAATTCGCTGTATCAATACTCCATGAATTTAAAAGCAAAGCACTTATTGTAGCTATTAGTACAATCAATCCGATTCCATATTTAATATATAATGACATTTATGGATTAGCCCCACTTATGTGATTCTTAATTATGCACAACAATTGGATAAACAACATATGTGGTTTATCAAGTATGTGTATTTTATTTGTCTAAAATAGCACAAAATCTTAGTTTAAAAGCGAATAACACTCTTTATTATAAAACAGTATATAATAATACCCGAAGATTATACGTATAATATGCGTATAATCTTCGGAAAGGGGAAGGAGGTAACGAATTTTGATTTTTCGCCTTTGCAGTTGTTATTACCCACAAACGAGTAGCTGCAAATAATTAGTAAGCACAAGGACCGCTATGCTTAACCTTGCGCTAGGGGGGGAAGAAACCAGTTCCAACATTGAAGTAATCCGATTATTTAAAATGCCAATTAATTTGGTTAAAATTCTTGAACCTCCAGAATGAATGGAGATTCGTCCAATATGAAAAACTTCTTATTTTGTTTTAGCACTACGATAATACCCATTAGAGAATATTCATCTTCTATTGTTCCAATAGCAATCATTTGACCATCCTGAATTTGCCATTTGGTATTGTTGACGAATTCTAATTCTTTCAAGAATTCGGGAATTGTATTTGAGAATTTAATATTGAATTCACCACTTGATTTAAAGTTGAAAATAGTGCCAATAAATCCCGTTCTCATTTGTTCCATCATCTTTTTACCATTAGCATCTAACCCTATTTTCATTTCAGGGATAATTTGAGAATCTACAACCTTCCAAGATCCAAGGAATGTGTTTTTAGTAAGTTGTTGACCAAATAGTTGGGATATGCCAAGCATTATCAATAGTGAGAAAATCAATGATTTCATATAAAGGTTATTTGATTATTTTGTACTTCGTTGTTGCTAACTTCACCATTGCTGGTGTTGTCACCAACAAAGGAGTAACTGCAAATAATTAGTAAGCACAAGGACCGCTACGCTTAACCTTGCGCTATGGGGTTTTGGCGGTGTTTGTAAATAGGGCTTAACTGTCGTAAACCACTACGCCCTATTTGCCATATACCGTGTTGTGTGCCGTTTTCTCTTTTATTTATTTCTACATTCATCCACTAAAGCTGTTGTTAAGGAATCAATTTGTCTCTCTCGCAAGGTGTATTCTCTATTTGAAAGTTCTCTTGAGTTGTGAACATATAAGTCTGTAAAATGTATCGCTAATGGGGATTCACTTGAACTACTACCATCTGGCATTGCTCCTCCCATGCTTCCTGAACCGCCTAATTGAACACCGGGAATATTTTTCGTTCCGTCTGCGTAATTTTCATATTGCATGATTTCGGTTTTATTTCCATTCTGGTCAACGAAATAATATTCATGGTCAATAATTCCAGCTTCAAACTTAGGTTGAATTATTAGCAAACCATTGTTTGGGATTTGAAGTTCTCGTCTACCATTTATTATTGACGGATTGATACCACATTCTTCTCCATAAACGATTCTTACTTTTCCTTCAAAGTTTATAGGAATCAGGAATTTCTCTGGTTCAGGCTTTTTCAAGTAGGAGCTTGCAAAAAATATTGCATATATGCCGATGACAATTGCAATCACTGTCAATGGGAAGGCAGCCATTCCAAGAACTGTTTTCGTTGGTTTAAGATTCTCGACTGTTTGAGGTAAAAGCAAGTCAAGAAATAAAAGTTGTCCAAATGTACCTGCTATCCATAGATAGAATACAGGTATGCTAAAGGCATTAATCCACGGACCAAGGAACAGATAGACCAAATAAACAAAGCCAAAGGCAATAAGTCCTTATTATTGACGGATTGATACCACATTCTTCTCCATAAACGATTCTTACTTTTCCTTCAAAGTTTATAGGAATCAGGAATTTCTCTGGTTCAGGCTTTTTCAAGTAGGAGCTTGCAAAAAATATTGCATATATGCCGATGACAATTGCAATCACTGTCAATGGGAAGGCAGCCATTCCAAGAACTGTTTTCGTTGGTTTAAGATTCTCGACTGTTTGAGGTAAAAGCAAGTCAAGAAATAAAAGTTGTCCAAATGTACCTGCTATCCATAGATAGAATACAGGTATGCTAAAGGCATTAATCCACGGACCAAGGAACAGATAGACCAAATAAACAAAGCCAAAGGCAATAAGTCCTGCGGTCAAAACTGTGAGTAATAGTCGAAGTAGTCGATTTTCTGTCCTGAAAAGGCTCAGGATTGTTTGTCCACTAACAGCAAGTCCAGTTGCGAGAGGAATTGTCCAGAACAATAACGAATATGTGTCACTACACCCAAACCAGTTTTGAAAGTACAACGCTATTAATGCACCGATTAGGCATATTAGAGTGTTTATCAGTAAGCTGAAAATCTTTATGATGATTGGTCGTCTCATTAATATGGAACACAACGTTTTGCATATGGCTTTGTGGCGGTTACAAGGCACTTTCTTGTCACCCGAAACCAAAGTTGGCTACGGAGCAAAAACCTTGCTGGCAGCCGTTCACCCGCCATAAGCTATATGCTGTGTTGTGGGCAGTATTTATTTTATTTTTTCAATTAGTTTCTTATCAATCTTATTTGAAATTTTCAGTTTGTAAAAGTCTTTATCCTTCTCACAAGCTCTTCGTCTTTGGTATTCAATGTTCGTAATGGTCAAACTGGACTTATCAATATCACCGTTAATGATTCCCAATAATTGAATTTGCTTTCTGCTGTGAAATTTTCCAATTAACAAGTTCATAGTGTCCGCTGTGTTGTTTCTGATATCTGATTTTACTTCGTCCCAATTTTGTTTGTCCAACCAAATGTCAAAGCTTTGTCTATATTCTGAATTTACTGCTTCACTTTCAATTAGAGTCAGTCCAAAATTTTTCAAGAGCAGGCTTTTGTCATATGTATAAGCATCTACAATTCGATTTTTCAATTCTTCCTTAGAGAAGTCAAATTCGTATGTTTTCTCGTAGTCGGTAAATTTCAGAAAGCATTGCAATAGGGGTGGCGTACATCCACTGATCGATAGTATTAAAGTCAGTAAGATTAAATGTCTGATTTTCATTTTCTTCATATTGCCACACAACAGTTGTATATGAACATTGTTCATATTCCTTTTATATAATTACTTTCTCTAAAATAACACAAAATCTTAATTTAAAACCTAATAACCCACTTTATTATAAAACAGTAAAAAATAATACCCGATGATTATACGTATAATATACGCATAATCATCGGATAGGAGTTGAGTAAACAATACAAGTTTAATTCTTAATCAGCTTTCCATAATAGACATTACCTAGTCGGTCTTTTACCTGAATCAAATACATACCCACTGCCAACTGGCTGATGTTGATCTGGTGGCTTAAGGTGGTTGTTACCTCATGGTTGCTGGCAATTTTTCCATCAACTGTAAGAACACTAATCTCGGAGAAGTAAACCTGCTGATCAAATTGGCTTTCACTTGTTTGTGTCGTGTTCCATAAGGTAATGGTGGTGTTTCCTGTAGCGGGGTTGGGGCTAAGGTGCACTTTGCCTTGGGGTGCTGAGCTGCGTGGGTGTGCACTCAACACTTCTTTGCTAACCTCATTGGTAGCAATGTAATCTTCAAAGTCAAATTGGATGTTTGCCGTGTTGCTTATCACCGAATTAATGGCTGCATCGCTTACAGTTTTAATTTGAAAACTTACAAATCCGTGACTGCTTTCTTCGTCATCTTGCGCAGCAGGTAAGTTGATGTTGTCAAATACCCAGGTAACCACACGGCCTTCAACGGTGACCTTGTATGTATGGCTGCTTATTATTTTATCTATTGCAGAAATATCTAACTGGTGGTCAAGTGTATCTTTAATAATTACCCGTGTCGCATAATAGGTTCCGATGTTTTGAAAACGAATTTTATAAGTGAATACCTCATTTTTCAAGGCATAATCTCGGTCATATCCATCAGAAAAAGCTATTTGTTTGTCGTTCGGATCAATGGCGCCCACAATTTCTTCGGCTAACACCATGGTGTTGTTTTCAAGGTTGCAGTCCGTTAAGTTATCCATGGTTAGTTGTGCGGTATGCTGCACGCGGTCACCAATTAACAACGCTAGCGTTACGGAGTCACGCACTGTTAAGGCAATTTCTTGCTCTGGTTCTATTTCTCCGAAGTACCAGTACAAGGTGTCGTTTAATTCATAGTTCCAAGCCGTAGAAGCACGGGTAGGGGTAATGCCCTCTGGGACATGTAACTTCAAAGCCACGTTGTTAGCCGTAGCGCCTCCTTTGTTTTTTATCGTGATGAACAAATCAGTTCCAAAGCCTCTTCGCATGGCAGCAGTACCGAGTACAACTTCCAAATCAGGCGAAGCGCACAGCGCACTAAAACCGAAGTCATTGCCTGCATAAAAATTGTTTCCGGCTCCTGTGACCGATAGTGCTTGTGCTGCACAAGTAGGTGCGAAGTTGCCGGAAGCCGCACTAGCCAAGGTATATTCGCCATCAATCAGATACGTTTGGTAGTTTCCATTTTTATCCGTGTAAACTTTACGACCGAGTGGGGCAATGATAATTTCGCGATGAGCTAAGGGCAGCTCGCCAGCATCCTGTATACAGTTTTGATTGTCATCTAAATAAGCCGTACCGGTTACTAACGAACCAGCTTCTTCGTAAATGGTGATGCACTCTCCAGCAGGTTGGTTGATGATTTGTTGCACCACACCACTTGGCCATTCAATACGCAGTAAGTCAATCTGAGTAGCATCACCCAAACCAAAATGAATTTTCATCGAGTTTTGGCTACCAGAACCACCACCAGTTTGTGTGCTAACTTCACGCGTTTGTATTTTTGTGGTTCCATAAATGCTTGCGGAAGCAGTTACTTTTGCTCCCACGGCAGTACGGTTAGACGTGGTGCCAACTAATGTAGCGCAGAAGGAGTTTTCACACGAACCAGTGGTGTTGTTGAAGACCACATTTTCTTCACCGGAGTGGTTGGCAATAAATAAGTCCAGGTCGCCATCGTTCTCTATATCGGCAATGGCCGTTCCAAACGAATTCTGTAATCCAACCATAAGTCCACTCTCGAACACCGAAAAAGTACCATCACCATTGTTGGTGTAAAACTGGTTCGTTTCAGCCCGGTCGTTGGTGACGAAAAGATCCAAATCGCCATCGTTGTCCACATCAATCCAGGTGCTACCGTGTGAGTCTTTAGTATCCTGAGAAATTACGCCATTAGTTGCTGTGAAAGTACCTGTGCCGTCATTTGCATACAGTTGATTCGCTGTGTGTGCTCCGTTCGCAACGAATAAGTCCAGGTCACCATCGTTATCAAAATCACCCCACGAACCACCGGTCGAATACGTAGTAGCAGCCATTAAGGCACTTGTTGGCTCAAGAGAAAGTTCACCGCCCGAGTTACGGTAAAAAAAATTATTTTCACCAGCATTGGGTACAAATAAATCGGGGTCTCCGTCACCATCTACATCCGCCCAGGAAGCACCAATGGAGTGTGCACTCACAGCCGTAATATCACCAGAGGTAATCAACTCAAAGCTGCCATTCCCTAAGTTCTTGTATAAGAGGTTAACACGCGTTGGCATAAAATCGCTTACAAAAAGGTCTAAATAACCATCTAAGTTGTAATCCGCCCAGGTAGCCCCGTGACTGTACCCATCATACGTTACGATATGTCCGGAAGTAATTTTTGTAAAGGTTTCATCCCCATTGTTTTGGTATAAGAAATTAGGAGAACCAATGTTATTCGCCACAAACAGGTCAAGGTCGCCATCGTTATCATAATCTGCCCAGGACGAAGCAATTGAAGAAGCTAAATCAGTTACAATAGCACCTGTTGTAACTTTTGTAAATGTTTTGTCTCCGTTGTTTTTATAGAGCGAGTTGGGTTTGGTCGTGCTATATTCAGTAACGAATAGATCATCAAAACCATCGTTGTTAAAATCCCCCCAGCTGCCACTCCAGTTGTCGCCCGCCTCAGTAGTTAAACCATCAATTTCAATGTCTTCAAAACCGATGCTTGGGTCAAAGGCTAAATTAATTTGAGGAAGTTGCTCGTTACACGCACGTTTGCTTTCGAAGGTAAATTGTAAATGATCGCCAGGAACAAAGTTGTTCTGCATTTCAAAAAGCATTTTCACACTTATTTTGTTCTGCCCCACATTGGTAACACCAGGTAAGCCATTTGTTGCCACATAGCTATCAAGCGAATGCACGGGTATGTGATACTGTAACCCTTCTAAATTGGGGTCGGAAAAGGGCGAGTAGCTTCCCGTATTCGGGTAGGCATATTGCGTAAATCCATCCACCGATAAAATACTTTGTCCATTAGGAACCGTTACCCACAAATTCAACGAATCAAGCGAGCCTAAGCGAACAGAAGCCATAAGTAGCTCCACTTCAACTAAAGGACTACAGTCTTCCAATTGATGCCCACTAATTTGTACTTGCAGTTGTGCAGGTTTTGGTACAACACTAAGGGTCATGTTGTTGTGACCACATTTGACATCCGCATAAGTGGCAGGAGGAGTTTCACAAGAATAACCGGAGTAAACAATTAATTTTTCAGGTGTACAAGCAGCATAAGTAGCCGTGACTTCCAGTGTTCTGTTTTCCCCTTTGTTCAGCGTGTCCAGTTGATACAGGTTATTGGTGAGGTTTAAGGTGTCTTGAGTTGACTTGTCTATGACATGTGAAATGGTCACATCATTGGTCGGAGAAATCAAATACATCCAGGGATGGTTGATGTAGTCGTTCCACGAGTTGTTTTTTACTTTCACATCCCAGGTGACCGTTTTGGATAACCCATCCATTACTGGGTTAGAAGAAGACAAGGTAGTTAAGCGGGGAATATAGCGGATTCTATCCGGAGAGTTGCTGTACCATTGCGTGGTGTTACCCGAGAGGTATTCGGTATCATTAAAGTTAAAGGCCCAATAAATATCCTGAAACGTGTTTTCTGGAATGTCGCATGATGGAGACAGCTTAATAAACATCTGCCCGCTAAAGCCATCATCAGACCGATGAAGTTCGTCCGTGTCGTAATATTGGCTGAGATCAAAGATTAACGTATCTCTGTTGCGGTAATCGTTGGAGATCTCTCTTACCGTTTGGGTGGATGTTTGGTTTGTTCCTCGTGTGTAGTATTGCTGTAAATCAATGGAGTTGATGGTATAATGCGTTGGAATAACCACCTTCGCAGTAGCAAACGAAGACCAGTTTCTGTACTCGTAAGGAAATAGGTTGCCTCCTCCAAAATTGTTACAACAGTTACCAATGCTAAATAAGAACTCTTGTCGAATGGTGGTTTCACAGTTTCTAACGGTATAGTTTTCAGGTCCCCAAACAGCATAAAAATAACCGATGAAGGTGATGTTGTCTAAGAACTCATGGCAGTAATATTGTGCATCGCTCACAGGGTTAGAGGTTTCACTTAAATACATTTTCCCGCTGGTGGTCACTTCGTGTATATTACCGCCAATATTCACAACCACTTGTAGATTAACCTCTAAGAAAACACTGTCTCCTGCTTCAAAAGCAAAATTTTGGAACGCACTCCCTAACGTAGAGGGGGTTAACGTGGCTTTATAGGTCACATCTTTTCCTACCTGGTTTCTATTGATGAAGGGCTGGGCAGTTAAGTAGTTTCCGCTTGAAGCATCAAATACACGAATCGTGGCATTAATTAATTGGGTGTTTTGTCCATCTTCTATGAATACTTCGCCATAACCGAAGTTCCATTGTGAAATACCAGCACCACTATGAACAATTCCCTGAATAGCAGCTTTCAAGGTATCACCAAACATCACACGATTTGTTTTTATTTTATTGAAATCCAAAGCCCCGGTAGCATCGGGGTAACCGTCTTCATTTAAATCTGGTTTACCATAAGATGTTCGATAGATATCATACGAAAGGTTTCGAATGCCACCATCAGCGCAGCTTTCAGAAGGACAGTGTAACAAGGTGTTAATGGTGGTATTACACACTAAAGGAATCGGACAGGCGCTGGCACAGTTGATGTCGCGAATTAAATTAATGTCCAGGGCAATCGTTTTATTACCTTCAGTTGCGTCAGCCATTGCACAATCAGCAGTTAAGTACAATTGAATCTCTGTTTTTGGTAAATTAAACGGTTCAGGCAGTGCATAAAGCACCCTTAAATCACCGGTAGTTTGGTTATATTCAATTAGACTGTTATTCCAGTGGGCCGGAGCACTCGTCCATACGATATCACGCGTATCAGCGAGTTTTAACCCTGCGGGGATGGTGAAAAGAAGTTCAATACGCGAATCATTAGTCACCTCAAAACTGTTTTCAAAAGTAGAAATCACAAAAGTGTAAAGTTCCCGTGCGCCATTGGTGATGTCGGGCTCCGATTCTGTAAAAACGGTCATAGCAGCATTTGCAGGCGATTGCCCTACCGCTGAAGCAGAGTACGAAGCACCAGCACAAACATCTGCATACGTAAGGTCCGTTTTCCAACCACCACGATCTGGCGCTCCACAAGTGGTCGCACAGCAGGTGTACATATCCCACATAATAGTTATTTCGTCACCAGGCTCTAATTTTTCAAACTCCAACAAAAACTGCCCTATCGCATTTGTACCCAAACAACCATATTCTCCCGTGGAAGAGGTGGTGGAGCTGCTGGCAGGTACAATTGAGGTGAAAGCACTTCCATTTAAACTATAAGTGATGGAATTGATATCAAATTTGGAAATTAAAGATTCATCATACGCATCACCCGATGATTTAAAAATATCAACCACAAGGTTGGCAGCAACACCATCGCCCGTATTTGTTAAAGTGATGGATTGTTGTTGCCCCGTAGTAGCATCTGCACAGGCATCAAGACTATTAACCGTGCTTATTTCAATCACCGGTTCGCTAAAGTCGATGGAGGTGTTAGCATATGAAAAGGAATTTTGACAAAATCCAGTAGTACTCATCCAGCCCACTTCAATTGTGGATGTTACCGTTTTATCCGTACAGCTTAAAGCTTCATAGATGATAGAAATATCGATAATTTCATCTTGATCAAAATAACCATCGCCATTACCAATTTGGGATAATTCAGCACTCGACAAGGTAATTTGATTTCCATTAAGGGTTCCCACAGAAGCAGCGATGAGGTTCACTTCAGCACTTTGTGTGTTTACTACAATAAAATTATCAATAGAACCATTTCCACCATTTATTATAGAGATGGTTCGCGTGACTGTTTGACCAGAGACTAACGAGACATTTTTAGGACTCAGATCGAGAATTGATAAGGCAGCATATAAAATGTTGTATGGGTTGGATTGGTGAGAAGTGTTGTAGCCTGTATAAGAGGCTTTAATGGTGTTTCTAAAAATACCGCCTTCCAGTTGAAAATCAATGGCGCTACATGCTGCCGATAGATCCAGGTTAAAAATAGCAGTAGAATCAGCCTCCAGAGTCTGCAAATTAAATTGTATTGTAGCACTATTTGATTCTGTAATAGCATAACCATTGACACTGCCAATACTCGCTGCGATATATTCTATTCCCGTAGGTACATCAATATCGATAAGAATGTTGTTTTGAGTTTGGTTAGAGTTATTGGTAATTGAAAACTCATAATTACCACTACTTCCATTGACTGTGATTTCAGAAGTCATAGAAGAACTTATTGCCAGTTGTCCAAAACTCTGAGAAGAGGCTAATAAAGTAGTAATGACTCCTATTATAAATCTTTTGAAAGTGGTATTGTTAATAATCGTTTTCATAGGCTGTTTGTTTATTCTTGTATTCATAATTGTCAAAAATGTGCCATCCTCTAAAAGTGTGTTAAATTGGATATAGAGGATGTTTACACTGTTTTTAATTCTTTTATCAGGAAGTTTTTCCAAAAAATGGAAGTTTAAATAAATCGAGGATTAAGTGACTAAGGGCTATAAAGAAGCAACTGTTGTCCTGATTTTTTCGCGTTGCTCAGAAGAATTTAGTAAGCGGTAGGGTGAGTGTATAAAAAAACAAAGCCACTGAATCTTCCAGTGGCTTGGTATATATTAAAAGGGATTTTCTTTTTTCAACACCTCGTGATGCCTTATATAAATTTCACCAGCGTCAAAATCTGATACAACTACATCCGGGTGAAATCGCATCAACTCCATTAAATTATAATCATCACCTACATGATAAAAAGCGATGTTACCTTGGTTGAAGTTTTTGATTTTGTTTTTTATTTCTTCAAACTTTAACTTACACGTTCGTGTGATAAATACTTTTAAAATGCGAGATTCTCTACTTAATACTTTCATGGCCTATCAGTTTTGGTTGTGAATTGATTTACACCTTAACAATATCCTGCCAACAACTAAATATTCGTTTAGCGCTCTTTAAACTATTAATTCAACTTTTTAGGAGTCTGTAATCTGTCCTGTTTTCCATATTCTGGAAAGATGTGATCACAAAAAATAGCCTATTAGCCTGATGGGGGAGTATTAGTGACTTGGCATGTGCTTGGCAAGTTATTAACCGAATCAAAACAGCACAGCCATGAATAGAACAGACGAATTTTGGAATTTCATACTTAATGGAGACAAGACAATCGATAGTAACCAATGGTTTTCCAACGCGACCAAAGAAGCATTGGTTTATACCTTATATGTGATTTCTAACCCAGACGGTTCTCCAAGATGGGTTTTTCCTCAAGGAGCAACACAACCTTTGTTCTTGAAATTTTACCCTTCGACAACAGTTCGATCTAAAGTCGTGAAATTGATTTTCAGGATGTTGTTTTCTATTGGTTTGATTCGACTAGTAGCAAAAAAAGTGACGTTATCAGGAAGTCAATCCCCTCACTACTTCAATTGGTTGTTCAATGGTAATGATGAATTTTCCTTATTTGCAGGTACCATTGGTCCCAATCAAAAAATACTAGTTTACGAAAAGGACCAATCAGGAAAAGGAAGTTTCAAAAAAATAGCCTTTGGTGAAAATGCTCAGCAGCTGATCAACAATGAGAAAGCGAACCTTGAGCTTCTGGCTTCCCAATCACTGGTGTCGTTTACTTTTCCCGCGGTTAAAAAAACCACATCTGAGTGGTTAGAAATCCAGGAAATGGAATTAGGTCAAAGCCATACCCGACTGAATGGTCTCCATCAAAATGCGCTACAGGAGTGGTATAAATTAGGCACAGAGGAAAAAGGCTATAGCGCGTTAGATTTTAAAAGACAGGTTCTACAGGTTGCTTCTACGGGATTGAAGGACAACACCCTCGTTCAACTAAGAGAAACGTTACTACAAACAATTAGTCAAGCGCAAAAAAGTACCCTCACTACAAAATATGGTTTTGGACATGGTGATTTTACGCCTTGGAATTGCGGCATTAAAAAAGGCACACTCCTTATTCTGGATTGGGAGTTAGCAGGGACTTATCCCTTGTTATATGACGCTTTCCACTTTGTGGTTCAACAGGAGATCATGAACACTCAAAAAAGTGCTACAGAGATACTTCAATCCGTATACACTTTAATGGGTTCGGATGAGTGGGTAGCTTTTTGTTCAGAAAACAAGTTGAGATGGAAAAATCAGTTTATCGCCTACTTATTACATGTCGCTACTTATTATTATACGGTATACAGTAAACAACCTGAAATCCATCACCAGGCTTACCGAGCCATGTCCGTTTGGTCAGAAATGTTGGAGGCGATCATGTTGAACTTAAAAGGAATGAAGATGCGCAGTGTATTTGCGAAGAAATTCTTTACGCACCTCAAGCAACTGCCGTATGCATTAATGAAAAATGACCAAAAGCCACTTGCTCAATTAAGTGAAAATTCAGATGTGGACTTATTCATTGATAAATCAGCGACTAAAGCAACCATCGCTTGGATCAAGGCACAACCTGAAGTGATTAAGTTATATAAACAACGCATGTCTTATATGACAGTGGTCACCCTTTATTTTATGGACGGCAGCTTTTTGTCCATCGACTTTATTCACCGATTAAAAAGAAAAAACATCGAATACATGACCATTGATGAGGTCGTGAAGTCAGCTTATCTTTCTGATGACGGCTTAAAGTTACCTCAGGTTCACTTTGATTTGCAGTACATGATTACGTTTTATTGGTTAAACCATGCCGCTATTCCTCAAAAGTATTTAAGCTATGTGCAAAGGATGGAAAAGCGTGAGCAGATAAGTGTGCTCAATTATCTCAAGTTAAAAGTAGGTTTTACGGCCGGTAGATTGGAAGATTTTTTCTCGGACGAATTTTCTAAAGTGGCTTACAAACTGCACAATTCTATCAATGAATTACCTCAAAACAAAGGTTGGAAAGGTGCGCTGAACAAAGCGATATACCTGATGGACTCCGCTAAAAAAGTAGTAAAAGGAAAAGGCTTAGTCATTTCTTTTAGTGGTGTTGATGGTGCTGGCAAATCGACTGTAATTAGTCACATTAAGTCGACCTTAGAAACACGCTTTAGAAGAAATGTAGTGGTTTTGAGACATCGTCCATCGGTGTTACCCATATTAAGTGCTTGGGTATATGGTAAAAAAGAAGCAGAAGCACGTTCTGTAGCCACCTTACCACGACAAGGCAACAACAAAAATAGCCTATCTTCATTGTTTCGTTTTGCTTATTACCTGACAGATTTCTTAGTGGGGCAGTTTGTTATTTGGATGAAGCATTCATTACGTGGAGATATCATTTTATATGATCGATATTATTTCGATTTTATTGAGGATCCGAAAAGAAGTAACATTCACCTTCCACGATGGTTCAGAAAATTGTTTTACCGATTTGTCTTCAAGCCCAACATTAACATTTTCTTGCATGCACAGCCTGAATTGATTTTAAAGCGGAAACAAGAGTTGGATATGAATGACATCGTTCAACTTACCTCAGCGTACAAAAAACTGTTTAACGAATTCAGAAAGTCTTATTCCGGTAAATATGTGACTATTGAAAACGATGATTTAGACATTACGCTAGAGCAAATAGAATCGTTATATGTATCAGCAGCTTAAACCAGAGAATCTATGAAAACGCTACTTGAAAAAATAATTCGATTTAGAAACCCAAATTTTAAGTTTGATTCAGCAATCACTTCATCGATGATTATTGAATTGACCTGGGATAAGTCCGCAATGTTTTTGCGTTCGTTTGTCTACCATATCCTACGATTCAAGCAACCCGGCTTTTACTTTTTTGGGAGCGGAGTGAAGTTTTACAACCGCGCGAACATGCAATTTGGCAAATGGGTGAAATTAGAGGATCACGTGTTTCTTGGAGCATTAGGAAAGGGCAAGTTAACGATCGGTTCTAACTCTGGAATTGGGGCTTTTAGTCGCGTGGAAATCTCGCAATCATTTAATCATATCGGCAGCCACATCACCATTGGTAACAACGTTGGTATTGGGCCTTACGCCTCATTGGGTGGTGCTGGGGGATTAGAAATTGGCGATGAGTGTATCATTGGTCCTTACCTCAGCTGCCATCCTGAAAACCATAATTTTCAAGAGCTGGATAAATCAATTCGGCACCAGGGTGTTACCAGAAAAGGGATTAGCATTGGAAAAAACTGCTGGATTGGGGCGAAGGTATCCATACTGGACGGAGTTGAAATAGGAGAGGGAAGTGTGATAGCAGCAGGCGCGGTAGTAAACACTTCTTTTCCAGCCTATAGTGTCATTGGTGGAGTGCCTGCCCGGTTGATTAAAACCAGGGAATCAAAGTTAAACCAAAATCAAGCAGCCTAATGAAAACAATCGTAGTCACAGCTTACGCAATCAACCCCTACAAAGGCTCTGAAGATGGGATGGGGTGGAATCACATTCTTCAAATCGCAAAATACAATCGCGTGGTAGCGATCACCAGGAAAAACAATTTGCCTGCCATTGAGCAATACATAAGTGAAAATCAGCTGCATAATTTGCCAGTTACTTTTCACGGTTATGACTTACCGCTATGGATGCGTTTTTGGAAACGAGGTGAAAATGGAGCGATGGCGTATTTTTATCTCTGGCAGATGTTTATGCCGCTGTATATTTTATTAAAAGGAATTAAGTTTGATATTGCTCATAACTTAAATTTTCACACCGATTGGATTCCTACTTTTCTTTGGGTATTGCGGAAACCAGTGATTTGGGGCCGGTCGGACATCATCCTAAAATCCCAACAGGTTACTACCACAATGAAAATTCAAGCATGATCGATCGGTTAAAAAATCAGTTGATTTGGCTGGTGAAAAAGCTGTTCTGGACCTGTGACCCGTTTTTTTATCTCGCGAAGTGGTACGTAGACAAAGTTTTGTGTTTCAGTCCTGATGTAGTTAAGCACATAAGGTTGAAAGAAAACAAAGCAGTATATATGTATTCTGTAGGTTCAGAACCTAATGATTTTGTACCCTTAGAAAAAAAGAAATTTACCGTGTTGAGTGTCGGTCGTTTAGTACCACTAAAAGGATTTGATATCACGATAAAAAGTTTTCATGCGTTTTTCAATACCCTTTCAGCAGCTCAAAAGCAAGAAACAGAACTGGTGATTGTGGGGAAAGGAAAAATGACAGCTTACCTCCAGGACTATATACAACAACACGACCTGACTTCGCATGTCAAATTGATTGATTGGATAGAACGCGAAGCCTTAAAGTCATATTATGAATTGAGCAGTGTGTTTTTATTTCCTTCCCATGAAGGAGCAGGGATGGTTGTTCCCGAAGCCTTTTCGTATGGCTTACCGACCATCTGTTTTGATAACTGTGGGCCTGGTACATTTGTGAAACAGCAATCAGGATTAAAAGTAGCCTACTCCAGTTATGACCAAAGTGTGACCGATTTCGCTCATCACCTGACCACCTTATATCACGATAAAACACGACTTAGAAGTTTATCGCTGGGAGCAAAGCAGCAGTTTGATGAGGAGTTTGTGTGGGATATCAAAGGGGAGAGGTTGTCTGGGATTTATGACGAAGTGATTCAAGAAAACGCATGTAACTTATCAACAGCATTGGCATAATTGATTTGTATGGAAAAACGTATTTGGCTCTTTCATTTGTTTAACGATTATTCGGGAAGTCCGTTGATCTTGAAAAACACCGTATTGGCGATGCAGGACGTAGCCAAGCTAACGATCTGCACGTCACCCACAGAAGGCTTTTTATCCAATTTAGATGGAATAAATTATCAGTCCGTGAACTATGAATGGAGTCCCTCCAAGTGGAAGACGCTCTACAGGTTTTTAAAAGTTCAATGGGCGTTGTTTTTTATGGTGTTAAAAAACAAACATCACATTGACACGATTTATGTGAACACATTGCTTCCCTTTGGGGCGGCACTAGCGGGGAAACTGGCCGGTAAAAAAGTGGTTTATCACCTGCATGAACCTCAGGTAAGTCCTGCCAGTTTATTTCGATTTTTAGTGAAAGTAGCAGACTGGACAGCCGAAGAGGTGATTTTTGTTTCTGATTATATAAAAAGTTGTTTTCCCCAACTTCACTCGCGAGGGAAAGTAATTTATAACGTATTAAATGAATCCTTTTTAGCTGAAATACATCGATCAGCCACGGATCAAAAGCAAACGGTGTTAATGTTGTGTTCATTTAAAGCCTATAAGGGAATACATGAATTTGTGGCGCTATCGAAAATGAATTCGAGGATTTCGTTTGAATTAGTCCTCAACAGTTCACATGAATCCATCAAAGAATTTATTAAGGAGCATGAGGCTATCGATAATTTAACCATTTTCCCGGCAACCACCGAAGTGCATTCATTCTATCAACGAGCACGCGTAGTCGTGAATTTATCGCATCCGAATGCCTGGATTGAGAGTTTTGGAATGACCGCTCTAGAGTCGATGGCCTATGCTACACCATGTATCGTACCTACCGTTGGTGGAATTTCTGAGTTAGTAAGTGCTAGTTCCGGCTTTCAATTATCTTGTTTTAACTTTGAAATGATTTCGAAGGTTTTAGAGCAATTATTTGATGATGAAGACTACTATTTACAATTTTCATCATCAGCAAAGAGCAGGAGTGAAAAGTTTGTTTTTGATGAATATCAAAAGGAGATAAGGAAACTCATTGCATAAGAGTATTCCAGATTTTGGAAACTCATCCAATTTGTAGAATTTAATTTTTTCAAAAACAACCATTATGATGTAGTAAAGGTTGTTTTTTAAGTTGGTATGCCATTTTCTAAGGTAGTAAGTATGAAGAAAATTGCTATCATCGGAACAGCAGGAGTACCAGCAAGGTATGGCGGCTTTGAAACCTTAGTTCACCAGCTTGTAAAGCAGTGGGACAGCAGCTATGAGTTAACCGTTTATTGTAGCAAAAACTATTACCAAGCCCATGAACGACCTGCTACATGGAATGGCGCTAAATTGGTATATGTTCCCTTTAACGCGAATGGCATTCAGAGTATTATTTATGACATCGTTTCAATATTTCATGCCTTGTTTTTTGCTGATGTCTTGTTGGTGTTGGGTGTTTCCGGAGGCATCGTATTGCCATTTGTGAAATGGTTTACCAATAAAAAAATCATTGTAAACATAGATGGCCTGGAGTGGAGACGGCCAAAATGGGGCAAGTGGACACAACGTTTTTTAAAGTTTAGTGAGTATCTGGCTGTTAAATATTCAGATGTTGATATTACTGACAATGCAGCTTTAAAGCGCTATACTGCTATTAACTATAAAACCTTAAGTTACCTTGTTGCCTATGGAGCGAACCATGTGTCACCCTGTAAACCAACTGTCGATGATTTTAAAACCTATGATTTTTTAAACCAGCAATATGCATTTAAAGTATGCCGCATCGAGCCGGAAAACAATGTCCATACGATTTTAAAAGCTTTTGCAGAGTTACCTAATAACCCGCTGGTAATTGTGGGTAATTGGAACAATAGCGAATATGGTCAAGAGCTGAAAAGGGTCTACAGTCAATTTCATAACCTAATACTGCTTGATCCCATTTATGATCAGAAAGCCCTGGATTTACTTCGGTCGAATTGCTCGATTTACATTCATGGTCACAGCGCTGGCGGCACCAACCCATCTTTAGTTGAAGCAATGTATTTAGGCCTTCCTGTGGTGGCATTTGATGTGGTATATAACAGAGCGACAATGAAAGACCAGGGGGTGTATTTCAAAGATACAGCAGATTTGAAAACGCTGATAAAATCACTTTCTAAAGAAGATTTAAAAGTTTTAGCAGCAGATATGAGCCGTCTGGCACTTGAGTTTTACACCTGGGAAGTGATTGCTGAAAAATATGATTTATTGATAAAGAGCTTATTCTTCAATTATAAAAAGACCGAAGTAGTTTCACGCATTTCAAAGCTCCCCATTGATGCATTAGATAAGCTTAATTTGAGCCATTTGAAAAACACCAAAAAGTTTTACCAAACCAGTTATAGAAATGATTGATATAAACTTACCACCTCTAAATCACAGCATGATTTTGATTATCTGCTTGCTGGTGTCCTATGTTATTAGTTTGGGGCTAGTTCCTTTAGTCATCACGCTAGTGCGCAAGTTTGACTTGATGGACCGCCCGGATCACCGCAAATTGCACAAAGCACCTACACCGTCCATGGGTGGTTTAGGTGTCATCGCATCCATGTTTATAACGGTTACAATGAGCATGTTTTTGATGGACACCGTAGAGTGGCTATTAATTGTAACGTCCTTAATCGGCTTTTCAGTGATGGGCTTTATTGATGACTGGAAAGACTTGAATGCTAAGTTAAAATTAGTAGTACAAATTGGATTAAGCGTTACCGCGTATTTGTTAGGATTTAAATTGGACTATGGTTTTGGCTTGTTTGGGATCCAGGAAATTACACCAATTATCAGTTTTGTATTAACAATAGGTGTTTACATTCTATTAATCAATGCATACAACCTGATCGATGGCATCGATGAATTAGCAGGAGGTATCCTATCAATCAATTTTGCAGCTTTTGCGGTGGTGTTTTTTATGATCGACCGCTTTGATTATATGCTGCTATCGGTGATTGGTTTTGGAGCCGTTCGGGGATTTATGAAATTCAATGCCCATCCTGCGCGCATATTTATGGGAGACTCAGGATCGCTTCCCCTGGGGATGATCATGGCTCTGCTTACATTTAAGGCTTTACAAGTCTTGAAGCCTGCGACTATCATGCACACAGAAACTAGTTGGGTATTGCCGACAATTATTGCCTTAAACTGTATTCCATTATTTGATACGTTGCGGGTGTTTACTATCCGGATTTTGAAAGGACGATCACCATTTAGTGCCGACCGCATTCATTTACATCATCTCTTTCTTAAAAATAGATTTGGGCATAAGAAAAGTGCTATGATTATTCATATAACCCATATGAGTATCATTATTACGGTAATAGTCTTTGCTTCCTCCATGTACCTTTGGGTAAGTGTATTGGTGGTATTGGTGTTAACTACGTTTGCTTTTGAGCTCAACACCTTCTTTCGACTTAGAAATAGATCAATAGAAAAAAAGTACTTAAAAGAACAGGAAAACCATTTTTTGAAGTCAAACAAATTGTTGGTAACACTTAAGAAATAAAATGGACACGACACAACATATAAAAATCGCTTTAGTAGATGATGATCCGATGATGCTAAAACTCGTTCAGTTGTTACTGGAGCAACGCGATGATTTAGATGTAAAAAGTTATAGTACAGGAGAAGTGTTTTTGAGCGATTTAGATGCAAATATGCCCGATATCCTGGTAACAGATTACTGGTTAAATTCCACGAATGAAAAGGCGATGAGTGGTGGCGATTTGATAAAAGTGTTGCGATCAAAGAAGATCGATTTACCCATCATCGTTGTTTCATCACAAAAGGAAATTGAGGTAGCACTGGAATTAATCAAATTACGCGTAGTAGACTACATCGAAAAAACGAATGACTATGCCGTAAAGATTGAAGCTTCAATACAGGAAGTTAAGTCAATGATGGCGATAAACGAAGCAATGAAAACGAAGACCGAGAGTATGATGAAAGATAAAAATCATCTGATGATTTTAGGGATTGTATTAATTATAGGTTTAGCTGGTGCTTTGTTGTTTAGTCTTTTTGGATAAATTGATGATCCCAAAAAATCGCTTCAGTTTGAAATGGAGGTGAAGATTTTGCAATATTAATGTACGATAGTTGACTTGATGTATTAGACAATTAATTTACTGTTTATAAGCCTGTAAGTGGTTGAATATATGTGTACTATATAACCTGTTCTGCATCAGGCACCTAAATTCCCTGCTTTCTTTTTAAGTAAATAATTGGCTAAATCTTTTTTGACATAATATGTAAACTAACCATACTGGATACAGACATTGCAAGAATTATCACATCAGAAAATTAAGCACACTTTTTTATAAGCTAATTCTGATTTTTTGCGAACGGACTGGGGTTTTCAAGATACCAATCTAAAATCACAATTTTTCCGTTTGGACTTAACATTGAAATAATATTGTCTATTATATTCTTGAAGTCCGGAAAGTCCAAGGTCGCAAAAAATAGCATCAATTTTAATTTGTCCTTTCTGCTCGGACGATTGCTCTAGCCAATGTCTGTCTATTTTAGTTACGTCCTCCAATTCCAAATCAATATTTGTCCATCCGTTTTTTTTGTTTTACGTTTAGCTTGGTCCAACATTCCGTTGGATAAGTCAATTCCAATTATAATTCCCGAATTTTTAAAGACTTTTGAAAATATTTAAAATTCACTCCAGTTCCGCATGGTTCATTCAATACAGTTTGCCAAATTAACGATTTGGTGGTGTTTCAAATAAATTTAGAGCTTCCGTATATTTTGTTTACAAGTTCTTTAAAGCGCGACCGTAAAGGACTCCAATGAATATTGTCATACCGAAACTTAATAAAGTTCCAATTAATATATGATTTTCAATGAAGCACAACGGTCAAGTATATATATATATAAGCGTAGTGCGGGATTAGAAGCACTTCACTTTCAGTTTGCCGATATGTTTGTTAATGTTCAATTCGTTTCAATTTAGCCCGCATTACGCATATACAATGTTAGCGGCTGGCTTTTACTTATGCTATATATTTTTTTCGGTATTCAATGGGAGTTAAATCGGTGAATTTCCTGAATACTTTTCTAAAAGCGTCTGTGTCATTATAACCAGTTTCATAGATTATTTCGCTTACCGTTTTTCGTCCAGATTCCAATTGTTTTTTAGCAAATTCAACTTTTACCCTTTGTATGTATTCCGCTATTGAATTGCCCGTACATCTTTTAAAATTCCTTTCAAATGTTCTTCTTCCCACATTGAATTTATGGCAAATGTCATCTACAGTGTGAGTTTCCGTGGGATTGTTTTCTAGCCATTCCTGTACTTTCAAAACTACTTCGTCTCCGTGGTTTTTCTGTCCCATAAATATCATATACGGATTTTGGCTTTTACGTTCAATGTCAATTTCAAACATTTTTGAAGCAAGTATTGAAATTTCCCGTCCTAAATGTTTTTCAAAAACATATAGTATCAAATTCAGGTAAGAATAACCGCCACCACAAGTATAAATGCCATTTTCGTCCGTTATGATAGAGTTGTCAATAATTTTTATATCAGGAAACATCTCTTTAAATTCATTCTTTGCAGCCCAATGAATTGCACATTTCTTATTGTCCAAAAGTCCTGTAGAAGCAAGATAAAACGACCCAACACACAAGCAAACAATTTCTGCACCATTATGATATTGGTTTATGAGCCAATCCGTATATTTTTTATTTTCCTGAATGGCTTCTTTGAAATTACCACACAGTAAAGGCAAAACAATTACATTCGTTTTCTTGATTTGATGAATGGTCTTGTCAGAACTAATTGTGTAAAGACCATTTGAAAGCTTTGTGTTATTGGTTAGTCCCACAACCTGAATATCATAAAAAGGCGGTTTACCTTGATACCTCATAAAGTCATTAACACGACTAAACAATTGATGACTGCTGTCAATGCTCGTCAATGTGGCATCATAAAGTGGTAAAATGGAAATGTGCTTCATCAGGCAAAGTTACAAAATTTGTTTGTCGCAATTGACAGGTTATATTGTCGTTTTCACCCGACAATGTGCATATCTATTGTTGGTATCTTTGCCTTGTAACTTCTTTAAAAACGACTAAAATGAAATCAGTAGAAATTATTATGATACCTGTCAAGGACAGGCAAAAAGCCAAAGAGTTTTATTTGAACCTCGGTTTTAAAGTGCTTGTTGAAGCACCAGCCGCTCACGGTGAAACGTGGATACAAATGGGACTTCCAGGAAGTAATACCACCATTTCGCTCGCTGATTTTCAAGGTATCATTTGTGAAACAGACGATATTGAAAACAAAATCAAGAGATTTGAAAGTAAAGGGATTGATGTCAGTAAGATTGATGAGACCCCTTGGGGAAAATTTGCTTGGTTCAAGGATTTGGATGGGAACAGTTTGTGTCTGCACCAAAAGTAGTCAGCCAAAATGTTGTGAAGTTCTTTAGCTTGCCGATACCGTTCTGCATATAGCTTGTGGCGGCTTTCGGAGTACTTTCCTGTCCACCCGAGACCAACTTGATAAAGAGCTGAAAACCTTGAATTTAGCCATGCACCCGCCATAAGCTATATGCATTGTTGGTAACTGGCTTTTATTTTATTCATCCCTCATACTTGTGAAATTCGGTAATAGTCCAATAGTACCCGTTTATATCTCGTAGTGAAAATTCCTTTTTCGTAGAATTTGGGTTTAAATGAACATCTTCTTCAATCGGATATTTCATCCTTTTGATGTTCTGTCGTATTGCCTCCAAATTGTCTGTTTTATAATAGAGAATTATTCCGTTTCCTGGTGTAATATTTGGATTTACCATTGTCGGGTGTTCGTGTTCGCCCCATTTATGAAGGCAGATGAGAATCTCATCATTTTCATCTTCAAGCACAGCAAAATCATTTCCCCCGTGTTTTCTTTTACAGTCAAATACTGACTGATACCAATCTGCGCTAACATTTACGTCCTTTACTGCTATTATTGGGTCAATTTTTGTCATATTGGTTAAGTTCGCTTTTTGTCAGCTTGTTGCTAACGGTTGCGTGTATGAAACATTGGGGATTGCGGACGACTTTCCTGCCAAATTACACTGAACTTGATGCGTAGCAGAACGCTCGAATAACCACTAAAACCCCAATGTTTTATACACGATGTTAGCAGTTCGTTGTTTTTATTTCGTTGCAATAATCCATTCATTTATTATTTTTTCAAGGCTTGACTTCGCCTTTTTAATTTCATCTATATTTTTAAACGTTGCTAATGCTCTGTCATTTTCTTTCCAAGTAAGAAGACCAGATTTATCATCAATCAGTTTGTCTTTCGGTTGGTTTATCTTCTTTGCTCCTCGATGAAAAATCAACTGGATTTGTTTTGGTGGTTGAATTCTCATTGTTACTCTATCTTCTTTCTCAAAACAATAATTCGGTCCATTCCATTTTATATTTTCAGACAATCCATTGGCTGAATTTAATAGTATTTGCCGAAGTTCTTCAATTCCGCTTCTTAACGGGTGATTTAACTCATCAAGAAATTTTGTCACTTCGTCATTCATGTTTTTTATATCAATTTCTTTTCAATTTGTTGCAATTTGTCTTACTGTTGTTTTTTCACAATGACAGCTAACGTTTACTGTATGTTTTCGTGGCTGAATTCAAGGTAGTGAAATTTCGTCCCGATAGCTATCTGGATTACCACGGAGTCAATCTGCAAGATTGACTCGCTAAATTTGTCCTCCGAAGCTAGTCAATCTTGCAGATTGACGGGATTTCAACGAAGAACCAAAGCATCGAAAACCACTAACCAGCCATGAAATATACAACGGGTTACCAAATGTTTTAATTATTTATGATTCTACGAAATATAATTCCGCTCCTTCGAAATGTGACTGCATAATTAGAATCGCCTTTACGCTCATAATATTCTCCAATTTCATCATTTTCAATTTTGTTAGTTAGCATTGAATTTAAATCTGATAACCAAGGAATAGAATCAATTGTCAAATCATCTTTAATTATAACCATTCCGCTTTCTGTTGTCCATTTATTAATGTCCTCTTGTTTTAATTGAATAACAAAACGGTAATCCCAAGATGAAGCTCCAGGGATTGATAATCTATCATCATTAAAGTTTCCATTAACGTTAAAAAGCTCAAACTCTGCGTCATGAAAATCAGAATAAACAGTTATATGCTTTTTTAATTCTTCTACACGTTCTTTTGATGTTTTAAAGTCAGTACTGGATAGTTTTGTATTGCTGCTTTTTAGCTCGTTTTTTGAGTCGTTAGAACAACTGTAGATACTAGCTGATATAAGTAGAATTATTAGAAAAGTTAGATTTTTCATTTTTAATATTTGGTAACGTTAAATATATGAATTGTAGCTGAATAGAAAGCGATGAACTTTCATCCCGATAGCTATCGGGATACCACAAAGCCAAATCGCAGATTTGGCGTTTAATTTTTTTCTTGACATAAATGCCAAATCGCAGATTTGGCTCACTCACAAGTAATCACAAACCTTTGATAACTCACAGAACCAGCTATAATTTCATATATCGTGTTAGCTTTTCTTTTTTAATATTCTATATAATATGAATACTACTACAGAAACAATGAAAGTAGCAATTAGTCCTAGAATTAAAAACATCGGGAATTCATCATGTCTGACGACTTTATAATAAGTGTCTTTAGCGTCTTTTTTATTGGCTAGTTCAATTCTAGTATCAATAAGTTCAGAGTTATATCCATAGTCTTTTGCCATCTTGTACATTCTAGTGGCATCACTTTTATAATTTAAAATCAGAGAGATATTGGCAAGGTCAAAAAGAAGGTTTCCAATAATTTGGTTTTTTCCGCTTATGAAAGTCATTCTTTCATTCAGTTGATAATAAATACTTTCATGAAGAGTTTCTAATTC
Organism: uncultured Cytophagales bacterium; assembly: GCA_963849955.1. Taxonomy (GTDB): domain Bacteria; phylum Bacteroidota; class Bacteroidia; order Cytophagales; family JAAEPT01; genus CAWFGW01. Next base: position 429,868 of record CAWKJU010000009.1, on the reverse strand, counting down.
TGAATTAGACAAGTCTGTTTTAGGCTCTAAAGAACTGCCGAATGATGTATTAATCAAATTCCCAGAAGTTACCTCTAACTTGGAATCTGTTTTGATTTTAAGGATGTTAATATGGATCCATTCAGAATTGTGATGTGATTTTTGATTAATCTCATAAGATTTCATAATCCATTTAAGTGCGAGGTCGTTTTCACCAATCAGTTCGTACGCTGTACCAAGGTTTGATGCAGTACTGTATAAGCTTGGAGAAATGGAATCAATCTTTTGATAAATTGAAATTGCTTTTTTATAGTCTCTATTAAATATTAAGACATAACCATAGTCCGAAAGGTATTTAACACTATCAGTACTTCTATATAGTGAATCTAGTTCATTTAAGAGTTCTGGTAACTCTTCTTCAGAAATACCTCCGTAATGGCCTCTTGGTACTCTGCCATCGAAGTCTTCATAGACCCAAAATCCATTATTTAAAAATTTTGTTTCTCCATTTAGACACCCGAAGGATGAAGAATAGATGAAAAGGATTATAATAGATAATAAAAATTTCATGTTCAGATATTAATGAAAGCTAACGTTAAATATATGAGGCGTGGCGGTTTTTCAAAGCAATATAGTTTCGGTTTACCACTTAGTCAAATCTGCGATTTGACTTGCTAATTTCTTCCCCCAGAGCGAGTCGAATCGCAGATTTGACGGGCTGTCTACGAAGAACCACTACCTCGCCACACCACTACAAAGCCATGACTTCATATCTGGTGTTGTAAATCGTTTTTACTTCGCATTTTATCAATTTGATAAATTATTTCCCATGTTCCAATTGTGCTCAATGTGAAGAATGTAATTAAATCCCAATATCCATACATATCAAGACTTAAACTTATTTTGAAGTAAATTGGAATCATCACAAATGCAGCTGATAATAGACAAGCGATTAAGCAGTAGATAGCTTTCTTAATCATAGTAGTTTCTAGTTGGGTAAAAGAAAAAAGAAAGTGAACTAGTAACAAAGATGGTATCGGGAAATGTCTCATTCCTGAAACCCTATCACCAGTAACAATAATCAAAAACATGGTTATCAAAAAAGGTATAATAATAGCTCCTAAAATTAAAATGAAATATTTGAGTACCCTTTATTTAATCATCGCTCATCCATTTTAAAATTAGTTTGTAAGATGTGAATGTACCTAATAGGATACCTAGAAACATTATTATTATTAAATCGAACTTAAATGCTAAGTAGACTGAAGGAATAGCGGATAAGAAAGCCCCGACAATTATCCATAAAGTCATTTTTATTCCTTTGGATTTAGTTTTTGATGTCAGTTCTATGTACTTATCTATGGTTATTGAGTTAGTTTTCAGATCATTAATTATTTCATTTATAAAGCTGTCAATAAAGTCTTTTTCATTACTTGTTAGAACTTGATTCTTAATAGACCATTCAAAGTCTATTATGGTTTCATTCTGTGTAAAATTGAAGTTTATTCTATTGTACCATTTTAATGGGTTGTTATGCCATCCATTTTTTTCTTCATTACCATTTGTAAGAATTATAGAACTATCATAACGAGATATATCATTGTATTTGAGTGCTTGAAAAAGCTTTTCTACATTATCAATAACAGCTAATTTCTCACCTGTCAAAGGAACTGTTTTAGATAGTTTGAATCTGTAGGTTTTATTATCAAAAATAGCTTCGTTTATCATTGGTATGATTTACAACGTTTACTGTATGTTTTCATGGCTGACTTCAAGGTAGTGAAATTTCGTCCCGATAGCTATCGGGATTACCACTGAGTCAATCTGCAAGATTGACTTGCTAAATTTGTCCTCCGAAGCTAGTCAATCTTGCAGATTGACGGGATTTCTACGAAGAACCAAAGCCTCGAAAACCACTAACCAGCCATGAAATATACAGAGTGTTAGGCACTTTTTCCAAAGTTAATAAGTAGTATGATGCCGACAATTTGAATCATAGATAACCCAAGTACGCTCCAAGCCATAACTTTACCACTAGTTTTTTGAGGTGTTTTTAACCAAAAAAGAATGAAGGTACAGTAAACAAACATTTGGTCGCGTTCAATTGCTTTGTTCATTCCATTTTTTTCAAACAACATTCCAGGATGGTTCACCCCAAACTCTACACTTTGTTTGGGGTTTATCATGTTATGGATTGTCCAATTAAATATCATTTTCAGTATTTGGATTCCAATAAGAATTCCTGTCGTCCATTTAGTGAAATCATCCATGTTATTTCTTAATTAATCAAGTTTAGAAGATGGGTAAAAAGAGATAGCAGTCTATTCGATTCTTTAGATAGATATTCTTCTGAGAAAGGAGATCCACAGTCTTGGTTATTAACTTGTCTAATTAGTTCTTCATCTTTGAAGTAACTACGTTCTTCAATTATTTCAGACTTTTTAAAATCATGTACTTGATTATCCAGGTTTTCTAACATTGCAGTTGAATCCCATGTAATTGGTCTATTATAGATGATTTCTTTATAAAATGAGAATGATAGTTTACCGTTTAAAATATAAAATTCATGGATTGATTGTCTGGTTTCTCCAAATTGTCTCGATACAAATTTTAGTATTGTATCATTCTGGTAATAATAATTCACTTCACCACCTTCTGTTGTTTCCCAAAGTTCTTTTTTTACAATACTTGACCACTTTGTGATCTTATTGATCCTTTTAAAGTTTTCCTTGATGGGGTATAATTCTTTTTCCATATACTCACACTGAGCATAGCTTAGGGAATAAAAAAGTGTGAATATTAAAGTAAATCTTAACGACATGAAAATCTTTGTGCCTAACGTTTACTGTATGTTTTCGTGGCTGAATTAAAGGCAGTGAAATTTCGGTTTACCACGGAGTCAATCTGCAAGATTGACTCGGTAAATTCATCCTCCGAAGCTAGTCAATCTTGCAGGTTGACGGGATTTCCACGAAGAACCAAAGTCTCGAAAACCACTAATCAGCCATGAAATATACAGAGTGTTAGCGTGATTTTTCTATGTTTTTTTCTATTTGCTTAATGTGTTGATCAAAATGTCCAACATAAATTTCAAGCCATCGAATTAAGGAAATTTCTCCTATTGATCTGTGTATAACATTCTTATTCCAGTCTTGTTTGTTGACTATTTTCAACTGATTTGATGTAATCAATCGTAAGGACTCAAACAGATTTAAATATTCATCAATCTCTTGCTCTTGATATTTCAATTCTTGAGACCATTTCCATTCATCAACTACAAAGGCTTCTCTGTTCGGTTCTGAAATAATGGTTCTATATCTTAAGAAAGCATTTGTTTCACTGTCAGCTAAGTGAATCACGATTTCTTTGACACTCCATTCTCTTTCTGCGGGCTTGAAAGAAAGTTCTTTAGACGTCAATCCAGCAATTAATTCTCTGAGCTTTTGAGGTGCTTTTGCATATTCAGCTATTAAATGGTTAATCTGATCATTCATCTTATATCTCTTCAATTATAGATTCACCCTTGCTAAGGCCCCCACTTGTCCATTCCCATGATTGTCAACTAATCCTATTAAATGACCAATTGCAATCTTTCCCCCGGAATAGTCAGCAGTTAATATGTTATTTTGTTGTCGGTAGTTGAAGATTGTGTCTGAAGAGATTTCTCCGTTTTCCGTATTGCTAACTAGACGAAACCTTTTGTTGTTATAATTAATTTTCATTTAAGCAGTTGTGTTCGTTAAGCTTCCCTGTTTACAAAGTTAAAGCTTGTCTGTTTACACTAGATTTTGACTTAATCTAATTGATACTTGTTTATCTCTAATGTTCTTTTCATCAAAGAAACCTAAAAATACTTTACGATAAAAGACTCTCCAGATTCCGTTTCCAACATCTTCTACACCAACGTATTTACCTCTAAGAGCAGCTGTTAAATACACCCAGTAATTAGATCTCCATCTGATGGCACCGTTTTGCGTTACTTTGATAACTTTTAGGTTAGCATCATAGTCATAATTTGGTATCGATTCAGGATAAGGTCTAGTAGAGAAACTATGTACAGAAGCAGGTGTTTCCATCGCTAAAGCTTCGTGAGGTCTAATATGATTATATTCTTTTACAAAGCTGTTTAATCGTCTTTGTTGCGCCTTTAAATCATGAGCGGCAGGTTTGACGCAAGCGGCTTTTAAATCGCGATGCATGCGTTCGTGACGTCCGTTTTGTTCGGGGTGAGCTGGATCAGAAAAGACAGGTAAAATACCGAGGTCAATAAACCAGTAGGAGAGTTGGGTATAGCGTTGAACAGCACGCACCGAACCAAATGGACTACCATTGTCGGTATGTATTTGTTGGGGAATGCCATATTTACGAAAAACGTTGATAAACTCTGTTTTAACGGCTTTAAAGGTCTCTGCATAGTGGCCCTTAGCCGTGAAGAGGAATCTACTTTTGGAGTCAGCAATGGTAAGGGGGTGACAGTAAATTTTATTACCCATTAAGAACTTTCCTTTGTAGTCAGCCGACCAAACTTCATTGCATTGTTTAGGGTCGAAAATAGGGAACAAAGGTTTGATTCGTTTGAGCCGTTTTTGAGCTTTAACGTAGCCGTGTTTTTGGAGGGTTTTATGAACGGTAACCACACTTGGGATAAGTTCATTATCAAAAGAGTTAAACAACAAACGGTGGATTTTTTTAGCTCCCCATAGCTTGTGTTTTTCTTTCAGATCAATGATTTTATTGATGATTTCATCGCAAGTTTTGAAGGGATGATTTTGGTGTGATGGACTTCGATCCAAGAGCCCTTCGATACCGTAACTTTGATAACGATGAATGAGTTTGTAGGCGGTAGGCCTAGAAATATTAAAAGCCCTACATAGTTCGGATATGGAGTACTTCTGAGTTCTCCATTCGCAAATAAATTCTACTTTCTGTTCCATTTTTGTTTTTACTTTCCAAGCCATGATATTCCCATTTTGATGAAAATGTTAATATCGGAAAGTGTAAACAAGGAAGCTTTAAAAGTGTAAAGGAGGAAGGTTTAACGTACCCTCTGCGGAACAATATTCGTGGTTTACATTTAATGGAGTTCTCCAGTCTGGGATTAGTTTTTTGTTTAATGAGATAATATGACCTAGTTCATGAATTATAATGGTTTCAGCGGTTAAATGTGGTGAATCTGAATCTTCAATTTTTATCTTAAGAGTTTCAATTTCATTCTGGTATTTGAAAGAAGATTCTTCGGCTTCTGTTATCCATTTGTTTGGCGATTTAGTTAAAATGTTCTTGTTAAGAAAGATGATAAATGTTTCGTTCATATCCATACAGTCTGCCATTCCGCTAGAATATAGTCCATCTACAATGTAAATGTGAGCTACATGATTCCAAAAGTATTCAGATACATTATTGGGCCATTTATCAATTGAAATCAGTAATTGGTCAATTAACGCTTGTTCTTGATCACTAAATGAAAGCTTTTCTTTGATGTCTTTTCCTTTATTTTGCGAATTTAAATACTCTATAACATTTGGATCTGAGCATGGTGAAATTCTATTTATAGGGTCATTTTTTTTGAAATCTCCCCAGTACATATTTGAGCATATTATTTCATCACAATAAATATTTTCTGTATTGACTGAATTCTCATGTCCTTTTTGATAAGATAAAAAATTGGTAACAGCCATAACTGTTATTAGTGATAGTGTAAAAAATAGTTTTTTCATGATATTCCCCCCAACGTTAAATGTAAAAACTGTAGCGGTTTTTGAAACAATATAGTGTCTTTCGACCACTAAGCCAATCCTTTGGATTGGCTTGCAAATTTCTTCCTGCTTGCGAGTCAATCCAAAGGATTGGCGTACTTAACTAGGAGAGAAGCAGCTACATTTTTACCACTATCCCAGCTATGGTTTTTTACATAGTGTTATAGGCTTTTTTATATATACAGTTTATTAGTACAATATTAATATTATTCATAAACAAGAGGGGTAGTTGTTAAATGTAGTTCTTTTGTAAAATTGCTATTAACTAAATCTTTGTATAAGTGTTTGATTTTCTTATCATTACTTTCTCTCATTAATATTGATATATCCTCCCATTTTATGGTAAATAAAGCAAGATCAAAGGGCGTTGTGTTGTTAGGATGGCTGAATGGTAATCTAATAGTTAAGTTTGTCAGTAGGATAGATTTTATTTCTCCTTGATCATTAAAAACTATCTTGTTATCGATTTCTACTAACGGCATTGGTAGGGTGTCTAATCGAAATAAATTATAATTATTACCTTTCCAATAGCTCTCTTTTTCCCAATGCTTTACCTCCAAAGGCTTCTCTTGCTCCCAACTATTGCCCCAACCATCATCTGCAACAATCGATTCCGATATCTCATCTTCTTTAATACCCCATTTATTTAAATAAGCTATTCTTTTTAATTCATCCACAGGGACTTCTTCTTTCGTTTTTTCAGTTGAATAAACGGGTAGTTTTTCCGTTAATATTTGTTCATTAATAAATGAAAGTAACGTTGTTAAAGACTTATTGTTCTTCTGAATATCCTTCACGTTAAAATAAATAGTACCTGTTTCTGAAAAACTATATAAGTGATTATTTTGTTCGCTCTGATCTACCTCTTTTTTTTGCGCAAATTTTTTTGAAATTGATTTTGTAGAATCAGCATAAAAATCATTGTCAAGAAGAGCCCTGTGCATAGGTTTTATCATTGGTTTGTTTAGGCTCTCTTGTTCCATTATTTTTTTTAGATTATTCCAATTGGTAGATAAAATAATATGATCTGAGACAGGTTTTTGATAATTATATATGTCAAAATCAAAAGCTATTTTTTTAAGCTGATTGTTTTTACGATAAACTAAAACACTAAGACAATCTTCTTTGGTCTGTTTTAGTATTGAATCAAGATTCTCTGATTTTCCTGTGGAATAGTTCTTTAGAGTCAATCCTTTCTTATTAAGAGACACTAAGTCTAATGTAATGGGGCAGTTTTGATGAGGATCTGATAAAATGATGTTCCCTTTCCACCAAGAAGCATAAGTATTTTCGTAAAACAAATAGGTGTTTTGATTAGATTTTAGGTATGAAATTACTTGGTGCCAGTCCAATGAAAAAGTATAAATATTAATCCCGGTGATATTTTCAGGATGACGGCCAGGCAAATAAAAATGAATATATTTTGTGTTTATACCATTGCTAGATTTCCTAGTATCTATCACTATTGAATAGAGGTCTGTAGGACGGAAAGTACTTATTGTGTTGTTATTATTTATACTATAATAATGATTACCCCCAATGTTATTTTGTTCTAAATTCGTAATATCTGTACTTATAGATTCCTCCCATCCTCTATAACTAAGAGAATCAATGTGTTGAGTGTTGTCTGAATCAAATTTAATTGGTTTTAATTCATGTGAGTTGATACCTTCAAAAATACAAGTATTTAATTCCACTCCTTCTCTAGAAAACGGAATGTTATTATCATGGTCTAAATCAATGTATTGAATTGGCAGAGAATCTTGTGCTAATAGAGGACTTGTTGTAACAATAAGTATAATTAGTACGGTTATTTTTTGAATTTTCATGTGTTTTTATATTTCACTTCCTTTTGGAATTTGTTTTTATCCTTTATTGTGAATAATTCTTAACTAAGATCCCTTAGCCGAGTGCTAAAAAGTTTTTTAGCATTTACTAGACGAAAAATCTAAATTTCATTTTTCACTTTTTTTATTCGCAATAGCGCAGTACAAAGATTGGTGAATTTGCTACCACTTTTTAGCATCATAGACCATAAGTTGTAGTTAATTAGTTAACTTTTTATTTTTATTTTTCCGAGACTGAAGTTTTTAGGTAAATTATTGAAGTCTGTTTTCAATAATAAGTATTCTTCACCTAGATTTTTATCATATTTATTTTCATATTTTTTAATTGAATATGAAAAACCAACATCAGAATACCCAGCATTTTTAGGTCTCAATGTTTTAGTCTCAGAACTAGAATAATATAATTTTAATTTTTTTCGTAGATTCTCATTTATATCAGCGAATTCCTTTTCTTCTGTTTTGTCAGATTCGTTATTTATTAACTGTTCAATAATCAGGTATTGTTGGCCATTAAGTTCTGTTACTCTTACCCAAAGTCCATTTTCCAACGGTAATTCTGGAAGAATATTTATTTCAATAGTTTCAGTTGTATATTTTACACCATTAAATTCAAAATTGAATGGTCCAATTTTATGTTTTCCAGCTTCTTCGAATATAATTTCTCTTTCAAAATTATTTGATTGCATACTAGAAATCTTAGCTGAATGAGTTAAGTCAATATTATTTGCTAATTCTTTATTGAAGTAATCACCCAAAAAGTCAAGTTTAATTGAGAAAGTAAAGCTTTGTCCAACTCTCGGTTCAGGATTGTTGATTTCGATTTTAAGTTTTGTTTGCCCAATTGCACTCAATGAACAAAAGATTAAGAATAGAAAAGTAATTTTTTTCATATGATTTGTCTTATTTGCCTATAACGTTGACTGTATAAAGCGTGGCGTTTTTTCTTGTAATATAGTTTCGGTTTACCACATAGTCAAATTGCAGATTTGACTTGCTAATTTCTTCTCGTATTGCGAGTCAAATCTGCGATTTGACGGACTTTCCACGGAGAACAAACGCCTCGCACCCCACAGCATAGCCATGATTTTATACAGAGTGTTAGCGAAATGTTTTTATGTTTTCTAAGGAACTAATTTGTGTCTTGTATCTATTTTTAAATTCTTCAATTTGCTTGCCGTTTGAATGGATATAAATATAAGTGATTTTAGGTCTTGATGTTTTAGGTCGTTTAAAAGATGTCCATAATCCATTCGAATCAACTTGGTATTCATTGTTTCGAAGATATTTACTGAAAGGGTTGTCAGATTTAAGTAGCGTTAGTCCTCCATTTAAATATTTTGTTGTTAAATAAGTCGTGTCAATTTCGGATATGATTTTTTCATCTGATGATGTCCCATTGTTGATTAGTTTTAATCCAGCTTCGTAAATAGTAGTCACTACTTTGTTAGGGTATCCATATTCATCTAAAAAGTATTCCGTTTTAGATTCATTTCGATGTTGGTATATCCATCTATTATTTGAAGTGTTAAAAGTCCATATTTCAGTGGTGTCATTTTTAATATCCAAGTTTACATATCTTTTAATGTTTTTATTAGAAGGAGTTGAAAAAAAGGAAATTAGGGTGTCTGTTTTATTTGCTTTAATTATTTTAAAAGAGTTGTCGTAAACTATATAATCAATAATTTTATCAGAAAGCCATAATTCAGTATTAAACCAAATTATAGGTTCCCCATTTTTGAAGATTGTAATTGTTGTGTCGCTTTGACCCTCTGTCATTTCTAATCTAGCGTAGATGTTATTTTTAATATACAGTTCCGAAGGTTGAGTGTCATATTGATTGAATTGACAAAAAGCATTATTTGAAATAAGTGTGAATAATAAAAAAGTAAATAATGATTTCATTTGGGTGAATTTTAATTTTCGCTAACGTTAAATATATGAATTGTAGCTGAATTAAAAGCGTTGAACTTTCAATTTACCACAAAGCCAAATCTGCGATTTGGCATTTAATTTTTTCACGACATAAATGCCAAATCGCAGATTTGGCGCCCTCACAAGTAACCACAAAACTTTGAAAACCCACTGAACCAGCTATTATTTCATATATAGTGTTATAGGCATTTTTCATTTCCAACCAGTGAAAAATTCATCTCCTTTTTTTGATAATTTATATTTATATGGTTTTCCCGCAGAACTTTCCCTTTCTACTAAACCATGATTTTCATCCAATTTTTTAGCTCTTTTACCGATTAAATGCCCTGAATAATCCACCTCTTGAGCTATGTCTCTTGCATATAGTTTTGCTTCAGAATTCTGTAATTCTTTTAATATTTTCACTTCTGGTGCGGGAAGCATTTTACTATCATCTATTTTTGCAATTACTTCTTTAATATCATCTGCTAGGGTCTCAACTATTACTTGAGACTGACAATTATTACACTTATTATTATTGAACTCTAAGAATTTTAAATCTTCAATATCAAATTGTTTTTGACAATCAATATTTGAACAAACTATTCTTTTGGCGTCAGAGAGAAAGTCTTTTATTATTTTGTTAAAATTGAAAGGTCTTTCGATGAAATACTTTCTGAATTTCGTTCCTTTAGGTTTACCCCAAGAGATATTTTCTTTTTTACATAATCCAAAATTTAATGAGTAAATAGAAACAGGTGTGCCGTCTTTGTCACTTAAATCATTGTACTTACTAATGAAAAAATTCAATTCTAAAGTTTTTAAAAACTCTTCGAATCTAGGGTCGAAATGAAAATGACTACTGTACGGCTCTTTAACAACATATATTGAGCCTTTTAAGTCATTTGTTATAATCCTACGTTTAATTTCCTTTGATTTATCTATAAATGTACTTAGAAGAGTTTTGAGCTGTAAAGCAGATACCTTTTCGTCCAAAGAAATTAGTGAATGTGTAGTCGTTTCAAAGAATGATAAAATTTTCTCTTCGTAGTACCTCTGTGTAGCAGATTCAATATCGCTCTTGTTTATTTTATTGTTATAGATGATTTTGCTTTGGTAGCAGTATGAAAGTATATATCCTAAAATCCTAGGGACATTCATAGATGCGTTAAATAACATCTCATAGTAATCCTCGAGACTATTTTTACTCAGGTCAAAGAAGGGCTCTGGTGTTGATTTTACATAGTTTACAAAACGTTTTTCAAGTATTCGTTTTGTGAAAACAATTGCATTTGACTCCATTTTATCTCTATCAAATTCAGAATAAAGATTGTAGAAATCTAGATTGATAGTGTCAATTTTACCTGGGTCAATTTTACCATAATATATCCGGTTAGGGTAAGCTGCTACCTTAAACTTAATGAATTCATCAGACCAATTATTGAGTGGTGCAAGAATAACATCAACAAAGGTTTTAATTGATTTATCATCTATTTCTGAAAAATCATCAAGTAAGATGTATAGATGTCTGATTTTTAAAATAGATAAAGTTTCTTTAATTCCGATGATGATTTCTTTGATTTGAAATACTTTCAGAAATACACTTGAAAAATCATCTTCATCTTCAATAATACTTTTTGAGTTGTTTTTATTTTCAATACCTGAATCTGATTTTATACCTCCATTGAATCCAGTTGTAGTTACCCCCGCAGACAAATCAAACCCTTTTATTGCTGTGTTTTTTTCTTTGCTTTCCTCTATATGTGTTTTCTTTGATGTCGTAATTGTTTGTAATATTGGTATTTCGATGCTTTGCAAATATTGGTTATCCTCAATGTTGTGCTTTATTTCAGATAGTTTTTCTTTAACTGATTCAATTTTTGTTACACCAACTAACTCTAAAATCTTATCGATATTGGAGTCAAATTTTTTGGTCACTTCATCAACTATTGTAGATAATACAGTTTGAATAAATGCTCTCTCTATTAGATATTTTTCAATTAATTCAGGCGAAAGGATGTTATCTAATTCTGATATTCCTGATAATTTAGCCTGAGAAGATTCATAAATTGTTTTTACATCTAGATAGCAGGGTAGGTAGCCTTTTTTTTCTCTTAGTTCTTGTTCTAGTCTTAAAAAAATCGTGGATTTACCAGTACCTTTTCTTCCAATTAAAAAGGTTGTGTTTTCCTTTAGTGACTTTTTTAAAATATAATCGTTAGGAAGCAAATCTGTATATAATACTTTTAATAAATCACGACCTTTAACGTCTATTAAATCTGCTCTTCTATATTTTTTTAAAGATTCTACGGCTTCAAAAAATCCGTCCATTTGTACTTTAGTATATTCCATATTCTGTCAATTATGTAGCCTTTTTATTTAGGACGGAGTACGCTTGCCTATAACGCTGCGTACATAAATCGTAGCTTGTCTAAAAGTAAAGAAGATTCGGTTTACCACCAAGCCAATCTTGCAGATTGGCTCGTAAATTTTTCCGACCGTACGTGCCAATCTGCAAGATTGGCGCAGCCTCCACAAAGCACCGAACTACCCAAACCCACTAACCAAGCTATGATTTTATGTACCTTGTTAGCAACATTTTACTGGTTAATCAGCTCAATAGCTTTCAATATGAATAAATCTACATTGTTATCGAAACTCTCGATACTTTCTACAATTGGGTAGTCAGGTTTTGTTCCTTTATTTAAGTCATTTAATGATTCATCCACAGAAAGAACAATTTGATATCTAGGGATTTGAATAGATACTTTTGAGTTTTTTAGCGTGAAATTTAGATGGTATTCACCAGTGCCTCCAGAATAGATTCCTCCAGTTTCTTCACCAATAATAATTCCTCGTTTATTAGATTTTATAAGTGATGCTATTTGTGAAGATGAAGAGTTTGATTGTCCATCTACTAAAAGGTATATGTTTCCTGTATAGTTCGATGAGTGTGGTTCTTGTAATCCGATTCCTCTTGCTCCTTTGGTTACTTTATAAGTGTCATTATTTACAAACTCGAAAGTTTTTGTTGAATCAAATGGAATGTTAGCATCAATTGTTGATTTTCTAGTGATTAGGTAATCTAGATAGTCGAATGGCTTGTCAGTTATTTTGGAATACAGAAAAATTGGATAATCTCTAGGGCCTCCAATATTCCATCTCAAATCAATCACTAAGTCTGATATTTTATTTCGGTTAAGCTCATTGATTGACTCATCAAGAAATGTTGTGTAATCAGCCCAAGAAATAGGTGCGAAGTGTACGATCTTTAAAAAACCTATTCCATTGTTTATTTTAAAATCATAATATGGTTTAGATAATTTATCTTCTGTGTTTAAATGTTTTATTAAGCGGATTGAGTCGATTTTAGTTGATTCTATTAAATCGATTTTTGTTTCAAAAGTCTTTTTCTCATTAGTAAGTTTAATTTTAACAGATTTTGAGTTATCTGCAGTATAGATGTGTCTAAACCATTCTTCAATTACTCTAGTTTTAGTAGATTGTATTCCTCCATCGGTACTTAATTGACTCATTAATCGAATTAGAATTGAGTCACTGGGTTCATTGTTAATTGATAAGACTTTTTGTCCTCTTTTAATTTTAGAATTTGTGCTAATATTGTTTTTGATGTAAATTTCCCCCGATATGATTTTAATGTCAATAGGTATTTTTAGGTTCGATGTTTTTGATTGCGGAGGTCTTTGCCAAGTATGAGCATCTTTTATCTGACTGAATATTGGAGCTATTTTATTACTGAATTCAACATTTGAACAGGGTTGATTTAATCCGTATTCTATTTCATTAAAAAGAGAGTCAAGTTTAATCTTAGTTGTAAATCTGTATAGACAAGGGTGTACTGAATATAGGTTTTCTTTAAGTTCATATAGGTCAGTCAATTGTTCGTTAACTGACAAGTTTTGACAGAAACTAAAAGTTGATAAAAAAAATAATATAGTGCTTATAATAACATTCACTTTTCTTGTTGCTAACGGTTTCGTGTATGAGCAGTAGCGGATTTGAAAGTACAAACCTTTCAGTTTAGCACAAAGCTTATTAAAAGCACAGACCTTGATTTTACCACTTCACCCGCTATTGCTTATACACAATGTTGTGCGTTCGCCCTTTATTTTCAGTCGGTTTAGTCAATTTTCAAAGGTAGGATTTTTTGGGGTAGGGAAGGCACTCTCTCTTGCAAGTTTTGGTCAAGCGTTGGCTGGTGCGACTTGCAAGAGTGTGTGCCTTTGGGGCGGATTAACTGGCACAGCAACTTAATTTTGATACGTCTTTTCCGAAAGTTATTGCTGCTAATTTTATACCTTCTCCCAAAGTCAAATAAGGGTAGAAACTGTCTGCTAAGTCTTTCACCATTATTCCGTATTTGATTGCCATACTTAATTGTTGTATGAGTTCTCCACCTTCGGGTGCGACTACTCTTGCACCTATAAGTTTGTCAGTTTCCGAGTTACGAATGAGTTTGATGAAACCCCTTGTGTCGTTGGCTGCTATGGCTCTCGGTACGTCTTTCAATTCCAATTTTGACACTTCAAACGGAATGCCTTTTGATTCTGCCTGTGCTTCATCTAAACCTGCCCCTGCAATTTGTGGGTCAGTAAACACCACCCAAGGTAAAGAAGAATAATCGGCTTTATTATCTGTTCCTGAGAACGCATTTTCAACGGCAATTTTACCTTCAAAAGCGGCTGTATAAACAAATGCAGGGGTGTTGGTTACGTCACCTGCTGCGTAAATGTTAGGTAGATTGGTTTCCATTTTTTCATTCACAGCGATATGTCCGCTTTTGGTGAGTTCCAAACCAATGTTATCTAACCCTAATTGGCTTGTATTGGCTTTTGTGCCTGTGGCAATTACTACCTTACCTTTTTCTATAATTTGCGTAAATGAACCGTCAGGACATTTACAGTGAATGATGGTTTCATTCGCTTGTTTCTCGAATTTCACGGCTCTGAAATTAGGTAAGATTTCAATGCCTTCTTTTCGCATTTGGGTTTCCAATGCTTCACTGATGTCTGGGGTTTGTGTCCGTAGAACACGGTCGGTAAATTCAATGATTCGGACTTTAACGCCTAAACGATTGTACGCCATTGCAATTTCCAAACCTATGTAACCTGCTCCCATAATGGTCAAGCTTTCGGGTTTTTCTTCCAAGTCGAAAAGGGAAACGTTGGTCAAGTAGTCAATTTTGTCCAATCCTTCAATAGTCGGAATGTTGGTCGTAGCTCCCGCAGCAATTAAAAATTTGAAGGCTTTGTATTCCTTGCCATCAACCAAAATGGTTTTGTTGTCTTTGAATTTTGCCCAACCTTTTAGCATAGTCAGGTTTTCAAAATCGCTTACCACATCCATATATTTTTTCTCTTGAAGTGTGGCTACTAATTTTTTCTTGTCTTTGATGATTTGAGCGAAATCAATATCAACTCCTTTTGGCTTGATGCCTTCAAAGTTGGAATGTGTAGCGTGATAAGCCGACTCGCCTGCACGAATAAGATTTTTAGAAGGCACACAACCCACGTTGACACAAGTACCGCCAAAGTCCAAACCACCGTTTACCATTAAGGTCGATAATCCTAAACTTTCGGCTTTGATTGCTGCCGAAAATGCAGCCGAACCGCCACCGATAATGATTAAATCAAATTGATTAATTCCCCTGTTTCCATTATCAGGGATTTCACTTTTTACACGATAGTTTTTTGTGCCGTTGATGGTATTAATGATTTCTTCTTTGCTGGTTTTGGTAGGGTCAAAAGAACATTCGCAAGTAGCTTTTGGATAGCTCACATTAGCTTCTTTTACACCTTCATTTTTGGAAAGTAATTTTTCAATGCCTGTTGCACAATGGTCGCAGGTCATTCCTATGATGTCAAGTTTTATTATTTCTTTGTTCATAATGATTTCTCTTTTTGATTTTCCTTAATGATTTCGGCTTTATAGCCTGTCTGCTCAATAACCTTGATGATAGCGTCAGGATTTGTTTTCTTTGGGTCGTATTGGATGGTTGCCAAATCGCCCGGATATTCCACTTTGTGTTCAATAATGCCGTCCACTTCTTTGAGGGCATTTGAAATATGGTTGGAACAACCTGCACAAGTCATTCCCGTGATTTTCAGTTGCAGGGTCTTACCTTCTTGCTGTGTTGTATTTGCTGTTTGTGCTTTATTGTCAGTCGGTTTGCAACATTGTGCATTGAGCTGAGCAATTCCAATTAGGAACAAAGCACTCAATAGAATTAAATTCTTTTTCATTGTGTAATTATTTAATTAAGTTCTTAAATACAAAAGGCAAAAAAATACTATTTCTTGCCAACCACTTTGTAACCTGTACCGTTGATGGCTTCTTCAATTTGAGCGATACTCACTTTGGTTTGGTCAAATTCTACTTTGGCAATCGCTTCTTCATAAATCGCATCTACCTTAACAATGCCTGGCAATTTGTTCACATCATTTTCTACGTGTGAAGCACAACCATTGCAAGTCATTCCTTTTACATCAAAAGTTACCGTTTGGATGTCAGAAGCATTGACGATTACAACTTCCTTGTTGTCGTTTGAAGGATAGAAAATGTGTGCATAGTTTGGAAAAGCGAGCATCAAGGCTGCAAACACGGTTACAATTCCCAAGAATGTTTTGGTCTGCATAAAGGGTTTTTTTTCGTCTTCTTCGCAATCACATTGGATTTCTTCGGCTGTTCGTGGTTTGAGTTTCTGATACCAAGCAAAGCCCAATACCAAAACGGTGATACCGATTAGATAAGGTCTTGCTGGTTCCATCCATGAAAAGGTAGATGCCACTCCTGAAGCTCCTGAAATAAGAGCCAATACAGGTGTAATGCAGCAAAGTGATGCTGCTACTGCCGAAAGCACACCCGCTCCGACAAGTCTGTTGTTTTTCTTGTTCATACTGTTTCCTTTTTTGAATTGTTTATGATGTGTTTAAAAAATGGACGAAGTAAAGTAAGTTGCTCCTGTTTCAAAGAGTAGAAAATGGTTTGTCCTTCTCTTCTACCTTCAATGACGTTTCCGTCTTTTAGTTTTCTGAGGTGTTGCGAAACGGCAGGGATGCTCATTCCGAGAATGTCTGAAAGGTCGCAAGGACAAAGTTCGTTTTCTTCTTCTAAGAGAAATAAGATTTTTAACCTTACTTCGTTTCCTGCCAATGCTAAAAGTCCACTCAGTTGACTGAATGCCTTGTCGTTGGTTTGAAGTATTTCTCTACAATTGTCTATTTGAACCTTGTCGGCAAACACACGGAGACACGATTGATTGTTTTCCATAATTTCCTTGTTTAGGATTTAATAACGCAGCAAAAATACAAATAGTTTTCTTATTTAAGCAAATACTTAATTATAGTTTTTAACAATTCTTCTTTGTCAGCGGTGGGTGATTTAGCTCTTTTGGTTTTTTAGCGTTGGCTTTGAGTGTCGGAAAAACCAAATGTGCTAAATGTGCGGTGGGTTTTTAGGGTGACGCACAACGGTCCTCGGCTATGGCTAGTGCGGATTTCGAAGCTCCGTTCTTGTCTGTCCGCACTTACGTTTATTTTTTGCAATATCCTCATTTTTACTCAATAAGCCCGCATTAGCCATAACCGATGTTGCCAGTAGTGGTTTTTCTATTCCGTTCATATTTTTTGAAATTCAACCGAATTATTAATTCTATTTGCTTTTTGGATTTCTTTAAAGTTTAGGACTCCCAAAATGGCTAAAATTGGTATTATTGAGATATCAAAAATCTGCATTTTAAAAACCCACATCAAAACTGAACTTACTACTGTTCCCAACAATACATAACTCAATATTCTGTTGCTCTTGTTTTGTATGAATAATGGTATGTATATAAAATACAATGGGTTACACCAAATAATATTTAAGTTGTTCTTTACTTCTTCGTGTCCGGAAAATATCCACAAGGCAAGGATAAATAAACCTGTAATACTAATTAAAAGGCAGGTGATTAATCGCGCTTGCACTGGAAACCAAAAGAATGTCATTAATGCTATAAGTGAAAATAATAGCAAGGGTGAGAGTATCCGCTGGAAATTAAACCTATAACTGTTCTGAGTTGAGTTTAGATTTTGTTCGTTTTTCACTATTTTTTTACCGTTGAGTGTTGCATTATCGATTTCCTTTTTCAGATAGTCAGGTAGAAACATACTTTGGTTGCGAGTTGAATTTTTGTCCAATGATTTACCTAGCACCAAATTTATTCCCAACTTTAGCCAAGGCATTTCTTTAAGATAGGAATTGATTAATGTTCGATTTGATTTTTCGAGTTCTTGTTTTTTAAAATCTATTCCAATGTAACTTAATAAATCTCGGGTTTCGGTTGAGCAGTTTTTTTCTAAGAAAGAATAAAGATAAAATTTGTTCTCTGGTCTGTGTAGAAATTTGAGCCTATCTATGATTTCATTTTTTTCATATTCATTAAGGTTCAAAACTTGTTCGGTTATCAATCTTTCTTCGTAAGTATAGATTTTAATGAAGTTGTCTGTTTTTTCAACACCTCTAAAGTATTCCAATTTTCCCTTTAAGTATTTGTATTCAAAATTTGGTGTGTCAAAATCGAACATACCAAAATTATATACTTCATCTATGTTGTTTTCTTTATCAAAAACCCTAATTGCTGTATGGCCGAATACGGAATAAACTTCTTTTCCAGGCGAACAAGTCAGAATGCTTATTTCAATTTGTCCGTTTACAGAATTTATCAATCCAAGTAGAAATATTATTAAAAGTATGTTTTTCAATTTTGTCCCAAATTAATTTTTTTTCGAGAGTATTTTTCTTTCCGCTATGTTTTTCTACCATTACTGGCAACGTTCACTGTATGTTTTCGTGGCTGATTTAAATGTACTAAAGTTTCGGTTTACCACCGAGTCAATCTGCAAGATTGACTTGCTAAATTTGCCCTCCAAAGCTAGTCAATCTTGCAGATTGACGGGATTTCTACGAAGAACCAAAGTCTCGAAAACCAATAACCAGCCATGAAATATACAGAGTGTTATGGGTATTTTTCTTTTTTTAGTTCTACTAATTCAACTGTCATTTTATGGTCTCCCAAGTTTGCATAATCACCTTTTGCCACAAGGGCAAAACCATTTTTCACGCTAAATACTGTAAGAACACCATATTTTTTATCTTTTTCATTATCAACAAATCGGACTCTGTCGTTAGGTCTAATCATTTCTTAAAGGTTAAGTTCATTAAAAATTGGATGGTCGTGATTAGGGTATACCCTAACACATTTAAGTACATATTCTTGTGATTCCTTTTTGTACCCTAATTTTTTACAAACTATTGCATATTTACCATATAGAGATATTAAAGTATGATTATCTAAACCCGTATCATGTTCAACAAGACTTAATGCTTTTTTGTATTTATTATAAGCTGACTTGTAATGATTCTTCGTAAGATGCAAATCACCATACATCTGCCATCCAAATCTAGAGTTAGGATTAAATTTCAAACTTTTATCAATGTATGACTCTGCCTTAGCCAGTTTTTTAAGGTTTATGAAACAAGAAACTGTGTTTGAGTAAAAATTTGATATTGAATTTGAATCATCCGTGAATGCAACAGCTTTAATGAAATTTTCGATAGCCATTTCATTATTGCCAGTGTAATTATAAAATGCACCAATAGTGTTATATGTTCTGCTATTTGATGAATCAAGTTGTAAGATTTTTCCAATGTGATAAAGAGCAGTATCAGTCCAATAATCTGGTTTATTGATATCTCTTAAGTATGACCAAACGAGTCTGTCGTGAGCTTCTGCTGAATAAGGATTTATTTTAATTGCCTCATAACATCTACCTTTAGCAGATTCAAAATCACCCAAGTCAAAATATTTTTTGGATTCAGTAAGACTCCAATCATCCCTGATTACTTTCCAATCTCCATTTTCATTATTTAGAAAACGATCGTATATGAAACGAGAGGTGTCTTTTTTGTCATATACTCCGTATCTAGTTATCTGATAATGTTTGTATTGTAATGTGTCATCGGTCGGTATACTCTTAATATCTAACGAAATCAATTCATAGACAAAAGGGTCAGTCCCACCATGTGAGTCAATGAATTCGGAGAAATCTTCATATGAAGATTGACTATTTGAAGTTATGTGTTCGTATTTGTTTTTAAGGTCTCGTTCACGAGCATATTGGTCATATCTTTTGATTACGATTAATGGATCAGAAAAGTCTGGCTTTAATAATTCTAGAATCCCCAAACCAATACCGAGAATCACGAATAAAGAAATCCCAATCTTAAGTACACTGTGCTTGTTGCTTTTGATAAAACTGATGAAAGTTGATTCTTTATTATTATCTAATTCAGATAGTTGCTTATTATCACTAGAGTCTACTACTGATGGGGTATTTGAATTTCTATTTGTTTCATCAGATTTTCCTGTTTCCTCATTTTGTGAATAACTGGGATTTATTTTTCCTGTACTTTTCAATTCCAGATTTGCTTGCGTTGCTTTTCTAATTGTTTTTAATTCTTTGTTTGTATTGCAGTTATCAACAGCACTTCCCAAAGTAAATAGATCTATTAAAGAACCTATCCCAAAAACACCTCCTGTTAAAAACCAAACAATCCCTTTTCCGATTTTCCCTAGGTAGAAATGGTGGAAACCTAACCAACCGAAAATGCTAATAAACCATAATAAGTACGCTGTTCCTTTCGATTTCATAAATCATAAAAGTTTAAAATTTAAGGCGACCGTAGATCGCCCTAATAATTTATTTAGCGGCATTAGCCATTGTTGACGTTCTAATGGTTTTAAGTTCGGACTTTGTGTTATAGGTTTCAACAGCACCTCCAATAGTGAACAAATCGATCAATGAACCTATCCCAAAAACTCCCCCAGTTAAAATCCAAATAATTCCTTTTCCGATTTTTCCTAGGTAGAAATGATGAAAGCCTAACCAGCCAAAAATGCTGACAAACCACAATAAGTACGCTGTTCCTTTTGATTTCATGATTAAATATTTGTTTAAGTTATCCTACTCGTAGAGCTTTTCGGTTCCGCTATTTTTTTATAATTAATCGTTTAAAGTCATGCTGTAAAAAATGATTATGCTCTTCGCTTAATGATTAGTTACCCATAACGTTAAATATATGAATTGTAGCTGTATAAAAAGCGTTGAACTTTCAATTTACCACAAGCCAAATCTGCGATTTGGCGTTTAATTTTTTCCTCAACATAAATGCCAAATCGCAGATTTGGCTCGCTCACAAGTAACCACAAACCTTTGATAACCCACTGAACCAGCTATAATTTCATATATAGTGTTAGGCACTTTTTATTTTAGGTCCAAATGAAGCAAAATCCATAGCTCTGAAAACTTTTCTGATATTTGTATGACAATTATTGTAGTTAGTGTCACTTAGTAAACTAGCCAACGCAGGCAAATCGTCATCTTCGGGCATAATTGTGGTAAGTTTTGCTAACCAATATTTTTTAGTTTTAAGTTCAATTGATTCATCTGCAGTTATTTTACTAATCAGTTCAGATATCGATGTGTTTTCATGAAACAAGTTTTCGAGATCTTCTTCATAATCATCTGAAAGACCATTAAATCCATTTTTGTCGTAGACACTTTCTAATTTTTCTATTCCCTCATTCAACTGTTGGGTTTCGGTTATTATTTGCTGAACAAACACAGAACTAGATTCAATGGAATTATCGGCTTCAATTGCTTCAATTCCACCTAATACAATTGTAATGTTTTTTTTAAGCGAGCTGTTTCCTAGTTTAGATGCTTGCTTAAGACAAGATTTTAGTTGACTTAAATCATCAGTTCTTCTTATTAGAAACCAGTAAGGGGCTGGTGTATTGTTTTTGGAAACATTGACTGCTTCCACAATAAATGGCCAAGTTTGATGGCCATTAAATTTGGCATCAGGTTCAAGAATATTTGGGTCTTCAAGTCCAAGAGCAAAAGCATTGTAGATGGATGTCTTTGGAGGTAAGTCCAATTGTTTAGTTTTTAATCTACCATTCGCGTTTGCAATATCAGCATAGAATTGATCCTTTAAGTGAATAAATTCGGATTTTAGGAATTGAGCAGAAATAGGGATAGCCCCTTCTACATCTCGTCCTACAATTTTGACATTTAGTTGACTGCCTTCATCATTTACTTTCTTAAGAGTAACAGGGTTTGCTTTTTCCAAAGCATCAATAAGGTATACTAAATCTGTCTTTTTAGGAGCTATTTTTAATGATTCAAATTTGCTAACCCATTCTGGTAAGTCTTGTGGGATTTCGGGAAGAATAAGAAATAAAGAAGATAAAATCGCTTTTTGATCTAGAGTGTTTTTCGAATCCTGTAATTTACTTTGTAAGTCTTCAATGAGGACATTTTTATCTATTTGAATGCCAACTAATTCAGGGACGCTTTGTAAGTAAGGTTTGAAATTATTTGATTCGGAAAGTAGTTTAAAAAAGTTGGTTACGGTTTGAAATAATGACGCTACTAACTCATATTTTAAGCCATAACCATTATGTAAACCATTTGCTCGACTAGTTATAATCAATTGAAAACGATTAGCTAGATCAAGTATTTTAGTTATATGAATTTCCGAATTAGAAAGGCCGTTTGTTAAGAAAAGAATGTTTGAAGAGGATTGTTTAAGCAAAGAGCGAAAATCACTTAATATCTCTGAAGCTGTTTTATATTTCCCGTTTTTGTAATCTCTGTAAATAGCCTTTTTCCCTAAAGCTTGAATTAATACAGAACTCATTGCTAGTTCAACAGAACTACCAATCAAACCTACTTCAGCTGAGTATCGTACTTGTTCTATTTTAAGTTGATCTCTTCGGAATGTACAAATACCAATTTGGGCTAAACCAAGAGATTCTATGCTACTCTCTAAAAGTCTTACTGTATCGTTTTTTAAAAGTCTTGGCATAAAATGGTTTAATAGTGCCTAACGTTCCGTGTATGAGCAGTAGCGGATTTCGGAGCGATTACTGTCCGCCACTACAAAAATAGGTTAAATGCAAGAACCTTCAAATTACTACTCCACCCGCTATTGCTTATACACATTGTTGTGTGCCCGTGCTTTCTTTTTTCCGTGTGTCGGGCAGCCATACTCTTTGGCAAGTTTTGGCTTGTGTGTCTGGATTAGCGACTTGCCAATGTGTATGGGTGTGAAGGGTTGGCAGACTTTCGCCAAGTTTTGTTTAAATATAGTAACTAAAAAGTCTGAAAAAATAGAAACTTAAATACAGTAATGCTAATCCACTTATAATCTGAATACTTTTACGTAACCAAGTTAATTTCGCAAGTTTTGAAACAGTACTTGCAAAAAGTCCGACTATTAAAAAAGGCAAGCCTCTTCCAATACCAAACAAAAAGGCTAAAACTAATCCGTATAGAATGCTTGCTTTGGCTGCTGCTACTGATAATAATAATAGTAATGGGGCTGCCGAAGTTCCTAAACTAAAAATGAAACCATAAACAAAAGACCCACCTATTCCTGGTCTGCGAAGAGTCTCAAGTTGACGCACACGTAAATAAGGTCCATAAAAAGCAATACCTGCTGCGATAAGTGATACGCTGCCCATTACGATAGCCCAATATTTTCCGAATGTTTCAGTCAGAAATGCTCCTACATAGCCTGCTATTGCCCCTAAAATTGTCAGACATAGAATAATGCCTAAAAAAAAGGAGAAGGTAATGGAAAAACCTGTTTTGGATTCCCGCACTTCATTACTTCCAACATAACCTGCAAATCCAAGTCCGACAGGCAGAGTGCAAGGGCAAACCCCACTTGAAATTACGCCTGCCAACAAAGCAAGCCCTAAACTGAAAATTGAACCTTCTTGAAATGTAGACGAAAATTGGTTTAAAAAATGCTCCAAATTCATTCTGCCAACTCTTTTGGTTTACCTACCTGATAGCCCAATTTATTTATTGCTTCTATTAACTGTTCCTCTGTAACAATTAGAGCATCATACTTAACCCGTGCATTTTTATCTTTGAGACTAACATTAACTTCTTTAACTCCATCCATACTGGATAAAGTCTTTTTAACATTTGCAACACAGGACATACAACTCATACCTTCAATAGGCATTTCAATTGATTTTGCCTTTCCTTCATTTAAGCTTGTTTGGTTGTTTTGAGAAGTATTACCTGAACAAGCAAGAAGAAATGATTGTAGAATCAAAAAAAAGGCAAATGATTTTCTTATGCTCATAATTCCTCTTTTGGTTGATATCCTGCTTTTGTCAATGTGGCTATGAGTTCTTTTTCATTCGTTTCAGTGGGGCTAAATTTAATGTTCACTAATTTTTTCATAGCCTTCGTATTTACGTCTTCCACACCTTTTGTTTCCTTTAAAATATCGGATATTTTTTCCGCACAACCCTGACAAACCATGTTGTCAATGGTCAATGATATTTCTTTCATACTTTCCTTTTTATTGAGTAAAAATTCATAAATCTTATCAATCTCCTGCATTTTGTCTGTTAGTTCGTAAAGTCCTAAATCAGGAAATTGGTTTTTAATAATTGCTATTCGTTCTTCTTGTCCACAATTACCCGGACAGGCTTCCAATGCCTCCGAAATTTTCATTGCCAAAGTTTTCCTGAATACTTCATCTAAAAGAAGCTGCTGAGTTTTTTCAAAACCTTTGTTAACCGCTTTAAACTGATTTAATATTTGGGCGGGGTCATTGCTTTCGTCAAGCATTTTTATTACTCCTACAACCTGACCTTTAATGCTATTTAGTCGGTCTTTAAGGTCTTTTGTCAAATCTCTTGGCAACATATTAATTAAGTTAAAAACCACCCAACCTCCATTATTTGCAAGTTGGGTGGTAATGGGTTAATAAATTAAATGGCTTTACCAATACCTGCTGCTGCTAATTCTTCCTTACTTACTCCTCTGTTCTGACAACAAGCAAGTAATTTCCCGTTAACTGCAACCGCTGGTAGAGAAGTAATGTTATACTCTTTCATTTTGTCTACGCAGACTTTGTCGTCACATTGTTTAACAAGGTCGTAAACGGTTACTTCACAAGAGTCGCAAGCCATTTCTTTTACTGTTTTTACAGTTGGTTCACATACCGGACACCCGGCTGTAAATACTTCAATTTGTCTTTTCATTGTTTTACGTTTTTAATGATTAATATTAACTACGGTACAAAGGTGCGACTGGTCAGGGGGTGGTCTCCAAGTTTATTTTCAAATATTTTTAGTTTTCTATCGAACGAGGGGAAATTCAGGCTCTTTTGGTTTTTCTGTAGTTGATTTATTAGCAACAACTTTCTTTCTCTTGAATTGAAGGACATTTTACAGAACCATAACTACAATAGACACAGCAATCCCCTTTATTAGGTTTCAAAACTGTTTTACAATTCTCACACTCGTAAAAAAATTGACAAGCATCAGTTGGCATATCCTCCACTTTTTTATGTCCGCAGTTTGGACAAGTAATTTCTGATTTTAATTGGACTTCCATTTGTTTTCTTTTTTATCGGTTACTTTATACCCTGTTGAGTTAATTGCTTTCTCGATTTCCTTTTCATTGGTTTTGGTTTTGTCAAATTCAACGATTGCATTTCCATTTTCGTAGGACGCTTTTGAGTTTACAATTCCGTTGAGTTTATTTACTTCGTGATTGACGTGTTCTTCACAACTCACACAAGTCATTCCGCTGATTTTAAATTCCGTTGTTTTAATGTCCGATTTGTCAACTACGATTACTTGTTTTTCTGTATTTGGGTAAAAAATTCCTGAATAGTATGGGAAAGCCAACATCACAATTGCAAATACAGTTACAATTCCTAAAAATTTCTTTGATTGAATAAATTTTGGTTTTTCGTCCGTTTCGCATTCACAGTCAATTTCTTTACGAGGTTTTAGTTTTTGATACCAAGCAAAACCGAGAACTAAAATTGTCAGTCCGATTAAATAAGGTCTAAAAGGTTCTATCCAAGAAAATGTTGAAGCAATTCCGCTCGTTCCTGCGATTAGAGCCAAAACTGGTGTAATACAACATAATGAAGCTGTAATCGCGGTTAACAAACCTGCACCAATTAATTTGTTTTCACTTTTCATATCGTTTCCAAGATTTTGTTTTTATCAAGTATCTCAAAGAACGGATTTAACATTTTTTCGTATTCCGCTGTCAATGAGTAAAATATTGTTTGAGCTTCTCTTTCCGTTTCTATTAAATTTCGGTCTTTCATTTTTCTCAAATGTTGAGAGATTGCAGAAATGTTCATACCAAGAATATCGCTTAAATCACAAACGCAAAGTCTTTTTTCCTCAAAGAGTAAGTAAAGTATTTTCAGCCGAACGCTATTTCCAACTAATGAAAGTCTGTTTGCTAAATAGTCGAACGATTCGTTTAATTCCGAAACTGTCTCTTTACAACGATTTATCTGTTTAATATCAGCTTGTTGTCTTATGCAAGAATTATTTTCCATAAAACAAAGTTACATTTATTACTTATTTAAGCAAATACTTAAATATAAAATTCTCAAGCGTTGGGAAAATTTAGGCTCTTTTGCTTGTGAAGTGGTCGCACGTGCGTTGGGGCAAGCAAATGTGCCTAAATGTGCGGTTGGCTTTTTCGCATGGCACACAACGCTGCGTACATAAATCGTAGCTTGTCTAAAAGTAAAGAAGAATCGGTTTACCACCAAGCCAATCTTGCAGATTGGCTCGTAAATTTTCACGACCTACGAACCAATCCGCAGGATTGGCGCAATCACCACGAAGCACGGAACTACCCAAACCCACTAACCAAGCTATGATTTTATGTACCTTGTTGGCAACCGTTTTCATTACGTTCTGCAAATCAATCATTGCATTAAACAGCCAATTATTAAAGCGATAAAGTTGGTTTTGCCGAATTCGTCCATCGACAAACAATTGGTCATTTATTTTGTGTTAAACAGCCAAAAAAACGCTGCGAAGTTTGTCCATTTGGTACAAAACATTAGAATTTTAGTACGTTCTGTTTGTCCGTCCATGCTTGAAAAGAGAACTTAGAAGAAGAGTGGAGGAGTGAAGCTAAATTAGTCTATAAATCGAAATAAGTTGTCGTCATTTCTCTTTGACAGACAGTAGGTCAATCTTTCTTTTTCTTTAAAAGAAGTGTTATTCCTCGAATAGTTAAAATTAAACCAACCAGACCAGAAACTAGTGATATTGATGTATGACTTCTTATTATTTTAAGCTCAAAGAGATTGGAGGGATTATCAAAACAAGATAGTATTGAAATTAATAAAATTGCAGGTCCAATAATGTAAAATGCTAAGATGTTTATGAAATCGTCTGCATTTTTTCTGAAAAATTTAAGCATTGCTTTACAGGTTTTTAAGCACATTCATATTCGAATAGCTTCCTCAATTTTCCATTGAAGCTTTCATAGATTACTATCCAATCAAAATAATCTTGTGGTAGTCCGCCATTTTCTTGAGCATAATTCTCTTCTTCTCCACCATATTGAAATGCAATTATTAACCTCTTTCCTGATAGATCAATAGTTTTGAATGATTTAGTATTATTAGATTCTGATAAATTATACAAACCATTGTATCCGTGTAGTGTAGAGTCAAATAGAATCGTAGTATCCCCTTTGTCATTTATTCCTTTTACAACGCCTAAGATTTCTTGTTCATCAAATCCAATTTCGATTTTTGAGTTGAAATCAGAAATAGAAAATACAGTTATGTACTTTCCATATTCACTTACAATTTTAGTTTTGATTAAATGGTCAACAGGTTTGCAAAAATGTTTTAGGTGAACAGGTGCTTCAAACATATTGTTTGATTTCTGCCCAAAAAGGAGGTTGGTTAAAAACATACTGAATATTAAGAGTGTTGTTTTCATATGGTTGCCAACGTTTAGTATATGGCAAGTAGGGCAGTAGAAAGCGATAAACTTTCAGGTGTGCACTGAGCCAAAACGTTGTATTTTGTTTTTAATTTTTTCATTTTAAAAGCCAAATCAACGATTTGGCGGTGTTTGTAAATAGCACTGAACTTTCGTAAACCACCGAACGCCCTATTTGCTATATATAGTGTTACAGTACGTTTATTCTTTTTCAAATCTCCATCCTGACATTAAATCTTTCCCAAGTGTTTTCATTTGCCCCTCAGTTAAATTTGTCTTACCAAACTCATAAATATTTTCTAAAATCTCTTTGTTGTCTTTTATGTCAAAGTACTTTTCCAACCACAGTTCATACTCATTTTCATTTAACACGATGAATGAAGAAAAATGAGATAGAATCTCAGGATATCTTGATACAATTATATAATCAAAGGAACTACCGATACCATATTTTTCGTGTGAATCTTTTACATTATTATATCTTCGTTCTACTTTCTTTTCCCAAGCATTAGTCAGATATTCAAGGCGCTTTTCTGTTGCTTCAAAATCATGGAAATAAACATCCAATGGCAAAGCATGGTTTTTTGCTTCAATTAATAAATAATGATTCTTTTGCTCATTAAATAGAACAATGTCTAAATCACCAGTTTGATTTTTACCTTCATAAAGTTCTAATTCTCTACTATGTTCTACATAGCCATGTTTTGATGCTATTGTTTCAAGTCTGTCAACGAACTTATCGCTATACCTTTTTTTGTATTCCTCCTTCACATTGTCAGACTCTAATAAAGAGTAATGACTATTAATAAACATACTATCAAGAAGAATTTCAGGGCTTACCAATATTTGGTCTTTTACGATAAATAAAGGCTGTCTTGCTAACAAATTAAATCTTAGCTGTTTAATATCAAATTCATCAGGTTTAAAAGATAGAGTCTCAATCATTTTAGTTTCATCCCCGCCAAATTTCTTGTTTAAGTCTTCTAAAGGGACAAATAGACATTTAGTGAACAACATGATTGTTTTATAATCTTGAACATCAACATTCCCGTCAGGATGGGTTGTGAATTCAGATTCACTCTCTCTAATTTTTGTGTCAATACTTTGTAGAATAAATGCTAAAACCTCCAAAAATCGATCTAAGCTTATTCCAAATTCTACTTCAAACAGGTCTTGATATTCGATGTATTCATTTCTAAAATGAGCGAAAAAATCATCTTTAGTTTTTGGATTACTTTTCTTTCTGTTATTGTCGATGTCAACTCTAGCTCCATATAGCATGAATTGTAATCTTCTTTCATCTTTAGTAACTTGTTCTAGATTTATTTTTATGTTTTGATTTCGTTCGCCACTTACCTCAAGGTCAGGGAAAAGTGTTAAAAAAGTCAATGATTCATATAGCTTGTTGACATGCATTGCAGATTGAGTTAGTGCTTTGGTAACCTCACCGTTTATCGCCAATTTGCCATCCAGTTTGATGAAGCTCTTTTTACCATTTTTAAATACACATTGGATTAAATATTTATATGCGTCATCTAGATGTAGTTGGTAAATCTGAACCATTTCCTTATCAGATTCGGGGACATTCCCATGAGAGTTTAAAATGCGAATAAAATGTAGGTAATGAAAAAAGAAAATTAACTCGCCTAATCCACAAATCTTAGATAACTCTTCAATCATCTTTACATTCTTGTCAATTTCGAATTGAGTTTTATCTATGGCTTTTTTCTTATTTTCCATTTAATGTACTGTAACGCCTCGGCTATGTGCTGAAGCGTGATTAAATAGTTTTGTAGTTTGCTAGTTGAAAGTAGCGAATTCTGCGAATTCGCAAAACACATTTCTCACACTTTTGCGAATTCGCAGAATTCGCGGTGATTCAAAATGCCACTAACTTTTCCTGAACCATTGACACGCTTTGGCATCATAGGCTATGTTGTAGTTATTTTTTAATTTCTTGACCATTATCGAATCTAGTGCGACTAAAGAGATTGTTATCTTTATAGCAGTCCCATATTCCATTTTTCTGATTGTTAGAAAATGAGCCTTTACAGTAATTCAATGAAACAACTGATTCGTATTCAAACCATATTCCTGTTTTTTGGTCATTATAATAGTTCCCTTTTTCTTTTATTTTGCCATTATCATAATATTCTATGCAAATTCCTTCAAGTTTTCCTTCAGAGTAGAAATAAAGACTTTTTAAACTTCCATCCTTCCAAAACCATTTCCATTGACCATCTCTTAAATTATTACTAAAATAGCCAGTCGTGAGAGTATCATTATTTAAGGTTAACTGAAATGATGGACCATCCATTTTATTGAATTTATATGTTAAAAGTGTTTTGATTGAGTCTTCATAATTATAAGACCAATAATCTCCGTGAAATTGACCTATAGAATCATATTCGACTGTTTTGAGAGGCGAGCCATTTTCTAAAAATGACTCCCATTTTCCTATATGATAATCATTCCAAAAATATCCTTTGTTTGATAATTTTCCACTTTCAAAAAAATATTCTGCCACTCCTTGGTTTAATCCGTTTATTAAAAAGTTTTTTTGTTTAATTTTTCCATTTGGCCAGTACCGAATAAAGTCCCCATCAAATAAATCATTTTTGTGGTTCGCTATTAACGTTGTATGTCCTTCAAAAGAAGTCCATTTAGCTAAACCGTTTTTTTTATTATCAATGTAGTTAACTTCTATTATCTCATTTGATTCGTAGTTGTAGTTGATTTTTAATCCTTGGATTTTTCCTGTTGAATCATAATTGACTATGTTTTTAATTTTTCCTGATTTGTAGTAATTAGTCCATTTACCTATAGGAGTATTTTGATAGTAATCTCCTTGTGATTGCATTGATCCATTCCAATAATACCATGTCCAATATCCTTCCATTAAATCATTTTTGTAAGTTCCAATTGCTTTTAAACTATCTTTTATAGAATAAATGGTATCAGACTGTCCAAACAGGTTCAAGGGTAGTATTAGGATTAGTATAAAAAATCTAATATTCATTTTTTTATTAACTACAACGACCCGGCTAAAAAACGTAGGGGAGTTTGAAACGCTGCCCTTTCAGGTTGCCACTTAGCCAAGCCAAATATTTTTATAATTATCTTTTCTTTTTCATTATCAAAATTTTGGTTTGGCGGTCTATAATCGAAGCTCAAAACTTCCAATTTACCACCAAAACCCCTATGTTTTTTTAGCCATTGTTGTATGCCTGTGCTTTCTTTTTAGAAGCGTTGGCAAAGACATACTTATTGACAAGTTTTGGCTCGTGCTGTTGGTTTTTGAGCGACTTGGCAATGTGTATGGCTTTATGTGTTGGCTTTTATTCAATAATCTTTGTTATTCTTGTTTGTTCCTTTTTTCCATCTTTTGACGGCACTATACTAAATTCAACTTTTGTTCCTATTTCTACTTTTGGCGTTAAATGAAAGTTAGAGGATAAGGAAAAATAAAAATCTTTATTGTCGCTTTTCAAAAACCCATCCTTTCCTCTTTCATTGTCATTCATTATTCTTAAAATTTCTCCTTTTTGAGTTCCTTTTGGTTTTGAAAAAGATTTCTTTTTATCAGGCGAGAAACTGTTCCAATATTTTTTAAGTTCTGATTTTAACTTACTAATATCGCTAATAGTAATCTCGGTATTTTCAAAATTTCTTAATTCGTCAAATACTTTTTGAGGAACTTTCCATTCCTCTTCTTGTCTTATTAATTTTGAAAGTGAGAAATGCTTAAAAGCTAAATCAGATTGATTCTTCTTTTGATGTATTTTGCCGATTAGATATAATAAATCAACTTTAAATTCTAAAGGACCAAAATTATTGACTGCATCAATTACTAATCTGAAAGCTTGTTCATAGTCTTCCTTTTCGAAATAGAGTTCAGCTAATTCTTTTTGGATAAACCATTCTCTTTTCTTTTTGAGAATATTTTTAAGCTCTGTAATTGTATCTTCCGTATTTCCTAAATTTTTCATTGAAAGAGCGACCCGCCTGGAAAGCCATACATCATTTGAATAGTGAAAACTTTCCAATTTGTCGAGTGCCTCTTTTGATTTATCAAAACATTCTTGCCATTCTCCTAACTTCATTAGGGCTTTGGTTTTGTAGGCATACCAATTTTCTATATCGGAAGCCAATTCCATATCTTTCATTTGTCCTTTTCGCTCTACTTGGATAGTGGAGCATTCGTTGGAGAGCATATCAGGGTTAAAGTGATTGCAGAAATCATTAACCAATTTCCAATTCGGAGCAGGTTTCTTTTTTTCGCTTTTCAAAACAATTGAAAAGAGATTAGAAATAAGTATTTTAGAAAACTCGCTGTTCAGCTCAAACAGTAAAGAAATTAGATTTTCAATTCGTTTAATCAGTTCACTTTTGTCATAATGAAAATTCACTTCTTGGGTGTTTTCTTCTTCATCTTCAAAAAAGTGAGTTTCTTCTGCAGAGTCAGTTGTAGTAGAGTTTTCAACTTTGTATTTTGACCAAAGCAACCAACCGTATGCGTTTAGAACTCTTTCTTTTGTCTCGCCATTAATATTAATATCATATATGCCTAAAAACTGAAACCCTGCGTCAAAATGATTAGTGTATCTCAAACAAGAGATTATGTCAGATATTAGGTAATCATTATTGGTAATCTGCTCTTTGGAGAAATCTGCTTTGTTCTCTTTGAAATAGGAAAGTGCTTCGGCATATTTCTTTTCCTTTTTTAAATCCGCTATTTGTTTACTAAAATCGAATAGTGATGCCATTACTTCTTTTTTAAATCGGTAATTATTGATTTAAAATCTGACCAAATATCTTCATCAGAATAGTAGTTTGCTCGAATTCCCGAATAAAATCCATCAATTTCATAATCCATCAAAACAATTAATACGGATGAATCACGAGATATTTTTAAGGTGTCCAAATTGGAAGATTGAACTAAATAATTAATTTCAAGCTTTGTATTTGCAAGTTCTTGAATAATTTGCCTTAGGGTTTCTTGACGCCATTTATCGGTAACAAAAGATAAATCCGAACTACTGTTAAATGGAGTTATCAATAATTTTAATATCTCATCACCAAGTTCGGTTGATGTTGCTTTCATCAAAGTCGGAAGATTCACTCTTCCATTGTCCCTATAATAAATAGAAATATGAACTAACTCATTTGGATCTGCCTTTATTTCATAAACCTCTTGATTCTTATTGTGTGATATAGTTGAGATTACAAACTTATTATTATCAAGTTTTCCATTAATATAATTGAATATTTGGTGTAAAATGGTGGCTTGGTTTCCATCTGGAAAGTGATACTTAATTTTGACTGAACTATCTTTGTTCTGCACTACACTTTCGGTATCAGCTTGGAATAAAATTTTGTCATTAGGTTTGTTCCCTGAATTATGATCCTTAATATCTGTATCGGATAGTTTATAGAACGGATTAATTGGAGTATAATTAATCAAGTTCATTTTCTTTTTTGCTCTTATTAATCCAGTGTAAAATATTTTAAAAAATTCTTCATTAGTTTTCCCTTTTCCCGTATCCAAATCAAAATAAATTTCATCCCATTTGAAAGACATAGATTTGTGAACTGTTAATGCCCAACCAAATCGTATTAGTGCAGCGTTTTTAAATTGAAAATATTTTGAGGTTGGACTTCTATTTAATTCATCCTGAATCAAATTTCTATATTTTCGTTTCGCTTTAGTTATCATTTTACGTTCCTCTCTTTCAGAGTCATGCAGTTTTGTTTTTACTTTTTCACCTTCATTCAGTCGTAATCGAAGGTTAAGTACATTTTCTTTTATATTAATATAATCTTTAGACTCAAGTAATTCTTTATATATTGATGAATTTTCAAAAGGGCTTTTTTCAAGGCTCGATTTTATTTCTCTATTTAGGATAATTTTAAAAGCAATTAATTCCTCCTTAGATAATTCACCCTTTTGACTAGTTCGGTAGTTCTCCAAACTTAAGATGTCAATTAGAGAGTTGTACCCTTCAATTTTCATACTCAACTTCCTGAAAATCAAGGTGCCTTTAGCTGTGGTTTCTTGAATTGTATCTTTTTCGATGCCTATTACAATTCCAAATTGCCCATTGAAAATCTTTTTACTTTCCGCATAAAAATCATCATCAATAAATACTCTAAAATTGTTTTCAAAAATTACAAAATCATTAATATAAAGGTCTTTCCCATTTTTTAGTATTTTTTCTTTAATTCTATGGTTGATTTGAAGTGCCTTTTCCCTAGAGTATGTAATCCAGCGGAAATCAAATTTATTAGTTATAGATTTAGTAATTAATGGTAATATTTCATTTTTGTTTAGAATATTCAGGGACTCACTTTCGCTGATAACAAGATTGTTAAATGATTGTTGACGAATACAATTGACCGCTTTTAACGCTTCTTCAACAATAGGAGATTTATTCCCTTTATCAACCAGTTGAAAGGCTTTGGATTTTTGCTCGTATTTTTCCGAAAGGTAGTCTGGATTTAAAGCACTTTCTTCTTTTTTGCCAATTGATAACTGAAAGCTATCACCGACAAAAATTATTTTTCGTTTCGTGTTTTTGAGGTCTGCAAACTTTATAAAATCTTCAAGCAATTTTCCCGAACCAAATCTTAAATCAATAGACTGGTGATAATTATCTGAAACTAAATGTGATTCATCAACAATGAAAATAGCTTCTTCTGTATCGTCTGATTTCTTTAATGGAACGATTTCCAAGTTGAGTATTTCATCATTCTCCGTTTCCTCTGTTTCTTCTTGTTTTTCATTTTGTGTGTTGCCTCCGTAGATGTATGAATACATACTATCGAATTCCAAATTGCTGTTTTTAAGCAAATTGTTTGCAACACGACCAGATGATGCAAAAAGCTTGACTTCTGGTATTTTGTTATTAAAGGCTACATCTTGAATAAATGGAATCAGGTGGCTTTTTCCGCTCATTGAGGTTCCTTGAAGGATAAAGAAACGTTCTTCTTCGGAAATAATAAAAGTTTCTAATTCAGCAAGTGCAGATTTTTGGTCTGGATAAAGGTTTTCAAAGTCTAATTTAGTTTCATAATTTGTGAAGTCAGGCTTTTGCTCATACTTTTCAGATAAATCAAACTTGTCCGCTCTAAATGATTCTTTGAAAAGGTCAAATGAAGCCTGAGAAAGCGATACTTCTTTGTCGGTAATATCAATTATGTCCCTAATTTTTTCAAGATAATTGTTTTTGTCAATGATGAAAAAATTCAACTCTTCTTTGGATGGGATTGAACCGTTTAAGTCAATTGGTTTTTGGAAACATACAGTCCTAACTGTATGGTATGGATTAAAACAATCTGATTTGGGAAGGTTATTTTGAATTTGTTTTTCTACAACTTTAATAAATCTGTCTTTTTGGTTTTTGAGTTGAATAAATGGGTTAATTGAACTCCCACCTTTAATGATTTCACCCTTTTCATTAGTCCATCTACCAAAATCAAATTCTGATTTACCGTTTT
Organism: uncultured Cytophagales bacterium; assembly: GCA_963849955.1. Classification (GTDB taxonomy): domain Bacteria; phylum Bacteroidota; class Bacteroidia; order Cytophagales; family JAAEPT01; genus CAWFGW01. Next base: position 395,003 of record CAWKJU010000009.1, on the reverse strand, counting down.
TGGGTAAGGTGATTTTACCGCCAAAGTTTTTAAAGTCAATAATGCATACTGCGTTCTTTGTTACAAGCAAAGCGTCTATTTGTAGCCGTTTTTCCAATTCACATTCGGAATTAGCAATCAACAGTCCGTCAATTGAGTATTTATCAAAGAGGTTACGTAAATTTTCCGCAAACTCTCTAAAAAAAGTGTTTTCGTAATTTTTTGCCGCTGTTCCTTTTCTTATTTCGAGCATTTCAATTTCATATTTCGTTGAGCGTGGGCAAAAAATAGCTCTTTTGGTTTTTTAGCGTTTGCCTGTGTGTTGGCAAAACCAAATGTGCTATTTGTGCGGTGGGCTCTTTTTCGCATGGCATACAACAATTGGGTAAACCACATATGTGGTTTATTCCTTTTATATGTTTTTATTCAATCTAATAAGTTTTTGATTTTATTAAAAGCGTTCACTGCAACATGTGTATATATTTCTGTTGTTTGTAATGAATTGTGTCCAAGTAGTGCTTGAATACTTCTTAAATCTGTTCCATTTTCCAACAGATGAGTAGCAAAGCTATGTCTAAGCATATGTGGTGTAACTCGGTTTTTTATTTTTGCTTTTTTAGCAGAAATTTTAACAACATTTTCTACACTAGTAACTGAGTATTTTCTGCCATCTGGACTCTCAAACAACCATTTCTTCGGCCTCCATTCTTTAAAATATCTCCGTAAATCATTCAACACAGTAGCAGAAAGAAGAGTTAACCGATCTTTATTTCCTTTTGCACCTTCCACACGAATAACCATCCGTTTGCTGTCTATATCGCTAATTTTTAAGTTGATCAACTCACTTCTTCTCAATCCAGCAGAATATAGTAGTGATACAATGCATCGGTGTTTGATGTTGTTAGTGTATTTGATTATTGCCAAGACTTCCTCTTTTGAGATTACCTTGGGCAGCTTATGTTCTTTGATTGGCCGCTCAATCTCATAGAACCGGTTAGGCATGTTGTGCACAACTTCATAATAAAATTTAATGGCATTAACTGATTGGTTGATGTAGGAAGTGGAAAGTTCCTTTTTATGTAAATAGGAGAGATAGTCTCGGATATCATTTTCACCCAATGTGTTTATTTCCGTGTTTTTGTAATGATTGATAAATCGTTCAAAACAAGTTACATAGGTTTTAATCGTGTTGTTTGCATAACGCTTGAGTTGCAGCTTTTGCAAATATTCTTTCGGACAAACTTTATAATCACTTTCTACCGTTCGTTTTTCAACCCAACTAATATCTCCATTCCCCGTCTCTGAGTGATTTACAGGCCTGTTTTTGAAGAAATATTTCGCATTTATCCATGCCACACCTCTAAACTGTTTGTATATAGCGTTGAGGTTTTCTTTCGTGTTTTTTACATAGACTACCTGATGTTCATTGCTCCACTTTACACTGGGAAGTTGTTTGATTAAAGCTTGAATAACTTTGTTAGGATAGAATAAGATGCCAATGCATTTTTCATCTTTAATTACATAATGACGCAAAGTGATGTTTTGTAACTTTTCCATAACCAAAAATCAAAAAACTTAATTGCTTTAAACGTATATTATACGCATAACATACGTATATTAACCGTATAATATACGCTTATGAAAATTTGTCCAACCTGTGGTGATACGATAAAAGGAAGAAGAGATAAAATTTATTGTTCGCCCAACTGTAGGTCAACAGCTCAATATGAAAATAGAATTATTCACGAACAGTTTTTTTTACAAGTAGACAAGCAACTGAAAACAAACCGTAAAATTTTAAAACAATACAACAAAAGTGGTTTCACTACGCTTCGCAAAGAAAAGTTACTTGCTGAAGGATTTAACCCGAAGTACTTTACCCACTACTGGAAAAACCAAAAAGGACAGGTGTACCTGTTTTGCTACGATTTTGGGTTCCTGGAAATCGAAACAGAAGGGAAGAAGAAGTATTTGCTGGTGGAGTGGCAGGAGTATATGGAGAAATAAAAACGTTCATGGTCGTTCGTAGAATGGTGCAGACCTTTCATATGACAAATTCCAACCTAATTCTACACTTTGATGTGGAATCTACGTAGTGTAAGCCAAACATCCGTTTTAACAATAGAGAGATTGACGCACGCCACTTTGTTCCGTTCGCAAAGACGTAAACAATGGCAAAACCTACCAACAGACACAGGCTTTGGAATAGCATCTAAAAACAACGAGATTGCTTCGTTTCTGGTAAAGACAATTTTCTATGCTTCAACTAAACTTCATTTGTTTTTTGATTAACCTATAGTTTACAGACAAACTTAGTTTTTTTTGCAATTTTCGCGTTTCATGTGACGATTTGGGAATGTGAAAAGCACATAAACTGTGCGTCCTAGTGCCGTTAATACTAGTCGACCTAATCGTCTAGATTTTTGTTTCCTTTTTATCAATGAAAAAGGAAAAGCCCAGGCGGCTTGAGCCGAATGCTTATAAAAGATATCAACTCACACTATTGATCAGTGGAAACTATTTTTAACAAAAACCTGCAGACGAAAGGTCAATCTGAGTTATTTCAGTTAGAATCACCCTTTTCCAACTACCTTATTTCTTCTTCTTCTTCTTAGACTTCTTTTTATGTTTCAAATCCTCATCCAGCGACTCAATTTTTTTCATGACCGCCTGCCAGTCTTCCACCTGGTCACCTGCTAAATCCAACGTGGCTTCGTGTTCCGATTTTTTGACCGAGATCACTCGAATTTCTTTGGTGATAAAACCCTGAATTTCTTCTAAAAGTGGTTTTTCCTCTTTACTACAAAACGAGATCGCATTTCCCCGGTGTTCACCTCGGCCGGTTCTACCAATGCGGTGTACATAATTTTCTGGATCGTCCGGTAAATCATAGTTGATGACTAACTCCACTTGTTTCACGTCAATACCGCGAGCACTCACATCCGTAGCGATTAAGATGCGTTCGTATCCTTCCTTAAAATCGTTGATAGCTTTGGTACGTTCGTTTTGATCTTTATCCCCATGTATAGTAACAGCGCGAATACCGACCCGTTCCATCGCTTTCAAGACCCGTTCAGCTCGCACTTTCGTACGCACAAACACAATGATTTTACTTTTCGGGTTTTCATTGACAATGCGTTCCAAATAAAATCGCTTGTCATCCATTTCAACATACATCACCGCATGGTCGACCTTTTTGGAAATCGGGTCTTTCGGGGATATCTGAATTCTAATGGGGCGCGATACAATGGAGTAAGCTAGTTTTTTAATCTTTTCATTAATCGTGGCGGAAAAAAACAGGGTTTGACGTTGTTTGGGCAACGAGCGAATAACATCCTGAATGTCTTTTAAAAAGCCAAGCGCTAACATATGATCAGCCTCATCCAGGATCAGACATTTTACATCGCGAAAGTCGATAAACCCTTGACTTTTCAGGTCAAACATTCTACCCGGTGTGGTGACTAACACATCAACTGTGGATTTTAACTGACTGATTTGTCCTTTTTGTTCCACACCTCCATGTAAAGCGAGCGTGTTAATGTTTAAATATTTGCCAATGCTTTGAAATTCTTCTGCTATCTGTTGTGCTAGCTCACGGGTGGGTACCATCACTAAACAGCGAATGCCACTTTGAATGCGGGCTGCTTTTTCGTTCTGTATCAAATTTAAAATTGGGATAACAAAAGCAGCAGTTTTACCTGTTCCTGTTTGTGCAATGCCCAATACGTCTTCACCGTCCAGGATATGGGGAATGGCTTTAAATTGAATATCGGTTGGTTTTACTAAGCCCAGTTCGGCTAAGCGTTCTTTTAATTCCTCGGCTATGGGGTATTGATGAAATTTCATAAAATCAAATTCTTCTACGAAAGTAACTAATCGAGGCTACAAATATCAACGAGTTGATAAATACTAGTAAATTGGTCTCGGATTTGGTTAAAAGCTTTACATGCATTCAACCTTTTAACCCCAAAAAACAATGTTAAAAAAATTAGCCCTTATAAGTTCCCTCTGTTTTCTTTTTACCATGTGTAATAAAGTACCCGTATCCGGTAGGCGACAGTTGAACCTAATTCCTTCATCAGAAGTCCTTTCCTTAAGTACCGTTTCCTACCAAAATTTTTTAAATGAAAACAAAGTAGTTACGGGTACTTCACAGTCGATCATGGTGAACACAGTAGGCCTTAAAATAAAAGATGCCGTTCAAAAATACATGAATGATAATGATATGTCTGACGAGCTGGATGGCTTCGAATGGAAGTTTAACACCGTGGAAAGCGAAGAGGCGAATGCGTTTTGTATGCCAGGTGGGAAAGTGGTTTTTTATACAGGAATTTTACCGATTTGTCAAGATGAAGCAGGAGTAGCCGTGGTTATGGGGCATGAAGTCGCTCATGCCATTGCAAAACATGGAAACGAACGCATGAGTCAGGGATTGGTGCAACAGTTTGGTGGTGCTGCTTTGTCGGTGGCCTTGTCAGACAAGCCCGCTCAAACGCAACAGCTATTTCAAACAGCTTACGGAGTAGGTAGCCAGGTAGGCGTGATGTTACCGTTTAGCCGGTTACAAGAATCTGAGGCCGATGAGTTAGGGTTAATATTTATGGCCATGGCCGGTTATAATCCACACGAAGCACCCGAATTCTGGGAACGAATGAGTGCAAAGTCAGGTGGGGGAGCACCGCCAGAGTTTTTGTCTACCCACCCATCGCACGAAACCCGAATTAAAAATTTAAATAAAGCCATTCCGAAGGCGATGGAATATTATAAACAATAAAAAGAGTGAAACGACCAACTGAAGAAACAGTAAGAGCTTATTTCTCGGGAGATAAACTTCCAAGAAAAATGAAAAAATCGGTGTTAACCTATCAACGTTGTGCGGAAAACAACTTTGTTGCGGATCAGGCAATAGCCATGTTCCAAGAAGAAATGGCGAACATCCAATAGTTTTATAAGAAAGCCTTTACTTTCCAAGTGGTAGTTTTTACATTGTAAACAAACAAATAATACAGATTATGGCGAAGATTACATTAAAAGGAAACGAAATAAATACCATAGGAAATTTACCGGAAGTTGGCTCAGAAGTTAAAGACTTTGAGTTGGTAGGGGTAGACCTTTCCGATGTTGCTTTAGTAGATTTTAAGGGAAAAAAGTTGATTTTAAATATTTTCCCAAGTATCGATACAGGTACTTGTGCTACTTCGGTGAGAAAATTTAATAAAGAAGCTTCAGAATTAGAAAACACAAAAGTCTTATGCATTTCAAGAGATTTACCTTTTGCGCAAAAACGGTTTTGTGGTGCTGAAGGATTAGACAATGTGGTGATGTTATCTGATTTTAGAACAGGTACCTTCGGGAAAAATTATGGGTTGGAAATCGTTGATGGACCGTTGTCAGGTCTGCACTCACGTTGCATTGTGGTGTTGGATGAAGGCGGTTTTGTAGTGTACACAGAACAAGTGCCTGAAACCACTAATGAGCCCGATTATGAAAAAGCATTGGCTGCGCTGTAATTCATCTAACTTTTTAAAAATCATTTGTACAAAAGCTTTCCAACCAGGAGAGCTTTTCGTTTTTATAGACCAGCACCTCATTCTAGAGTTCGATTGTTAAATTATATTTAATGGCATTGCAGCAGATAAACTACTTTTTTACCCCTAAATTCTATTACTGTGAACTGAATGAAAACCCAATGAAAACAAAAAAAGTACTCAGTTTAACGGAAATGAAAACAAGTTATAATCTAGAGATCACTCCAATGTTTTTTTTATATCAACACAAGGGAAGATTTTAGTGTTTTTAACCCTTTTCACGTCAGTGTTTTGATTACATTTTTTTTACATAGACAGTTAAATCATAATTATTATTTGACATAACTCACACATAAGGCTAATAGCTGGAAGATAGTTTTGCGCCAACAAACGGAAAACAACTAACCTAGTTTAACTTATGAAAAAAATTACCAGAACAGTACTTCCACTCATGATGGCACTCATGGCCGGTATAACTACCGAAGCCCAGACAGTGGTCTCTTCAGTGATAGCACTAGACACCGATGACCAGGAGGAAATGGTCGCTGATGGATCGTTAGACATTGCCAGCTCGGATTTGGAGTTAGCAGAAGAAGGAGTGACTTCTGATCAATCCAAGCAGCAACTAATAGGTTTACGATTTCAAAACGTAGCCGTTCCTCAAGGAGCTATTATTAAGTCAGCTTACATTCAATTTACTGCTGATAACTCCAACGATGAACCTACAGCACTTACTATCAAAGGGGAGGCAACGGATGATGCTGCAACTTTTGCACAAACACCCTTCGCTGTATCATCACGTCAGTTAGGACAATCAGAAGTGGTTTGGAAACCCGCACCGTGGACGGAGAAATATGCTCCAGGTATTGATATGACTTTAGTACGTGGTGCCGCTCAAAAAACAGCGAACATTCGATCCGTAGTACAGGAAATCATCAGTCGTGATGGTTGGAAAGAAAATAACGCACTGGCATTAGTTATCACTGGAACCGGAGAGCGAGAAGCAGAATCATTTGAAGGAGCAAACGGTGACCATGCAGATGGTACGCTAGCAGCTACATTGATCGTGGAATATGATCTACCGACAACAGTATCCGCAGTAATTGCCCTTGATACAGATGATCAGGAAGAGTCAGTAGCAGATGGTTCCTTAGACATTGCGAGCTCTGATTTGGAGTTGGCAGAAGAAGGAGTGACATCAGACCAGTCCAAACAACAACTGATTGGTTTACGTTTTACCGATCTTGCCATTCCCAAAGGAGCAATTATTACTTCAGCTTATTTACAGTTTACAGCTGACAATACCAACGATGAAGCAACGGAGTTAATTATTCAAGCAGAAGCAAGCGACAATGCTGAAACCTTTGCTCAAACACCTTTTTCAGTGTCGTCAAGACCAACGGGTTTAGCAAAAACAATATGGTCACCAGCACCATGGACAACAAGTTATGCGCCTGATGTTGATGAAGAACTAGTACGAGGTGCAGCACAAAAGTCAACAAACATTGCTGCATTAGTACAAGAAGTAGTCAACAGAGAAGGTTGGGCTTCAGGAAATGCCCTCGCACTGGTAATCACAGGAACTGGGGAACGAGAAGCAGAATCTTATGAAGGAGCCAATGGCGACCATGCAGATGGTTCATTAGCACCAACATTAATGGTCAATTATACCTTACCTGAATCAGTAATGTCAATAGTGAATTTAGATACAGATGATCAAGAAGAGTCTGTAGCGGACGGATCGTTAGATATCGCAAGTTCTGATTTAGAGTTGGCAGAAGAAGGTGTAACCTCTGATCAGTCTAAACAACAATTAATCGGAATTCGCTTTACCGATATACAAATCCCCCAAGGTGCTTATATCACAAAGGCATATATTCAATTTTCCGCGGATAATTCCAACGATGAGCCTACGTTATTAACTATCAGAACAGAAGCAACGGATCATGCAGCGACTTTTGCGCAAACGCCTTTTTCAGTTTCTTCACGACCAACAGGTTATCAAGTGGCAGAATGGAGTCCGGCAGCATGGACAGGTGCCAACGAACAGGGTGCTAACCAACGGACAAGCGACATTCGAAACGTAATTCAGGAAACCATCAACAGAGCAGGATGGACAGCGGGTAATGCCTTGGCAGTAATTATGACAGGTGTTGGTGAACGTGAAGCCGAGTCTTTTGAAGGCGCGAATGGTGATCATGCTACCCCTGGCTTTGCACCAACCTTGCATGTGGAATTTACTTATAGCAATGCTCCGGCTTCTAAAACAGTGGCGCCAATAGGTTCGCTTCCTATCGGTGAAAATGCAGTTTGGAGATATCTGGATAACGGCTCAAACCAGGGAACAGCTTGGAAAGCAACCAACTTTGATGATGCGGCATGGAAGTTTGGCCCAGCAGAATTAGGTTATGGAGATGACGATGAGGCAACGACTGTTTCTTATGGTGCAGATGAAGCCAATAAATATACAACTACGTATTTCCGTCATTTATTTGAAGTTTCGGCAGAAGAAATAGCCTCAGCTGATTCATTAGAAATAGTGATGTTAGTGGATGATGGCGCTGTTTTATACCTCAACGGTACAGAGATCGTGCGTCAAAACATGCCTGAAGTTGTTGACTTTACCACCTTTGCACTAGATACCATAGAAGCACCTGAAGAAGGACAGTATGTGACCTACAGAATTGCTAAACGATTGATGGCTGAAGGCTTAAATTGTCTAGCGGCTGAAGTACACCAGGCTAACTTAACAAGTACGGACATCAGTTTTCAATTGACTGCTGAGCCTAAGCGATACGACATGGTATTAATTCCTGAGCAAGCTGCCTGGAACTTTAACGACAAGGGTGAAAACCTAACTCCAGACTGGATTAATTTGGGTTTTGATGACTCCAAATGGGCAAGAGAAAAAGCGGTACTAGGTTATGGTAATGGCGATGAAACCACTACAATTTCTTATGGCGGAAATGCGGCTAAGAAAAATGTGACCACGTACTTTAGAAAGAAGTTTATGGTAGAAGAAACGGAAGGTAGATCAGCACTTCAGTTGCGTTTAAAACGCGATGATGGGGCTGTAGTATACATCAATGGCGTTGAAGTGTATAGAAATAACATGCCTGAAGGCGCAATCACCAATGAAACGTTTGCAATTAACTTTGTGGAAGGCGGAGAAGAAGATGTCTTTATCACTTCCAACCTGGACAAAGGGGTACTTACGCTTGGTGAAAACATTGTTGCGGTAGAAATACACCAAAGTTCAGCCACAAGCACTGATTTGCGTTTTGACCTTTCTTTATTATTACCTGCGGATGAAGTAGAAATCACCTACTCAGGTTACAATGTCAACTGTGATCCATCAAGTTCAGAATTGATTTCTTGCTTTACTTCGGTAGTTCCTACTGAGCAGCAAGAAAATTTTGTAATTCCTTCGGAGTCGCACACCTTCCAGTTAATTGCGAAATCCTTGCAGACAACCTATGAAAACGGAGCTAAAATGCCGAATGGTAATGACTTTACTGGATTTATCCCAGACAATGGGAGCAGCACAAAAGGGTGGTTGTCCATCAACCATGAAAATACACCAGGAGGTGTGTCCATTGTAGCGTTACACTTTGATGAGACAACAGGTCTTTGGGTAATTGATGAAGTAAACGCAGTGGATTTCTCAGGTGTGGTACAAACGGTTAGAAACTGTTCTGGTGGTGTAACTCCTTGGGGAACTATCATCACTTCAGAAGAAACTTACAATAGTGGCGATGCCAACGATGATGGTTTCCAAGATGTGGGATGGCAAGTAGAAATTGATCCAAGAACACATAGCATTGTCGATCATAACAATGATAGCAAACCCGATAAGTTATGGGCTATGGGGCGCATGAGTCATGAGAACATCGTTGTAGCAAATGATAGCATAACCGCTTATCAAGCTGAAGATGGGGGGACCGGAGGTGTTTACAAGTTTGTTGCGAACAACAAAATGGACTTATCTTCAGGAACATTGTATGTGTTGAAAAGAGATGATGTGGATCCTTCAACGGGAACGTGGGTAATGGTGCCCAACCAAACTCAAGAACAAATGAATACCGCCAGAACTTTAGCAGCTTCATTGGGAGGTACTAACTGGGGTGGTTGTGAAGATGTAGAAATTCATCCGATTACTGGTCAAATCTACTTTACTGAAAAAGGTAAAGGTGACACCTGGCGATTTACGGATAACGGAACTACTGTGACTGACTTGGAGAAATTCTTAAGCAATCAATCGTATACCGTTAACCACAACTCTGGAACTGTTTCTGAATCATGGAGAACAGGTAATGATAACTTAACTTTCGACAATGAAGGAAACCTTTGGATTCTTCAAGATGGTGGAAGAGATTATATCTGGATGGCTCATGCTGATCATACACCTGAAAATCCACACCTCGAAGTATTCATGACTACTGCAAAAGGTTCTGAGCCTACAGGGATGACGTTTACGCCTGACAACAAGTTCATGTTCCTATCCATTCAAAACCCTTCTGGAACCAATACAAAGCCAAATATTGATGCAGCTGGGAATGAAGTGGTGGCAAACTCATCGTTAACAGTGGTGTTGTCTCGTAAACAATTCTTGGGACAAAGCAGTGTAGTGCCTAATCTAGCTTTGGGAGCTGATACAACCCTTTGTGATGATGAAGTACTAGTGAAAAACATCACGGTGAACGATGCAACAGTGTTGGTAAATGGTGAAGCAATTGACGTATCAGCGTTAGAAATTAACGAAGCGAATACCTATATAGTGGAAGCGTTCTTAAACAATGGAAAGAAAGCGACAGATACCTTAGTGGTGGGTGTGAGCAAACCCGAGGTAGATTTAGGTGCTGATAAAGAAATTGAGGAAGGAGTGCAAGTTACTTTAGATGCAGGTGCTGGTTTTGTTTCTTATTTATGGAGTAACGACTCAACCACTCAAACCATTGAAGTGAATAAAACGGGCACATACACCGTAACAGTTACTGATGAGTTTGATTGTGAAGCAGTGGCTCAAGTGTTTGTGGACGTCATAAGTGGTTTAGATGACCGGAATGAATTATTGTTCAGTTTGTCAGCTTACCCTAATCCATTTAACAACTCTTCTGAGGTGAAGTTTGATTTGAAAAAGACTTCAGAGGTAAACATGGAAGTGTACACCGTGGATGGTGCGAAAGTGTCTACGTTGGTGAACAAAAGTTTGAGTGCTGGAACGCATAACTACAAATTTACTCCGGCAGACTATAACCTTGGTGCTGGCATGTATTTCTTGAAGTTAACCATTGATGATAAAACGTCAATACTTCGAATGATTTCAAACAACTAATTTTCAATTAAACCAATAAATGTTGTCTCCCTGTTTATGAACACAAAAGTTATATAGAACGTCATCCTGAGAGTAGCGAAGGATCTCGAATTGGAACTAACTAGTTAGTGTGAGATTCTTCCTTTCAGTCAGAATGACGAGGTAACTAAAAGTGTAATAAATAAAGGGAGACAATTTTTAGTTAAAAGAAAATAACAATGAAAAAACAACTACTTACAGGAGCTTTACTAGTCGCTCAATTAATGCTATTTGCTCAAGATCACCTTACTGCATCAGTGGATTTCAAAAATAAGGAAGCCTATTACAGTCTGGAAAAAGCATTTGCTGAAAATGAATCGGTTTATCATTTAAACCTACGTCAACAAAGCCTCACACGGCTTGATTACAGAATTGGGACGTTAACTCATTTACAGTTTGCCAACTGTATGAAAAATGAAATCGACAGTCTGCCAGAGTCGATGGGTGACCTTAAAGAGTTACAGATCATTACTTTAAAACAAAACAAGATTTCCTATCTGCCCGAACGCTTTGGTGAAATGAAATCCATCAGGGAGTTGAGCTTAGAAAAAAATCAGCTTACCGAGCTGCCTGAGAGTTTTGGGAACCTTAAAAAGATGACTCACTTGGATTTGAGTGTCAACAAACTGGAGGTATTGCCTCCATCTTTTGGAAAGTTGAAGGCGTTGGTAAATTTGGACTTGGATGCTAACAAGTTGAGTGAATTTCCAATGGAAATTATAAAATGTAAAAAAATAGAAACCCTCGATTTAAGTAAAAATGAAGCAGTTAAAACGATTCCCAGAGAAGTTTCGAAACTGAAAAACTTGCACCGATTATCATTAAATAATTGTTCGGTGGAATCGTTGGACTTAGATTTTTCTAAACTAAAACATCTTAAAACGCTGGACCTTACCGCGAACAATCTGAGCCAGTTACCGGAATCCATTGGTGAGATGAAAAACTTAGAGATCTTAATGTTGAGTTATAATGACTTGAAAACCTTACCCAATAGCATCAGCAACTTACACCACCTTACATTGGTGACTTTGTTAGGAAACAATTGGACGGACACAGAAAAAGAGCGAATCCAAGCGATGCTACCCAATGTGGAGGTGAGGTTTTAGTTTTTTTTCAGGAGCCATCTCAGACACTTAAAAAATTGACTATTTGTTTGAGATGGTTTTTTTATAATAATTATCACCTCTTATCATTGACCTATTTAATGGAAAAATAAGTGATTAACTATGGTTATTTATATTGATGTCTTCATCGGCCTCATCAAAAATGCGTGAAGAAATTGGTGAAATGAAGCGGTTAAAAACAAAACACTGTATGAAGCCAATGTACGTTTACGCAGATTTAATTATACTTATTTGGCTAGTTTGTTTTGTTTGAGCGTAATGCAGCCAATTTTAGCATTTTTTATGCAGCCTAGTCCCGATATGTATCGGGATTTGGTTACTTTTTCATCTAGGGAAAAAGTGACAAGACTCTAATCGAAGCCATAGTATAAATTACAAATCATCTAATTTTAGCTTGTGAAAAGTTTCCTTTAGCTAAATATAATCGATAGGCAAAAGTAGCGACAGGTTAACTACTAAAAATCAAGGATCTCTGAAGGTTGATCTTTACTAAATTGCAGCGTTGATTTCTCTCCATCATTTGAAATGAAATGCAAAATATTGTTTTGATTATCAAAGGCATCAGTCAAAATAGAGTTGGTGATTTTTAAAGAGGCACTAGTAGGTAATTGTGAAACGCTAAAAGTCACTTGCACAACATTCTCATTGAGAAATTGAATGGATTGTAAGTGAAGCGGTAGCAGGTTTTCTCCGTAATGAATTTTAAAATTTTTAGATAAATACGCATTAACCACTTGCTTGGTAATCGAGTCGGCTTGTTCAAAGTTTAATTGCTGCCGATAGGTCTTCAATAAATGAGCTTTAAAATCATCCTCAAATAAATTAATGGTAAGCGTATTGGTCGATAAATCCAACTTTGAGGTCGATAACTTTATCGGGTGAGCATACATCACACAGGTGATTAAAGATGCTATGATTAGAAACAGGAGTTTTTTCATGTTATTAAGTTGGATATCAACCACCAAAAGGACAGTCCAGTGCCTAGAACATTTATTGCTAAACGCCAATAACTTTCTTTCTGTCCAGACAAACGAAGATACAGATAGGTTAAAATAAAGAAGATAAGCACGATAATGAGTTGACCGATTTCAATCCCGACATTAAATGCTAAAAGTGGTAGTATAATATGATCATCTATTCCCATCATCATGGCCTGGAAAAAGTTGGAGAATCCCATTCCATGAATAAACCCAAATACCAGCGCAACAAGATAAGGTATGTAAAAGCTGGATTCTTTTTTACTGGTGAACAAGTTATATAAGCCAGTAATAAAAATAGTTAATGGAATCAGCAGCTCTACGGTGTTAGGGGCAATAAATTGGTAGCCGATAGCAGTAAAAAACAACGATATCGAATGACCAACAGTGAAAGAAGTAAGTAAAACAATCAGCTTTTTATATTCCGAAAATTGATACTTCGCGCAAAGCAAAGCGATGAAAAGCAGGTGGTCAACGCCTTCTATATCCAGAATATGAAATAGCCCTTGGTTAAGATAAAATAGATAGTCGGTCATTTATTTTTTAAAATCGTTACTTTTAGATACATCCGGATGTATATAAAAGTAATGAAATTCATTTGTTTTGTTTTGCTCATGTCTAGTTTGATGGTGGGAACTTCGGTTCATGCGCATCAAGAAAGGTCCTATATTTTTTCAGGTACTGTGAAGCAAGACTCTTTGTTTGTTGAAGTAATGGGTCATGACAATATCTGGAACGTACGCTATTTTTTCTTCAAGAACGTGAAAGAAGTTTATATGCCGGGAGAATTAAAAAATGGCGTGTATGTCTTTGCCGATTCTACTGTTCAAATCACCATTGACAAAAATAAATGGAAGCTAAAATGGCAAGTAAACCACAAAAAGTGGAAGACGAAGATGTCGCTACTTGATACTGCAACAGCCCAAGATGAACGTTATTTTAAAAAACGTGTTTCCAAGTTAATATTTGAAGAGCAGCGGAGGGAAAATCAAATCATATCCGTGAAAGAAAAACATTCAGGCGTTGTATTCTTTAGACTGGAAAATCCACTCAATGATTCCATCAATGAGGTATTGATGAAACACCATTGTGCTTATGTGTTTCATCAAATGAGTGGAATAAAAGAACCCTTAAGTTATGAGATCACTCATCGGTCCGATTTGCTAAGTTATCAGGTTCAAAATGACATGGAAATTGAATATTTTAACTATAATATTAAATCATGTTTACCTATTCGGCTCGAAGATGTAGTGTGGTTTGGTGAAGGGGAAATCCCCATTTATCAAAGCCAAAAATGGTTTCAGTATCGGTATAAAGTATTTCCAAAAAAAATACTTTCCTTCTTAAAGGTGGAAGACACTTGCTTAGAACAATTGGATCTATGGCAATTTCCATCGTGGTATTTAGAGGATAGTTACTTAGCATTAAAACCCTTTTCTGCTTTTGGAGATAAAAATTGTGATTTTACTGTCCAAAAAATTGCGCTTGAAAAATTTAAAACAACAATAACTAATTAGAATTTTATGCTTAAAGAACTACGTTATTTTGCCCTTATACTATGTTTTACTCTAGCTGGAAACATATCCGCTCAGAATTATCAATGGGGAAATGTGCCTATTGGTGGAGGTGGTTTTGTGTCAGCAATTATCCCAAGTAAAACGGTTGAAAATTTAGTTTATGCCCGTACAGATGTAGGAGGGGCTTACCGCTGGGATAATGCGAATAGTCAATGGATTCCTTTAACCGATTGGGTTTCAGAAGCCCAAACAGGTTACTTGGGGGTAGAGTCATTAGCACTAGACCCTAACAACGATGCTTATGTATATATGCTCGTAGGGATTTCTTATTTTAATAATGGTAAAACAGCTATTCTTAAATCCACTGACTATGGCGAAACCTTTAGTATCGTCAATGTATCCAACCAGTTTAAAGCTCATGGAAATGGTATGGGCCGTCAAAATGGTGAGAAATTAGTGGTTGACCCTAATAATTCGGATATACTGTATTGTGGTACGCGTTGGAATGGCTTGTTTAAAAGTACCAATGCTGGAGCAACTTGGAGTAGGGTATCCGCTTTGAATGTCACAACAACCCCCAATGAAAACGGAATTAGCTTAGTAGTTTTAGATAAATCAAAGGTGAGTGGTGGAAATACGCAAACTATGTTTGTAGGAGTATCTCGAACAGGTTCAAATTTTTATAAAACTACTAATGGAGGCCAAACTTTTACAGAAGTAACAGGCGGTCCAACCAATTTAATGCCGCAACGAGCATCATTAGCAAGTGATGGTAACTTATACATTACCTACGCGGATGGTGCAGGTCCACATGGACACTGGGCGGTACCAGAACCAATGGAGAACGGACAGGTGTGGAAATACAATACCACTTCAGGCGTTTGGAAGAACGTTACTCCTGCTGGCTTTACACGAGCCTTTGGTGGTGTTAATGTGGATCCCACTAATCCGAATCGAGTAGTCCTTTCTACCATCAATACCTATTTATTCCAAGACAACGCTTATGGTGATCGGGTGTTGTTAACTACAAACGGTGGAACATCGTGGACTGATGTCATGAAAAATGGCGTGGATATCCAACCCAATGGCGTAACCTGGATTGATGGTCATGCCATTCATTGGGCAGGTTCGGTCGAGTTTGATCCTTTTGATACCAAAAAAGTATGGATTACTTCTGGTAACGGGGTATTCGTCAACGACAACATTGCTGCAAGTCCAAGCATTTGGCGATTTGAAGTGGATGGATTAGAAGAAACTGTTCCTTTAGATATTGAGAGTATTAAAAACGGTCCTTTAGTTTCTGTTATTGGCGACTACGATGGCTTTACACATACGGATGTAACCGATTATGCACCAATCCTCTCACCACGTATGGGAACCACCACGGGTTTGGATATCGCAGAGTTAAATACAGATATTCGCTTGCGAGTAGGGACTGAAATGTATTACACGTTAAATGGGGGGAGCACATGGAGTAAAGCAACTATAAATGGGGAAAAAGGTCGAGTGGCTGTTTCTGCCGATGGTAAAACATTTTTACATAGTCCAGAAGTATCTTCTACTACTTATTATTCTACCAACAACGGAAGTTCATGGTCTACTTCATCAGGTATTAGTATTAGTGAAGCAAAACCGACAGCTGACCCGGTGAATGCTACAAAGTTTTATGCTTATAATCCAAGCAACGGGATTATGTACGTGAGTACCAATTCGGGACAGTCATTTTCCGCAGCAGGAAATGCTGGCACCAACGGTTCAAAAATTATCCGTTTAAACCCGAATGTCGAAGGTGATATTTGGATAGCGATGAACTATGGAGGATTAAAACACTCGACCAACTCGGGTCAATCGTTCACCACAATTAGTGGGGTAACCCAATGTGGCGCAGTAGGCTTAGGTAAAGCTGCTCCAACTTCTGATTATCCAACCGTATTTATTTGGGGTACAGTAAATGGTGTGCAAGGAGTGTTCAGATCCATAGATAAAGGAGTAAGCTGGACCCGAATTAATGATGACGCACATCAATATGGCGGGCCTGGTAATGGACAGTTTGTAATAGGTGACTGGAATGAATTTGGTCGTGTTTACATGAGTACTGCAGGTCGCGGTATTGTGACTGGTTCAGTGGGCTCAAAAGACTGTAATCAAGTTGAAAACGGAACAGCATCTATTGATGATTGTGGCATTTGCTCTGGTGGAACTACTGGAATTGATCCAAACTCTACGTGCGAACAAGATTGTAATAACCAATGGGGAGGTACAGCTACTGTAGATGCTTGTGGGATTTGTGCTGGTGGAACCACAGGAAAAAAACCGTGCTCAACAGCATTAGCAGATGGGCGATATGTAATTCATTCGGTTAAATCTGGATTATGTTTATCGCCAGGATCACCAGTAACTCAACAAACATGTAACTCAAGTACCAGTCAGCAATGGGATATCAAATTTGTAAACGAAGGATACCAAATCACCAATGTGAACTCAACAAACAAGTTAGTTTATGCTGGTACTACTGCTGGGGATAATATTAACACCACTATTTCACCCATTAATAGTAAGTTCACTTTAGAAGATGCTGGAAACGACCAGTTCTTGTTAGTAAATGGCGGTAACTCAAACTTAGTAGTGGATGTATCAGGGGGAGCAACAATTCCTGGTATTAATTTATTG
The DNA here is from genome assembly GCA_963849955.1 of uncultured Cytophagales bacterium. Lineage (GTDB taxonomy): Bacteria > Bacteroidota > Bacteroidia > Cytophagales > JAAEPT01 > CAWFGW01. The sequence continues at coordinate 377,855 of CAWKJU010000009.1, read as the reverse complement.
CTGTGGACAAGAACAGGTGGTGAAAACCAGTTGTTTACCTTCGAATCCATCATCACTGGTTCAGCAAGTCTGGAAGAAAATCAGTTAGCTATATATCCAAACCCAGCTACCAGCCATGTGATCATTAATGGGAATTTCAATGGACAATGGGAGCTTTTCAATTCTTATGGTAAAGCAATTTTATCTGGCAATGAAAATCAAGTATCATTAGAATCGGTTTCTTCTGGGATTTATATGTTACTGATCAATAACCAGACGTATAAAATTGTTAAAGAATAACATCATCTAACGATTTAGGATAAGAAAAGCAGCGTGGTATTTCCATGCTGCTTTTTTGTTTTAGGTTCACTATTCACCTTTTTAGATGGTTTTTTCTTGGGGTTGATGTAGAAATCAATGTCTTTAGTCATTAATAGTGAGATAGATTATTAACTATTGTCGGAATCCTTAAATATTACTGGGTAATCAACTTCTCTTAACTCTTTTGGCTGACTTCTCTTTATTTTTCACATAGATTAACTTATGTCTGCTTTTTGAGTTTTCCCGTTGGTCTAACTCGAAATTGCCAATTGATTTAATTAATGGTGTCAATTTCTCAAAACCATAGTTTCGGGAGTCAAAATTAGGTTGTTTCTTCTGTAAAAGGCTGCCCACATCCCCCAAAAAAGCCCAACCTTCTTCATCAGACAAATCTGAAATAGTGGTAGCTATTAGTTTGATCACATCAGGGGTAACTTTGTCTATGTTCTCTTCCGATTTATTTGTTTGATTAACATTTTCCTTTTTATTCGATTGATTCCGAATGATTTCGATGTAGATAAATTTATCGCACGCTACAATAAAAGGAGTAGGGGTTTTCTTTTCCCCAATGCCAATTACTTGCATCCCCGCTTCCCTTAAGCGAGTGGCCAGCTTTGTAAAATCACTATCGCTCGATACAAGGCAAAATCCCGTTACTTTTTCGGAATATAGAATGTCCATGGCATCAATAATCATAGCCGAGTCTGTAGCATTTTTACCAGCGGTATAGGCATATTGTTGAATCGGTGTGATGGCGTTTTGTAATAAAAGGTTTTTCCATTTTGCTAAATGAGGGTTGGTCCAATCACCATAAATTCGTTTGATGGTGGGGTTGCCATATTTTGCAATTTCCTCCATCATCTCTTTTACATGCGCTGAAGGAATGTTGTCGCCATCTATGAGTACCGCTAGATTTGAATTCATACGATATATCTTTTTGTGTTAAAACCGATTAAAGAAGCAAGTGTAATGAGTATTAAAGGTATAAACTGTAATGGATTAAGCAATAGGAATGGGGGCTTAATGGAGGGGTGTGACTAAAAACGGCTACTAAATTATATTTCTATTCAGTGCTTTCAATAAATAACTCCTCGATATTATAAGATAACTTCCTCAATTAGGTTTTCTATTCCATTAAGAATAATTAAATTAAACAATTCAAATACAGAATGTTCTTTATGAAAACTTTACAGCTACTAATTATAGTATTAGCAATATCAATCTTAAACCTTTCACCAGTCAAAGCACAGCTACTGATTGAAGACTTTGAAGACGGCAATACCACCAACTCCTTGGGTGGCTATTGGTATATTTTTAACGACAACTCATCAGGAGGGAAAAGTAGGTTACAACAAAACCCCTGGCAAAAGACCGCTTTCGTCACTTCAGGAGGTTATGAATCGCTTGGGATGTTAGAGGCAAATGTGATTTTGGAAAAAGCGGGTTATCAATGGGGACCCTATTATGCTTTTGCTACTTCTATCGAAAAGTCTGCTTCAGTAAACCCGAAGAAGTATGCAGGAATTTCGTACTGGCATAAAGGAGTCGCACATACTTTTCGAGTAGATATTCCAGAGGTAAAAGATTACGACAACCATCAAATAAGTGTGCCAGCAAGCGATGCATGGACTAAAGTAACAATCGATTTTTCAATGCTTACTCAAGGTGGGTGGGGTAAAAAAGTGGAGCTTAACCTCGACAACTCCGTTAAACTTGTTTGGAATTTAAACGAGGAGTCAGGTAGTTTTCAAATTGACAAAATCCAATTCGTTGAAGAGATTACCTATAAAAAACAGCATAACATGGAAATTCGACCAGCAGAAATTCCAGCACCTGAAAAAGTATTAGGTGACGTGAATACACCATTAAATTCACTAGCACAAAAATACCTAACCAAAGGAATGAACTTCGCTAGTTGGGGAGAAGCCGATAAAATTAAATCTGCAGATCCCGCTACTTGGAAATATAATGAAGCCACTATTAAGAAACAGGCTGAGCAAGGCATCTTAGGTATTCGACTTCCTATCGATTTTGATTTATATATTGTCGACAGACAAAATGTTTTAAATGGTTCAAATAAAAACATAGAAATTGAACCCTTGCTTTACACCATTTTAGATTCAATGAATGTTTGGACAAAACGTCATGGTTTATCCTTAACTATTGATTACCATGCTTATGATGGCACATATAACCGTTCAGCTTCAAAGAACCCAGTGTTTAAGCAAGCGATGGCATCTTTATGGCGAGTGATGGCGGAGCATTTCAAAGATGAAAAACGCGAAGACCTGTTCTTTGAGTTGACCAATGAACCCAACTTAAGTTTACCCGATGGTGAAGTTATTGATCAGGTCGACTGGACGTCTTTAGCACAGATGATGATAGACTCCATAAGGAAAGTCGATAAGACCCGGCCGATTATATTTGGTGATACTGAATGGTACAGTTTGGATGAGTTGATAAAGAACAAACCATTTACGGATAAATACATAATCTATTGTTTTCATATGTATGATCCTTTTGTGTTCACACACCAGGGAGCTTCTTGGGCTAAAATGGGTACCATGAAAAACATACCTTTCCCTTATTCAATGGAAGAATGGTCCACAGAATACCGCGATTTTGGGGTAACAGCGGGAACGCCTCAGTGGGTAAAAGACCAAATGAAAACCTACTATAAAGAGGGTAACAAACAACACATTAAAAACCGATTGGTGAAAGTAAAAAACTGGGCATATTTGCATAAAGTACCTTTGATCTGCAATGAATGGGGTGCATATCCGAAAAGCGCTAAAATCGAAGATTTAAATGCCTATTTCAAAACAATGGGTGAGATTTTCCAAGAAATGGATATCGCATGGCAAGTGTGGTTTGGCATCATGGATAATGAAAATATTCTGTTGCCAGGAATGGCTGAAGCACTTGATTTAAAGCCAAAAAAATAAAAGAAGGTGAATCGCTGTAGTAGGCCCAAGGTTTCTGTAGTCCTTTGTTCTCTAAAAGAAATATATCTGTGCAAATCTAAGTACACCGTGTAGATATTTTTGCCCAAATTAATGTGAGGGTGGTGCTCAATGAGTTCATATTCAAAGCATAATGTTTTTAGTGCGTTCTTTGCCAATGAAGAAACATCACTAACATTAGTTCAACCTCCTAAACAAATTCTAAGGAAAGGAAATATCGAAGAGTTATTAACGATTTTCCCTTTAGATGATTGAAATAGGTGGAGAAGAGCTAACATAATAAGGAACAACTTTCAATAAATTAATATAAGCAAATGAAAAAAGGATTAGCATTAACAATGGTTATTATCGGAGGAGCTGCTTTGGTATATGGCGTTATCGCGATGTTCACAGGTAAAGTTACTGCTTCTCCTACTTGGATTGCTACCATTTTAGGGCTAGTATTTTTTAGCTCAGGAATCGGGTTATTAAAAAATACAGAGGGCTAATGGCTATATTTGTAAATAGGTTACTATGTTAAAATGATTTGTTGGAGAAGAAAGTTTTTTTATTAAAATAATTAAATTAATGAATGTGACACTAAATCAGTAAGTAAAGGAATCCTATAAAAGATCATTCCGCCTTAGTTATTCAATGTTATGTTTTTACCCCACACTTTTTCCTCTTACATAACTATAGCTTTTTACATAACTATAGCTTTCAACATTTTGAGCCATTTTTTCTAACGAGTGATCTTTTACTAGTCTAAATTATCCACAAGCGCTTTACTAAATGATAGTTTTTCCTATTTTCGATGTTTGTTAACCAAAGAAATAAAGAATGAAGAAGTCATATGAGACAATGCAACTTTTTTATCAGAACGTAGGGAAGCTTTTCTATGCTGTGGCTTATGCTGATAAAGTGGTTAGAAAAGAGGAGATAGATGAATTAAAAAAAGTCATCGAAACGGTTTGGCTACCTTTGGAAGATACCGAAGATGAATTTGGTATGGACAATGCGTTTAATATCGAATTCATGTTTCAGTATTTGAATGAATCAAAAGAGTCAGCAGAACAAGCGTTCGAAGACTTTAAAATCTATGCGAAAGCAAATCCTAAGATGTTTTCTGAATATATAAAGGAAATAACTGTAAACACCTGCACAGCCATTGCTGATTCTTTTTTAGGTACAAATAAAGCTGAAAAACAGATGATTGATGATCTGTGGAATTTTTTAAAAAAACTAAGTTAATATCAGCACCTTAGAGGTATGTGCTTCTAAGGTGATCTTTTTTTAAGAATTTTTTAACGTTAATCAACTCAAAACCTACGTTAGTTAAGTAATCAATTCGTTACTCATAAGGAATAATAATTTTGCATTAAAACTATTCTCATGAGACAACTACTAACAAGTACCCTTATAATTGTAACTGTTTTTTTTCAAGCCCAGGCTCAAACAGTAAAAAAAATTGGTACAGGGACTAGTTTCACTTGCCTCTCTTATGACGCAGAAGGTAATTTATGGGCAGGAACCATGAGCAAAGGATTGTGGAAAGCCAAAGGGGATTCTGCTGCAGGAACTATTAAAGAAGGTTCTTTAACATTGTTTTCAACAGATGAAAATTTCAACAAATATCAGTTACAAACAATAGCTACGCCTACTATCAACGGTAGAACGACAGTTCTAGTAGGTTCCCGTGGTTTAGGATACGGTTCCGCATCAGGAGGAGGGTTACATCAATTTTTAACTACAACTACCACCAAGCCTTATACTTTCATAGCAGAACGAGATGAAATAACAGCAAAAGCAATGAAGCTGCCAAAACGAAAAAATGATGGTACACCTACACGAAATTGTCGTGCAGTAACAGCCGATAAATATGGTACAATATGGTCAGCCCATGGTTATCATGATTTAACGACTACTGGTTATTTAACAGAAGAATATGACCCAATTATCCGTATGATGGTTCCTAAATATATTCCCGGTGGATATTATTTGACACCAGGAGGTTTAGGTAGAAAACCAAGTGATAAAAGTCAGTTTGATAATGTTGCCAATCCGGATATGCCTTATCCAGCTTATACTGTGGATAATAATACCACGTATAGTCCTGGTACCAGACAATGTATTTCAATTGCAGCTGCAAATGATCAAATGTGGATGGGATTTCAAACCTATACAATAGGTGGTGAAAATGCGGTATATGGGGGGATTGCTATTTATAGTTTAGCGGGTAAATTGGTAGATAAGATTGATTATTCTACTACTACAGAGTTGCCTTTTCAAAAAAGCTTTTCAACACCCGTTCCGGTAGCCATTCATTTTCAAAAATTTGGAGACCCATGGTTAGCATTTAGCCATAGAAAAGGATTTGCCTATAAAAAAGATTTCACCTATTCTACTGCCAAATGGGTGTATGTAGACAAGTTGATGCACTATAATAAAGCTACCGAAGAACAAGAAGTTTCTACCTTGTTTACAGATGGTATACCGGTGTTTGATTTTAATCCTCATGCTATTACCAGCATTGGGAGGAAAGTGTTTTTGGGTACTACAACCGGACTTTTAGTGTATGACGGCTTTGGAGATGCTCGCCAAGATTCCTCTTATACCTTCATAACTACTGAAAACGGTCTCTCTTCTAATAATATAAAAGCAATAACGCCTGGAGTAGGCTGTGTGTATGTAGCTACCGATGCCGGTGTAGATCAGGTTACTCTCCCATCGGAACTGGTAATACTGCATATTGATGAAAAAACAAAACCATTTGAATCGGATAATCAGAACTATATAGAAATGTCAACTATGGCATCTTTAAAAGGAATGAATAATATTTCTTTTGAGAATGATGACCTTCCAATGTTTTCTGCTGACGGTACAACTTCCTCAGTATTCCGCTTTTACACCGATGATTTTGATGGTTTTTACCAGCAGGAAAAAAAGTATTTGTTTGGTTTAAGTGCTGAATATTACAATGAAGACACGGCTAAATACGGAAAATTTACCTTAAAACCATTGGAATATTATGAAGATGATAAAAAAGAGTATGTGGATATCATCTACCGTCATCCGTTGAATGTGGATGAAGCATTTGTATCCCAAGGTAAAGATGCAAAATATGATTTTACTATAGCGAAGAAAAATGCTTTAAGCGAGCCTATTTTTAAAAACTATGTCAAAATTACGACTCCTCCGGTACTATTGGTTCATGGGGTTTGGAGTAACATTAGTTCGTTGGTAAAAATAGAAGAGGCATTACAAAAACAGGAAAATTACAAAGATTTTAAAGTGCTTAAAATTTACAAACTGCATGAAGACGAAGGAGGTAATACTGCAGAAAAACCCTTTGCAGGCGATGCGCATGAGATCCCTGATGGTATTAAAAGATTAATTGCTAGCTGTAGTGCTAATAACCTATCAGCAGGTAAAGCAAGTTTGGTAGTCCATAGTAGGGGAGGTTTGTATTCCAGAGCTTATATAGAGGAGCTACAACCGGGCATAAAGTACAATTTTGATGTACATTCTTTAATAACTTTAAATACGCCACATTCCGGTTCTCAATTAGCTAATTTAGTACTCGATGAGAGAAAAGTTGCCGTGAGTGAAATAGATGGTTTTGCCGGACTAAGCCCAATGGGAGACCCGATGTACTCTTACAAGATAGTGGAGAAAAATTTAGGTGATTTTTTTGCAGTCCTTGCTGTTCCACCCGGTGATTTGGGTCCAAAAAATGGTGCGAAAGTATTGATGGTGGACAAAGGGTTCATCACGGAACTCAACAGTGAAAAAAATCTGGCAACATTAAAAAAACATGGGGTGCCTATTCATGCTGTGGCTACAGAGTTTAAATTCTGTAAATTATCTGTTACAGATTGTGACCGCCCCGGTATTTTTAAAAATCCTGCATTAAAAACTGCGCCTAAATTATTATCCCGATTAAATATAGCACTAGGACTATACGAATTATTACTTGTTGATGCTCCTAAAGGAATAGATGCATTTCTTAAATATATATTTAACGGAGAAAATAGTGATGCGATTGTTCCCAGATCAAGTATGGAAGCTGGGTTACCTTATCCATATATTACCACCATGCACGAATTAAATTTAGCGCATATAGATCTTGGTTCAACAGTAAAAAAAATAGGCGGAGAAGGTGTTACAGCGTCTGACGCAATTCATAATCGCATTATTGAATTATTAGGCCAAAACGTATATAGTTCAACAAGCAATTTTTCTAAAGGAGAACTAAATCCTCCACGAGGAGCTACTAAGTTAGAATATCATTTTTGGGATTCTTATAAAAAAAATAAAGAAAATACGAGAAAAGCAAGAACGGCAGAGGGTGAGTTAACAGATGAATATAATTTTTATATAAATAGAAAAGATTCATTAACAACTTACAAAAATGGTGATACATTAACCATCAATTTAGTGACTGAAGGCTTAGAGCGTGGAATGATTAGTGTTCAAAGTGAAGATGAAACAGTTCCTGTGGTAGAAATTTTCAGCACACTGGCGGATAGTAATTTTCTAACTTATCTCATTCCTGAAAATTATTTTGGAAACATTATAGTGTCTGCTTACGGGGTGAAAGGTGAAGATTTAATCGTGATGGATACCAGAATCTATGTAATTGATAAACCGGAATCTATAAGCTTAAAAAATATTCATTTTAACAGTCATTCAGAGGTTATAGAGATGGAACAAATGAATATGTATGATTTTGAATTAATTGCATCTTATACAGATTCCATTCACAAGATAATCACTAATAACCCTGAAGTAAATTACTATTTCACAGATACCAGCATAGTTAAATTCGAGAATGGTTTACAAGTAACCGCATTAAATCAGGGAAGGAGTTATCTCATTGCTGTTTATGAAGATAAAATAGATTCACTACAATTCATCGTATATGAAAACCCACATTTAAAAGAAACGGTAATTGGTGATTTTTATGTAAGTGTAACGGATGATAATGAGTTGATCTTTGACTGGAATACCTTACAGGAATACCGTACAGAAAGTATTGTGGTAGAACAAAGTGAAAATGGAATAGACTTCTCTGAATTATTTAAAGTTGCTGCTGCGGGTACTTCTTATGAACAAACCAACTACCTGTTTAAAGATGAGTTTACTGCCCACACAAAAATGTATTATCGTTTGAGAATAGTTGATTCTTTGGCTTCAGTAAATCTACTTTCACAAGTAAGAGAAGTACTTCCTTCAGGTGATATCGAAGTTGCTGTGGATAAAGTCGATTTTGATAAGTACGATTTTAACATTTATCCTAACCCAAATAAAGGAGGGAATATTTCAATAACCTATAGCGCACTGACAGCGACCTCATCTGCTCAAGTACTAATTAAAAACTTACAAGGGGAGTTAATTAAAGCGAGTAACATAACGCTTCACCAAGGTGAGAATACGATTAACGTTGATTTCCCAAGTTTCATTACACCAGGAGTATATGTAGTTCAGTTAAACACAGTTGCTGAAAGCTATTCTAAAAAAGTAATTATCACGAAGTAAATAATATTGAGGTCTAAAAAAGCTTTCCTTTCTTCCTATGGGTGTGTGATCATTATTCATAAAGAAGGGAAAGCATCATTTATTGACAGTTAGTGTTCGAATGATTCAAGAAGCACTAAACAATTCACACAACTTGATAATCAAAAATTGAGATAAAAAATTGAATAAGTTATATCCCTATGTTCTCATTCTATTTTTATGTATCACGATAAGTTTCAACGGTCATGGACAATTAATAGCCAATTTTTCGATCACGACTCCTGGTGATTCATGCAATACGCGTGTCGTTCAATTAGATGCTTCTATATCAACAGGACCTGTAACAAATTATAAGTGGGAGTTTTTTAATAAAGCAGATGGAAGTCCCCGCGGATCAACAAATGAAGTAAAGCCTACCACTAACTTCTTAACTCCAGGAACTTATGAAGTAAAATTAACTGTAGGAGATGGGGCTAATACCGCTACAATAACTAAAGATATTCGTGTCTATACTTTACCCACCGTAGATTTTTCTTTTGATGTTAATGAGGGCTGTCCGCCATTAAATGTAAAATTCGAAGATCATAGTACTGCGGGAGATGGAGAAATCGTTAAATGGGAATGGAACTACAGCGATGGAACCAAAGATGTTTTTACTGAATTAGAAGCACCAACTCATACTTATTCTGTTGGTAATTACATACCCAAACTTATTCTAACAAACAGTTATGGTTGTATCAATTCATTATCAATAGGACAATCAATAAAGGTTTACAACAAAATCACACCAGCAATTTGGGTAGAAGATAATTTTAATTGTGAAGCCCCTCACACAGTGACCTTTAGTAATTTTTCTCCAGAAAATGACAATTTTAATTTTAAGTGGGATTTTGGAGACGGTTCGATAGTAGAAAACAACGAAGAAACACTAACCCACGAATATACAACACCGGGAATTTATACGATTAAATTACAAGCAATTAACGAAACAGAGAACTGTTCCACTTCAGTGGCTACAAGTGGCAATAAAAATGTCTACATAGGTAAACCCGATGCCGCAATCACAGTACCTGAATATGTATGTGTAGGCGCTTCAGGCGCCTTGCGTTCAGAAACGGATGCAACAGGCATTAGTAATCAGGGAAAGTGGATGATAGAAGGCAATTCTAATCTCTATTTGGGTAAATCTCGGAATCATACCTTTACCACACCAGGAACCTGGAAAGTGAAATATGTGAACTTTAATACGTTCTCGGGCTGTAGTAGTGATACCTCAGAAGCAGAGGTCAATGTGTTGCCCACCCCAACGGCTGGTTTAAAAGTTGATTTACCAAACGGATGTCAAATACCTCATGAAGTAACGTTCACGAACACTAGCCAAAATGCGAGTAAATACACCTGGAACTTTGGTGATGGTACTACTGAAACTGTTACTTCATCAGATCCTGTAAGTCATTCCTATACAAGCTTTGGCAATTTTACAGTTAGTTTAACTGACTCTAACGAGGCAGGATGTAGTAACTCAACCGTGTACAGGTATATTCGAAATAGTGCTCCATCGGTAAAAATAAATTTAGGTAACTCTGAAGGTTGTGCTCCTTTCCCAATTACAGTGAAAGTTACTCCAACTTCCCTTGACCCCGTTGCTAGCTACGTGTACACCTATGGTGATGGTGAAACGGAAACGCTTTCTACTAATCAGGCGACACATACTTTTTCTACTGCTGGTAGTTATACTGTCGGAGTTAGAATAATTACAGAACAAGGTTGTGAAGCTGTAGCTGATCCTCAAACCGTAACCGTGAACGAGTTTTGCGATGATGATGGTGGAGGTGGCGGAGGCGGAGGTGGAGGCGGTGGTGGCGGGCCCATGTCTGTTGACCGCTCTGGAAGATGTGATCAAAAATATACATTTACCTTTAAGGACACGACACAAAATGCTGAAGTGCTCTCGTGGGATTTTGATGGCGATTTACAGACTACTGATGAAAACCCCATTACGTTTACTTTTCCTGCTGACGGGGTTAAAAAGAAGTTTTTGGTTACGACTACTTTAAGAGACCTCACCACGTTAACTACGTTCGAACATAAAGTGAGGGTAGTCGCGGTGGATGAAAAGGCGGCTTTTTCAAAAGATAAAGACAACATTTGTAAAGGGTTAAAAGTGAATTTTCTTCCAGTTGGGATAGATTCTAGCAATATAGCCTCCTATGTCTGGGACTATGGGGATAGCACAGAACGGAAAGTGATTAACAATACTTTAAATTTTACCCGATATGGAACGTATTTAAAAGGCAATACCGATCACATCTACACCGATACAGGAGTGTTTTATCCGAAATTGATTATCACTGATAAATTTGGTTGTAAAGATTCCATTCAAGATCCAGTACCAGTTGTGGTTAAAGGACCTGAAGCTAAGTTTGGAATGGATTCTTCCAGTTTTTGCCGTGGTGATTTTACCATCAATTTTTCTGATAGCTCCTTAGCGAATGGTGCAACAGCCATTACTGAATGGAAGTGGAACTTTGGTGATGGACACGAAGAAATTGCTACTGATCCCTCAGACGTCTCCCATTCGTATAATCAAACTTCCTATTATAAGAAATATACTCCAATTTTAACCGTGACAGACGAACTAGGGTGTTCTGATTCTTATTCGTTGGAGGCAAAATCGTTTAGTCCTAAAGCAAATTTTTATACGCGAGACACCTTACGATGTGATTTGTTTAACATTCGGTTTTATAATAATTCCAACGCGTGGGTATCCAATGATAATCAATTCAAATGGATTTATGGTGATGGGGAGGTGGTCTATGGCTACTCTGGAAGTTCTCATACTCACATATATGAGAATACGGGTAAGTTTTCTGTAAAATTAGTCGTTACCGATGATGGTGGCTGTATGGATTCTATTTCACGCAGCAACTATGTGAAATTGGTAAAACCTGTTGCCAGTTTTGATGTGGGAGCTGATACGGCAAAATGTGTCGGTACCTTTTCTTTACCGTTTGTAAGTACTTCCACCTATAGTTCCTCTTACGCATGGGATTTTGGCGATGATGAAACTTCAGCGACTAATAATGTTGAAGTAAGTCATTTTTACAATACGGCAGGTACTTATAATGTGCGGTTAATCGCCACCGGTCTTGACGGCTGTAAAGATACCCTGACCAAGCCAATTCGCATAAAAGGGCCTGTAGGAGAGTTATTCATACATGATGATTTTTTATGTGTAGGAGAACCATTAGTAGCAAAAGTGGAGGGTAGCAATATAGCAGGTTATTTTTGGGATTTTGGTGATTTATCGCCCACTTCTAATTTAAGCAATAGCGATTCAGTTAATCATTATTACCAAAAATCAGGAAAATACCTTCCCAACCTAATTTTGGTAAGTCCAGAAGGTTGTCAAATCACCTTATCAGCTGCTGATTCAATTGTGGTAGATAGCATTAGTGCCGGACCAGATGCTAACATCGAATGTGGAGATACACACACTTCTTTAAAAGCCGTTTCAGCACTTTCTCAGATGGATAGCTATTTCTGGGAAGGTACAACAGGAGTAAATTATTTACCAAGTTCCGAAGCATTGTTTACCGATGTAGACATTCCTGGTGAATATGTATTAAAAGCCAAAGATGGCGGATGCAACATGACGGATACAGTTCTTGTCACTACTTCAGGTAACGTGCCTACAGCGGATGCTGGGCTCGATGTCAAGTTAGACTGTATTGGTGGTGAGGCAAATCTTCTCGGGTCTACAACTACGGCAGATACATCGTTTTCATGGGAAGGACCTTCTGGTGAAACATTTTCACCTGATAATTTAAACGCAGCGGTTACGGTAAAAACAGCAGGCAAATACGTCTTAACCGTCACTCAAAAGTACTGTACCACTACCGATACCGTAGAAGTGTTTCCTTGCTCGCTGAATGCGACAGACACACTTTTTAAGATCTGCTCGGATGTCGAAAGTAATCCTGCTGTTTATTCCAGCTTTGATTTATCCGAGTTTAATGCGCATGTAATTGGTGGTGTTACCTCTACGGTGGAATGGTTTAGCGATAGTAATTTTACCATTCCTTTAACGCTACCCGTAAGCTTGATTGACAGTAGTGATTATTATGCGAAAATAACCAGTTTAGATGGCACAGAAGTCGGCAGAGCAAAAGCCAAAACTATTGTACATGATTATGTGGAAGTAGATTTTTCTCCGATTGCTCCCACATGTGAATCTTCGGATACCATTAAAATTAACGATGTCAGCCCAGCGGGTGGTTTTTTTTCAGGTACTGGAGCCTTAAGCAATGGTTATTTTGTTCCTCCAGCAACAGAAGGATTTTATGATGTTAAATATGAATTTACCAGCATGGATGGTTGCCGTGATACACTAGTTCGACAAGTAGAAGTCGTCAATGTACCTGATGCACCGTTAGTACAAGACACCATACGCTATTGCCAAAAGGTAGAAACTTTGCCTGACTTTGTACTAACCACCGACCCGCTCAATACCATTCATTGGTATAGTGGCGATACAGTTTTACTTCTCCAAAAACCTGATTTTTACCGCAAGGTTACTGTAGATTCCTTTTTTGTGAGTCAGAAAAATTGGCTCTGCGAAAGTGATTTGTCGCCAATAAAAGTCGTGGTAGATACCACACCAATAGCGCCACAGCCTTTTCCTATTAATGCGGTTTGTGAAACTTTCAACGATTCGTTATATGTCTCCGGGTTTGATGAAAGCATCTTTACGTGGATAATTGACAATGGAACTCAGGTTTTTAATCAAGCCGACCAGCGTGACTCCATTCACTTTATTGCTGGAAACGTGAACATAGTAGGAAGTGTGGTTGAAACAACCAAGGAAGGCTGTGTGGGTGATATCGGTAACTTTGAAATTCCAGTCGATTTAAAACCTACGCAAGCACTTGTTTCCAATGCGCTTACTGATACGCAGGTTTACTGTATCACTGATGATGATAAACGAATGACTGGAAATATTCCAGCTATTGGTAATGGTAGTTGGACGATAATAAAAAACACTGGGGATATTGAAATAGAAGAAAACGATGCTTCATCTTTAGTCACAAATTTTTTAAGTATAGAAGACACCTTAGTGGCGGAGTGGATTACTGCTAATGGTGTATGCCCTATAACCAAAGCGACTTTAACACTCGTGCCAGAGCAGGCTTTTTACCCAGAAGTGTCGCTGGATGAAATGTTACCTGTTTGTGTCGGGACAAGTGTTCGTTTTCAAACGCATACTAATTTTGCTGCAGGAGATGCTCCTGAATATTATTTTTTTAATAAAAAAGATGAATTACTTAACACCGATTTCAGCTTGCCTTATTTTGACTTAAACACAAGCATTGATACGTCCATTTATGTGAAAATGCGCTCGAATTATAAATGCTTATATGAAGATACAGCGGTTTCTAACCTGGTATTTCAAGATGTAATAAAAATGCCTTTTGCTGAAATTAAAGCTTCGGATACTATCATCTGCGAAACGGATAGGGTGATCACGTTGAAAGGTGTTCAAAACGATGAAGTTTCTAACTATGAATGGAAATTTGGTAATGAACCTTTATCCATCGAGTCCACTATTGTGCCCTTTGATTTAGATCATCCCACAGCATCAGGTGAATATTTTTTAACGGTTTCCAATGATTATTGCCCGTCTCATACTGATTCCATTACTATAAAAATATATGAACAGGTGTTTATTTCCTTTCCAAAGGAGTTTATGGATGTGACTTATGGTAATCAAAAGGAAATTAAATTACCCCTTCAGATTGATGATTTGAAATATGATACGGTTTCACTAATCCATTGGGAAGAGGATAGTTATTTAAGTCACCGTTCCACAACCACTGGCTTTTTATCTTATGATGTCAACCAGGAATTAGTTCAAAATCCAATCTACACTATCCAGGATGAAAATGTAACGACTACTTATCCAGTTACTGTGTTTACCGGTCCTGTAGGACAAGGCTGTGAGTCAAGTTCAAGTATTACAATTCGAAACTATAAAGCAGTCAATATACCGAATGCTTTTTCGCCCAATAACGATGGTTTAAATGATACGTGGGTGATTCGTGGCTTGCCCAAATACCCTCATACGCATGTGAAAATTTTCAACCGTTGGGGTGATACCCTTTTTGAAGATGATGCTGGGTATCAAACCCCGTGGGATGGTTATTCGAATGGTACAAAAGTGCCTTTCGGAACCTATTATTATGTGATTGATTTTTTAGGTAGCACAGATCATACTGATTTTTCTGAAAGTGGTTGGTTATTAATTATCGAATAAAATGAAGTTAACGCTCTACCTTCTTCTAACATTTTCTTTTTCACTGCAGGTGTTTGGTCAACAACGCGTTCAGTTTTCCCAATACATGGTCAATCAATATGTGTTAAATCCCGCAGTAGGCGGTACTGATGGTGATTTGGATTTGGCAATTGGCTACCGAAAACAATGGGTGAATTTTAAAGGAGGACCAGTATCCTATTACATTAGCGGCAGTGCTCCTATAGGAGTAGAACGAAAGCCTGGACTAAATAAAAATAATCCGATTCATGCCATAGGCGGCATCGCTTTTAATGACAGAACAGGACCTATCAGCAAAACAACGATGATGGGTTCATACAGTTATAATTTCCCTCTTTATAAAGAAGTACGATTAGCAGCAGGTGTGTTTTTGGGTATGACAGAAGTGAAGTTAGATTTTAGTGAAGTGAATTTTGATCAACAAGGTGAAGCGGTAAACTTGATTTCAAAGCGAGTTCCTGATGCTAGTTTTGGTTTTTGGATCTATGACGGGCGCTTTTTTACTGGTTTATCCATCAATCAACTATTTCAACGTTCAGTTAACTTTATTGAGACAGAAAATTCGCAAGGCAATTTAGTTCATCACTATTATTTGACTTCTGGCTACAAAATACCCTTATGGCACCAAACTAGCCCTGTGGTTAAACACTATTTAGTACCTTCAATCATGTTAAAATATGGGGGGAACGCTTCACTACCTTCCCTGGATTTAAATATGAAATTTCACTTCTACAAAGATTTTTGGATAGGAAGCTCTTACAGAAATTTAGACTCCTTTATATTATTAGCAGGAATACGGTTAAATGCTCATGATGCAGGTATTTTTGACGTTGCCTATTCCTATGATTATACCGTTTCTAAAATCAACCAGTATACTTCTGGTAGCCATGAAATCACCTTGAAATATGATTTCAATATGAAACCCCAAACCTGTCCAAAATCTTTTTGGTAATCTGATTTTTAACCACTTTGATTTTACGTCTTTCAACTTTTTTTTTAATTCAAAATCAGCCTTTTTGGGGTTTTTAATTATGTTTTTGACGTCATTGAAATATTCTTTTATCGCGAAAATTCTCAGTCGTTTAAACCATTTTTCTGATAATTTCTATAGCTAATTTTCACTACTTGGTTTTCTATTCTTAGTTTGATTCCACTATGTATAATTCACAATTAAAAAACAACCGGGACATGAATCTAAGACCTACTTTTATTAAGAAAGAACCTGTTGAAGGGGAAAAGTGTCAAACTTTTGAATTTAAGAATCCCATTCAACATCGTCTAAAAAGAAAAATCATTGTGATGGACAAACAAGAATGTCTATTCTTAAAAATCGATGACATTCAATATGCAGAAGCTTCAGGCTCCTATACGCATATCTATCTAACAAATGGGAATAAAATGTTAGTTAGTAAAAACATTAAAGCTATCGCAGATAAATTACCTGATGATGAGTTCTTACGCGTACACAAATCGTTTGTGATCAATATTAACTCGATCTCGAAATATGTGAAAAGCGATGGGGGGTATTTGGTGTTGGATAATGGTGAGAATGTTCCTGTCTCAGTTCGCAAAAAACATGAACTCATGGGGTTATTAGAACAATGGACACTCTAATCAATAATTAATTTTTCCCAAGAAGAATTTTTTCTTTTTAGAGTTTTTAGTCTCAGCAGTGTTTTGTTCTTAAAGTTTTGAGTAGTGCTATTTTGAAGAGAAAGCGTTTCTGCTAATTCCTTTGCGTTGGTTTGATCTTTTTGATTATAAACGACATAAAGCATGTAAAAAGCCTTTTGTAATGCTATTTTAGATCTATGGAAGATGGTGTTGGCAGTTAAGGATTCATTATAATTGCATTGGGCACACCGTACATCAAATTTCTCTTTGCCTTTGATGGTTTTAGTGCTATTGCATTTACTGCATACAAAGCCTTTCTCTTCTTTGAGTTCTTTTAAATATCGTTGACACGAGATCTCATCGGGGAAGGCTTTCTTAAACTCTTCAAAACTTAGAAACTCTTTGGCTACGGTTGATTGAGCAAAGGAACTCATGTGTTTTTTTAATTCATTGTTAGCCAAATCTAAAGCGATATTCATTCGTATGTTTTCTTCGTCTTTTTTCTTCAAACTTTCATTGAGATTATCCAGCTCAATCGTTCTTTCTTTTACTTTTTGTTCCAATTCGCGGTTTACCTTTTCAGAAAGCCGCTCGTTTTTCCAGAGTTGAATAATAAGTTTCTCCTGTCCTTGAGCTTTTTCCTTGTAAACTTGTTTTACGGTTTCAGCTATACCAATTGATAACAATAGAAACTGTAAAATGATCCCAAAATTGGAAGCATAAACAGTGAATAAACTCGATGGTATAAGGGTAGTCCGTTCAAGAGCTGTTATAATAAAAGATAGGTTTAACACAGAATACCCTACAATTAGCCATCGTGCAGAGTGGATTTTTTCTATGTATAGTTTTATGGCAAGCCATAAAAGTAAAAGCGTAAAGGCGAGGTCTAAAACCTCCAAAATTTTATAATTAGTAAAAATAAGTTGAATGATAAACAACAATAATTTAGCGTAGATACTCCATTTGATGATGTTGTAGTATGGTTGCTTTAGGTCTCTTAATTGAAGGAAATTATTGGTAAATAGAAGCAGTGAAATGGTACTGATAGTTAATCCGATTTCTCCCGTGTAGTTATTAATTTGAGGGTAGTTATTCCAGATATATTGGAAACCCGTTCCATCATAACTCATGATATAAATTAATATTCCAATACCATAAAGGATAATGTAGAGGTAATACGCCTTTTTTAATACCACAAAATAAATGAAGTTATAAAGGATGATTAGGAGTAAAAGCCCATAGACTATTCCAAAAAAGATGTACTCATTAATTGCATAATTTAAGGTATGGTCATAGGATCGCACCATTGGTTCGAGTACATTTTTCTTTTCGGAAAAAAAGCGGATGTAGGTATAGCTGGAATCTATAGAGGATGGAATCTTAAAGCTTACATTTTTATGATTAATTTCTCGTTGTGAAAAGGTGTAATTAAAGCCTGCTTCTTTGGTGATATATCTTCCGTCACTAGTAGGGTAATAAATACTGATTTCATCAATGTTGTAGTCAAATAACTCAATTCTAAAGATTTGGGAACTATTATCTTTCAGTTTAAAACGAAGCCAGTAGGCAGACGAAATGTTTTTATTGATTAAATCCTGCGCGGTACTTGGGATGAATAGGGAGGAAGTATCACTCAGCGTTTTAATATAGTCAATAGATAAGCGTTGTGTGGGATCTTCTAAATATTCCACATACTCGCGGGCAAGACATAATTCATGCAATGAGTCAGTCAGGATAGCTGGCTTCACTGCAAAAACAGAGGTCACTGTCCAGAAAAGCAATAAGGCCGTAAAAATTCTTATTCGTAGCATTTTATAAATTAAAACTTAAAAAAATAAACTTACTAAAAGAAATATTATTCTGTTTTGGTTCTAAATAATCCACCAATAAAGTGCGTGCTCTCGTTATTTAATCGATCCGCAGACGTAATTACATAATAATATTCAGTATTAGGGGTGATTTTATTATCAAGAAACGAGTTTTTACGGGGCAGCCCTATTATTTTTTGAGCTGTAGCGATATCAAACATCTCACCTCTTTTTATGCGATACACAAAATAATACTTTGGAGTTTCACCATCTAAAGCTGCGCCTGGTTCATCCCAATGCAACAACACACCTTCCTTGGTTTGAGTAAGTTGCAAATTTGATGGTGCTTGAGCAGGAATAGAATCCAACCATAACATCGGTGGAGGCACACAGAAATAATTATTCATCTTTTTGAGTGTGTCTTCCAGGCGTAAAGGGTTGACATGAAATGAACTTGCTCGAAAAAAACTAAATCCCTGAATGTTTTCTTTTGATCGTAGTAAGGTTATTTGTCGAGGAAGTTCTTTTGCATCATGCCAACCTTCTTCATCAGGTGCATGAGCTTTATAATAAGCTAAGCCGATGTACACATGATGTTTAAAGCTGTTTTGATCATACCAGTTTAATAAATTATTGTAATTGACACGTTTATGTAATGTGCTGTAATAAAGTTGGGGCGCGAGGTAGTCTATCCAGCCTTCCTGTAACCATTTCCTTGAGTCGGCATAAAGGTCATCATAACTGGTAAGTGCGCGCTCCGTGTTCGACCCTAATTTGTCGTCATGTTTGTGTCGCCATACACAGGCAGGACTTATTCCAAACTTCATGTATGACTTTGTAGCATGAATGCTATCAGACAACATTTTGATAACTTGATTAATATTGTCTCTTCGCCAATCGCCTTTGTTTTTAAAACCCTCGCCATAGGTTTTGAAGGTTTTGTCGTCATCTATTTTATCGCCATTGATTTCTTGAGGGTAGAAATAGTCATCTAAATGCACCCCGTCAATATCATACTTTTGAACACAATCAATTACCACTTTAGTGAGGTATTCTCTTAAGTCGGGTTCACCTGGGTTAAAAAAGATTTTCTCCCCAATTTTATAGGTCCACTCAGAGTGCTTTCTTGAAACATGGTGTCGGTCTGGTTTGAAAAAACGCTCGTGGGATACTGCTCTGAACAGGTTGAACCATGCATGAATTTCCATTCCTCGTTTATGACACTCTTCCGTCATAAATGCAAGTGGATCCCAGTAGGGTTTTGGTTTTTTCCCCTGTTCCCCTGTAAGCCACACCGACCACGGCTCATAGTCACTCTCATAAAAAGCATCCGCAGCAGCGCGTACCTGTACTATTACTGTGTTGATGCCCAGTGATTTGTGTTTGTTGAGCAGGGTGATAAATTCTTTTTGCTGCTCTTCAGGACTAAGGTCATTGGATGATGGCCAGTCCAGATTAAAAGCGGTTGTTACCCAAAGCCCACGAAACTCATATTTCAATGGGGCAGTTTGACTAAATACATTGAATGTAAGGAGCCATAGAAAAAGTGTTGTAAAATTACGTACCACTTTTCTTCTGTTGATTAAGTGCTCTAAATAACAAGTATAAACCAAATAGGAGAGAAGGGATACTTAAAATTTGTCCCATGTTTAGCAACCAACCATCTTCCATATCCACCTGATTTTCCTTGAATATTTCATAGACAAAACGCAACCCAAACACTAACGTTAAGAAGATCCCCGTGCTCATGCCGTCAGGGAGTTTGCCTTTGCTTTTATCCATCAGGTAAAATAACAACACAAACACAAAGAGTGAGCTAATGGATTCGTACAATTGAGAGGGATGACGCGGGATACCATAAGTAGAAAAAGAAGCTACTAAGCGACCGTCATCTTTGGTAAAGGTAATGTTGTCAGGGTTTTCAAAAAAGGTGATATGACTTCGGTCTGGGTTATATTTATAGTAAGTTGCTTGATAAGGGATTACTGTGTTAGTAATATATTTTTCACATACCGCCTCATTTTGATATTCATCTTTGAAAATAACTGAAGCATTCATTCGCTCATATTCTTGACCATCCTCAGTCCGTATCTCCCCAGTGGATTCAAAGTCAACCTCATCGAACACATTTTCAAAGTGACCCTCCCAATTCAGAGCAGCATCCTTTGCAAAAATAAAAGCAGTAGGAGAGTTCGTAGGTTTTCCAATGATTTCTGAGTTCATTAAATTACCAAAACGAATAAAACAACCAGCCAAGGCTACAGTAATAGCTAAACGGTCAGTAATCCATAAATAGCTTTCTTTGATCTTATATTTATAAAAAAGATAAGTTGAAATTAATAACCCAATTAAAGCACCATGACTAGCCAGACCACCTTCACGAAGGTTTAAAATGGAAATCGGGTTGTCAAAATACCCAGTTCCTTCAGGTGTAAAATAGGGGCCATAGAAAAATACGTGACCTAATCGAGCACCTACTACCGTACCTATTACCGAGTAAATTACAAAGGAGTCAACCATTTTTTCATCATAACCATTGTATTTGAAAAAGCGTGAAATGATGCGCTGACCAACAATAAAGCCCATGGCGAAAAGTAAACCATACCAACGAATTGAAAATGACCCGATAGAGAAAATTTCGGGGTCTGCTTGCCAGGTAATGAAATCGAATAAATGCATTTAAAACTTATTTGTAAGAATCAAAGCAAGTTAGACTGCTTGTGGCTATTCACCAATCAATTTTAGAAGGAATTATAAACATCCATAGATTGTATAAAAAATTCATAAATTTGCAGCCTTTTAGCGTGTGCTAAAAACGTAAACCATTTAAATAAATGAGAACAAAGTTACTATACGAAGGTGCAGAAGAGTTGGAGTACGAAATTCGTAACATCGTGAAGAAAGCTGAAAAGCTGGAAGCCATTGGTACGAAAATCACTTTTGAAAACATAGGAGATCCTATTCAAAAGAACGCCAAGATTCCCGCCTGGATGAAAAATATAGTAACCAATTTAGTTCAGGAAGATCGATCATATGGTTATACTCACTCCAAAGGTGATTTTAAGACCCGTCAATTTCTTGCTGAACGCACCAACAAAAAAGGTGGAGCACAAATAGATGCTCAGGATATATTGTTTTTCAATGGACTAGGCGATGCCATTGCTAAAGTATATCAATATTTATATCCATCGTCTCGTGTTATTGGCCCATCGCCAGCTTACTCTACACATAGCTCGGCAGAAGCAGCACATGCAAATAAAGTTCCCATCACTTACCGCTTAGACCCGCAAAACTCGTGGTATCCTGATGTGGATGAGATGTATATGCAAATTAAATACAACCCCAATATCATTGGCATTTTGATTATCAACCCTGATAATCCAACCGGAATGGTGTATCCGATTGAAATGTTGAAACGAATTGTGGAAATCGCAAAAGAGTTTGATTTATTTATCATTAGTGATGAGATTTATCAAAACATCACTTACAATGGCGTAACAGCTGTTTCTCTTGCAGAGGTGATTGGTGATGTCCCAGGAATTGCGATGAAGGGGATTTCAAAAGAATTACCATGGCCCGGCTCACGTTGTGGCTGGATGGAGTTTTATAACCGCAACAAAGATTCAGAATTTGCACGCTTGTGTTCGACTTTGGAAGATGCGAAAATGATCGAGGTTTGTTCAACGACATTGCCCCAATTGGCGATTCCGAAAATTATGACTGATGAAAACTATGCAGAATATCGTAAGGAGTTGAATGAAAGTATCGGACGAAGAAGTAAGATTATTACGGGTATTTTGAAGGATGTGCCTCAAATTACCTTTAATGAGACCTTTGGAGCCTTTTATAATACCATGGTGTTTAATGACGGGGTTTTAAAAGCAGGTCAAAAAATTCACATCGAAGATGATAAACGTAGAGCATTAGCAGAAGAGTGGACGGCTAAGGATATGGACTTTGATAAACGGTTCGTCTATTATTTATTGGCTTCAAAGGGAGTGTGTGTAGTACCTTTGTCCTCCTTTCATTCGGATTTAAAAGGCTTTAGAGTAACATTACTAGAAGAAAACGAAGAACTGTTGCATAGCACATTTACTAAAATAAAAGAAGCAATATTAGAATATTGTGCTTCCTAAAAAAATGAAAATTCATCTTATTAGATAAAGAATAAAAGAAGGTTTAGGTTCACCCGCTAAACCTTCTTTTATTTCATTTTATATTTAGCAAATTCATTTATAACTATGGATTTGTACTCCGATGATCTTAATATTTCTAAACAAGAAATTTAATCATAAGCCAATCCGATACTAGGTGATTACTTTTTTGCTACATTCGCTGAAATAGAGGTGGTTCACAGTTGAGATACTTCTTTTCCCTACTATTCTATTAAAAATTTAAGCGGTAAGTGATTAAAACTTATAAAATGTATGTTGCTGAATATATGGGATTTAACCCTGCCTCTAACTAACCCTGTATTAAAATTTTTATTAATACTTATTATCATTTTGTTCGCACCAATTCTGTTGAATAAAATTAAAATACCCCATTTGTTAGGGTTAATAATTGCAGGTGCAGTTGTAGGACCAAATGGGTTTTTTCTCATTGAACGTGACAGCAGTATTATTCTATCTGGAACGGCAGGACTTTTATATATCATGTTTCTTGCTGGTTTAGAAATTGACTTAGTAGATTTTAAAAAGAACAGCACTAAAAGTATTGTATTCGGAATATACACTTTTACCATACCCATGATTTTAGGAGTCGTTACGGGTATTTATATCCTGAATTTTTCTGTTCCAACATCCATTTTGTTGGCTAGTATGTTCGCCTCTCATACCCTAATTGCCTATCCTATGATTAGTAAATTGGGAATAGCTAAGAATAAAGCAGTAAATATTACTGTGGGAGGAACTATGATAACTGATACATTAGCGTTACTTGTTCTTGCTATCATTGTAGGAATGGCCGAGGGTGAAGTGAGTTCCTTGTTCTGGACCAGACTTTCTGTTTCTATCCTCCTTTTTGGATTAGTAGTCATGCTTGTTTTCCCCCTTATTGGACGATGGTTTTTGAAACGATTTGATGATAATGTGTCGCAATACATCTTTGTTTTAGTCATGGTATTTTTAGGAGCCTACTTAGCAGAGATGGCAGGTATAGAAGCAATTATTGGGGCTTTTTTAACAGGCTTGTCTCTTAATAGACTTATACCCAATACTTCACCATTGATGAATAGAATTGAGTTTGTGGGTAATGCTATTTTTATTCCTTTCTTTTTAATAGGGGTAGGGATGCTTATTGATTATAAGGCTTTTTTTAAAGATCTGGAAACAATTAAGGTGGCGGCTGTTATGATAGTTGTTGCCACTCTGGCTAAATTTATAGCTGCATGGTTAACTCAGAAAACATATAAGTTTTCAGTTGATGAAAGGCGTCTTATTTTTGGATTAAGTAACGCTCAGGCAGCAGCTACTTTAGCAGCGGTATTGGTAGGATATAATATTTTAATTGGTGAAACAGAATCAGGTGAACCTATCCGTTTGCTCAATGATAGTGTTCTAAACGGTACCATTTTAATGATTTTATTTACTTGTACTATTGCTTCGTTTGTCGCTCAAAAAGGTGCACAAAACATCGCTCTAGCAGAGGTTAATGACAAATCGACTGATGAAAATGATTCGCAAGAGCGTATTTTAATTCCTATGACGAATCTTGACATTATAGACGAATTAATCAACTTGGGTCTTACTATAAAATCGAATAAACATCGAGAGAGTTTATATGCGTTAAGTGTTATTGATAACAACTCTTTGGACGGTTCTTCGGAGAAAAATGCCAAAAATATTCTCAACAAAGCAGCTGTGAGCGCATCGGCAACAGATAACTTATTACACCAACTACTTCGTTATGACCTCAATAGTGTTAATGCCATTACCAGCGTGATAAAAGAACATAAAATAAGCGATTTACTACTAGGGTTGCCTCTAAACGAAGACATATCAGAATTATTTATTAGTGATTTAACAGAAGGGATTTTAACAAAATGTAATTTAACCAGTTTAGTTTACAAACCCGCTCAACCATTTGTGACCATGAAAAGGCATATAGTACTAGTGCCTGACAAAGCCGAAAAGGAAATTGGTTTTCCTTTTTGGTTGATTAAAGTTTGGAATATTGCACGTAAATCGGGGGCAAAAACTGTTTTTTATAGTTCAGAGGAAACCCTACAGGTTATTAGAGAAATACACTCCAATCATCCTATTGAGTGTGAATTCAAAGAGTTTAGTGATTGGGAAGATTTTTTAATTCTATCTAAAGATTTAAGAAAAGATGATAACCTTCTAATAATTATGAGTCGAAAAGATAAACCATCTTATCAAAGCACTATGGGAAAGGTTCCAGTCTATTTGAATAAATACTTTCATGATCACAGTTTTATTCTTATTTACCCCCCTCAGGCAGGAGTAGGAGACACCTCATTGTTTGATCTAAAAAACCCTTCAATTTTAGAGCCGATTGAAAAATTAGACGAAATTGGTAAAACGATTGCAAAAATTTTTAAGCGGAAATAAATTTTTTTAGGTTGAGAAGGGGTTAACTATCATTGTTTTTTTTCATTTATGACCAAAAGGTATTTGCCAAGACTGAAAGTTGATAACAAAAAATGGAAATTGGCTGTTGTTTTAATAAAGTAAATTTGATTATGAAAAACCGGATACTAAAAAATTTTATTCTTAGTCTGTTCTTGTTGAGCTTTTTAAATGCTTGTCAAGGATCAAGCCATAAAAAAGGAACATCAACAGTTACTGAAATTGACACAAAACTGGATTCCAATATGTCGACAGCCTATTTTGCCAGCGGCTGTTTTTGGTGTGTAGAAGCAATTTATGAACATACTAAAGGCGTTAGTAAGGTGGTTTCTGGTTATTCAGGCGGACACACTAAAAACCCTACCTATGAATCCAGCAACACAGGAACTACCGGCCACGCTGAAGCCGTAAAAGTGTACTATGATCCCTCGGTGATTAGTTTTAGTCAATTGATAGATATCTACTTTGCTACGCAAAACCCGACACAAGTCAACGGCCAAGGCCCCGATCACGGCTCGCAATATCGATCAATTCTTTTTTATCAAAACGAAGAAGAGAAAAGTATTATTGAAGCAAAAAAAGCTGCGCTAGCTAAAGAACTAAATGCGAATGTAGCTGCTGAGGTGAAGAAGTTTGATAAATTCTGGGTAGCTGAAGCTTATCATCAAGACTATGAACGACTGCACCCCGACAATGGCTACATTCGGCAAGTGTCGATTCCGAGGTTGAATAAACTCAAAGGGAAGTACCCTGACTTATACCATGATTAACAAAAACGTTGATTTTATTTGAATAATGATAATTGTTAGTTAATTAGAATTTAATAGCTTCGCATCACTATTAACAATAAATACATTTTGATGAAAAAATATTTTAAGCTAGTATCCATTATTACGTTGTTCACTTTTGGATTAAGCAGTTGTGGTGTTATGTTTGGCGGAAGTAAATATTATGCACATGTGATAGTGGAAGATCATCCTGATGCAAATATTTATGTTAATGGAGAGAAAATTGGGACAGGTAAGGCGAATGTTCTATATCCCCGTAAGGAAGCTTTTGATGTGGAAATAACCCAGGACGGGTGTGAACCAATTAAGCGTACTTATTTTAATGAATTCAGAACTGGCAACTTTATTTTGTCAGTCTTGTCGTGGGGAGTAGTAGGTATAGCTGTAGACTTAGGTACAGGTGCTAGCTTCAGACCTGGTTTAGCTCAATACCCTAATACAAAAAAGTTAGATATAAATAATTATGCTTATTTCATCGACTATCCTGATTGTCCAGTAGAATAAGCAACGTCATGTTAGTTTTGGTTTCGGCTTGTGTGTACACAGGTCGAAATCATTTTTTAAGACTTAATTTTTACAAAACTTGTTTATCTTTTCATCGATGAATGAACAGGCTAAAATTCTCCGGGTTTTTAAGCTGATCAGTGTGTTAAAAAAACGTCCACGATCAGTAACTTATCTTTCGAATACCTTTGAAGTGAGTAGCCGTACAGTATACCGTTACCTCACGTTGCTTGAAAATTTAGGTTTTATTATCGATAAAGATTTTGAAGATAATTATTTCATTGCCAATTACGAAGCACACAAAGAAGGGCTAGACTTTACCCAGGAAGAAGCGCAACTTGTGAGTGACTTAGTGGAAACAGGAGCAAACAAACATCCACTGAAAGACACCATCATCAAGAAGCTGTTTACGCATTCCGATATCAAATCCATTTCAAATGAAATCATCACAGCTCGAGCGGGATTGTTGATTAGAAAGCTGCGGTTAGCCTTAGACAATAATCATCAAGTAATCTTAGAGAAATATCATTCCGCTAACTCAGGAAATATTACCGACAGACGAGTAGAAGTTGTAAGTTTTTCAGATGATTACGAAAGTTTGTATGCGTTTGAAGTCGCGACACAAACGATGAAGACTTTTAAAATTAGCCGAATCAGCTCGGTACATGAGTTAGAAAAGCCCATACAGCACCAAAACCAGCATACTTCCTTCGAAGTAGATATTTTTGGAATGGCAGGAACACCTGATTTGCCGATTGAATTAGAACTCTCCTTTCAAGCGTATCTTTTGTTGATAAAAGAATTTCCGTTGGCAATCAATTACTTGTCCTTGATTGATGAAGATAAAAAATTGTATTTGTTAGTCTGCAAGGTAAGTCAGTTTGCAGGAGTGGGTCGGTTTGTGTTAGGGCTCATCGATCAAATAACTGTATTGAAAAGTGAAACATTCAAGGCCTTTTTAACCAATAAAAGACCACTTAGCATTTAAGAATATTAATATGATAGGTTATTTTTCTTAACACTCTGAGGAGTAAAAAAACAGCTATGTATCTAGAACCACTTTTACCAGACACAGTTTTCCACATTTACAACCACGCCAATGGCAACGAAAATCTATTTAGAAATGATGAAAACTATCATTATTTCCTTACTAAATATGCGGACTACATCTATCCAGTAGCCGATACTTATGCTTATTGTTTGTTGCCTAATCATTTCCACCTTATGGTGAGGATAAGGAGTGAGGAAGAGTTGTTTGAATTTTTTAAAAAGAAGAAGTTGGCAGGTAAAGACCTCCGAGGTTTTCAAAACCTCGGAGGTCTGGTATCTAAACAATTTAGTAACTTTTTTAATGCTTACTCAAAAGCCTATAATGAGATGTATGATAGAAAAGGCAGTCTTTTTATGCATCGATTTAAACGCAAATCGGTACAGGATGAGACCTACTTCACCAGACTTATTGCATACATACACCTGAACCCAGTAAAACACCGGTTTTGTCGCAACTTACTCGACTGGAAGCATTCTTCTATCCATGCATATTGCCATCAAAAAACCGCGAAGATCAACCGAATGTACCTACAAAGAGTGGTTTGGTAACAAACAAGCGCTGTTAAATTTTCATAATACAATGGCACTTAATGACAGTTTATTTGATTTTTAACCCTTAATCTTTAACCCAGCGAAGTTAAAAAAAAGATTTTATTAAACCGGATCTACATCAATTGTGTACATCGACTTTCGGTGGATTTTATGTGTTTTAATTTTGTTGACTTCTTCCAATATAAAAGCCTTTGCTTTAGCCAAATCCAGCGAGCCACGCTCGAGCTTGATGAGGATATCCGTTAAAAATAAGTTTCTAATTCGGTTGATCCCAGGTTCTTCAGGTCCAAGTATGCGATGTTGCAATTTTCTACGCAGTTGTTGTGCAAGGTAAGTCGCACTATCCATACTTTTCAGCTTATCTTCATGACGAATAGTGATGCGAATTAACCGTGAAAAAGGGGGGTAGTTAAACTCCTCGCGGTCGTTAATTTCTTTTGTATAAAAGTTCTCTTTTTCTCCTTTAATAACCGCCTGAATAGTTTCATGATCCGTGTTGCTGGTTTGCACAATTACCAGCCCTTTTTTCTCTTTTCTTCCAGCTCTGCCGCTTACTTGTGTTAGCATTTGATAAGTGCGTTCATGCGACCGGTAGTCAGGGAAGTATAGCATGCGGTCAATTTCAAAAACACCCACCAAACTGACGTTGTCAAAGTCGAGTCCTTTTGTGACCATTTGGGTGCCGACAAGAATATCCACTTTTCCCGATTCAAAATCATCGATGATGGTTTGGTAAGCTGTTTTTTTACGCGTGGTGTCCAAGTCCATGCGCTGAATAGCGGCCTCCGGGAAATGCAATTGCAAGCCTTCTTCAATGCGTTCAGTACCAAATCCTTTGGTGTTTATTTTCGTAGAACCACAAGCCTCACAGTTCGTGGGTACACCCTGATGGTGTCCACAATAGTGACACCGCATGTCGTTAGAAAACTGGTGATAAGTCAAACTTACATTACAGTTCGGGCACATCACAATTTCATTGCAGTCATTGCATTCAATATAAGGCGAATAACCTCTACGGTTTTGAAACAAGATCACTTGTTCTTTTTTGCTCAAGCGGTCTTCAATTGCTTGTAAAAGGGTTTTAGAAAAGCTTGATCCTCCCTGGTGATCATAACGAATATCAACCGGTAAAATATCTGGAAGCGTTGCATTACCATAGCGTTCAAACAATTTTACATAACCCCATTTACCAGAAGAGGCATGATAATAACTTTCAGTCGAAGGTGTGGCAGAGCCGAGTAATACTTTGGCACCATGGATTTTAGCAAGCACCAATGCAGCATCGCGCGCATTGTAGCGCGGAGCTGGATCATATTGTTTATAAGAACTATCGTGTTCTTCATCGATAATGACCATCCCTAAATTGGAGAAAGGTAGAAAGACAGCCGAACGTACACCCACAATCAGGGGGTAATTATTTTCTAATACGCCTTTATATACTTCAACACGTTCATTATCACTGTATCGTGAGTGATAAACCGCCATATCGTTACCAAAGACTTTGCGCAACCGTGACACGATTTGTGTAGTTAAAGCTATTTCAGGTAAGAGCAATAACACATGGGTACCATTGTCAATCGCTTTTTGAATTAAGCTGATGTAAATTTCTGTTTTTCCACTGCCCGTGATGCCATGCAACAACACATGGTTTTTCGTTTCAAAGTGATGTAATAGTTCGTTTTCTTTTTCCTCTTGGTGAGTACTGAGCTTAATTTCTTGTTCTGGAAGATCGAATTCTTCAATTCGTGAAACCACCAGTTCAAATTGTTCAAACACCTTATTTTTAATCAGTGTATTTAAGGAAGAAGGAGAAATGGATGCGTTTAATAAAACGTTCTTCTCGATTCCCTCTTCATTGGCTTGTAGGTTATCTAAAGCAGGTATTTTTTGTAAGTAATGCAGCACAACTTCCAATTGTTTCTGTTTTTTTTCAAGTACTGAAAACAGTTCTTCCATCGCTTTCTCTGACAGAAACTCGGGCAATAGACGAATTTTCGAAATCGTTTTTGGCTGGTATTTATCTTTTATTTTTTCATAAAGTAGAATAGCTTCTTTCTCTAGCAGCGAACGAATGAGCTTGGATATACCTTTTTTCTGAGTAATGTTTGAAACATCATCATAGGTTAAAAAATCTTTCTCTTGAAGGTGATTAATAATGAGTGTCTCATACGCGTTCAAATCCAAGCTTGCGATGTCGGTATGGGG
This sequence comes from uncultured Cytophagales bacterium, assembly GCA_963849955.1. GTDB lineage: Bacteria > Bacteroidota > Bacteroidia > Cytophagales > JAAEPT01 > CAWFGW01. Next base: position 347,654 of record CAWKJU010000009.1, on the reverse strand, counting down.
ATTAAGCTGAATTCGGGACTCACTGCTTATTTTCAGACCAGAAGGGAGCCCAGCCTGAATCACATCCCCTAAATTACAGAGATAATAATCAGCTAACCATTTATAAAAACCGAGTTGTTTAGCAGTGATTGCAGGTTTATCATCTAAAACATCTAGTATTGATTTTGCTTCGTATGATTGGGGAGGGTGTTCATGAAGCTTAGCGATAATACCAGTATACACCTTCCTATTGCCAAATTGAACTACCACGCGAAAACCGTTACCTACAAAAGCATTGAATTCATTGGGAATGCGGTAAGTAAAAAGCTTGGGTAGGGGCAACGGCAGTATTATATCAGCGAAAAGTGTTTTGCGCTCTTGATGATTAGAGTTATGTTGAAATTCAAGTTCCAAAATCTAAATAGAATGAGAAAATTAAGTTCTTTTGTAGAAATAAGCTATTTTCAATCGCTCTTTATAACTAAAATATAATAATGTCATCGTTAACATCAACTAAAAAATCAGTGCTATTTGTCATTTACCAGACTGGAATTAAAGGAAATGGCGGTGTTCAAAGTGTTACCAATATTATAAAAGAAATAGCTCCTCAAAACAATATTTATATCTTAACACAAATGGAAACTGATTTCAACACCATTTGGGCAAATGCTGGAGCAAGGGTTATTTACAGAAAACCAAATAAATCCCATTACATCAATATTTTATTACATAACATTTATCTCTTCTTCTTGTTAAGAAAACTTAAAGTATCCATCGTACATTGTAATGACATACAATCACTTGTTTGTTCTTTTTTAGGTTCCTACAGCTCGAAATTAATATTTAACATGCGTGCTGTTAAAGGTCCAAAAGAGACTTATACAAAAACATGGAGTTTTGTGTTAAATTATGTGGATCACATCATTGTTTTATCAAAAGATATGATGCTCAGAGTAATTGATCATTTCCCAGTTGTGAAGAATAAAATTTCTTTCTCATATAGTATTATAGATTTTAATAAGTTCAAGAAAAAGGATCTTCCAACTGATTTTTTTATAAAAAATGGGCTTGATCCACGGAGAAATTATATTGGAGTTGTTGGAAGATTTCAAGAGGATAAACAACAAAATTTATTCTTGAAAAATTGCGTTGCAAAACTTGATAAAGATTTTAGAAACCAAAATCATTTTTTATTGATAGGTGATTTTAATCCTAAAGAAAATTCCTTTGCGAAGGAATGTCTAGATATTATAAAAAATGAACATTTAAGTGAGAATGTAACGGTAATTGATTTTCAAGATTTTATTGAGTATTGGTATAATTTATTCACTATCACAATAGTTCCATCAAAAGCAGAAGGTTTGGCTAGGTGTATGATTGAAAGCCTTTCTTGTGAAACACCTGTTGTATCATTTGACGTAAGTTCAGCTAAAGAAATTTTAGAAGATGGTAATTGTGGAAAAGTTATTCCTCAAAATGATTTTGAGAAAATGAATGAAGTAATAATTAATTTAGTTTTATCTACTGATGAATTAGAAAAAATGGCTTACAATGGAAGAGAGCTAATGAAAAGTAAGTTTTCTACAGAAAGTGTAGTTAAAGAATATATAAAATATTACTAATCTTTGGCAACGAAATAATTGTTAATAGTCTCTAACTAATAATTTTCTGTTAAAAAAATCAATCCAAGTCACACTTAATAGACGTATATTAATTATCTTTACCTGAAATTAATTAGCCATGAGAAAAATAATTACACTACTAATCATATTAGCATCATCAGGGTTTAATGCTTACTCTGCTTGTGAAATTCCAACTTCATTATCAACGACTTCTATTACTCCAACTACAGCTCAATTAAATTGGGGAGCAGTAGCAGGTACAAATATAGAGTATAGAGTTCGATATAGACGTGATTTAGAAAATCCATGGACTTATTTAACTGATTTGTCCACTAACTCAGTAGTGATATCAGGATTAATACAGGGTACTGCATATCAGTGGGAGGTTACTACTGAATGTAACTTAGCAAACACTTCTTTTTCAGGTTATAGTAGTCGAAAATTTTTCTCTACTGGTATTGATTACACTTGTGTGGCTCCAGCAAACCCTTCAACATCTTCAATAACTCAAACAACAGCTACATTTTCCTGGAATGCAATTGTAGGAACAGGAGTTGAGTATATTGTGAGATATCGAAGAGATATTCAAAATGAATGGACATACGTAACAGATATAACGTCAAATTCGGTAAATATTTCAGGACTGATTTCAGGAACTGCTTATCAGTGGGAGGTAGCAACTGAATGTAACGTAAGTAACACATCTTACTCAAATTACGGTACAAGAAGATATTTTACAACTGCAGCAGCTTATTCTTGTTCAATTCCACAAAATCCAGTAACTACTTCAAAGACTTCAACTACTGCTAAATTAAGTTGGGAAGATGTTGCTGGCTTAGGGCCAGAGTATATGGTGAGGTATAGAAGAAATATACAAAACAACTGGACTTATGTTCAAAACATAACATCTAACACGGTAGATATTTCTAGTTTAATACCTGGAACTGGTTATCAGTGGGAGGTAACTACAGAATGTAATGTGGCAAACACATCCTTTTCTGGATATAGTGTTAGAAGATATTTTACTACAAATTCAGACTACTCTTGTGTTGTACCAAATAATCCTACAACATCTTCAATCACAGCAACAACAGCAACTTTTTCTTGGGCAGCAATAGCAGGTACTGGTGTAGAATATATTGTTAGGTATAGAAAGAGCAGTCAAAATAATTGGACATATTTAACAAATTTAAAATCAAATTCTGTTACTGTATCTGGTTTAACTTCTGGAAGGATAGAGTATCAATGGGAAGTTGCAACAGAATGTAATGTTGCTAATACCAGCTATTCAAATTACAGTGTTAGGAAGTTCTTTAAAACAAACATAGATTACACTTGTGTAGCACCAAGTAATCCTTCAGTTTCGTCAATTACATCCACAAGTGCTACATTAAATTGGGACGCAATTTCAGGTACTGGTGTAGAATATGTAGTGCGATATAGAAGAGATATTGATAACCCTTGGACTTATATTTATAATAACACCGCTAATTCACTTACGGTTAATTCACTTACATCAGGGATGAAGTATTCAATTCAAGTAGCTACAGAGTGTAGTGTTGATAATACCGTTGCTTCGAATTTTGGAGACAATAAAATTTTCTACACAAATACTGCTGTTGATTGTGATGGAATTGAACCGACTATGTCGATAGTAGCTGATACAGGTTTTACTACAGCTAGATTGAGTTGGAGTGACATGGGTGCACCTATGTATGAATTACGTTACAGGGCTGTAGGTGATGCTTCATATAATGTAGTTAGTACTTTTGATACCACAGCTTTATTAGCTTCTTTGACACAAAATACAGCATATGAATATTATTTAAAGAGTATATGTTCTAGTAATTATGTTCAGAATGAATCCAATAATACTGGCTTGTTTAACTTTACTACTCGTACTTGTGTTCGTCCCCAAAGTGGTTTTCAAGTTTCTTCTATAGAAAATACTTCTGCTGATATTACTTGGGGGGAAGTCGATGGAGTGGAAGGATACGTATTATGGTATGCTGTGAAAGGGTCTCCTGAATTGATTTACGAGTTTGTTGAGACTAACACAATATCTTTATCCAGTCTTTATAGTGGTACAATTTACAGATATGAAGTTCAATCTGTTTGTAATGCCGTAGATGGACTATATTCTACATTTTCTACTTCGCCTGTAGGTAATAGACATCAGTTTACTACTACTGGGTCAACTTCTTGTGTTCCTCCCTCTGGTTTAAATGTTACAGGTTTTTCAGATAATTCTGTTTCTTTGTCATGGTCACCAAATGGTTCTGTTTCCTATAATTTAAGTATTAAAGCTTCATTCGAAACAAATTGGGTGACAGTTGATCCTGCAGATGCAATTTCAACACATATGTATTCTGAATTGCTTTCAGGACAATCTTACGCATTTAGAGTGCAATCGGTGTGTTCTGTATCTGGAGATTTAGTTTCAGACTGGAGCAGTCGGGTTGATCAAAGTACATCTGGGTCTAATCAGTGTCCAACCCCTTCTAATATATTAGTTTCGAATAAGACATCGAGTGGAGCTGCAATTTCTTGGGGAAATTCACTAGGTGCTACCAGTTATGGAGTGAGGTATAAAAAAGCTGTTGGTTCTAATTCTTGGACTTATATTACAGGATTAGTGTCTCCCTTTGTAGAGCTTAATGGTTTAGCTGCTAGCACCGCTTATACGTCACAAATTTATTCTTATTGTAACTCTGAAGAAGTACCTGAATCGGTTGTATCTGATTATATTAACTTCACGACTTTACCACCAGCAAGAACTAGTGATGTATCAATTAAATCAGATTTAATTAGTGTTTACCCTAATCCAGTAAATGATTTATTAAATATTGAGGTGGTAGATGAGCAAAATGCTACACTAAATATTTATTCATCTAATGGTGTCTTAATATACACAGACAACGTATTAGGAAATCAAGCTAATAGTATAAACGTTTCATCTTTTACACCTGGAGTATATTTTGTTAAACTAATGATGAATAGAGAAGTGTATGTAACAAAGTTCACCAAAAAATAGATCAGTTTCAGGAAGCGTTTTAATGATAACTTCTTTAAACAAAAAAAAAAGTCAGGACTCAATTTTTTTAGAGTTTCCTGACTTTATTCGTTACTTGTTTTTATTTTATATTGTTGTAGTTAATATTATTACCCCAATATATCAAGTATATATAAATGAGGTAGTATATAGTAATACCTATTCTAGGTTGTTTATTAACGTCATTTATTCAATACTTTTATACTTTCCGTTTATACTTTACAATAAAAAACGGTTTGGTTTGCTTCATCCGTTTATTTTTACTTCGTTAATCATTTTTGCAAAATCTTTATTAAAACACCATGCGCAATTAGTCAATAAGATTTTAGAATCAAGACCTTTATTTGGATCCATTTACAATGAAGGACTTCTCGGTTACAATCAAGATGAACTTTCTGATTATGATTTAGGGGTTAAAATAATTTTTATCGTTTATCTTTTCTTTCAATATATAGGATATTTTCTTACGAATCCGAAACCCTATATATATCTAAAAGATAAAAACATTGATTCTCCAAAAACAGTTAAGAGATTAATTTACATTATACTAGTAGTGTTTATATCAGCCTTATTGTTTTTTGAGATAAGAGGAGGCTTGTCTAACCATTTTTCAAGTTTTGGCGAAGGACGACAAAAATCATTAAATGGTATGGGGATTATTTTTGTTTTTTTTAGTTTCAGTAATCTAGCTTTAATGATTTGGGCTGCAATCAAAAAAGAAGCTTTCAATTCAGGCTGGTTTTGGATATTAGTATTGTTTTCTATGGCTATTAATTATTTATCTTATGGAGCCAGAAGTATGATTTTTGAAGCTGTAATTAGCTTATTGTTAGTGTGGCTTATACATTATAAAAAAATCCCATATGTAGCTATAAGTGTAATTGCTATTTTTGGATTTTTCGTTCTTACAGTTTTAGGTTCACTCCGTGCAACTACTTACTCAGGGGATGTGGATTGGTCAGTATTAACAGAAGTTAATATAGGTGAAAACAAAGCAAAATTAGACGAAGAGTTAGAGCGTAGAGATGTACTTAATGCACCTGATGTTGTAATATATGCTCGTGGAATTGAGGATTTTGGGTTGTTCTATGGAAAAACGTATTTATCTGCAATATTATTTTTTGTCCCTCGGTTTATCTGGGATAATAAACCTCATACAATTAGTTATTACACAGGAACAATGCTTTTTAATTCTGTTGGAGGAATGCCCCCTAGTACTGAGATGGAGGCATATTGGAATTTTCACGTTTTTGGTTTAATATTTATAGGGTTTATTCATGGCGTTATGTATAAATGGATCGTTAATTTTTATCAAGCGAACCATTTACAAAAAACATCTATAGTTTTGTTTATAATAGCTTTAACTAAACTTGAACCAAACTCATTAACATTAACTCATTTTGTCCAACGTTTTTTTGCTGTATTAATAATATATTATATTATTAATTTAGTGACTTATACTAAAGTTAAACCCCCTAAAAAGTATATAATTGAAAATTAAACTATTAGTATATTCCTCCTATTTGGGAAGTGGTGGAGCAGAAAAACATACGCTTAGAGTTTTAAATGCACTAGCTAAATTAAACTATGATATAAGGGTTGTTTGCCCCAATAAAATTGGTGATTATGAAGAGCATTTGGATGAATCAATTTTATTAATAAAAAAAGGCAGCGGTTTTATATATACATTATCTTCCACATTAGGTCGATTTACAACTTATTGGGGATTAAAAAAGGAAATTAAATTATTTCAGCCAGATATTATTTTCTCAGTCCAAGATATTCATAACTTAATTGCGATTAAAGTATTTAAAAAACTGGCGATTAAGCCTAAGTTAGTTCTGGCTGTTCAAAACTCTGTATTAGATGCTTATGATGATCAATCCAATTGGGTTAACAGGATGATTCTTAAATCGATTAAATATGAGTATCAACTAGCAAATAAAATTATAGCACTCTCAAAAGGTGTTAAAGTTGGTTTAGTTGAGTTGAACTCAAAGTTAGAAGATAAAACTAAGGTCATTTATAATGCGGGATTAGATAATGAAATGCTGGTTCGGTTTTATGATGAACCCCAACATAAAGTCGTGAATAGTTTGCCGGTTTTGGTCTCATGTGGAAGATTAACCTATCAAAAAGGTTATCCATATATGTTTAAGGCTTTAAAAATATTAAAAGAAAAAGGAGTTCAGTTCAACTATCAAATTTTAGGGCGTGGTGAATTGGAAGAAGAACTTAAGCAACAAGTTGCCGAATTAGGGATTAAAGATAAGGTAGAGTTTCTTGGTTTTAAAAACGATCCTTTTGGAGTAATTGCTAATGCTGATATATTTGTGCTCCCTTCTTTGTATGAGGGTTTTGGTAATGTGATTGTTGAGGCAATGGTCTGTGGAACACCTGTAGTATCAACAGATTGTCCTCATGGTCCAAATGAGATTATTAACTCTCCTGATTTAGGTGTATTAGTACCTGTTAAAAACCCCACTTTTCTAGCTGAAGCATTAGAAGCATTAATTATTGATGTTAATAAACGAAATCTGATCACCAAAAATGCTAAAATGAGGGCTTTAGATTTTAAAGTCAGTAATATTGCAAGAGAGCATGATGAGCTCTTTCATGAAATAGTAAAAAAATAATGAAGTTAGTCGTTTTTTCAAATACGGATTGGTACTTGTATAATTACCGTGTACCAATTGATACTCTTCTGAGAGAGAAAGGTGTGGAAACAATAATGATTTCACCAACCGGTGAATTTTCAGATAAAATTCAGTCAGAAGGATTTAAGTGGTATCCGATTGAAATGTCAAGAAGTGGCTTGAATATTTTTGAAGAAAGAAAAACCATAGCACAAATTGCTGAGATTTTAAAAAAAGAAAAACCTGATGTATTTCATAGTTTCACTATGAAAGGAAATATAAATGGTACTTTTGCAGCTGTTCGTGCGGGTGTTCCTATTATAATAAATTCAATAGCAGGTTTAGGGTTTATTTATTCCAGTAATTCGTTTAAAGCTAGGCTACTTAGGCCATTTGCTAACTATGGGTATAAAATGATTTTGGATAAGGGAAAAACCATTTTTCAAAACCCCGATGATTTAAATAATTTTGTAAAAAAAGGGTTGGTTAGCCATGGTAACGCCACTTTGATAAGAAGCTCTGGAGTAGATTTGAATAAGTTTAAACGAACTCCTGTACCAGTTAGTGATAAAATTATTCTTTTGTTTGCTGCAAGGCTATTGTGGACAAAAGGTGTAGGAGAACTTGTTGAAGCAGCTAAAGTTTTAAATAAGAAAGGCTTAAATATTGAAGTACAAATTGTTGGTAAAAATGACCCAGGTAATCCAGCCTCGGTTCCAGACGAAGTTATTTCAGGTTGGTCCCAATATGATTTTATTAAATGTTTGGGGTTTAGAACAGATATGCCTGAACTAGTTGAGAAAGCGACAATAATTTGTTTTCCCTCAAAGCATAAGGAGGGTACTCCAAAATTTTTAATTGAAGCTGCAGCGGCAGGTAGACCAATAATTACTACAGATAACAGAGGATGTAAAGAAGTGTTAGTTGATGGAGTTAATGGTTATTTAACGAGGGTTGGTAATGTTGATGATATCGTTCAAGCCGTGATAAAAATGACTGAATCACATGAAAATCTTCAAAAAATGGGTGATGCAAGTTACAATGTGGCACAAGGATTTAATGTGATCGATGTTGCTAACAAATCATACGAAGTATATTGTTCAAAATGAAAGTACTATTTTTCATTACTAACCCGCAGCGTATGGCGGGATCAAACCGTACACTTTTTGAAATAATTAAACAATTAAATCATAAAATTGATACTACTGTAATGTTTTCTGGCGAAGGATTAGCTCCAGATTATTTTATAAAAAATGGTTTGAATGTAGAAATTGTTAAACCGAAAGGTGTGGTTTTGAATTCATATGGTAAAGTTGCTTTAAAACTTTCTTTATTTCAGAAAATCATTACGTTTTTTAAAGAGTACTTTCCTTACACAATTAGGTTATATAAGCAGATAAAAAAAATAAACCCTGACATTATCCATTGCAATGATGTCAGAAGTCTATTTTTAATAGGGCCTATGGCTAAATTGTTAGGTAAGAAAGTGATTTTACATATACATACAGAGTATTTTTGTCCAAGAAAAGCATGGTTTTTCTTAAAATTTATCCCTGATCACATAATAACTGTCTCTCAATATATTAAAAACAGATTAGATGAATATTCAAGGAAAAAAACCACTCGAATTTATAATGGCATAAAAGACTGTAAAGATTTATCGAAAACTATTCCTTTTTTAGAACACCGTAAAAAACAGGGTGATGTCATAATAGGTTGTGTAGCTTCTCTAATCCCATTTAAAAGTCTACATTATTTAGTAGATGCCGCCAACTTATTAAAGGAAAGGGGAGTCTTTAATGTAGTATTTGTGTCTATCGGCCCTAAATTTCCTGAGCACGAAAATTATTATCACTTGTTAGAAAATCGAATTAACGACTATGGATTATCAAACTTTATTTTATCAGGAGCACAAGAGAATCCTTATCAATTTTATAACGCAATGGATATTTGTGTGCTCCCATCAGTTTCAAAGGATATAATAATGGTGGATGGCAAAGAACAATTTATTCAGGGAAATGAAGGTTTTCCCACAACGAATTTAGAAGCTATGCTGTTTGAGAAGCCTGTAGTGGCAACATCAATTTCGGGTACTCCTGAACAGATACAAGATGGAATTAATGGCTATTTAGTTCCTCCTAAGGATATAAATGAATTATCGAAAAAATTGGAGATCTTAATAAATGATGCGAATTTAAGGCTTGAAATGGGTGAAAGAGGTAGGGATTATGTGCTAACAAATTTCACGAGTACCAAATGTGTAAACCAATTTACTAAAGTGTTGGAAAATATATGATAGGTAGATATTCTAGGTTTATTGGTGAGATTTTTTTAGTAGGTGATTTACTCTGTTTAAATTTAGCAGTAGTTTTAAGCCATTATTATTTTGAGGGTTCTTTCCATTTTGAAGATCGGTATTCAACTCTTCTGATTTTAATGAATTTATTTTGGGCAGTATTGGTGAACTATATTGATACTCAAAGATATTCACGAGTAACAAATAAATTTGACTCCATTCAGAATATAACAAAGGAGGTGATTATTCACGCGCTTCTGGTGTTCTCTTTCATGTTTGTTTCTAAAAGTGCTAACCAATATTCACGAGTTCTTATCAGTGTTGCCTATGTGAGTTTTTACTTTTTTGTTTTGATGTGGCACCTCAGTATATTAATTGTCCTTGAACACTACCGTAAACGAGGTTATAATTATCGAAAAATTATAATTATAGGTAACGGATATACCGCACAGCAAGTTTACAACTATATTTCAACTGATATTTCATTAGGTTATAGGTTAGAAGGGGTGTTTACGGATAATGAGTTAGTCATTGACGAGTCAAAACTTCTAGGAAGTACACATGACTGCATTCAATATTTATCAGAAAATAAAGTTGATGAAATTTATTGTACCTTAAGATTAACTGAAGTAAATAGAATAAATGATTTGGTTTCTTTTGCTGATAACCATATGATTCGATTTAAATTGGTTCCTGATTTTAGAGGTATTTCAAACCGTAGGTTAAATCTCGAATTTTATGAGAATATGCCTGTTTTAACAATAAGAAAAGAACCATTAGAGAGCATAAGAAATCGTTTTATAAAACGAACTTTTGATCTTGTTTTCTCTTCTCTTGTGTTGATGGTTTTGATTCCTATTGTATTTCCAATTGTTGCTTTTTTAATTAAGTGTTGTTCAAAAGGACCTGTTTTTTTTAAACAATTGAGAAATGGTAGAAATAATGAAGAGTTTACGGTTTTAAAATTTCGTAGTATGGAATTAAACCATGATTCAGATAATTTACAAGCCCAAAAAGGAGATAGCCGTATTACGCCTCTCGGTTCTTTTCTTCGAAAAACTAATTTAGATGAACTACCACAATTTATAAATGTTTTTATGGGAAGTATGTCAATCGTTGGGCCTAGACCTCATATGCTTAAACACACACAAGAGTATTCTCATAAGGTGGATAAATTTTTAGTCAGACAGTTTGTAAAGCCAGGAATTACTGGTTGGGCACAAGTTAAAGGATATCGAGGTGCTACAGACGATTCGTCAATGAAAAAACGTGTTCAATATGATCTATGGTATATTGAGAATTGGAGCCTCTTCTTAGACATACAAATAATCTTCATTACTATCTTTAATATGCTTAAAGGAGAAGATAACGCTTTTTAATAGCCTACAGCTTTTCTGGCATTGAATAATGTCTGATTAGCAATTTCTTTTGCTTTACTAGCACCATTCATTAGCAACTTGTCAAGATGACTTTTATTTGAAACGATCTCTTTGAATATTCTTCTTTCTTCAGAAAATTTCGATACGATTAATTCAAAAAGAGCTTGTTTTGCATGGCCATAACCATAGTTTCCTTCTTCATAATTTTTTTGCATTTCTTTTTTTTGTTCCTCATCTGCTAAGAGCGAAAAAAGTTTGTAAACATTACAGCTAAAAGGATCTTTAGGTTCTTCCATCGGAATGCTGTCAGTAATTATTTTCATAATATTCTTTCTTAAGGCCTTATCCTCGAGAAATATATTGATAGTGTTGTCATATGATTTGCTCATTTTTTGACCATCAATCCCCGGTATAGTCATTACATCCTCATTAATTTTTGATTCTGGAATAGTAAAAACTTCACCATACATATTGTTAAACGACTTAGCTAAGTCCCGCGTGATTTCTAAATGTTGTTTTTGATCTTTACCCACAGGAACGAGTTCTGCGTTGTATAATAAGATGTCAGCCGCCATCAATACAGGATAATTGAATAACCCAGCACTTATTTTATCTTTAGATAATTTTTCAGACTTATCTTTAAAAGAATGTGCATTTTCTAACATAGGAATAGGAGTGATGCAATTTAAAAACCAAGCTAATTCACACACCTCAGAGACATCACTTTGGCGATAAAAAATAGTTTTGTCTGGATTTAAACCACATGCTAACCATGCGGCCGCAGTAGCATAGGTGTTTTCACGTAATAAGTTACCATCTTTCACTGTAGTGAGCGAGTGATAGTTAGCGATGAAGAAAAGCGATTCATTACCTTCCTCTTCGGATAAGGTGATAGCAGGTTTAATGGCGCCTAAAATATTTCCCAAATGTGGTATTCCTGTACTTTGTATTCCTGTTAAAACCCTAGTCATGATTTTTTCTGAATAGTTTTAGTTATCCTATTTATATAATACTTTCGCTAAAGTAAATAAGTTAAACGGTCATTCAAAAACCAATTTTAATGCATAAGAACTATTTGTTTATATATCTGATACTGCTTCCACTTGCAGCTTTTTCTCAATCTACCACTAGCCCTTTTTTTTATAATAAAGTTAATCTCGGTGTTGTTAGGGAGGATGCTGGAATTCAGTATGTTAGTTATCAATTTAATCGTAAAAAAAGTGCTGGTTTTAAAATCGATACCGTTATAACTAGTTGTGGTTGTTTGGCGACACGTTGGACAAAGTCAATTGATGCAGACACGGGACACGTCTTAGTAGAATTTAACCCACTCAATAGACCAGGTGTGATTTATAAAGAAATTGATGTGGTTACTCATAACGATACCATAAAACTGATGTTGACAGGAACTGTAGTACCTATTAAAGAGAAAGATCTGGAGTTAAACTATAGGGAGCAAGTAGGTTGCCTGCATTATACTTCGAAGGCTATAAACTTTGGTGAAATTTATTCCAATCAAAAAGTTGAAAAATCATTCTTGTTATATAACGCCTGTGATGCTCCCATAACCATGAATGATTCTTTACATGTTTTCCCTTCATACATTAGCTATTCGTTTGATACGAATAAAGTTGAACCTCATTCGTTTATTAATTTAAAGCTTGTATACGATCCTTTAAAAGCAAATGATTGGGGATATAAAACAGATCAAATAATATTAAGTTCAAGCCAGAAAAAGAACAAAACTATTGACTTAAGTATCCACGCAACTATCTTAGAGTTTTTTGAGGAAAACCCTCAGGATTATCCTTTTATCAAATTTGACACCACTCATTTACAAATGGGTACATTAAAAGAAGGACAAAGTTATAAACATGAATTTGGGTTTAAAAATATTGGGAAAGACACCTTGATAATAAGAAAAATACAATCGACTTGTAGTTGTCTTCACACGGAAATAAAGGATAAAATAATTCCACCGGGAGAAACTAGCGTATTAGCTGTGGACTTTTTTACAAATAATCGTTCTGGTACCCAAAAGAAATACGTTTATGTTATTTCAAACTCCCCATATTCCTCGGTAACTGAAATTGTTCTCACCGGAAAAGTGGTTGATTAATTGCGAAGTGAAATTACTGGTGAACCGGTTTTGAACATTTTCGTATCCTTAATTGTGTTAAATTTTGTAGTTTGTATCGTTCAAGTTGATTCTATCTTATTTTAAGAATTTATGAAAAGAGTAATTTTTGCATTTATAGCAGTTTTAATAGTTGTTGTAAGTCAAGGACAGGACACCAAAAAGTTTTTGAAAGAAGGTAACAATCATTTAGAGTATGAGCATTACAGAAAAGCCGCTAATGATTATCGGTTGGTTTTAAAAGAGGAACCAGAAAATAGTGAAGCACTTTTTAATCTTGGAAAAGCATATTTAGGTTCTTATCGTCATCCTGAGGCTTTAGAGCAAATGGAAAAGGCCATTTCGATAGATGAAAACATTGACAAACATCAAGATTATTGGTTAGGAAGAGCTTATCACCTTAATTATAAGTTTGATAAAGCAATAGCATATTACACCAAATATTTAGAGACTATTTCTAAAAACGATCCTCGTACTAATGATATTAATAAGTTTATTCTTGAATGTGGGTATGCAAAAGAGTTTGTAGGTAAAAGAAGTTTCTATCGAATTGATAATGTTGGTGCGCCAATTAATACGGCAACAGATGAACATAGCCCTGTAATTACTCAGGACGGTAATACTATGATGATTACCGCTCGAAAATATACTGAGGATGGTGAAAGTGAAAGCGGTAATTTTTCAGAAGAAGTTCTTATCTCCACTCGCGATGAAAATGGTAAATGGTTAAAACCAAAACATTTTGAGCATAATTTGGACGGTCATGATGCAACCGTTCAGTTATATGATAACGACACTAAGCTATTGTTATACAGAAACACAGGCGCAGGTGATTTGTACCATTCTGATTTGGTCAATGGAAATTGGACTGATCCCGTACCTATGGAGTCTGTTAACACTGTTTGGCCAGAAATTGATGCCTATGTTAATAAAACTGGTGATATGATGATTTATTCATCCAACTTTAATTCTACAAACCATGATAATTCTGATTTGTTTGTAGTAACGAAAACAGCCAATGGATGGTCAACACCTAAAAGTTTAGGTAGTAATATCAATTCGGAATATGATGAAACCTCTCCATTTATATCTACAGATGGTAAAACGCTGTTCTTTAGCTCAAATGGCCACACGAGCATGGGTGGCTTTGATGTCTTTAAGTCTTTTTATGATGAATCAACAAATTCGTGGTCGAAACCAGTGAATCTGGGATATCCTCTAAACACACCTAGTGACGATATTTATTTTTATTACTCAAATGAAGACAATTGGAGTGGTTATTTCTCTTCCTATAGACGTGATGGGTTAGGTGAAAAAGATATTTACAAAGTTCAATTCACCCCTAATGTTCATATAACAGGTATGGTAAAAGATCAAAATACCAAAAAGGCTGTAGCTGATTTAAACATAAAGTTTATTGCTGATGGAGAAGAGGAGGAAATGGCTTCAGATGTAACCAAGGAAACGGGTAAATATATTGTGAATATATTATCGGGTAAAAGTTATTCAGTAATTATTGAAGACAAGGATGGTCAAACATTAGGAACTTTTGAATACCTGGTTCCGATTTTAAAAGAGAAAGATCCGTTGGATTATGTTTTTGACATCGAATTAAATGCCGTAGCACCTGAGCTGATTTCTTCTAATGTGAAATCTGCTGTCCCCGAAGATGAAGAAATTGTAGCTATTGATGCAGCTGAAGATGAGGGAGACGCAGAAGAAGTTGCTGATGAGTTTGAAGATGAGGAAGAAACAAGGAGTGAACCATCATCTTCTCAAACACAAACGACTAAGGTCTCTACTTCGAATTTTGTTTCAGATAAAACAACCCCAGAAGCCAATAACACGGTTAAAACCGATGAACAGTCTGTAAAAGATGCGAAAAATCACTTTAAAATGGATGATATAGAAACGGGTTGTAAGCGGGTTTTACATCATGTTTATTTTAATTTTAATGAAACAACTTTACAAAAATCATCTTATGATGAATTAGATAAATTAGCATGTTTGATGTCATCAAAGTCAGATGTTAGCGTTGAGATTGGAGGTTACACTGATAACATTGGTAATGATTCGTATAATAAATCATTGTCACAAAAAAGAGCACAAGCAGTAGTGGATTATTTGGTCAGCCAGGGAATTCCAAAAGCTAGACTAACTGCTGTTGGATATGGAGAAGAACAACCAATTGCCAGTAACGATGATGAAGAAGAGGGGAGAGAACTTAATCGCAGGACAGAGTTTAAAATTTTAAAATAATTCCCTTATTAAACATTGTCAAGTCTGAAAATATCCATTCAATTAATTCCGCATAAATTACGGTTTAAATTTAACGCTGGAACCTCTCGAGGTGTGCTCACTGAAAAAGTCAGTTATTTTTTAGTGTTAAAAGATCACGATAAAAATGTTTTAGGAATCGGAGAGGCAGGTCCACTTCCTAAGCTTAGTGTAGATGATTACCCTGAATTTTTGGCTTTAGCTTCTGATTTATTAAGACAACTTGAACTCCCCAGTAATTTAACTACTGAAACAGTTTTTGAATATGTGTCGACTGTAATTCCAAATAAATTCCCTTCCATTAGATTGGCATTAGAATCAGCTTTGCTGGATTATTTAAATGGTAGTCAACGAATATATTTTGATAATGATTTTTCGAGGGGCCACCGGTCTATACTGATCAATGGATTAATTTGGATGGGTGACAAGGAGTTTATGCTTAAGCAAATAGAGACAAAACTGGATGAAGGGTTTAAATGTCTTAAACTTAAAATTGGAGCAATAGATTTTGTTCAAGAATGCTCCATACTCCAGTCAATCCGTGATCGATATACCCTCAATGATTTAGAGTTGAGGGTAGATGCTAATGGTGCTTTTAACATCGATGAAGCACTTGAAAAATTAACTGTCTTATCTGAATTTAATATTCATTCAATTGAACAGCCTATCAGAGCGGGGCAAGTGGAAGAAATGGCACAACTATGTAGGCAATCGCCATTACCTGTTGCTTTAGATGAAGAGTTAATTGGAGGATTTGACTTAGTTGAAAAAAGAAGAATTTTAGAGAAAATATTACCTCAATATATTATTCTGAAACCCACCTTATTGGGCGGATTTAAAGAAACAGATGAGTGGATTACAACAGCACAAGAATTAAATATTGCTTGGTGGGTTACTTCTGCTTTAGAGTCAAATGTTGGTTTAGCGGCTATTAGCCAATATATAGCTCAATTTAATAATGTAATGCCTCAAGGTTTAGGGACAGGTAAACTTTATAACAATAACCTTACATCGCCTCTTTCGTTACAGGGAGAAAGGTTGCATTATAACTTAACTACAGGTGTATGGGATTTAAAACAACTAGAAGAGAATTTTTAATTAAATCAGGTTTATTTTTGGGCGGGACATTTTTAATTCCGCATTCAATTTTTTCTGAGCCTCTATTAAATGAGGATGAAAAAATTTTAGTTGGAATAAATGAGCCTTCAGATTTAGTGAAGGGAAGATACGTTTTAAGAAAAGATGCAGGAGATGCCTTTGAGTTGATGTGTGAGGCAGCAGCAAAAGATGGAATTGATATTTATTCACAGTCGAGTTATAGAAGTTATAACCGCCAGCTAGCTATTTGGGAGCGGAAGTTCAAATCCTTTTCTTCACATGGTTATTCTGACAAACAAGTGATAAAAAAAATTATTGAATACTCCACTATTCCAGGAACCAGCAGGCATCACTGGGGTACAGATTTAGATATTGTTGATTTAAAACAGTCAATGCCATCTGATCCTTTTTTAGAAAGACATTATTTATCGGGTGGTGTGTATTCGAAATTATACGATTGGATGCTCTTGAATGCCAATGCTTTTGGTTTTTATCAAGCATATACAAACGATGAAAATAGAAATGGATTTAAGTTTGAGCCATGGCATTGGAGTTATAAGCCGCTAGCAACAGTCATGCTGAAGGATTATTTAGAAATTGATTTAAAGAAGTTTTTTAATGAAATGACGATTTCTGGTAAAGACTCAATTTCGAATGGTTTTATTAATGATTATCTGGAGTCACATGTGTTAGGGATAAACACACAATTATTAGGGGAATAAAAAAAGCCAAGATTTAAATCTTGGCTTTTTTTATTTATTGAATGTTTAAGTCTTTTATAATTGACTGCAATTTCTGATCGAGAAGCTCATTTACTTTGTCATAGTCAGCTTTTGACAGTAACGTTTCTTTTACGCCAAAGTAAAATTTGATTTTAGGTTCAGTACCTGAAGGTCGAGCGGATATTTTACTTCCATCTTCAGTAAAAAACTGTAATACATCCGATTTAGGTAAATCAATAGGTTTTTTCTCCCCATTTGTGAGGTTGGTTTCCACTTGGTTTAAATAATCCTTAACCAAAACTAATTTTGACCCGGCAACTGTTTTTGGAGGGTTTTCTCTAAAGCTGGTCATCATTTGTTTGATCTCCTCAGCACCAGCTTTACCTTTCTTAGTAATTGAAATTAGCGATTCTTTGTAAAAACCATACTCGACATAAATATCAAGTAATAAATCAAAAATAGATTTGCCCTGATCTTTGGCATATGCAACCATTTCTGCAATAAAGGCACAGGAAGCAATTGCATCCTTATCTCTTACTGAATCTCCAACAAGGTACCCGTAGCTTTCTTCACCTCCACATATAAATTGTTTTTTGCCTTCAAATTCACGAATTAAGCCAGCGATAAACTTAAAACCGGTTAAGGTATCATAACATTCAACATCTAGCTTGTCAGCAATTGCTTTAATTAACTCTGAGGTTACTATTGTTTTAACGATAAACTCGTTGCCGGTCAATTTGTTTTTTTGTTTCCATGCTTGTAGCATATAATACACTAACAAACTCCCTGTTTGGTTACCATTTAAAAGCTGGAATTCCCCTTTATGGTTTTTAACCGCTATCCCAACGCGGTCAGCATCAGGATCCGTTGCCATTATTAAGTCAGCATCAATTTCTTTTCCTTTTTTTAACGCCAAACTTAGTGCTTCAGCTTCTTCTGGATTAGGATAAACTACCGTTGGAAAGTTGCCGTCAGGAGTAGCTTGTTCTTCAACAACGTGTACATTATTAAATCCGAAACTTTTAAGGATTTGCGGCACACAAGTAATACCAGTGCCGTGAATAGGGGAGAATACTATTTTTAAGTCAGCTTGACGAGCAATAGCATCGGGAGAAACGGTTAGTTTT
Organism: uncultured Cytophagales bacterium; assembly: GCA_963849955.1. GTDB lineage: Bacteria > Bacteroidota > Bacteroidia > Cytophagales > JAAEPT01 > CAWFGW01. The sequence continues at coordinate 329,329 of CAWKJU010000009.1, read as the reverse complement.
TTTATTTCTGCGAGGTAAGCGTCATCCACTTCTTTACCAATTTTTTGAATGAGGTTAGGGTTTGCTTCGAAATTAACTTTCGTAATCGTATCAATCTTTCTTACTTCTTTAATCACATTAGCATCATGCGGAGCTATCATTTGTGCACCATCCTTCCAATAGGCTTTGTAACCATTGTATTCCTTTGGATTATGTGAGGCTGTTAAAACGATACCACTTTTACATCCAAAATAACGAATTGCGAAAGACAACTCAGGAGTTGGTCTTAAGTCCTCAAAAAGGTAGACTTTTATGCCGTTTGCTGAAAACACATCTGCAGTGATTTGAGCAAAGTAAGCACTGTTATTTCTGCTGTCATACGCTATAGCTATACTAATCTCTTCGTTAGGATAACATTGAATTAAATAATTTGCTAAACCTTGAGTCGCGCTTCCAATGGTGTATTTGTTGACCCGGTTGGATCCAACTCCCATAATACCTCGAAGCCCACCTGTGCCAAATTCTAATTCTTTATAAAAAGAGTCGGTTAACTCTTCTTCTTTTTTTTCGGCTAAAAGTTTACTAATAATGTCTTTAGTTTCCTTATCATAGGCGCCTGATAACCAGTTTTCAATTTTATCTTTTACTACTGCTTCCATTCTGTTTCTCAACTTAATTATTCATGAAATGTACTTTATTTTCCGCTTTTTTGGAAAGCTTTTTAACGGAAAAGCTCTTAATTTGTAGAAAAAAAACGATTAATGGATTTTAAAGAACTGGACAAAACACTCAATGAAATTCTTGTATTAAGAACAAAACTCACAAAACTGTCTTACAGTGATGAGAAGTATGATGAAGTGGAGGATGAGTTGCATGACCTTGAGGACGATTTTGTAGACAAATATGGTGATTCACTAGAGGAAATAGTAGGTGATATATTGAATGAATTAAAGTCTGATTCTGAAGTTTTATTACCCACTTCCTACTTACCGCAAATGTTAGAAGGAGAGGGTAAACAGGTTGAATTAGGTGATGACCCGGGTGTCACTATTGATATAGAAGATTATTTGGATCAGGGAGTAGACATTCGACTGGCATTGATTCCAAACCCGTCACGGTTTGTGCTTTTAATTAATCAGGAGATTGTGAAACAAATGTGGCAAGCATAAAAAATACTGCGTTGAAAATCCCCCAATTTTCAACGCAGTTCCTTTTTAAAAAAAGATTATTCACAAGTTTTAATAATACTATCAAACGAATCAGTTGCTTCTTCACTTGTGAAAAGGTGAGTAGAATTTGGACTAGTTAATCCTTTCCACATCGTTTGATTCATTGAGTATTTCACCATAACCTGATATGTTTGACCAGTTACAGGGTGCAGTAGCTCCAGATCCAATGTTTGCTCAACACTGTTATTGGTAGGCCTCATCACACACTTAGTAATTTTAAACGATTCTGATTCAACACCCATGGAATGGACTAAAAAAAATTGGTCACCTTCTTTGGTGATGTGAATGACTTCAGGGTTAGCGTTGCAATCTTTTTCTATTTTAAGCCCAGAACCGTGATGGGTAAGTTTGAACCACTTGGTCTTTAATTTAGCAATTGCGGATAAATCAGTGACGGTATCCATGTGTGCGTAGCCAGTAATAACTACGAGTGCTAGAAATACTGAAATTAACTTTTTCATGATTGACCTCCTTTTTTAGTTACACATATTATTTGTAACGAAATTATTTTTCTAAAGGTTGTGTGTTATGAGGTCGTAATGTATTAGTAATTAGTAGGTTGTGTGATGTAATAAAAAATGATTTTTTTAATAATAATGACTTTAGATGGATTAAAATCAGATTTAAAATTCAAATTTTTGGAGCTAGATTAACTAAATGTTTATTTTGTTATCCGATATTTTTCTTAAAAAAAATTATTTACTAAGCCCATGCTGGATTTTAAAGAGACCGAATTAGATAAAATAGTTGTGCATTCTGTTGGAAACAAAACGCAAGAAGAAGAGTTGTTTTTATCTAATTCAAACTTAGTGTTGGATGAGGATCTTATGGATGTGTTGAAAACCTATTTTTTAAAGCCATTCAAAGAAAACGGTTTATATGAATTTACTCATGAGTCCGGTTTACAGTTTAATGAAGTCTACTCCTTTTGTAAAGAGATATTTCAAGACCCTGATAAATTACATTTTCAATCGATTAACCTCGCTAAACATTTATTTGAAACCTCATTACACCCTAATATTAAAGGTGGTGAGTTTTATGTGGTTTATTTCACTGATTGTCAGATTAGAGGTGAGTATGCTGATGCAATAGGGATTTTTAAATCAGAAACTAAAGACACTTTTTTAAAGGTGTACCAAAAGTATAGTGATGTTGTAGTGGAATCACAGCAAGGGGTAAATATTAACAAACTGGATAAAGGATGTTTGGTGTTTGACTCTGACGAGGAGAATGGCTACCGGGTGTGCGTAGTTGATGCCACCAATAAATCTTCAGATACCGCTCGGTATTGGATGCATGATTATTTACAGGCAAAACCTAAAGAAGACCAGTTTTATCATACTGGTAACTATATGCAGCTTTGTAAAGGGTTTGTAAAAGATGTATTTAACGATGATTTTGATGTGCCTAAAACGGATCAATTGAAAATGATTGAAAAGTCGATGGATTATTTTAATAACCATGAGGTGTTTAACAAAGAAGAATTTCGTGAAGAAGTAATCACCGATAATGGTTTATTTGAAGCATTTGATGATTATAAATCTAACTTTTCCAAACGGAATGATGTTCAAATTTATGATGAGTTTGATATCTCAAAAGCAGCAGTGAAATCACAAAAAAAGTTTTTCAAAAGTGTCTTAAAGCTTGATAAAAAGTTTCACGTATATGTGCATGGAGGACATGATTACATGGAGCAAGGCTATGATGAAGATCGCAAAATGAAGTTCTTCAAATTATTTTATAATAAAGAAGAAGAGTAAGCTTATTCGTTGTTCACACGTATGCTGTCTTGATGATGGTGTGTTTTGTGTTGAGGGTGGGGGTGAGTACGCACCATATGTACTGGGATTTCGTATTTTATGTCTTTATGTTGAAAGTTATCCCAATGTGGCATCGCTTCAACTGTTGCTACAGCTTCTTTTTTAAGGTCATTAATCATTGTGGAATCACACCGCATACATTCAAACTGATCTTCTGCTTTTACATCATGAATATGTCCATTGGTATCGACACCAAATTCTACATACACCACTACATTCCAAACAGTGTCATTTTCTTGTACCTCAGTTGAATCTTTACTGAATAAGGAAGTTGAAGTGTTGGTCTTTGGTGTGAAAGAAAAACAACTAACTAATAAACCAAAAGCTAGAACTATCTGCAGGTATGTATTTTTTTTCATGATTACTGAATTGAAAATCAAATATAAGATATTCTTCTCACAGTCTTGAAATCTGTTTTAACACTTTGTTTGCTCTTTGCTTAAACGCTGGTGACGCAAACGGGAGTTGGTTTTGAAGAATGATTGTTAATTCATTAGCTAATTCTGGATACTTGGGTAGCATGTTCGCGAGTATAGTGATTGAAAAGGCTTTCACAGCGATAGGTGCTTTACTTTCTAAAAATTGAAAACACGTGTTAGCCAGAGAACCACATAATTTTTCTGGAATCACTACTTCTTGTAGGATGCGCAAGGTATTTCTTTTAACTGCCACATGAATAGTTGGCTTTTCTAAATTCAACACCAATTTATCGAGATGGGGAGTAATTAAATGAGGGTGTTGATCAGCACATTTACTAACTACCCAGCTGGCACGTTGCGTAATTCTCCACTCATCATTAAAGAAAAGTGCTAATAAATCTGAAAAACGGTTTGGGTTACCTTGAATATAAGCAGCTATAATTTTTGCATTTTCCTTACTATTTTCTTTTAAGAGTTGGTCTTTGATATTCATTTTATAACAGTCTTATTAACAAATCATTTTAAAACCTGTCTTATTCTAAGGGTTGATATAAATCATAGTTGAGAATGATTTTAGTTCAACTCATTTTCAGAGTCTAAAAGTATATTGTGTTTCAACTTAAATCAAACGACTATTATGAAAACTATTCTAATTCCTACCGATTTTTCACAAGAAGCAGAAAAAGCCTACACCATAGCAGGGTCGCTTGCTCGGGCATTTGATACGGATGTGTGTGTGCTAAATATTACGAAGTCACACATCGATGATTTATTAAACCATTGGAACGGTACTTCCTTAATTAATAACATGGCTAACTATGCGGCATTGGATTCTGATGAGAAAAAAGAAATAAATGATAAGTTAAATGCGATCACCAAAAGAGAAGAATTCGAAGGGGTGAGTGTTTCCACGAAAACCTCTATGTCATATAATAAAGATGTGGTTAATGAATTAATTGATGATATTAACCACGCCACTTATGGTTTAATTGTAATGGGAACTGCCGGTGAAGAGAATGAAGGAGAATCATTTGCTGAAGTAATTGCGCGTCATTCCATGACTCCTGTATTAACCTCTAAATCCATGCTTCATGAATTTCATCCCCAAAACATTGTGATATGTACTGATTTCGAATCGATAACAATGGGTTTTCTTCAGCAAATAAAAATGATAAAAGAAAAGTTTAACGGGACATTAAAATTGTTATATGTGAATACACCCAAACATTTTAAAACAACTAAGCAAATAGAAGCTGAATCTAAAAAACTTGCCCGTAAGTTTAGATTGAGGGATTATCAGTTGTTTGTTTATAACGCTAATGATGTGAAATCAGGTATAGAAGAATTTATTGAGCGTGAGGCCACTGATTTATTAGCACTTTCTACCCACGGAAGAACTGGGGTTTTGCATTATTTTTATGGTAGTGATACCGAGGACTTAGTAAATGAATGTTCTATACCCGTTTATTCCTATAACCTTCATCAATATTTGAATAACCATACCGGTGGAGGCACTATTTACACTCGAGGTTTTACTGGTTAATTTGTTGACAAAGAGCTACTTTTGTTGAATTATTTACACAATATCAGGGATCTCTCTGATATTGTTTTTTTTGTTTTTTGTATGGAAATGGCTTTTTCAGAATTTTGGTAAGGTTTTTTATGCTTTTTTGATCAGTTATAATGTTCCATTTAAAATTTAGAAATCATGAGAAATTTAAGAGTCACACATAATCCTTCATTACATACTTTTACAGCTCCAGTTCAGGGTGGTGAAGCCAAAATAGAATACAACCAACATGGAGATCACTACATTGATTTTACTAGTACATTTGTTCCAGAAGAATCAAGAGACCAAGGCGTAGCTACCGAACTAGCAGAATATGCTATTGAATATGCTCGCGAGAACGGTTTACGGGTTAAAGCATCCTGTCCTTTTATGAAGACAGTATTGAGCTACGAACCTGATCACAACGCGTTAAAATACCCTACGGTATAATAAATGCGGCTATATTCTTTATTTTTTTTAAGTTGGCCAGACTGTCAATGTTTGGCTTTTTTTATTTCTTTTGTAAAAAGGACAAAATTTTAGTTTCGTGCCAGTATTCATTCTTTTTATTGAAGGTTACAAAGCCAACATGTCCACCATATTCAGGAATTTCTAATAAAACATTGCCTTTGCTTCGGGCTGCTTCCACTGGAAAGCAGGAAGATGTTAAAAATTGATCGTCCTTAGCAGTTAGAATATAAGTTGGGACAGTGATTTTCGCAATAACACTCGCACTACTACACGTTTCCCAATAGGTATGTGCATCAGGGAATCCATGGGCAGGAGCAGTATAATAATCATCAAACAGTTTGAAGTCTGTTAATGTGTTAATCTTAATTGGTAGGAGTTCATTGGGGTACTTTTCTGTTTTATATTTTAACTTTTCAGCCATCGATTTAATGAATCTGCGTAAATAGATGCGATTTGATTTTTTAGCTAAGTGATAAGCACTAGCTTTTAAGTCGCATGGTACCGAAACACCAACAACTTTATCAATGATAGGAGGTAAGGAATTGTTTTTTAATCCCGCATAGCGTAGTACAACATTTCCACCTAAGCTAAAGCCAACTAAACTTATCGTTTGATATTTGTTGGTTTTAACGACTTGTTTGACTACTTCATCCACATCTTGCCAATCACCACTGTGGTAGGCTCTAAATTTTAAATTGGGTTCACCACTGCATCCCCTGAAATTCATTGCTAGCACATCATAGCTATTTTTTTTTAAAAGCTTAGCCATTCCTTTTATATAATGAGAATCAGAAGAACCCTCCAAACCATGTAACAGGATCACTAACTGTCTGTTGTTTGACTTTAACCAGTCGACATCTACAAAATCACCATCGGATAAAGTAATGCGTTCGCGTTGGTAGTCTAACTGGATTGCGGGGCGGAAATATTTGTGGTAAATTGATTGTAAATGACTGTTTTTAAGAAATAGAGGTGGTTTATATTCTGATTCTCTTATAATTGGCATTGGTGTCTGTTTACAATATTTTTGATCAAATAGTAAAAGTTACATGTATTTTTAGATTTCAAGCAGTAATTAACGGATTTTTTAAACTACTTTTGCAGCCTGAAAATTATTTTATGAAATCAAATAAGAATATTGCAATTATTGCACACGTTGACCACGGTAAAACTACGCTAGTAGACAAAATGCTTCATTTTTGTAACCTATTCCGAGACAACCAAGAAACAGGTGACTTAATTATGGATAGTAATGATCTTGAAAGAGAGCGTGGTATTACTATTTTAGCTAAGAATGCTTCTATCGTTTATAAAGACACAAAGATCAATATTATCGATACTCCAGGTCACTCTGACTTTGGTGGTGAAGTGGAGCGTGTATTAAACATGGCCGATGCTGTGGTGTTATTAGTGGATGCTTTTGAAGGTCCAATGCCTCAAACGCGATTTGTGACGCAAAAAGCAATAGAGCTTAAGAAAAAAATTATTGTTGTTGTTAATAAGGTAGATAAAGAAAACTGTCGACCAGACGAAGCTCAAGAAGCGGTGTTTGAATTAGTTTTCAACTTAGAGGCTACAGAAGACCAGTTAGATTTTAAAACCGTTTATGGTTCAGCAAAAAACAACTGGATGGGACCTGACTGGAAAGTACAAACCGATGACATTTCCTATTTAATGGATGTGATTTTGGAAGAAACTCCAGACCCACAAATTGAGGAAGGAACACTTCAAATGCAAATCACTTCGTTGGATTATTCTTCTTTCGTAGGTCGTATAGCTATCGGTAGAGTGACTAGAGGTTCAATAAAAGTGAATCAACCCATATCTGTTGTAAAAAAAGACGGTAAAATCACTAAAGGACGCGTAAAAGAAGTTTACATTTTTGATGGTTTAGAAAAAAGAAAAGTCGAGGAAGTTCAAGCGGGAGATATCTGTGCAGTTTCAGGAATCGAAGGATTTGAAATTGGAGATACACTAGCTGATCATGAAAATCCAGAAGGATTAGCGGCTATTTCAATTGAAGAGCCAACGATGAACATGTTGTTTACGATTAATAACTCTCCGTTTTTTGGTAAAGAAGGTAAATTTGTTACTTCTCGCCACATTCACGATCGTTTACATAAGGAGTTAGAAAAAAACTTAGCACTTAGAGTTCAAGCAACGGATAGTGCAGATAGTTTCTTAGTATTTGGTAGAGGTGTACTTCACTTGTCTGTTTTAATTGAAACAATGAGAAGAGAAGGTTATGAACTACAAGTAGGTCAGCCACGTGTAATTACGAAAGTAATTGATGGTAAGAAATGTGAGCCTATTGAAGTGTTAACTGTTGATGTTCCAGAAAATAAATCAGGAAGAGTTATTGAGCTAGTGACTCAGCGTAAAGGTGAGATGACTAGTATGAACCCAAAAGGAGATATAATTCGAATTGAGTTCGAAATTCCTTCAAGAGGTTTAATTGGATTAAGAAATAGTGTTTTAACAGCAACCGCTGGTGAAGCAATTATGGCTTATCGTTTCAAAGGCTACGAGCCATGGAAGGGTGAAATACCAATGAGAAATAATGGTGTAATGATTTCTGCTGACACAGGGGACACTTTTGCTTATGCAATTGATAAACTACAAGATCGTGGTACTTTCTTCATCGATCCAGGAGAAAAAATTTATGCAGGACAAATTGTTGGTGAGCACAACCGTTCAAATGATTTGACTGTAAATGTAGGTAAAGCGAAAAAACAATCAAACGTTCGTGCATCAGGTACTGATGATAAAGCGCGATTGATTCCAGCAACTAAATTCTCGTTAGAAGAAGCCTTAGAATACATTCAAGGTGATGAGTATGTTGAGTTAACACCTAAATCTATTCGAATCAGAAAAATTCATTTAACTGAGGCAGATAGAAAATTAGCTGGAAAAGCTTAAACAAACGTTCTACTTAAAAGCTTAATAATGCAGTCATAGTCGAAAGATTATGACTGCATTTTATATATTAGCCCTTTATATTTAAAATATGGTTACTAGTATAGACAAAGAGTTGGATTTTGTAGCTGAAATTAAAAGGCTCAAAAAAGAGAAGAATGCTGTTATTCTTGCTCATTATTACCAGGATGGTGACATACAGGATATTGCTGATTATGTTGGTGATAGCTTAGGCTTGTCACAAAAAGCAGCAGAAACGGACGCGGACATGATTGTGTTTGCTGGAGTTCACTTTATGGCTGAAACAGCAAAAATCCTAAACCCAACTAAGAAAGTAGTGCTTCCTGATTTAAAAGCAGGTTGTTCGTTAGCTGACGCAGCTCCTGCGGAAGAGTTTCGTAAATTTGTGGAGGCACACCCCAACCATACTGTCATATCTTATATTAATTGCACCGCGGAAGTAAAGGCCTTAACAGATATTATCTGTACTTCTTCTAATGCGGTTAAAATTGTCAACTCTGTTCCCAAAGACACCCCGATTATTTTTGCTCCCGATAAAAATTTAGGCAAGTTCGTGATGAAAGAGACAGGACGTGATATGCTCCTATGGGATGGTGCATGCATGGTGCATGAAGCATTTTCTATTGACAAACTTTTAAAGTTAAAACAGGAGCATCCTGATGCTATTATTATTGCCCATCCAGAATCAGAAACTCATATTTTAAAAACAGCTGAATTTGTTGGGTCAACTACCGCTTTATTGAATTACGTTAAGAATTCTGAAAATAAGCAGTTTATAATCGCTACTGAGGCAGGTATTCTGCACCAAATGAAACGCGATAACCCTGATAAGTTAATACTAGCGGCTCCATCAAACGAAGATAACACGTGCGCTTGTGCAGAATGTTTTTATATGAAAATGAATACGATGGAGAAGTTGTATTTATGTATGAAAAACGAGAAGCCTGAGTTAACTTTACCTAAAGAATTAATTGAAAAAGCTTACATTCCTATGAAACGAATGTTAGATATCTCTGCTTCATAACGCTATGATAAAAACGGACTTCCTTGTCATTGGTTCAGGTGTTGCTGGACTAAGTTTTTCTTTGAAGGTAGCTGCCAAGTCTCCTGATAAAAAGATCACGATAATTACCAAAGACGCTTTAATGGAGTCAAACACGCGTTATGCACAAGGCGGAATAGCCATTGTGCTCAATGAAGACGACTCCTTTGAAAACCACATTCAGGATACCTTAACCGCAGGTGATGGTTTGTGTGACCCAGAAGTGGTGAAGCTAGTGGTGACCAATGGACCAGATCGGTTAAAAGAATTGATTGAGTTTGGGGCAAATTTTGACACGAATATCGATGGTGAGCTTGACTTAGGCAAGGAGGGAGGACATTCAGCGAACCGCATCGTGCACCATAAAGATGTTTCTGGTTTCGAGATATTAAGAACACTGGTCCGTAAAGCGGAATTAGCTCCTAATATTGATATTTTACCCTACCATTACGCCATTGATTTAATTACGGAGCATCACCTACCTAACGTGGATGAATCAAAAACACGTAAAAGAACTTGTTTTGGGGCGTATGTCCAAAACAAAAAAACAGGTGAAATAATAAAAATAGAATCTAAAGTAACCATGTTGGCTTCGGGAGGTATTGGACAAGTGTATGCTGATACAACTAATCCCTTAATTGCTACAGGTGATGGTGTGGCGTTAGCCTACCGTGCTAAGGCTGAGATCCAGGATATGGAGTTTATCCAATTCCATCCAACAGCATTATTTAACCCAAAGGAAAGCCCTTCGTTTTTGATTTCAGAAGCAGTAAGAGGTTTTGGAGCGATTTTGAGAACACAGGAAGGTGTCGCCTTCATGGATGGGTACCACGAATTGAAAGACCTTGCCCCACGGGATATAGTTGCTCGTGCTATTGATTCCGAACTGGTTAGTAGTGGTGATGAATATGTTTATTTAGATTGTACACACTTAGATTTAGATAAATTTAAAAACCACTTTCCCAACATCTACAATAAATGTTTGAGTGTAGGGGTAGACATTAAAAAAGACTTTATTCCGATTGTGCCCGCTCAACATTACCTGTGTGGTGGCATTGTTGTGGATATGACGGGGAAAACATCTATTCTTAACTTGTTTGCTTGCGGTGAATGTAGTCGTACAGGCTTACATGGCGCCAACAGGTTAGCTTCTAATTCCTTGTTGGAGGCGTTGGTATATGCAGATGTAAGCAGTGGTTATGCTGTAGCGCTTGAAAAACAAATTCAATTGCCAGATGGTATCCCTGAGTGGGACAGTGAAGGTACCGTGAAGCCTCGTGAAAAAGTGATTATCCGCCATAACAAGAAAGAAATTCAAAAAATCATGAGTGATTTTGTGGGCATTGTGCGTTCAAATAAACGGTTAGAGATCGCTCTAAAACGACTAGAACTGATCTATATGGAAACGCAGAAGCTGTATGAAACTGCAGTGTTATCGCCACAGTTATGTGAACTAAGAAATTTAGTCAATATCGCTTATTTAATAATTACCCAGTCTCAGAAGCGAAAAGAGAATAGAGGAGGTTATTATAATATTGATAACATCAAGTCCGATTAATTTTTAGTAGGGTTATCTTTTCCTAATCCTCACATGAAATGCAAAATTGTAAAAAGTAAGCTTGCTGTAAGCTCAAGATCAATCAAATAAAATCAGGAGGAAGTAGTTTATTGCTTCCTCCTGATTGATTTTTATTTAATCAGCAAATTCCAATAAAAGTGAACGAACAGCTGCAACATCTGAAATGTTGTATCGCGCTTCAGAAGATATTTCACCAACTTTTAATGAATAAGCGTCATTTGGCAATGCTTTAAAGGTGTCTTCATCAGTCGTGTCATCACCAACGGCAAAAATGAAATCCCATGGTTCACTGTTAATCCACTTCATGGCAGCCCTTCCTTTGTTGACTCCAGAGTTCTTCACTTCAATCACCTTATTTCCTTCCATAATCTGGATGTCCATATTCAAGGTTAAATACTGAAGGTTAGAAATCAATTCTCTCGCTCTTAATTCACCAAAGCCTGCTTCTGTTTTTCTAAAGTGCCATACTAATGAATACTCTTTTTCTTCAATTAATGAGCCAGGTGTTCTATCTACATAAAGTTCCAAAATAGGTCTTATTTCTTCTTTCCAGTCAATCGGTAACTCATCAATCATGTGCCATCCTTCACCTCGTTCTTTTAACCACACCCCGTGTTCAGCGATAAATTCAATATCATACGCGCCTAACCACTTTTGCAAAGATTCTCTATCACGACCTGAAATAACTACAATCCTGTTTTTAGGGTCTGCGGTTAATTTTTTAAAGATGCTGTGTAATTCTTCATCCGGTTTTGCAGCTTGAGGATCTTTATGGAATGGAGTTAATGTACCATCATAATCCAATAAGATTAATCGACTCTTTCCTGCCTTATATTTTTTAACTATGTCTACTTGCGTTTTCTTGTTCAGTTTTTTAGCCATCAATTCTTTTTGTTCTTCTTTTATTTGATTCAGTTCAGTCATAAAGCGATCTACCCAAGCGTGGATGTTATAGCGTTGAAGTTTCTCCTGCATGTCCGTATTTCTTCTCACTTGCTCCTCATCACTCATATTTAAAGCCTGATACATGGCGTTGACAATGGCACCACAATCGTTCGGGTTAATTAAAAGTGCTTCAGAGAGTTCTTTAGCTGACCCTGCCATTTCGCTTAAAATCAACACCCCTGTTTTATCTAGTTTACTTGCGATAAATTCCTTGCAAACCAGGTTCATTCCATCACGAAGAGGGGTAACGAGTGCAATATCTGACATGCTATAAAGTGCAGACAGTTTATTGAATGGTAAGGCACGATAAAAGAAATGTATTGGTGTCCATTCCAGCAAGCTGTATTTACCATTTATTCGACCAACAAGAAGCTCTATTTCTTCTTTTAATTCGATGTAATGCTCTACAGTATCGCGCGATGGAACGACTAGTAATATTAACGATACTTTACCTTGTAATTCTGGGTATTCACTAAGCAATTGATCAAAGGCTTTCAATCGTTGTGGAATCCCTTTTGAATAGTCCAAGCGGTCAATGGACAGAATAAGTTTGTCTGTTTGAAGACTGCCTAGAAAAGATTTTATTTCACGTTGTGTTTCCTTTGAAATAGCCGCCTTTTCGAATTTCTCATAATCAATACCCATGGGCAAGGCATCCACACGGATAATGCGGTCTTTGGATTTTAAGTACCCCATCTCGTGTTCATAACCTAAAACCCGGCTGACAGCACTTAAGAAGTGACGCATGTCATCATAAGTGTGGTAACCAATCATATCGGCTCCCAAAAGGCCTTTTAAAAGGCTTTCCCGTTGTGGAAGCATTCGAAAAACTTCATAAGAAGGGAAGGGGATATGATGAAAATATCCAATACTTGCGTTAGGTAATTTTTTGCGAAGCATTTCTGGCAGTAACATCAGTTGGTAATCATGCACCCAAATGATGTCTCCATCTTTTGCGACTTTCAATACTTCGTCACAAAATATCTGGTTGACTTCTACATAGGCATTCCAGTATTCTAAGTTGTACTCGGTATATTGAGAAAAATAGTGAAACTGGGGCCAAATGGTTGAATTACTGTAACCTTCATAAAAGTTTTTAAATAACTTCTCATCCAAAAAAACAGGGCGCATACTTTCTTTTTTGAGCCCTTTAGTAATTTCATTTTTTTCGTTTTCATCTTCAGTAAACAGGCCAGCCCATCCCATCCAAATATTATCTCCGCTTTTGTAAATGGAACCTAAACCAGTGGCTAAGCCTCCAGCACTAGGTTTATATTCTAGTTTATCACCCTCTCGTTTAATACTTACAGGTAATCTATTTGAAACGATAATCGTTTTTGACATTGTTTAATTTTTTGAATTCTAAATCGTCCTAAGTTTAACAAATATTGCTCCTAAGTCCAATAGTATGTCTTGTTAATAATAAGAATAGTAACGCTTGATCTCGCGTAGATTATTACTTACATAACTGTTGAATTAAATCATCAAAGGAGAGTGGTTCGGTGTAGTTTCTTCCTAGATAATAATTACACCTAATTTTGATAAAACTACTTTCTTCATCCACAAAGTGAAGTTCTAGAAAGAGCTGTCCCCACAGTTGATTGTGTTTGAATCCATCGACTGCTTCACCAGGATAGGCTTTTAAATAATATAATTCGACTTCCTTTTTTTGAAGCGGTGTTTCCTCTACTTGAATAGTAGAGTAGGTAAGGTAGTAGCCTAATGCTTTTGCTCGGGTCATCATTTCATCAAATGTAATTTGAAACAATAAACTGCTATGATATTCTTCCCTACGTAGGACGCAAAGTGCAGCTGTTTGGGCAATGGCTTTTTGACCGTTTAGACTTGCTTTTGGTCCAAATCCTTCATTATACGATTGAAGGATGTCGCCTAAGAACTCATCTACGAAGGGTTTAAGCGACACACTTATAAGGTTAAACCCTTCGTCACGTTTCAGAGGGAGTTCATACTTGTAATAGCGATGGTCCCCTTGGTTGTTAGGAAACACCATTTGAAATAGGGTGTTAAGCCATTTCATAATAAGTACATGCTAACGGTATCGTAATGGTTGATGTGGATAGTCTTATAGCGGTTTAATGGCTGAAATACCCCCATCAACAGTTAATATTTGACCAGTGGTCCATTCGGACTCTACCAATAAATGATAAGCTGACTGTGCTAATAATTCTGGTGTACCGATTTTTTTCAATGGGTGACGATTTTCTGATTGTTTAATTTTTTCTTCCGTGTTCAAAAACTTTGCTGCCAGGCTGGTGTTGGTTAAACTGGGTGCAATAGCATTCACCCGTATGTGTGGTGATAATTCGGCAGCGAATGATTTCACCATGCCTTCCAATGCTCCTTTGCTGATACCTACCGAAGCATGAAACGGCATCCCGAGTTGTACAGCTACAGAACTAAACAACACGATTCCACAGGAAGAGGACTTAGAGAACTTCGGAAGTGCTTGTTGGATTATTTCAAAAGCACAAAGGGTGTTAATTTGTAAATCCTCAAGAAGTGTTTCTTTTTTGATTGTTTTTAATGGTTTAAGGTTGATGCTGCCAGGGCAGTAGGCGAGCCCATGAATTTCTAAATTGAGATCTAATTCGTTGAAGTTGTCGGAGAGCACATCAAAGGGAATATAGGTGACCTGCTCGGGATTACCCCATGTTCCCTTTGTTCGCGATAAAGCGATGACATGGTGGCCTTTTTCGATTAGGATGTTCGTAAGCGCCTGACCAATTCCTTTGCTAGCACCAATAACAATATAATTATTCATGTCAGTTTAACAGACCATCAAAATAATTGTTTATCGATCGAAAACTAGGCTTACGGGGCTAAGCGGTTTTTTGTCCATTGACCATCAAGCAAATTACAAACAATGCGGTCGTGGAGACGGTTGGCTCTTCCTTGCCAAAATTCAATGCGGTGAGGAATTATTTTATATCCACCCCAATGCTCGGGTCGTTCAATGGCAGAGGAAGTGCGTTCGATTTCTTCTATTTTTTTTTCTAGTTCTTCTCTTGAAGTAATCACTGTGCTTTGTTTGGATGCTACGGCCCCAATTTGACTTTCTATCGGACGTGAGTAAAAATACTCATCCGAAACCTCTTTGGATGTTTTAACAACAGTACCTTGAATATTAACTTGTCGCTGCAATTCTGGCCAAAAAAATACCATGCCCGCTTTGTTATTTTCAGCTAGCTGGTGCCCTTTGTTGCTTTCGTAATTGGAAAAGAATACAAAACCATCTTCTTTAACATATTTAAGTAAAACAATTCTTCCTGCTGGAAAATCATCTTTACCCGTAGTACAAAGTGTAAAAGCAGTTGGTTCAAGCACCTCCGATTTGATGGCTTCTTTCAACCACTTTTCAAATTGTTCTATCGGGTTATTTTTTACCTCTGTCTCCGACAAGCTTGATTTGGTATAATTTTCCCGAATATGATGAATTTGCATACTTTATTTGAATTAAATAATGGAAACGCTTGCAATATACAGCGCACCTTATAAATTGCCTAACTGAAACTAAAATGAAGTAAATCAGTATATAGCATTAATACGAAAAAGAGACCAATTTTTACGTTATGAGATTTGAGGTGATTCAAAATATAGATTCAATTGAAAAAGGAACTATCCTGGTTTCTGAACCTTATTTAGGTGATCCTAACTTCGAGCGCTCGGTGATCTTAATTACAGATATTAATGCAGAAGGGTATGTGGGGTTTGTGTTAAACAGACCTGTCTTGGAAATCACCCTACAAAATGTGTTGAGTGAGTTCAACTACAACGACAACGCAGTATTTGTAGGCGGTCCAGTTGAACAAAATATGCTTCATTTTATTTACCGTTCCAAAACCCCTTTTTCAGGTAGTCTGGAAGTCGCAGATGGTTTGTATTTTGGTGGTGATTTCGATGAATTGAAAAAAATGATGGGTGCTGGAGAGGTAAAAGAAGAAGATATCCGCTTTTTTATTGGATATTCGGGATGGGAAAGAGGCCAACTTGAAATTGAATTTGAAAAGGGTTCATGGATTATGGCAAAAACGGATTCCCCAGAAATAATGTCTTTAGAACCAACAACGCTTTGGAGAACAGTGCTCAAAAGTTTAGGCGGTAAATATCAAATGTATTCGAACTACCCGGTAGACCCTCGATTAAATTAAAATAGAACAATGCAAGAATTAAGTAACTCAACCGAAGAAGAATTATTACTCGGTGAGAATGAAGCCCCGCAGCGAGAAGAGGTTGATTATTCTTCTTTTACGAAAGCAGAACTGCTAGCAGCCCTTAAGGAACTCCAAACCAAAGATATGGATGCGGTTAATGCTGAATTATCGGATATTAAAGCTGCTTTTGATGATATACATGGTGAAGAAAAAGCCGAAGCACTGGAGCGATTTAAAGAAGAGGGTGGAGCACCTGCTGATTTTGACTTCCGGTTGGATCAAGAAACAACAGCTTTCTATAAACAAGCTGATGAATTATACCTGCGCGTAAAGAACTATTTATCTCAAAAGAAGGAGCTTGAAAAAAGTGCTCAGCGCAAGAAAGAGGCCGTAGTGGAAGAACTTCGTGAAGTTGTGAACAGCAACGAAGTAACCAATGCCACCTTTAACCGGGTAAAAGATTTGCAACAAGCCTGGCGGGAAGCAAACGATGTGACCTCTTACACCGAATCAGAGCTTTGGAGAAACTATAAAGCCTTGTTGGATATTTATTACAACAACCGGTCAATTGGTTTTGAGTTGAAGGAGTTGGATCGAAAGAAAAACTATGACCTTAAAGTAGGAATTTGCGAGTCGGTAGAGGGTTTAATAAACGAAGAATCCATATCAAAAGCATTAGGTCAATTATCGGCTTACCACAAAGAATATAAGCACATTGGGCCAATACCGGAAGAATTGCGCGAAGACCTTTGGCAACGTTTGAAAACTGCTTCTCAAGCCTTGTATGACAAACGTGATGCATTTGAGAAAGAGTTTGCCGTTCAGAAAAAAGAAAACGGTCTAAAAAAAGCTGCCATTATTGAGCAACTACAAGCGATAATAGATACTCCCAACGCTAAAATTGCTGATTGGAATCAACGCACCAAAGAAATTGCAGAACAACAAGATTTATGGAAAGCCATTGGACCGGTAGATAAAGAAATTGGTAGGACAATCACCAAACAGTTTTGGGGTAAGATCAAAACGTTTTATCAGTTGAAAAATGAGTTTTTCAACCAATTGGATGATGAGCGTAAGGAGAACCTAAAAGCCAAAGAAGCATTGTGTGAAAAAGCTGAAGCCTTAAAAGACCATGAAAACTTTAAAGAGACAGCCGATAAAATCAAACGTTTACAAGCCGATTGGAAAAAAATGGCCGGTACCTCAAAAGCAAAGTGATGCCATTTATGGTCGTTTTCGTGAAGCCTGCGATTATTTTTTCAACCGAAGAAAAGCATTTTTTGCTGAGAAAGACGCAGAATTTGTGGACAACGCAAAAGCAAAACGTGAACTCATTGAAGCGATAAATCAACTTAAAGAAGATCAGGTATCAGCGTTTACTGACCTCATCGCGCAATACGATGCTGTTGGGTTTGTACCAAAAGACAAAATTGAATCGGTATCGAAAGCATATAAGCAAGCCACCAGCACCTTTGTTGCGAAGTTACCAGAAGGGTCGCAAAAAGATGAGCTTGAGATAGCAGTAGAACTTGGCAGCTTAAAAGGTCATCCAAATGCTGGTGTGATCATCGGCAAACATAAAGACAAAATCAGAAATCAGATGAACGACATCAAAGCTGATATTTCTACCTTAAAAACGAACATTGAGTTTTTTGCTCGCTCGAAGAATGCAGACAAATTACGGGTAGAAGTAGACCAAAAAGTAGCGGTAGCAGAAAAGCAGCTCAAAGAGTTGAAGCGTAAAATGCAGTTAATCAATAACTTTGAATATTAAGTGCAAAATATCTTCAAAAAAGCTGTTTGTAGGTTTGCAAATCTATAAATAGACCACTACATTTGCAGCCGTTCAAATAGAACAGAGGCCTCCATAGCTCAGTTGGCCAGAGCAACTGACTTGTAATCAGTAGGTCGTTGGTTCGAATCCGACTGGGGGCTCACAAAAGCAAAGGCGTACACCAAAAATGTACGCCTATTTTGTTTTTAAGGAGTAATTTTTTTAACAAATGCATCAGGTATACATACTTTATTCAAAGCAGTTAGATAAATTTTATATTGGCGAATGCGAAGATTTATTCGAACGGATAAATCAGCATAACACATCTTTTTACGAAAAATCATATACCAGTAAAGTCAATGATTGGTCATTGTTTTTCCAAATAAATTGTGTTGATAGAATACAACCACGAAAAATAGAAGCTCATATTAAAAAGATGAAATCTAGGAAGTATTTAGAAAATTTAGTTAAATACCCAGAAATCAGTGAGAAATTACTTAGTAAATATTGAATTGGGTTCGAATCCGTCCCGATAGCTTCCGTCCCGATAGCTATCGGGAGGGGGCTCACAAAAGCAAAGGCGTACACCTCCCGATAGCTATCGGGAAATGTACGCCTATTTTGTTTTTAAGGAGTAATTTTTTTTAACAAATGCATCAGGTATACATACTTTATTCAAAGCAGTTAGATAAATTTTATATTGGCGAATGCGAAGATTTATTCGAACGGATAAATCAGCATAACACCTCTTTTTATGAGAAATCACATACTGGTAAAGCAGATGATTGGGTATTGTTTTTCCAGATAAATTGTGTTGATAGAATTCAAGCACGAAAAATAGAAGCTCATATCAAGAGAATGAAATCGAGGAAGTATTTAGAGAATTTGGTTAAATACCCCGAGATTAGTGAGAAGTTACTTAGTAAATATTGAATTAGGTTCGAATCCGTCCCGATAGTCCCGATAGCTTCCGTCCCGATAGCTATCGGGAGGGGGCTCATGAAAGCAAAGGCTTATTTCTCCCGATAGCTATCGGGAAGGGGTAAGCCTATTTCATTTTTAGGGATTGTTTTTTTTACAAATGCATCAGGTATACTCGTAAACCCAACTCCCAAAACCGTCATTCCAGACAACGTAGCAAAGTGGAGTTGATCAGGAATCCCATTGAGACGGAGACGAGTTAGTAAAGTTTAGGCAATTTTTAAACTGGGGAAGGTGAAGATTGACTTCAATGTATTCATTAACATAATTATTCTTTTTACGAAAAATCATCTACCATAATACATTCAAAGCAGTTAGATAACCTTTTTTGATTATTAAGAGTTATTATTAACCCAGCGTATTTATTGAAGAACTATAAAAATCGTACTCGTTTCAACTCAAATCTACTATGCCCTATACAGTTTACGTAATCGAGCTTAAACGCAAAGTGTATTCTGAAAATACCCGATTTAGGATAGCAAATCCCCAATACAATGGCGCTATGGAATGTGTGTATGTAGGTATGACGAGTAAAACACCTCAAGAGCGGTTTTTACAGCATAAAACGAGTGCGGTAAGTAAAAAAGGGCATAAGATTTCCTCCTCCATTGTCGAGAAGTATGGTGCTTATTTACGTTCGAGTTTATACGGCCATTTACCACCATACAAAACCCGAGAAGAAGCTCTAAAAATGGAAAAGCAGTTAACCCTTGAATTGAGAAGAAAAGGGTATGCGGTTTG
This sequence comes from uncultured Cytophagales bacterium, assembly GCA_963849955.1. Classification (GTDB taxonomy): domain Bacteria; phylum Bacteroidota; class Bacteroidia; order Cytophagales; family JAAEPT01; genus CAWFGW01. Next base: position 309,691 of record CAWKJU010000009.1, on the reverse strand, counting down.
GTCGAATTAGAATATTGGAATTAAATTAGGAAATCAAATGGAGGTTTTAGTTCTAATAATATTTATCTCCAATTTTTTACAAAATCACATAATTAGAAACCAACCGATCAAAAGTTTTATATTAGAAAGTAAAATTTTACGAATTGGCTAACTTTAGGTCATGGTAAAAGCTTTAATTCTTGTCCTCCTCGGATTGTTTGCAGTGATAGGTATCGGTCTTAGAAGACGAAGAACTGAAAAACTAGATCAGCTTTTTACCGATTTGGGATTTAAAAGTTTTAAAGAAGATTTTAACGAGCAGCTGCAATCATTTTTCCCAAAGACGTTTTTAGAAGCAAAAGGGCCTGTCGTAGACATGGAAAACTGCTATCTAAAAAGTAGAGGTGAGTCCCGTGATTATGCACTTGATTGGGTGTATGCAAGCACTGGCAATATGGATATCAAGTACACACGTATGGTACTTATTTTTGGTTTACCTGATAGTAACTGGCCACCCTTTGTGATCGAATCACTGGATTCATTGGGACGAATCAGCAAACCCGACTTGGAGTCTGCAGGGTTTGTGAAACTTGGTGGATTATCTACTACACTCTTTTTAAAAACGCCTTCAAAAGATACGTTTGAACAACATGTGGGAGCTACAGTTAGGCGGCTAGCAAAAGACTTTGAGAAACTATGTATTGAGTACCATGATCAGCATCTGTTGGTTTATATCAATAAAAATGGGGCTTCCAAAGCAACGATTAGTAAGTTGTATGTGTCGGTGTTAAAGGAGATTGAAAATAGGCTGGTCTTAAATTCCTCTAAAATGGTTCAGTTGTTCCTTTAGTACATAAGAATCAATTTTTAATAAGTCGAGATTTGCTTCAAAATTATTATATCCGATAACCCCGCCTTTTACCGACTTAGTACGTATTCTTAAATACCACACAAGCCGATCATCTACTTTTTCTTTTTTTACACTAGTTGCATCTATAAATCGCCAGGGTATTTTCCTTTTAATCTTAAAGCCAAGATATAACCCTTCTTTATCCAATAAAAGTTGCGGTTTTCTGCGGACTAAAGCCCCTAGACCAGTAAAGGTTACCATAAGACCAACAATGAACACAAGAATTCTTACTACCGGGACAATAATAGACCCCAAAGTAAGTCCTAACCCAACGAGTACATAAGTAAGTGCTTTTTTAGTGTTGTACTTGTAGATTATTTTTTCAGGAATGTCCATGGGGTTATTAGGTAAGTCAAACATGAATTATGTTCATGGTCGGCAAGTTATGTTTTTTAATAATAAAGTTTGGATAGTTTTGGTTTTACTTCTTAACCAAAGATAGTTGAGCTTTAAATTTTACAAAATCTTGGTCTAAATACGACTGGTCTTCTACCAGTTGTGCAAAAGTGAAAGTTGTTGCTAACGTCCATACAGTAATAAGAAATCGAGTCATCTGTTTCATGTGTAATTAAGTTAAGCTAAAATGTTGAGAGACTTCACTTGTCAAACCTATTTTTCAGAAAGGATTTCTGCCTTCGTGAGAGTTTAGTTAATCCCTAAATCCTTTCATTGACTCTCCTTTCACTCTTCCGTAGAAAGTAAAAGAAGGATGTTTAATCAGTTCTTGATTGAGGTCGATGGATAAGTCTAAAAAATCATCCGCAGGAGATGGAAAACCAGCACTTATTCCCGAAGGAATATAGGGCAAATGTAGGCTAGTAACGGTATTAGCCGAAAATATGTCTAGTGTACTTGCTGTGTGTAGTGCTTTCAATTTCATGTGTACTTACAAGGTCGTAAATTAACTCAAAAAATAAAGAGTGTGTGTACAAAAAAAGAACCCTATTTAATGTCTCAAGCTCCAATTGTCCTCAGTCTAACAGTTACTTACTTCAATGTAAGTTTATTTTTATCTCAATAAAAAAATACCTTCATATTCATTAGGTAGAATCTTTTTTCACCACTTGCCTACATTTCTCTAACTTCTTTTAGGAGAAAGTTTCTAACTTGTAGCCGATGAAAAATTTTAAAGATTCTGCCAACTTCATTTGGTCTGTGGCTGACTTGTTAAGGGGTGATTACAAACAGTCTGATTATGGTAAAGTAATTCTTCCGCTTACGGTACTTAGACGCTTGGATTGTGTACTGGAAGCTACGAAAGAAAAAGTGTTAAAAACCGCAGCGACTTTAACAATTGATAATGTTGACCCTATTCTCAATAAGGTTGCAGGCTATAAATTCCATAACCGCAGCAAGTTTGATTTTGATAAGCTTGTAGCTGATCCCAACAACATTGCTTCAAACCTTCGTAACTACATCAACGGATTTTCGGAAGATGCTCGTGAGATCATTGAGCAGTTCGAATTTGAAAATCAAATAACCAAACTAGACGACAACAACTTGTTGTTTATGGTGATGAAACGCTTTCAAGAAATTGACCTTCATCCTGAAACAATCTCTTCAATGGAGATGGGGTATATGTTTGAAGAGTTAATCAGAAAGTTTGCTGAAATCTCTAACGAAACCGCTGGGGAACACTTTACACCTCGTGAGGTCATTCGCTTGATGGTCAACATCTTGTTTTTAAATGACCGAGATATTCTCACCAAAAAAGGCATTGTAAAAACGATTTACGATTGCTGTGCAGGTACAGGAGGGATGCTTTCTGTGGCAGAGGAATATTTACATGAATTAAACCCCGATGCCCGACTGGAAGTGTTTGGGCAAGAACTCAACCCTGAGTCTTACGCTATCTGCAAAAGTGATATGTTGATTAAGGGACAAAATGCTACTAACATTAAGAAAGGCAACTCCATTTCTGAAGACCAATTGGAAGGCAAACAGTTCGATTACCTCATTACCAACCCACCGTTTGGGGTGAAGTGGGATAAAATAGCAAAAAAAGTACAGGCAGAACACGATGAGTTAGGACACGGTGGTCGTTTCGGTGCTGGGTTGCCAGCGAAGAGTGATGGCTCGTTTTTGTTTTTAATGAGCTTGATTTCTAAAATGAAGCAAGATGCACAAGGCTCACGCTTGGCAATCGTGTTTAATGGCTCTCCTTTGTTTTCTGGTTCTCCAAGTAAAAACAAAAACGAAAGCTCGATTCGCCAATGGATTATTGAAAACGATTTACTAGAAAGCATTATCGCTTTGCCCGATCAACTGTTTTATAATACGGGAATTAGCACGTATATATGGGTAATTAATAACCGCAAAGCCAAAGAACGAAAAGGCAAAGTACAGTTGATTAATGGGGTGAAGTTTTTTAAGAAGATGTCTAAGTCATTGGGTAGTAAACGACACGAGCTTTCTGATGAACACATCAAAGAAATAACCGAAATATACGGGGCTTTTGAGCCAAGTGACTGCTGTAAGATTTTTGATAACGAAGATTTTGGCTACAACAAAGTAACTGTTGAGCGACCTGAACGCAACAAAAAGGGTGAAATAGTAACAGATAAAAACGGCAAACCAAAACCTGACTCCAAATTACGAGATACTGAAAGCATTCCGTTGAAAGAAGATATTTCAACATACATCAAACGTGAAGTATTGCCTCATGTGCCTGATGCCTGGGTAGACGAGAAAAAATCATTAGTAGGTTATGAAATTAATTTCACCAAATACTTCTACGAGTACAAACCACTACGCTCTTTAGCAGAAATTAAAGCCGATATTTTGGCTTTGGAGGAAGCAACTTTTGACGGGATTAAAAAGGTGTTGGCATGACAGAGTCCATAGATCTTATCGAGTTACAGAAATTTGCCAACAAAGGTGTTCCGGATATAAAGGAATGGGAGACCACATTTTTTGATATTGCAAGGTTTCCGCATTACGAAAATGTTATTTCTAACTTCTATGCCTATTTTTTAGATCCAAATGAGAAGCATGGTTTGGAATCATTGTTTTTGGATGCTTTACAAGAAATAATTGGGACTTCGTTTGTTTTTGCAGCTCCCGAAATTACACGAGAATATTATACTGCTTCAGGTATGCGAATTGATGTTGTGATACAAGGTTCATCTGATGAATCATACAATACAATTATTATAGAGAACAAAATGTATCATCATTTGAATAATGATTTAAACGACTATTATACTGAATTTAAATTAGCTGATGAATTTAAGAAAGGGGTTGTACTCACCATACAACCTTTAGACACAAGGGATAATCGTTTTGTGAATATTACTCATAATCAATGGATAGATAAAGTTTGGGAAATGAGTGGAACAACGCTCTTTTCTATCAGTCATGAAAGTTTATTTCACTTAAAGCAATTTACCACGAACTTAAAAAACTTTAATATGGCTCACGAAATTGGCGAGTACTTAGATTTTTATACTGATAATTTTGGTTTCATTCAAAAAGTAGAGAAGCTAAAAGCTCAGTTAGAAAAACATATTTGGGATGAAATCAACAGGGCTTGGCGACTTATTGAAATACCAGAGGTGAAGTTTGTAAATGACCATAAATACAAATGGAACTTGACGTATTATAGGGATGAAGCAAATCCTCAGGTTTTTTTTACTATTTCTCCCTTGTACATCAATCAAACTAAACCCAAAATTCAACTGATTATAGAGTTAAATCATGAGGGGTTAAAAAAACACGAAGAAATAAAAGCTTTATTTACAACTTCCTATTATGATGAATATCTGAATGCGAAAGTACCTGAGAAGAATGCAAGATGGTATCATTTAGTAACAGTTGAAAAGGACTTAGATAAAGACAGTGTTGAAAATTTAGCCGAATTTATAGCTACAACCATTAATGAAACTGAGTTGAAAACAATTTTCATGAAAGTCTTTAAGTTTTTCAAAGAAAGAAACCCCCAACAACCTATACAGTGACATCGAATGTAAAAGTGAAATTCCTGCGCATTAGACTGCATTAAAAATATTTTGGCTTAATTTAGAGATACACACTTAGTTATGCAATACACCATACCAACTCTTCCTTTTTCTCACGATGTAGAAACAAAGCAGGTTTTAAAGAAACTTACCCTTGCTCACAAGGCGTTGGCGGAGTTAAATGGTGTTGCGGAAACCATTCCCAACGAGCAAATTATTTTAAATACACTCTCGCTACAAGAAGCTAAAGACAGTTCTGCTATTGAAAACATTATAACCACACACGATGAACTTTTTAGTAGTGATGTAATAGCGCAGCACTTTACCAGTACCGCAGCCAAAGAAGTACACAACTATGCCGATGCTTTAAAAGGTGGCTTTAAAAAAGTAAAAGACCTAAAACTGATTACGAACAACCAGATAATTGAAATTCAAGGGATTTTAGAAGAAAATAAAGCTGGCTTTAGAAAGTTACCAGGCACTACCTTAAAAAACGACCAAACGGGAGAAGTGGTCTATACACCACCTCAAACCCATGATGAAATCGTTAGTTTAATGGACAATTTGGAAGCTTTCATGAATGACGAAAGCTTATCTGACCTCGACCCTTTGGTGAAAATGGCAATTATTCACCATCAGTTTGAAAGCATTCACCCGTTTTATGATGGTAATGGTAGAACAGGGCGCATAATCAATATTTTATACCTCGTGAAAGCAGGTTTATTAAAACTGCCTATTCTTTACCTTAGCCGTTACATTAACCACAACAAGAGTAGCTATTACGCATTATTACAAGAAACTAGAGAGCAACAAGATTGGCAAAAGTGGATTTTCTTTATTCTAGAAGCTGTAGAGCAAACCTCGCTACAAACCACCAACATTATTAGAGAAATAAAAAAACTAATGCTGGAGTTTAAGCAGAAAATAAGAACCGAGCTGCCTAAAATATATTCTCAGGACTTAATTAACAACCTCTTTAAACATCCTTATACCAAAATAGACTTTTTGGTACAAGACTTAGGCGTTACTCGACAAACAGCCTCTAAATATTTAGACCAACTGGTAGGTATTGGCTTGCTCAACCTGCACAAAATAGGAAAAGAAAACTATTATATAAATTCCGTGCTGTTCGATTACCTCTACAATGCACCCGAACTACATAAGTTTAAAAAAGAGTAAAACGTTAACATGAAACAATAACGTGTTAACAAAAATCAATTTTGTTAACATATTAAAGTACACGTGTTAACAAAACAAACATTACCGAACATGAAACCTTACTCAACATACAAACACAGCGGTATCGAATGGATTGGTGAAATTCCTGAGCATTGGGAGATTGTAAGAATGAAGTACCTATGTGATATAGGTACAGGTGATAAGGATACTGAAAATGCAGAAGATGATGGGGAGTATCCATTTTTTGTCAGATCGCAAACCATAGAAAGAATTTCGAGCTACACATTTGATGGTGAAGCGATTTTAACAGCAGGAGATGGTGTTGGAGTTTGTAAAGTTTGGCATTACCTCAATGGTAAATTTGATTATCATCAAAGAGTTTATCGTATGAGTGATTTTGATGGCGTAATAGGTAAATTTCTTTATTACTACTTAAAACAGAACTTTGTTTTAGAAGTCAAAAAACTATCTGCAAAGTCTACAGTAGACTCTCTGAGAAGACCAATGTTTCAAAATTTCCAAATTGCAATTGGCACATTAGAAGAACAAACAACAATAGCCAACTACCTCGACCGAAAAACGGAAGAGATAGACACCCTTATAGCACAGAAAAAACAACTCATCACCCTCTATAAAGAAGAACGCACCGCTACTATAAACCAAGCGGTAACCAAAGGTTTAGACCCTAATGTGCCTATGAAAGACAGTGGCATCGAGTGGTTGGGTGATATTCCTGAGCATTGGGAGGTTGGAAAGTTAAAGTTTGTTTGTTCTATGAAAAGTGGAAACAATATTGTTTCAGAACAAATAAATGAATCGGGTAGATACCCAGTTTATGGAGGTAATGGATTGAGAGGTTACTTTGATGAATATACACATTCAGGAGATCATATCCTTATAGGAAGGCAAGGAGCACTTTGTGGCAATATTAATTATGCACAAGGAGAGTTTTGGGCATCCGAACACGCAGTTGTTTGTGAACAACTACTAGGGCACGATTGGATATGGTTGGGTGAATTATTGGCATCAATGAATCTAAATCAATACTCACAAGCTTCTGCTCAACCTGGATTAGCTGTTGAAAAGATAAAAAACCTACAAATTCCAATTCCCGATATTGATGTATCTAAAAAAATAGGACGATTCATTAAGTCATTTAAACAGGAATTCGAGAACAAAATCTCCAAAACAGAACAAGAAATCGAGTTATTAAAAGAATACAAAACAGCTTTAATATCGGAAGTGGTGTTGGGTAAGGTAGATGTAAGAGAGGAGGTGCTAATTGGCTGAACGAAGTATAAGCACACAAGGAAATAGCAGATATTTATTAAGTGAAGAAGGTACTAACCCATTGGTGTTTATTGGTTTGATGCCAAACACATTAGCAAAAGACCATGATGATGTATTCACTACAAAAGTGAAAGAGATTGTTCAAAAAAATAGTTATGATGGTTGGCTGATAATCAATGTTTGCCCTGTTCTCACTCCCCGAACGGGTTTATTACCCGAAACTTTAGCGAAAGAAGAAATTACCACCAACCTCCACAACGTTAAAATAGAACTAGAAAAGGGAATCTATAAAGATATTTGTAGTGCTTGGGGAAATTCCATTGAGGAACGTCCCTATTTAAAAGAATGCTTGGAAAAAGTATTAACCTGTTTCCCAATAGAAGATTTCAATTTTTTAAAACTAGGTGAACTTACTAGAAATGGACACCCAAGGCATCCATTTCATGATGGGGCTTCAACTACTGATTTAACACCCTTTGATGTTGACTCCTATCATCATAAAATAAAGGAATTTGGAATAAGGTTATCAATAGAATATCCACACGTTGAGTTTCATTCTCATTTGATCTTACCTTTTAATGAACGCATTATTTTTTCAGCACCTTTTGGTTGTGGTAAAACTTATTTTTTAAAAGAATTTTTTGAGGGTACTAAAGCATATGATGTTATTCATTTGTTTCCTGTAAACTATTCAGTTGCAGACAATAAAGACATCTTCGAATTAATAAAATATGACATCTTATTTGAGCTCTTAAAAAAAGATTTAAAGTTTGAATTTTCAGAGATAGCTAAAACACTTTCCGCAAGCTTTTTTGCTATTAATAACTGGCAAAGCCTACTTCATCCTTTTGTAAGATTAATACCAAAAATCGGTAAGGATGTTCATGCCATTATAAAGGATTTACAAGAAGTTGCTAAAGAATTTGAAAAATACCATAAAGCACCACAGGTTGATGAAAAATCAGAAGTAATAACTTTTTTAGAAGCATTTACTGAAAGTAAAGGCTCTATTTTCGAAGAGAACTTTTACACCCAATTGATTGTGAAATTTGTAGATCAACTAAAGGTTAAAGATAAAAAAGGTAAAAAGAAGGAAACTGTACTTATACTGGATGATTTAGATCGAATTGACCCTGAACACGTCTTTAGAATTCTCAATGTTTTATCAGCACATTTTGATGAAAGAGAAGGTTCTGAAATGAAAAATAAATTTGGTTTCGATAAAGTCATCTTAGTGTTTGACAAACAAAATGTAAGACAAATATTTCACAACAAATACGGTTCTGATGTAGATTACTCAGGCTATTTAGATAAGTTTTATTCGATTAAAATTTTTGATTTTGACAATTCAGAAGCAATTCAAAGTCAAATTTGGGATTTGATAAAAAACATTGAACACGATAACGAAGGAGACAAGTTTTTTGATTTACACGCCAAAGAAAATGTACTACCAAAATCTATCGCCTACATTTTAATAGCTCTAGTAAAAGCAAACAAACTATCTTATAGGCGGTTCAAGAAAATTTTTAATTTAAAGTTTAAACGAAATAATTATGCCCCAAACCTAGGGGTGTCCCATCATGTAAATGGCAAGGAATTAGAAGTCTTGTTTATTTTTGAGTTTTTACTTCAATTTTATGAAAATTTAGATGACTTAATTTCTGCCTTTCAAGAATGTAAAGAATTTTACTGGGAAACATTTGACGATGATTCAACTGGGTTTGGTTTAATAGGTTTTTTATTAGTTGTTTTAGATAGCAATCAACATAGACTTGTAGCAAATTTAAATGATGTGTTTTATCAATACCAAACTGAAGATTTATTAATTAACTATCGGCTTGTGCCAAGTGGCTTACATGGAAATTCTTTGTTTTGTCAAATAAACGATATTAAAAGTACTGGTAGGTTACAAGTTCCAACTGAATATAAATACTTCGACTTGCTTATTGAAACAGCAAAAAAAATGAAGGCATTAAACACCTTGAAATTAAATAAACACGATTGGTGATTTAATAAAATGACGCTAAAAGGGAACAGAGTAATGTTTTTAGAATAGAATATAAAATTATGGCTACTGGAATACATACCGAATTAACTTTTGAAGAAAACATAGAAGCAGCACTTTTAGAGTCAGGTGGCTACACAAAAGGGTTGTCTGCTGATTTTGATGCTGAACTGGGTTTGTTTCCTAGTTACATCACTAATTTTTTAAAAGCTTCTCAGCCAAAGGAATGGGCTAAACTTGAAGGTATTCATAAAACAGCGGTAGAAGAAAAGGTACTAAAACGCCTCATTAAAGAATTGGATAGTCGTGGGGTGTTGGATGTGATTCGTTATGGCTTCACCGATTATGGTGTAAAGTTCAAAATGGCATTTTTTGTACCTGAGAGTAATCTAAACCCAGAAGCATTTGACTTGTATGAGCAAAATGATTTAAAGGTTGTAAGGCAGCTTTATTATCAAAAAGAAGGAAGGAATTCATTAGATATCGTGTTGGTGTTAAATGGTTTGCCGATTAGTACCATTGAGTTAAAAAATCAGTTTAGCGGTCAAGACGTGAACAACGCAAAAAAGCAGTATGTGTACGACCGTGAACCATCAGAAGCCATTTTTAAATTTAAGAAAAGAGCCTTAGTACACTTTGCAGTAGATACCGACCAATGTTACATGAGTACTCGGTTGCAAGGTAAAAACACATTTTATTTGCCTTTTAATCAAGGTTTTAACAACGGAAAAGGAAACCCACCCAACAAAAACGGATACCGCACATCCTACCTTTGGGAGTACCAGCCTAACGGACAGGCAGGTGTTTGGACAAAGGATTCCCTATTAGACATCGTAGGAAAGTTTGTACACATAGATGCGGAAAAAGATGTTATCATTTTCCCACGTTATCATCAAATGGAAGTGGTTCGAAAAGCAACCAAAGATGCACGAGAAAGTGGCACAGGCAAAAACTATTTAGTTCAACATTCAGCAGGTTCAGGTAAATCCAATTCAATTGCTTGGTTATCCTACCGACTATCCTCGCTTCACAACAAGAAAGACGAACGGGTATTCGATTCAGTTATCGTTATTACCGATAGACGGGTGTTAGACTCACAGCTACAAAACACCATCTACCAATTTGAGCATAAAGACGGTGTAGTAGTGAAGATTGATAAGTCGTCCCAACAGTTAGCCGATGCCATTACCGCAGGATCAAACATCATCATCACCACCCTTCAAAAATTCCCCTTCATTTTAGAGAAAATAGGTGAATTAAAAGCATGTAACTACGCCATCATTATAGATGAAGCGCATTCGAGCCAAGGCGGTGAAGCAACCAAAAAGATGAAAGAAGTGCTTTCAGCCAAAACACTCGAAGAAGCTGAAGCAGAAGAATTAGATTCGGGTTTAGAAGAAGATGCTGAAGACGGAATAAGATCAAGTATGTTGGCACGAGGCAAACAAAACAATCTCAGTTTCTTCGCCTTTACCGCTACACCAAAACCAAAAACAGTGGAGGTATTTGGTACACCCGATGAAGCAGGAATACCAAAACCATTTCATTTGTATTCCATGAAACAAGCCATAGAAGAAGGGTTTATACATGATGTACTAAAAAACTACACGACCTATAATTCTTACTTTAAGCTTTCAAAACAAATAGAAGAAGACCCCAACGTCAATAAAAAACAAGCAGCTAGAGCAATCGCACGTTTCTTGTCTTTACACCCCCATAACTTAGCACAAAAAACAGAAGTGATTATTGAGCATTTCCGTCAAATAGTTGCAAAGAAAATAGGTGGGAAAGCAAAAGCAATGGTGGTGAGTTCATCACGACTACACGCCCTACGCTACAAAGAAGAGTTTGATAAATACATCAAGGAAAAGGGATACAAGATAAACACGCTCGTTGCATTTTCAGGTCAGTTAATTACAGACATCTACCCAGAAGGAGTAAGCGAAGCACAAGTGAATGGAATAAAGGAAAGTGAGCTACCCAAACATTTTGATTCTCCCGATTATCAGATTTTAATAGTAGCCAGTAAATACCAAACAGGCTTCGATCAACCGAAACTGCATACTATGTATGTAGATAAAAAATTGAGTGGTGTATTGGCAGTGCAAACCCTTTCGAGGCTCAACAGAACCACACGAGGGAAAGAAGATACTTTCGTATTAGACTTTGCCAATGATGGTGAAGAAATACAAAAATCATTTCAACCGTATTACGAGTTAACTTCCATAGAAGAAACCACTGACCCCAACAGGTTATATGATTTAAAAACCACCATAGAAGGCGCTCAAATACTATGGCAAACAGAAATAGACAACTTTTGTAACGTCTTTTTTAAGTCACAAAAGCTACTTTCAAAAACAGACCAAGGCAAGTTAAATGCTTACATAGACCCTGCTGTTGAACGGTTTCTGCAACTTCCAGAAGAATCAGATCTATCTGGGCTAATCACACAAGATGATTTAAAACACGCCATTCAAGTGTTTACAAGAACCTACTCGTTTTTAAGTCAAATTATGCCATTCAGCGATGTTGACTTGGAGAAATTTTTCACCTATTGTCGCTTTCTACTCAAAAAACTTCCACGCAAAGGCGACAACGACCGCTTTAAATTGGGTGACGAAGTAGAATTAGAGTATTACCGATTACAGAAAATAAGTGAGCAAAACATCCTTTTAGAATCGCTAGGGGAGTATGGTTTAGAAAATGGGGATGAAGCAGGTATTCGTTCTAAAAAAGAAGAACAAGCATTACTATCAGAAATTGTAGAAGTATTAAACAAGAAGTTCGGAACAGAATTCAACGAAGGTGACAAGTTGTTCTTCGACCAAATAATAGCCGACTGTGTAGCCAACGAAACCTTGCAGCAAGCAGCAACCTCCAACACAGAAGAAAACTTCAACTACATAGGTGAAGAAGCAGTAATGAATTCCCTAATAGACCGCATGGCACAGAATCAAGGCATATTCGCCAAAATAATGGATGACAAAGCCTTTGGTGATGATGCAAAAGCATTAATAATGAAAAGAGTGTACCAACGGTTGACGGCTAGTGGTGGTTGATTTAAGGGTGTTTTGTAAAAAATGGATTTTGTAAATTTTGAAATATGGAGTTAGTGTATTTATGGCGTGAGTATATTCATGATAAAAAGGGGCTTGAATTAAATTTTTCATCTGATTATGTTTTTAAAAGTACAGTGGATGACAATAATGGATTAAAAATTAATTTAAATCTTGTTTCGTTAAAAGAGTCTTTTGAAATTTTTGGTGAAAGAACAAAAGTTACGGCTATAGTCGGAAGTAATGGCAGTGGGAAAACAAGTGTTTTAGACGCTATTGTTTCAGAATTCACATTTCCATCAGAACAAGTAAGTGTCTTTATTTGTAAGGTTAATGGTAAGTTAGAGGTATATCACCATGAATCTATAGAGCTAAATATAAACTCTGATTTTAAGGAATTAGAACCAAATATTAACAACTTGAAAGATGAAAAGAAACATCTTGTAAATAAGCATAATGATCTTTCTGTGATTTTTTTGTCTAATATTTTTGATGGAGAAATGAGTATTGATTTTCATACATCTAAAGACTCTTCATATCCTAATTATTTTAATCTTTCAACTGATTATTTTTTGAGATCAATGAAGGTAATTGATTATAAAATTGCTGAATTAATTAATGGATTAGAGGTTTTTGAACTGAAGGGGTCAGATTTGTTTGGGAGTCCACCATTTAAGCTCCCTAAAGCAATAGAAATCACATTTAATTATCTAACAAAGAGTAAAAATCTAACTCCAGAACAGTATAAAAGATTAAATCAACTTACTATAAATGGACTACGGAAATTAAAAGGTGATTTGAGTAATTCTTTAAAATTCATACTTAATTGGGTTTTTTTTTCAGCAATAATTTTTAAAGAAAAAGATATAAATCAAGTTTTATCTGATTTAGAAAAAATAGATGTTAATAATGGTGAAAAGATTCCATTTGAATCAAAGGATTATGATAGAGATTTTAAGTATTTACTAAAAAAACACAATGTTTCGACTAGTGTTTTAGATGAAATTAGAAATCTTTTTATACATGAATTGTCCGATTTTTCTATTAAAAATGATCTTTCTGGTTCACCATTTATAGGTAGAAAAAAAGATGATACAGCGATTGTAATTGAATTATTCGATTCGAAAGGTCATGTGAATGCGGAAAATTTAAAATTTCTTAAAAAAGCTTTCCAATTATTTGATGAATCAAATGATTGGATTGATAAATATGGAAAACCAAGGAGTGGGGCTTCTACATTTTCTTTAATGAAGTTTAAATGGTCAGGCTTAAGTAGTGGTGAAATTGCACTATTTAACATTTATAGTAGGCTGAAACTTCATTCACATCGATTTCACAATAAATGTATCTTACTCATCGATGAACCTGATACATATCTGAATCCACAATGGCAAAAGAGATTTATGAATGATTTTCTAAAATCGATAAATTGGATATTTGGAGGTGTTGATCAATATGTACATATGATCTTCACTACTCACTCACCAATCATGTTATCGGATATTCCAGGCGATAACGTTATTTATTTAGGGAGATCTGGAACTGAAAAACCAGAAACGTTTGGAGCAAATATCCATTCACTTTATAAAGACTCATTTTTTTTAGAAGGAGGGTTAATTGGTGAATTTGCTAAGGCTAAGATTAATGATGTTATTAGTAAATTTCACAAAGCAATATACGAGGGTGATCAATTGGCTAGTAATAATATTGTAGATGAAAAAGAATCAATTTTAAAACTTATTGAAATTATTGGTGATGATGTAGTACGTTCTAAACTTTTACAAATGCTGCATAGTGTAACTTCTAACAACCCAAAAAAGTCGCTTAAAGAATATTATCAAAAAAAAATTGCTGAATTGGAATGATTAAAATAAACTATTTAAATCACAAGGATGCATCAAGCTTCTTTTTGCGAACTGTTGAAAAGAAAGTTGAAACTAATTTAAAAAATGAGTATCCTATTCTAAAGAAATATAGAGTAGGAAATGGTCAATCACTTTATTTTTATTTGAAGCATAACTTAAAGGATTTTTTGATTAATAACTTGGAATATTCATTTCGGAAGCATAATGTGATTCTTACTAAACTTTTTCAGCGAGAATATTGGTTGAAGAACAATGACAAAAGTGAATTAAAAAAATCAATTGATAAGGTGTTTTTTTATTCCAGTTACGATAAATGGAAATCTTATGAAATCTTAAAAATTTTAGATATACACTGTTGTCCATATTGCAATAGAAATTATATATCAACTATTGGTACAGACAAAGAGAGGTTTTTTAGAGCAGATTTTGATCATTTTTTAAGTAAGTCGAAGTATCCATATTTTAGGTTTCATTTCTACAATCTTATTCCATCGTGTGGTACATGTAACCAAAAAGCAAAACAATATAAAGATACAAATCTTAGAGATTTTATTTATCCTTACAAGGATGGGTTCGGTAATGATGCGAAGTTTAGCTTCATTCCAAAAACCTACGATAGTTTAAAAGGTGGAGAAGGTGTAAATATTCAATTGAATTTATTGTCACCGTTCACAAAAAAAGCGAGCAAAATTCGTAAAAGTATTGAGCTTTTTAGATTAAATGATCAATATTCTATTCATTATAGAGAGTTGCATTATATTTTAAGGAAGAAAGATTTGCATCCGAATGGTTATATAGAAGAAGTAAAGACAGCTTTTCCTAATTTATTTCATAGTGATCAGGATGTATATGAATATATTTTTGGGAAATCATTGAATGAAGATGATTTCTTACATCAGCCTTTGTCAAAATTCACTAAAGATATTCATGATGAGTTAACCTAAGCGTTATAAATATATTTAAAATGAATTTATTTTTGATAAAATGATTCCAGACAATATAACCAAAGAACATATTCTTAGTGCAATTGCGGAAATTAAGAGAGAGGGTGTTCCAGATTCTCGTAAGTCGTATACTCACTATTTAAAATATGAAGGAGAGGAGTATCCTCCAAAATATGTGCTTTCAATAGCCAATAAGTTTGCAAATGGAGTAGAGTTAAACCCTTCCGAATTTAGTGCTGGAAATCAAACAAATGCTTTTTATAATAGAATAGGTTTACAAGTTTCAAAAAAAGGCACGAAGGGACAAAAAAAGGTAAATATGAAATATTGGTTATACGCCCCTGGGCAAAATGCTGACTTGTGGGACGAGTTTTATCATGAGGGAGTGATGGGCTTAGGGTTTGATGAACTAGGTGATTTAAATGAGTATTCAAGTAAAGCTGAAATAGTTACAAAACTTCAGGAGTTAGAACAAACGGATGGTTCTAAAAAGAATGACGCTACATCAAATTATGAGTTCAAAGAAGGTTTGTCTGTTGGAGACATTGTCATCGTAAAAAAAGGAAGACGTACGTTGTTAGGTTATGGAGAAGTGACTTCTGATTACTATTACGATTCAACAAAAAAGACCTATCAAAAGCGTAGGGATGTTAAATGGATTAAAAAAGGAGTTTGGAAATTAGACTTTGACCTTGTCCTTAAAACATTAACAGACATAACAGAATACAAATCAGATCACCCCAATTTTGAAACATTTTATGAGAGGCTTATGGGAGCTATGAACGAAAACAAACCTGATGTGAAAATACCTTTAAATCAAATTCTATATGGTCCTCCGGGTACGGGGAAAACATACAAGTTAAGTAAGGAGTATTTCCCACTTTTCACCTCAGAAAAAGCATCAGTTAGCAAAAACGATTTTGTAAAAGCACTACTTGTAGATAAATCATGGTGGGAGGTAATTGCTTTGGCTGTTTTAGAAATAGGGAAAGCTAAAGTCGCTGATATTCATGAACATGAGTATGTGAAATATAAAGCTTCAATATCAAATTCTACGACTGTTACTCCAACAATATGGGGGCAACTTCAAGCACATACAGTTGATGCATGTGAAACAGTAAAAGTGGCAAAAAGGTCGAGTCCACAGTTTTTTAATAAAACTGACGATAAACATTGGGAGATTATTCAAACTGAAATTGAACAACAAGCGCCAGAATTATTGGCTATACACGAAAAGATAAAGGGATTCACAGAAGAGAATGATGTTGTAATTAAAAGGTATTCATTCATTACTTTCCATCAGTCATATAGTTATGAAGACTTTATAGAAGGTATAAAACCTGTTTTAGATGATACTGATAATGACGTAGGTTACATTCTTGAAGATGGTGTTTTTAAAAAACTATGTTTGAAGGCTAGAAAAGACATAAGTAATCAATACGCTATATTCATTGATGAAATTAATAGGGGGAACGTTTCTCAAATTTTTGGGGAGTTAATCACGCTAATTGAGGATGATAAGAGAGAAGGAATGAAAAATGAACTCTCGGTAACCTTACCATATTCAAAAAAAACATTTAGTGTACCACCCAATGTACACATAATAGGAACCATGAACACGGCTGATCGAAGTGTAGAGGCCTTAGATACTGCTTTGAGAAGAAGGTTTTCTTTCCATGAAATGTTACCAGATCCAAATGAGCTAAAGGTAGATTTTCACGGGATTAATCTTCAAAATTTATTGAGTGTAATAAATGACAGAATTGAAGTATTAGTAGATAGAGATCATACCATTGGTCATGCTTTTTTTATGAATGTTGAAACACTTAAAGATTTACAGGATGTTTTTTCAGATAAGATAATACCATTGTTACAGGAGTACTTTTATGGCGATTACAGCAAAATTGAGTTGGTACTTGGGGCTGGTTTTTTTGAACCCAAAAAAGAAGTCTCTTCAGTGGCATTTGCCATAAATGCAGATATTTCATTTGAAGGTAATGTTTATCACTTGAAAAATGTCTCACACATGTCAAATGTTGAGTTTGAGGAAGCTTTGAAGGGTATTAAGTTCTAGTCATGTCAAAACCCGATACGATACCAGTATATGAATATGATTCGCTGAGAGTAGGGCAGAAAGGGTTTGAAGACAAACACTGGAAAGCCTTGATAAAACTCAATGAACTACATGGTGGTAACTATTTTACGGTTATCCATAATGGGATACGGTTTTCGCAGTATGTAGGAGTAATTCAGGTTGATGACCTAATCATAGAAATACTTCCTAAAATCAATAAGTCGGATGAAAAAACGGATTGGAGAACCGTACTCATCGACATGTTGAAGGTGTGTAAGAAACTCAATGCAGATACCTATGGCGATGCTTTGGTGCGAAAACAAAATTTAAATTTACTCGACCTGTACTTTGATTTCTATTTAAATGAGATCAATCAGCTTGTACACACAGGGTTAGTTAAAAAGTATCGAAAGCAAACGGGCAATGTAAAGGCGTTAAAAGGAAGACTGGAATTCAGTACACACATTCGCTCAAATCTAGTACACAAAGAACGATTTTATACCACACACCAAGTGTATGACCACGAACACGAACTACACTATATATTAAATGAAGCTTTGTGTGTAGTAGATCAGTGTACAAAAGGGACGTTTTTGCAGGACAAATGCAAACGTACACAGTTTAGTTTTCCCGAATTAGATCGAAAGCGAATCACCCAACAGCAATTAGAAGCTATTACCTTAAACAGAAAAACAGTACCATACGCCCGAGCTTTAGAATTAGCACGATTGATCTTGCTAAACTATTCACCTGATATAGCAGGTGGCAATGAAAAGATGCTCGCACTACTTTTTGATATGAACAAACTTTGGGAGGAGTACATTTTAAGATCGCTTCAAAAAAATAAAGAAGAAGGAGTTGTTGTTTATGGCCAGAAACAGAAAACGTTCTGGAGTTCATCGACTTCCAATATGTCTAAATTAGTTAAGCCTGATATTGTCATAAAAAAAGGAGACGCAACCTATATCATAGATACAAAATGGAAACTACCATTAAATGGTCGACCATCAGATGATGACCTAAAGCAAATCTATGTCTATAATAAGCTTTGGAATGCCAAACGAGGGATCTTGTTATATCCTAAAGCAGATACTATTCTTGGAAACACAAAAGGACAGTATCAAACTGGCAATGGTGAACTAGAGACAGGTCAAACAGGGGAGATGCACTATGTTAGCGTACTGGATGAGAATAAAAAGTTGAAGAAAGACTTAGGGGATACTTTTGTGTCTGATTTAATTAAATAACCATTATTCATTGTTCTTGGACTCTTTAGCCGCCAACAAAGGTTCATACATCATGATTACGCTGTTTTAAATATTTCGTTTTATTCTAAAATCATAGACTCTTCTAAAAGTATTAGCCAATCAAATATCTAGCGTTGAAATTTTATTTTGGAAATATCAAAAAACTTCACTTACCTTTGTGTCATTGGTTCTATCCAAGAAAGGAGTCACTTATGTTTTTAGAGCACAACCATATCGCAACTAAGACCGGAAACAGGTAAAATCATTTACCGTAAGTAGAATAATCCGGTCCTGATGTCTTAGACGTCAGGACTTTTTTTATGCTCTTTTTTCTGGTCTTCCAACAATTTTAAAAATTAAAAATGCTCATAGCAGACAACACATGTCTGACCTATGATGCTATACAAACTATTAATGCTTTATGGGCAAGATTAAATTAAAAGGCAAAGACCTTCGATTAATTGGATACGCATCGAACAGAGCAATAAGTCTGGCGGTAGGTATCATTTCTAAAAATTATAAACATGCTTCGAAGGAGGAGCAAATAGAACTATTAAATGATGTAAAGGAAAATTATCACAACTACTTAGGGCATGAGTTTTTGCACGAGTTGGCAAAAGAATTTGAACCCGAAGTAGCGCTTAAAAAGAAGATTGAGATTCAATTATTGAGGAATAGCGGTGATTTTAATGTGTTTGGTAGAAAGCATATTACGAGTAATGCCTATCAACAAATGGAATTGGCCATGCGACTTCCCATTGCTAGAAAAGGAGCGATGATGCCCGATGCACATCAAGGGTATGGCTTGCCCATTGGAGGGGTATTAGCAACTGAAAACGCAGTGATTCCCTATGGTGTTGGGTTGGATATCGGCTGTAGAATGAGTTTAAGCATTTACGATGTCAATGCGGCATACTTGAAACGACACAGCTACCAGTTCAAAATGGCGTTGAAGGAAAGAACCAACTTTGGGACAGGAGGTGAGCTTGGGATTCAACAAGAACATGAAGTGTTGGATCATCCTGATTTTCAATCGACAGCGTTGCTCAAACAACTACACGGTAGGGCTGCAAAGCAATTAGGAACCTCAGGTTCTGGAAATCACTTTGTGGAGTTTGGATTGGTTGATTTGCATGATGGAAATGACTTAGGCATCGCTCCAGGTGAATATGTGGGGTTATTGTCTCATTCAGGCTCCCGGGGATTAGGTGCGACAATCGCGAAACATTACATGGGGATCGCGATGGACGAATGCCTGTTGCCGCGGCAGGCGCATCACTTAGCCTGGCTGGATTTAGCTACTGAAGCAGGGCAAGAATACTGGTTGTCAATGAATTTAGCAGGTGATTATGCGAAAGCGTGTCATGATATGATTCATTTTCATTTGAGTAAGTATTTGGGGATAAAACCGATTGCGAGGGTTGAAAATCACCACAATTTTGCCTGGAAAGAAGACCACTCTGATTTAGTGATTCACCGCAAAGGAGCTACTCCAGCAGGGAAAGGGGTGTTGGGAATAATACCTGGTTCTATGGCAACTCCGGGTTATCTCGTAAGAGGAAGGGGTAATGAAAAATCCTTACAAAGTGCTTCGCACGGTGCAGGAAGGAAAATGTCGCGCAAAGCTGCCAAGGAGTCGATTTCGGGAAGTGAAATGCGAAAGATATTGAGCAGAAACG
This sequence comes from uncultured Cytophagales bacterium, assembly GCA_963849955.1. Lineage (GTDB taxonomy): Bacteria > Bacteroidota > Bacteroidia > Cytophagales > JAAEPT01 > CAWFGW01. The sequence continues at coordinate 289,507 of CAWKJU010000009.1, read as the reverse complement.
GAGTTGATTTAATTGGTGGAGGCAGCGATGAAGCTCCAATTGCTTACAAAGATCTTGAGCAGGTAATGGCAAGTCAAAAAGAGCTAGTGGACATCATCGGAACATTTATGCCACAAATTGTAAGAATGGATAAAAACTAAATACGATGAAACAAAAGGGAGAAATACGCTATATACAGATTTCAGCAGGAAAGGGTCCTGCTGAATGTTGCTGGGTAGTTGCTCAAGTATTAAAAACACTACTTGTTGAAATACGGACTTATGGGTTTGGCTATGAAGTGTTTCAAAAAAGTGATGGCACAGAGCATGGAACTTTGAATTCATGTTCCATTCGAGTAGAAGGAAAAGAGGTGCAGAAAGCCCTTGCAACATGGAAAGGGACCATTCAGTGGATTGGACAAAGTCCTTATCGCAAGTTTCACAAACGGAAAAATTGGTTTGTGGGAGTTAGCTTTTTTGTTGATGTGGAGGTGCAAACCTTTAATGAAAGCGAAGTAGAATTTCAGCCATTTCGAGCCTCTGGTCCTGGTGGACAACATCGAAACAAGGTGGAAACCGCAGTAAGAGCAACCCATAAACCTACAGGAGTTACTGCTACAGCCACCGATTCAAAATCACAACTTCAAAATAAGAAAGCAGCATTGGAGAAGATAAAGTTAGCGGTACGCCAGCATGAAATGGATGGCCTCCGAAAGCGTGAGGATGAGCTATGGAAAGAGCACTTGTCTTTAGAAAGAGGCAACGCAACAAAAGTATTTGAAGGACGAAAATTTGTTCAATTAAAATAATGAAAAGCTTTAATTCGAAAGAAGAAAGGAGAAAGGTGGTAAGACAAATTCAAAAAGAGCTAAGGTTGTTGAAGCGCGCTAAAAGCGAACTTGAACCGGTGCCATTAGAAAAACCGATAAGAAATGGTTGGTACAAACACCTGATCTTACGCGATGATATTGCCCGTAGGAAAGATGCTGACCTCTATCAAGAGATTTTAAATGTGGGTGCTCAATGGGTTTGGGGTAACACTAAAAAAGCAGCAAATAAGAAATGGGATCGGTATGTAATCGAAAACAAAGAATGGATTTGGCCTGGGTTTGCTTGCATTGATAGTGATCAGCATAAGTCATTGCCTGAGAAGGCCAAGCAGCTATTTTACAAATATGAATTGAGTTGGAGTTCTTGGCGTGGGCGTAGTGTCAGGTATTATTGTTTAGTGCCTTCCTATTATTTTAAAATCGTTTATTCCAAAGCATATATTACACACCTACAACTAATTGATAGTGAATTACAACAGCGTGTTGATAAGCTGGAAGCGAACTTAGTGTCTAATTTACTATATTCTTATTCCTGGAATGTAAACCGTGGGTGGATGACTAGCTGGGAAAGACGGTTAATGAATAGAAAAATTCGCCATCGAGCAAATACAGCTTTACAAAATTATGATGAAAGGCACTTTGATTTAGCAATTGGAAAAGCATTAATCTAATTAATACACCCACGTTTTTGTTCTAAGGTTATAATACTTAACGCTGTTTTCAAGTTGAACTTTCATGATGTAATTATCTACTATATTGGCAGCCAGCCACGAGTCTGACTCTAATAATACTTTGCCATTTAAATTCGTAATAAGATATCTATGATTTCTTTCAGCTAAATAACAACCATTTCGAAATGGAGTGATTTTATGAAATTGTGCAGGTATCTTCAGCTTTTCAATTCCACAATATTCGCCTAGATAATTTAAAATCAAGGGTTGTATGTCACACTCGGGCTTTGGTGGATCAGCTGGTTTATCTTGAGTTATCGTTCCATCGGTCAACACGTAGAAGGTGTTCTTTTTGCCTTTTGCCATAGCATATCCATTGGATCTAAAGTAACTAATAGCATAGTATTTTAATGGCAAAATTTTGGCTCCAAATTGATTGTAAAGTCCCCATTTTGTTTTTTTCTTGACAAGAAGAAAACCTTCACCTGCATACTTAATACTACTGTATGACGGTTTTGAAACAATTTTCCCGGTGGTTGCATTCAATATCCCCACACCTTTTTTGGACGTAATCAAAATGAGGTTGTCGGCTAAATGGCTTACTTTTTTAAATTCATTTATTTGTAGTTTTAACCCCGTTGAGGATATAATCCCTAATTCATCTTGTCTATTATTTTTAAACATAAACAGGTTCGTATTTTCTATTGTTTTTAGAAAATAGTAATGTGCTGAATCAATGATTTCACCAGTTGAATCGATCAATCCGTAATTCTTTTCATGATAATAAACGGCTACCCCCGCTGCATTAAAAAAGAGTGGTTTGCTTTGGTTGGAAATGATAACAACTCCATTGGTATTAATAGTGTTAAACATGTTTTGGTTTCTGACAGAAGAAAACCCGTTTTTAAAGGGTTGCACATCTTCCACCCATTCATTTAAAATCAATTTACCAGCGGGATTTATGAAGTTAAATAAGCTGTCTTTTTCAATCAAAATTAACCCGTCTACAGATTCATCTATTACCGTGATGGAATCAAAGTGCAGGGTTTCGTTGCCGTATTTGTCATATATATAATAAGAACGGTGTTTCTGAGTGGTTAAGTAAAGGGAGTCGTTAAAACTGATGTCAACTGCTTTTTCTGGAAGTTTTAGTGAGTCGTAATTGGCTATTTGCCAGTAATTATTTTTGCGACCTATGATAATGGTATCATTGATTTTTAAACTGTCATAGCCTATGGGTATATGTTGTTCCTGATAGTTGTTATGTGGCACCAGGTAATTGGCTTCACCTGCGAATGCGGTTACTTTAAAAACATTGGGGAAAGATTTTGAACCTGTAAAATGATCAGAAACAAGCATCGATTTTTTGGTTTTACCTTCATAACCAGTCAGCAGAAAAGGAGATAAATCGAGGTTTAAATAGGTGACTTTATTGTTGAAGTCCACGGCTTTAATAAATGTATGATCAATTAATTGTGTCGATTGATAGGTTTCGTTAGCATATATCACGGGGTTGTAAAATCTATACCCACTTCGATGGCTATGATCCACTGATAAAAGCGTGATGCTTTCATCAGTAGGTGCAAAGCTGTTTTCATTTAAATGGTAACAGAAAAAAAGGTGGTTATTCTTCACCTTTTTCAGCACCACCTTGGAGTAGTCAGCAAGATTGTACTGGAAATTTTGTCTCAATACATTGTCGTAATTATAAATTTTATGGGCAAAATAGCGATTGTCATGAGGGCCAATTTTTGTGGTTAGTGCATCAGTTCCTGTGTGTATTAAATACTTGGAGATGTCTAATTGTTTGATGTGCAGAATGTCGTAATAATCCTCTAACTCAGCATTACGTTTATTAAGTAGAAAGATTCGAGCAGATGAGTCTGTCCGCATGCATGCCGCTCTGTCGTCTGAGATTAAATGAATATCAGCGTAGCGTGGTCCACAAAGGGTGTCGCCTTTTATATTGACCAATCCGAAATAATTGTTTTGTTTGTATTTAGTAAAGGAACGAGGAAATATGCCTTTTTCTTTGAACGGAGCAATGGAGTCGAATAAATTATCTGTTAATTCATTTCCTTTGCCATCCAAAAAACCAAATAAGTTGTCTTTCACATAGATGATGACATTTGGGTGACCACTGTCAAATAATTTATCATACGTGGGTTGAGAAAGTATTTTACCTTCCAGATCGGTAAGACCATACCTGTTTCCCACCTTGTAGATGTGGTGAAGTTCCGTAAAAGGAATCGCTTGATGGTTGAAGTTCTGGGTTACATTTTTTTGATCTTTAATATGATATAGAATAAGTTGATCACTTTTTTTTAGTCTTAGATAGTGTTCTCCGAAGGTTTCAATTAAATCATAACTTGCAGTTAAAAAAGTATAGGAGTGATCACCTTTTCTTGAGTTGAGATAAAAATGTTTTTTTTTGAAACCTACTTTTGAGTTTTTATAAAACTTTAGGCCACCATAATAATGTTGAATACTGTCATATTCTATGTTTAAATAGGTGTTTCCGAGTAGGTCTGTTATTCCGAAATGGTGATCTTTGGATACTAAAAAATGTTGGCTACTTATTTTTTCAAAGGAATTCACCTGTAGCTCTTTCAAATAATAGCTGCCTTCTTTGTTGAATAAATAGCTGCTGTGGTTGTTGTACAAACGCAAGTAAAGAGTTTCTGCGTCATGAAAAAGAGTCGCTGAATCAGCTTTTTCAATCAGTTTGAGGTGTGCTCCTTTCAGCTGAAAAAGGCTACTTCCACCAGTATGTTTACAGATGATGTAGTCATTACTAAACTTCCAGATGGTATCAGAATAAAAGGAGGAGATGGTTGCTCCCATATTATTTTTTATCGACCATCCCTTTTCATTCTTAACAAATGCCAGACCCATAGCGTGGTCATAATTACAGATATGATAAGTAGTAGGGACTTTGCTCTCTCCTGACGGATTGATTAACCCACAGTAGTTGCCATCTACAATAGGGTAGAGGTGCTGGGCTACAACAACTTGGGATAATAAAAAACAGCTAAGGAAATAGAATGCCTTAAAATAGTGACTCCAGGGCTTTGTCAAAACTTTCCACGTCATTGAATGCTAATTCTTTTAATTGGAAATCAAATTGTGGTTGGTTTATTTGACTTTTAGCGGTCTGTTCAAACACCTTTTGATTTATACCATAAATTTTATCTTCATTAATCACGATTAATGCATTTTGTTCATTTTTCTTGAAACGAAGCAGGTCTTTATACACGGTTAAATCAATTGGATAGATTACATTTTTACTGTCTTTAGCAATCATGTAAACTTTACTATTGGAAGTGATGTTGATCGGTGCAGATATAATAAAGTTTTTTTCAACCATTAATTGAGGGGGCAATGATAGATATCTATCAATGTTATAGGTCCCAAACTGGGTGATGATTAACTCCTGACTCAGCTCAGCAACACTTAACTGTCCAGCACTTTTACGAGCGGCAAAATTTTCATTATATGCGGCTAACTCCTTGTCGTATTGCTCTTTTTGACTGACTAATTCTTCATATTTTTTATTTCCTCTTACGGCATAAATGGTTGTGTATTCAATGGTATCAAATTTACCCTTCTCACCTTCTTTATTTCTGAGTATTCTTGATATTTTATGGTCAAACTTCCAGTTTTTTTTGTTTAAAATCCATCGGTTTTCCCGTATATCAATATCCAGTTGAACAACGGTGTTTTGTGACATGTTGGCTGTTGAATTTTCGGGTAAATATTTTCTGATATCCTGTTCAAGTGTATATAGGTTGGGATTAAACTGGATTAAAGGCGTTGGTGTGTGGGGGTTGATAGGTTTTTGTAAAACCGGTAAAACTTGTTGATCGATATCAGCAATGTCATTGGTTGCGTCCTTTTCCCAGGCAGTATCATTCATCACGTAAAACTCAAATCCTTTATTAGTTTTGGTCCTTTGAGTGACTGCAGAAATCTGTTTTCCCTCAGCTATTTTTAGCGGTTTATTGTTTTGAGAAGCATGCATAGTAAACATGCCATCCGACTCAAAATGGTGAATTTGTTCACCTTCTTTATAGTGCATCGAAATTCCACCTAAGATAATTTCTCCAACGGTGTAGTACTCTGTAACTTCCAATTTTACTTGACCAGAAATGGGGTTACCATTTAAATCTTCTAAACATCCTGAAGGGATATTTATTTTCATTCCATGTCGCGTAGTTGTCACAAAATTTTCAGAGGCATTGAAGTCGTACACTTGTGATTCAACTAATGAAGCTAGTTTTGTATTATTAGATGGAGTTACATCATCCTTAAGAAGTGGTGCATTTTCGGGTGCGATTGTACCAGTCGATGAGGCTTCTTGATGTTGTTTACCACAACTATTCAATAATAAAGTAGTAGTTAATAATATACTTAGGCGAATCAAAATTATGTGTTTCATGTAGGTTGTATTGATGTAAGTATTATTAGTAATGAGGAATGATCAATTAGTTACAGGTTATTCATTTTTAATAGAGTAATTTTCACCTTTCATCAGAGTTGTCCTTTCTATACTTTGAGTATTCTAGTGATAGGTATGACTGACCATAAAGATAAGTCTTTAAATTAAGAGATTTCACTAATTGATGGTTATATGTTATGATGTTCACGCCAAGCTAATCCGTTAGGTAGCGTAGTTGCACTAAACTCCAGATGAATAACTCTTCTCGGTTTGTTATTAGTTGACTTATTTGATGCGTGTAGCAATAAAGGTTTCATTATTTGTATTCCTCCAGATGAAATGTCACAAGTGGTTGGCAAGGCGTTGTTAGTGATTAGTTTAATTTCATCATCAGTAAGTCTTTTTTTATGTGAGCCAGTAATAATTTTGAGCCCTCCATTTTCCTGGTTTGTATCATCTAAGTGAATGCGAATAGTAATTATGGACCTTATAATCTCCTCAGGAGGAATTACACTTATTACATTTTCTTTTACTGTCCAACCTGAGTACCCATTAGTGTCAATTTTTTTCATCACATTAATAGCCAGGTCTTGGTGCCACGTGACGTACCAATTTGCTTCCGGTAGTTTTGTGAAAAAGATGGCTTTTGTCAGAAACACCTGTTTGTCTAAATGACTTAATATTTTTTTTAAATTACTGTTCAAGCAGACACTAGCCAATTGAGGGATCTTAATGAAAAGTTCGCGGATAGCAAACGTTTCGTTGTGAGTGTCTGGTTGGTTGTCGTAATAGGTTTTAATGAGTTTCCCCATTATTCCAATTTCTTTTTTTGTGTAAATGTTATCGTTAATTATTGATCCTTTCGCTTCTAGTTGTTGACTGTAATTTTTGAGTAAACTTGTGTTTAACTCAGTTTTATACAAGTCAAGCGAATGAGATAGGCGATGCATAATGATTGATCGAAGGCGGGGTGGAGAAACTACCTTTATGCGGTCGCCAAATGCAAGTATGTCTCGTTCTAATTCAAAGTTGTGTTGAACAAACAGAGAAAAATACGTACCCTCATTAGTCTTTTTCAACGTTTTTTGACTGTGGTGGAGTGGTTTTGTTTCTAAATATGGTGCATTCACATGGGTAGCAAGCAACACAATTTCTTGTGGGGCTTGTCCTTCGTTTACACTTACTCCAATGACATGTTGGAAGAAATCAGAGAAATATTTTTCGTCATAATCCATGATTGGTGTTTCACAGTCCGATAGGTTGATTATTCGGTCAAGTGCTAACAATAGAGTCTCTTTCCGTTTATTTTTCTTTCCGAGGACAAACCATCGATTTCTATGTTCCTTTAACAGGATGGGGTGAAAAACAAAAGTGTTTTCATGTCTTGCCTTAAACGATTGGTAAGTGATGTTGAGGCACTTTTTCTTTAAAATCGATTGATAAATAGGGTCAATAAACTCCAAACCTTTCAATGATTCATTTTTCTCTAAATCAATTATAGATCTTTCTCGGGTTTTTGACGTGTGCACTTTGTCTTCCAACCGTTGGAGCATGCCGCTCAATTCTTTAAAATGTGTAAAGCCTTTAAACTGTTTCAGTATGGTCACCACTTCCGATAGTTTACCTAAATCTTGATCAGTAAGTGGAATGTTGGTAATTGAGTACTCAGAATTGGAATACGTATAATACTTTTTATCAATCACTACTATTGGAGCATTATATCCCAGTTTTTCACTGCGCATAATTTGCAAATCCATTTGTACCGTACGCTTGCTAACACCTTTGTCGATTCCTTCAAATTCATACAGTGCCTCAGAGCAGGCGTCAATTAAATCATCGAGTGTCCACTTACGGTACTTGTTTCTGAGGCAGTTGTCTAAAGTGGTGTACCGAATGAGCGCGTTTCTGTTAACTGGCATAGTTTATAGGTTTAGTGTTAACAACCCTCCTGCACCTCCCTCAAGGGAGGAGTTAGTGGTCGTTTGTTGAGTGTGGTCAGATTGATTTTCTACAAAGGTTTCTAAAATCGAATTGAGAACAAACGCAATATTCTTCTTTACATCTAAGTCATCAAAACGCAAAAAATGTACTCCCTCAAGTTCTAATGCCTTTTGTCTTTTGATGTCATATTTTACTGCTTCAGCTGAGTTGTGGCTATCACCATCAATTTCTATAGCAAGCATCAGCTCATGACAATAGAAATCTACGATATAATTTAACATTGGAACTTGTCGATGAAATTGATGCCCTTCAAGTTGTTTATTCTTGATCTCACTCCATAAGAGCACTTCCGCTAACGTACTATTCTTTCTAAGTTCTCGTGCTTTTTGTTTCAGGTCTTTTCTATAAGAAATGATTTTGTTTCTTGCCATAGTACTATAAGTAGTAAATAAGGTATTCCCCTCTTCAGACGGGTTAGGGGGGTGTTTTATAGCCGAAGTTCTTTTCTCCAAGTAACTTTCAATTTTTTTAATACGCATTCTAGCTCCCAAAATCTAAAGGCCCAGTAAAATTATTTTCTTAAAAAAACGAAATAATTTTCACTACGCAAAAAGACTGCGTACTTACACCTCAACTTTGAAGTGTTGATTAATTAATCGATGGATTAAATATAAACCCCCGTTCCGTAAATGGCGGAACGGGTAATTGAAAAATTAAACTCCTCTTAGCATAAAAGGAAGTGCTGCGGGAAAATTGCTTAATCGTGGACAGTCAGGAAGATGTCGTTTAGTGAAAGATCTGGATGAATAGAATTTACAGAAGCACCGAAATACCGATCTAAAGAAGTAGAGTAGGGAAGCGTATTTATAGCCTGGCGATTCTGTTAAAGAAGGTCTCGGTTCGAATCCGGGAGAGGAGACAAAAATATTATCGGATGGTCCAATGGTAGGACGTTAGTTTTAATGCTGAAGATAAAGGTTCGAATCCTTTTCCGACAACGAAAGACGGTTGTTTATAAATTGAAACCTGGGTCTCTGTATGGCTCGGTAGTGTTAGCCTTGTAGGTTTTAATATACTGGTTTTGAAATGGACATCTTTCTCACCTTGTAGGTCGAGGGTTCGATTCCCTCTCCCGATTAGTCGGGATAGTTCAGTTGGTAAGAACAACAAGATCGAGTTGTGGGTTCGAATCCCATCTCTGACTCGCGGTTAGAGTAGTTCAATTGGTAGAACACTAGATTTAGGATCTAGCGATGATGAAGTTTACTTCTTCTAAAAAAAGTAGAAATAAGAAGTGGTTGATTGGATATCCGTTCAGTTTCTTTCGAGAAAAAGAACAGTTCAGTTGAACCCCGAAAGTTTCAGGATACCGTGTAGGGTAAATTGTTGCTTCAATCTTAACACAAATCTTCATTGAATAAGCAGCAATAGCTGTTGAAAGAAAAGAGCAGTAAGTAGGAAAGAACCAATGATGTCAACTACACTCAATGAAAATTCCGGTTGAGTTGGATGATGTCATCAACAACTTCTTTTGATCAATAATAAGTACAAAGTTAATATATAAGAAGATGAAAAGAGTAAGAGTAAATGCAGGAAAAGTTGCCATGGTGTATAAATACGGTGATTTAAACCGTGTTTTAACAGAAGGTGTGTATTGGATAGGCTTTAATGAAACTGAAGTGTTATTTAATATGGATACTCCAATAGCAAGTTCTCAAGCTCATTTAACGCTCTTATTGAGGAATAAACAGTTTGAGCAATTAGTTACCGTGGTAGAAGTAAAGGACGATGAAATCGTGATTCAATATAACGATGGAAAATTTACGGCTGTATTAAAAACAGGTAAATATGCTTTCTGGAAAGGGTTAATTAACTATTCTTTCACACGCATCGATTTAAGTAAAAAAGAGATTACTGAAAACATCTCAAAAGCATTATTGGCACGAAGAGAAATCTTTGAATATGTCCGGGTTTACGTAGTAGAGTCGTATGAACGAGCAATAATGGAAGTCGATGGTCGAGTGGAGCGCATGTTAGAAGCCGGTACCTACTTCTTTTGGAAAACTGCTGAACAAATCAAGTTAAACAAAGTGGATTTGAGAGTTCAGCAAATGGAAGTTTCCGGACAAGAAATTTTAACAAAGGACAAAGCAGCCATTCGAGTAAATTACTTCTCACAATATAAAGTGACAGACGTGATGAAGGCGTTGACGAATAACAAAGAATTTGAAAAACAATTATATGTTATTACTCAATTAGCTATTAGAGTGTCGATTGGATCCTTAACCTTAGATGAATTAATGGCTCGTAAAGAAGAGTTGGCCATTGAAATTGGTGAAACTGTTCGTGACAGCGCAGCAATCTTGGGAGTACAAGTGTTAAGCGGTGGTATCAAGGATATCATCTTACCAGGTGAAGTAAAGGACATCATGAATCAAGTATTAATTGCTGAGAAAAAAGCACAAGCAAATACAATCATGAGGCGTGAAGAGACTGCTTCTACAAGGAGTTTGTTGAACACAGCTAAATTAATGGAAGAAAACGCCATGTTGTTCAAGTTAAAAGAAATGGAATACGTAGAAAAGGTCGCTGAAAAAGTGGGTGAAATAACAGTGTCTGGCGGGAGTCAAATCTTAGGTCAGATGAAGCAATTGTTTACAGGTTCTTAACTGGTTTAAACTTGGGCTTAGTTCACTTGGACTAAGTCCTTAAATAGAGAGATAACATGAGAGCGGAGATAACTAATAAACTTAGAGAAATAGAAGAGAAACACCATGTAGAAGTGCTAAATGCCTGCGAGTCTGGCTCCAGAGCATGGGGATTCCCATCTTTAGATAGCGACTATGATGTCCGGTTTATTTACAAACATCCAGAAGCTTGGTATTTAAAAATTGATGATGATAAAGACACAATTACCGATGTAGGAGCAGTGTTGGATTTTGCTGGCTGGGAATTGCGGAAAACGATGCGTTTGTTCCGAGGTTCTAATGCTAGTTTATATGAGAAATTACGGTCACCTATAATATATAAAGAGGTGTCAGGTTTCAAAAATAACTTGTTGCATTTGGAAAAGGAGTATTACAGACCTTTGTCAGGAGTTCATCACTACCTTTCGCTTAGTAAGAATTTTATGAAGGCGTATGTGATGGGAGAAAAGGTCAAACTCAAAAAATATTTCTATGTACTTCGATCAACATTAGCTGCCAAGTGGATTGTAGCTACAGGCGAGGTTCCGCCAATGGAATTTGGTGTTTTGAGAACCTTGTTAACCGATGAAAAACTAATTGAATGGGTAGATATAATGTTGTCATTAAAATCTAAACATGGTGAAGCTTTGGAGGTCAATCGATTTAATAAGGTGGATAGCTACTTATCAAAAACCATTTTAGAAATAGAAGATAAGATAATCCACATGGGCTGTGAACCAAAAGGAAAAACTGAACAATTAAATAAGCTGTTTAGAAAATGGATATTAGAACATTAAAAAAAGAGCGTTTACTGTTGCTCGACTGTATTAGTGGGAGTAGAGCTTACGGTTTATCAACTACTACATCAGATACCGATAAAAGAGGTGTTTTCTATCTACCGAAACTCCGCTTTTATGGTTTTTCTTCAATAGACCAAATTAGTAATGATTCTAACGATGAATCATACACTGAATTAGGACGCTTTTTCGAGTTGTTAGCAAAAAGCAACCCCACGATGATAGAACTATTACATACCTCAAAAGAGTCAGTACTAACAAAACATCCACTATTTAACTCGATTAAGAAAGAATGGTATTTGACAAAAGAATGTAAAAACACGTTTGCAGGTTATGCCATCACTCAAATTCGTAAAGCAAAAGGGTTAAACAAGAAGGTGTTAAATCCTATGGAGAAAGAGCGTAAGTCGGTGCTTGACTTTTGTTATGTACCTCTTCACCAAGGTTCGGTTTCATTGAATAAATTCTTGGTCATAAAAGGATGGGATCAATCTGATTGTGGTTTGAGTAAAATACCCCGTTTGAATGAGGTATATGCGTTGTACCATAGTAAAACAAAGCAGTACAAAGGTATTATTCAAAAGGCGGAAGCCAATGAAGTATCACTCAGTTCTGTAGAAAGTGATGTAGAACCAGAGGCACTTTTATCCTTTAATCAGTCTGGATATTCTACTTATTGTAAAGAGTATAAAGAATATTGGGATTGGGTTGATAGAAGAAATGAAGCGCGTTATGAAAATACAATTGGCCATGGTAAAAACTACGATTCAAAAAACATGATGCACACTTTTCGATTACTAACAATGGCAGATGAAATAGCTCGTGAAGGGGAGGTTTTTGTTAAACGAAGCGACCGTGATTTCTTACTAAAAATTCGTTCTGGAGAATTTGAATACAATCACCTTCTTGAAATGGCAGAAGAAAAAATAAGCTCAATGGAAAAAGCCTATGAATCTAGTCAGTTACCAGAAAGAACAAATAAAGAAGAACTAGAAGATGCTTTAGTAAACTTTCGAAAAGAAATTTACAAATAAATTTATCTACGCAAAAAGACTGCGTAGGTGGATTTCATCTTTGGGTATGGAAATTAAGAAAGAACTAAAGGAATATCTGTTTGGGGCAATATCAGAAACTATACCCATAGATGAATTTGAATCATGGTTATATACACAAACAGAGTTAGTTGAAGATTTAGAGAATGAGTTAAATCTGTCGCTGTTTACATTTGACTACAAAAGGAGTGGTGCTGTTTATGAGTTTACAAAAATCGTGACTCCATTTCTTGATGAAGCTGAGTTAAAGCTATGGCGTTCGAAAGCGTATTTGTCTGTCTTAGCAATTGGTAAAGAGGATACTTTACACGCTAAAGCTTTGGGGTACTTTAATGATTGGGATTACGATAAATGTACTCTACTACATTATCTAGGCAGTGGTGTTTTTGATTATTGGTCAAGAAATAATGATCCAATTGATAAATTAAAAAGTGATCTAAGAAAATATGCCCTAGAATTATTGATAAGAATTACTATTGAAGAGTCTAAAATGCCAGGGTTCGAAATAAGTAAGTTTCCATATTTTGAAATGAAAGCAGCTACTAATATAAAAACAGAAATAATTGAAGAAATATCAACCAAAAAATGGTGGCAGCTTTGGAAGTAGTGAAAAAAAATATACAGTAAAATGGAAAAATTTATAATAACTGGAAATACATTAATTGAATTAGGTTTTGAACCCAGAAAATGGTTTAAAACAGCTATTGAACATATCAACGAACATCAATTAGAAGGAGAGGAGCGTGCAAATTACTTGAAACAGTTTAGAGCACCTGCTCAACTTCCTTTAAATGAGGATGGAGCTCCTTTTTTCGTGAATATTAAAGCCGAAAATGAATTGGAAGAAGGTAACGTCTCTCAGGTAATTGAGACGATGAAGGAGTTAATGAAGACGCCCACAGTTGTAACAGGTTCAATTATGCCAGATGCTTGTCCAACAGGTACCTTGGGTGTTATCCCAGTAGGGGGCGTGGTGGTGACTAAAAATGCTATTCACCCTGGAATGCACTCGGCAGACATTTGTTGTTCAGTCATGTTGTCGGATTTTGGTCGTGTAGATCCCAAAGTAGTCTTGGATGCTGCTCACAGGATTACACATTTTGGCCCTGGTGGTAGGAGTCGAGAAAATCAATTTCGTTTTCCCGCTGAATTGTTAGCAGAGTTTGAAGCAAACAGATTACTAAACGATCAAAACATGATACAAGTCGCGCGAGCACACTTAGGCACTCAAGGTGATGGAAATCATTTTCTATTTGTGGGTAAATCGAAGAAAACAGGAAATACAATGATGGTTACACACCATGGCTCAAGAGGGGTGGGAGCAAAGTTGTATACAAAAGGTATGAAGATAGCGGAACGGTTTAGGCAACGCTTATCAAATGAAACGCTAAAACATAATGCATGGATTCCATTTGACACTGAAGAAGGTAAAACCTACTGGGAAGCACTACAGCTAATTAGAAAGTGGACTAAATTAAACCACGAATGTATTCATAATGCAACGGCTGAGGTGGTAGGTATTAGTGTGGAAGATAGGTATTGGAACGAACATAATTTCGTTTTCAAGGATGGAGATCTATTTTACCATGCAAAAGGTGCTACTCCGTTGAGTGCTTCATTTATGCCTGATGTTACAGGTCCTCGTTTAATTCCATTGAATATGGCAGAGTCGGTATTAATTGTTGGTGGAAAAGCTACTCCCTCTAACTTAGGATTTGCACCCCATGGAGCTGGTCGTAATATTAGCAGAACTCAACACCGAAGATCAAAAGAGGGTAAAACCATTGAAACAGTTTTCCAAGAAGAAACGGCTGGATTAGACATTCGGTTTTTCTCAAACGAAATTGATATCACTGAATTACCGTCTGCCTATAAAGATGCAACTTCTGTAAGAAATCAAATGAAAGAATTTGGTTTAGGTGAAGTAGTTGATGAAGTGCTACCCTATGGGTCTATTATGGCAGGTGATTATCAGAAAAATGCACCGTGGAAAAGGAATAAAAAGAATGGATAATTAAAAACCTCAATTCGCTATGAATTGAGGTTTTTATCATATTTAAAGTAAGTGCTTTTTAAGTTTTTGTATTTTGTACCGCACCCTTTTTTTATGTAGTATTCACAAATTGAATATTCCAATCGTTGATTTTTGGTATGCTCTCTTGGTTTTTTAATTCCAATTTAGAAATAACTCGTGTTTCTACTTTATCTAGTTCTTCCAATAAACTATCATCAGTAGTTTTGAATTTGAGTACTATTATTTCTGAAATAGCTTTTTCAAATTGCTTCAGTTTTTCATAAGCCAAAATCATTTCAAAATGAATATAGTTTTGAAATTTTGAACATCTGGCAACAGCTTTTTCACCATACTTAAGCACTAACTTTGGCTTTCCTTCTTCATTCAAAAGCTTAGTGAAATCAGCTAAGGCTTCATAATAATGCGGATTGATTTTAATCGCGTTATGATAATAATGTAAAGCTTCTTTTGCCTCATCATAACGATGATCATAAATCCAACCCAATAAGTAGTGGGCAGTTTCACATAAAGGGTCGTCTTGAAGTATTTCTTCCAATACTCGTTTTGCTTTTACATTCTCCCAATCACTTATCAGGTCTTTTGCTTGAAGAATTCGTTCTTCATCGTAATATATATCTGTATCAGTGTACATTTTCTTGTTTTTTAATTTTTTATGAGACATTCCCTGATCTCCGCAACATGCGAGAGTCACTATTTCACCCACCCGTTAGCATTGCTGCTCATCTCATTATTTTAATTTGTGGGCTAATAAAAAAGCCCAACCTAATTGGTCGGGCTTATAAGAAGTTTAACTTTTCAAAGAGAAAGGTTAACTGAAACTCATAAAATCCGACCTATGGTCAATAAATTGGCCAATTTCCGTTTTGTGATAATTGAAATTTTGCATAGTCGTATTGTTTTTAACCCAACAAAAAAGGTTCGAATGTGAACACCCGAACCTTTTCTTATTGAAAGTAGATTTATTCTAATTCGGTTGTAAACAGTAAATACCCTTTATTCTCAGGAATTCTCCTGAATCAGTTGGTATGTGATAAATATTTACTTGTATCATCTGTTTATTATTATTGATGCAAAGATAATACAATCAGTGTCTTGAAAACAAGTATGTTGTGAAATTTACAATCTATCTAATGATTATCACTAGGTTGTTGATGAAAGTTTAAATAATTAAGGCTTATGTTATTAAAAAATCAAATAACCTCCTCAACCACCGATTCACCACTGGAACGGTCACCAGTCGTCCATTGCCATTTTTCATGTAGTTGCATCCTTCCATCAGCTAATCGAGTGGGAGTGGAGATGCATTTCCCTTCCTTGGTTTCCCCTGCAGTGTTTTGGTGTTTGTATGAAAAATGCAATTTGCCATTGGGTTGAATCGAACCTACCAGTTTACCGCTCACAATATCACCTCCAGCATATACTCCGGAAAGTTTATTTCCATCCTGGTAATAAGTAAAAAAAGTCTGCTCCGAAACTTCACCATTGGGCGTATTCGAAACAGACTTAAATCGTTTGTTATGGTAATTGATTTGATTCAAATGAATGAAAACGGTTTTATTTATCTCCTAAAATAAGCGGTAAGCCATTTTTAGAGTTTCCAATTACCACCACTTTAGCATTGGGAGATTCAGCTAATTTCATCGTTGCTTCAATACCTTTCCATTTTATCAAGTTGTCGTTCAAACTGGCATTGATGGCGCGGTTGGCAGCGGCAGCAGTGGTTGCACCAATCATTTTAGCAGTAGAATCTGCTCGAGCTTGGATTATTAAACGCTCAGCTTCCTCTCTTGCTCGCTGTGTAGCTTGTTCTGCTTGCAGTTTTTGTTCAATCGACTGAGAAAGACCAGCTGGTAATTTGATGTCTCTAATCAGTACTTCTTCTAAAATGATATGGCGCTTTTCAAGAATCTTCTTGGTTTCAGAACGAATCAATTCAATGACAGCATCTTTTTTCGTAGAGTAAAGTTCTTCCGGAATGTATTTCCCAATGGCTGTTCTACCAGACGCACGGATGGCAGGTACTATATATTCTGTTTCATACATTTTACCTTTTTCTTCATGTAAGTAACCAATTTCATTAGGAATTAGACGATACCACAATGTCAACTCTAAAGAGATAGTTAAACCATTAGAAGAAAGTGCTGTAATGGTTTCTTTTAAATCCTGTTGTTTGACATTGTATTTGATGATTTTGTTCCAGGGCATTTTAAAATGAAGCCCTTGTTTGGTGTACACATTGTCTCTGTCGATACCACCTGCCAAGGGTTTGTATGCAACACCTGCCTCACCTGGTTCGATTTGAAAAGTCAGGCTGTTACCTACCAAAAAGAGGGTAATAATGATAACTACTGCACCGATGACTAGAATGTTTATTTTTTGCATATTATAATTGATTTTATGTTAGGGTTTAACCTCTGAAAGGTAAGAAAAATATATCAGAGGCTAGGGTTCTGCTGTTTTAATTTGGTTTTGGTCTTCTCTACAGCAAAGTCAGTTCAATTATTGCCCCTTCATTTCCTCTCACATTAAATACGGTGTCGTCTTCAAAAATAAAATATTGTGCTTTAAGCCCAGCTAAAGTTCCTTCAAAAACCGGGGTTTTAGCCAAATTCAGGGATTTGATTTTTTGTGGGTAACGGTGCACCGGAAAATCAATTTGCCACTTCTTCGTGTTAGACGTTAAAAAATAAGGTCGTGCTTCTTCGGGTAGATGTTCTAAGAGTGTGTCACGCAGTTCTAACAGGTTGTCGCTATCCAATTCGTTTTTTAACATCTTGCGCCAATTGGTTTTGTCCGCTATCAACTTTTTTAAAGCTACTTCTGCGATTCCCGCTAAATAACGATTGGGGGCTTCGATAATTTCTAAAGCAGCAACGGCACCCTGATCTATCCATCGGGTAGGTACTTGTGTTTTTCGTGTAACACCTACTTTCACATTACTCGACAACGCCAAATACACAATGTGGGGGGCAAGTTGCACCTGTCTTTCAAAGGCAATATCTCGATCCTCAATATCAAGATGGGCAGTTGAAAGCTCCGGCCGCATAATCCAATCAGCGGTTTGGGGTTGGCTGTAGAAACAATCGTAACAATGCCCTTGGCGATAGATGGGTTTGTGCATACCACAATGCAGGCACTGATACCCTACGAGATTTATGCGGATATTGAGTCCTAATAATTCGTTCACGAGGAGTTCATCTTCACCTAATTCAAGGTAATAGTGAATAGGTGAGATAAACTCGGTTCGCATTTTTGTTAAGACACCTTTATACATAGTTTGTTTTTTGTTAACTCATTCAAAATGTGTGGAATAAAATCCTCGTATTATAGAATTGTTGAGCATTATCGTGATTTTTTTGTTGAAGTATAATGCAAATAGAATACATATCTAAAAGACTATTTTTTTAGAGTACGGTATAACTCCTTCATTTGTAGTCGATAATAGGGTTTTGTGGAATATTATCACATTTTAGCCGTGTCTAGGGCATTATTTTTTCGTAATATAAAGCATGGAGAGAAATGAGACAATAGAAAAAACGTTAACGCTAGCAAAGCGACTTCAGGAGAGCAGTTTAAAGAAAAGTGATGCAACTACTTTTTCAAAACGATTAAAACCCCTTTTAAATTACCCGAAAGCAAAAACCTTTTTAATTCATTTGATGGATGTCACCTTTAGATCATCTAATCTTTCAAAAGTAGCAGATTTTGTCAAACGGATGTTTGAATCGAAAGTGAAGTTTCGCGTGCTTTTTACCGATACAGAATTTGCCTTAGTTCGTGTCTATCGGATGGTGGGTTATTTAGTACCACAGGTCAGTATTCCACTAATGCGTAGTCAAATAAGAGACGTATCAGAAAACATTGTGTTTGAAAAGGATAGCGACCTTTTTCACAAGCATATCAAAAAAAGAAAATCACAAAACGTAGCCTCCAACATTAACTTAATTGGAGAAGCATTATTAGGGAAAGAGGAAGCAGAATTACGGATTCAACAATACATCGATTTATTGCGCAGTAAGTCGGTAAACTATGTGTCGGTTAAAATTTCAACTATTTATTCTCAAATAGAACCATTGGCTCATCAAGAGACACTGAACGAACTCATTAATAGGTTGTCCATATTATACGATGAATTAATAACTATTCACGAAAAAACAGGGGAGTGGAAGTTTGTGAATTTGGACATGGAAGAGTACCGCGACCTCTCGCTAACGGTGGATGCTTTCATTGAGACGCTTTCTTTGGATAAATATAAAAACCTGTATGCAGGAATTGTGTTACAAGCCTATTTACCCGATTCATATGATTGGTTAATTAAAATCCAGGAATGGGCAGCTAAGCGGGTAGAAGATGGTGGTGCACCTATAAAAATTAGAGTAGTGAAAGGGGCCAACATGGAAATGGAAAAAACAGAAGCCTCCACCCAAGGTTGGTCCCTGGTGACCTATGACCGCAAGATTGATACTGACTCCAACTATAAAAAAATGCTCTTGCGTTTGCTAACAAGCTATTCATGTAAAAGTATTCATGTGGGTGTTGCTTCGCACAATGTTTTCGATATCGCCTTTGCTCTAACATTAGCTAAAGAGCAAAATATAGAGGATGCTGTGGACATTGAGATGTTAGAAGGCATGGCAGGGAACTTGGTGAAAGAGGTACAAGACCTTGGCGGGAGTGTCTTGTTGTACACCCCCGTAGTCGACAAAAAACAGTACATGAGTGCTATTGCTTATTTAGTTAGACGATTAGATGAAGGTACGCAGGATGGAAATTATCTGAAAGAAGGATTCCAGTTACCGACCGACAGTCGTAAATGGGAAAGTCTTCAAAGCTCATTTTTAGAGTCATATTACGGTATTGGAGACGTCCTTGACAAACCTCGAAGACAGCAAGACAGAGCGAACGAGGTTGAAACTATTCAAGCAGATCGAACATTTGAAAACACACCCGATACCGATTGGATTTTACCTCAAAATCAGGAGTGGATTAAATCCGTTATCAAAAAATGGCAAGGTACACCTACAATCAATGGTGAAAGCTATGTGCCAATTGTGGGAAGTGTTGACCAGAAAGAGCGTAAAAAAATTAGATTAGAAAATTGGCAAGGTAAAACCGCATGGGAATATGAATTAGCGGACGCGGACGATTACAGAAAAGTAATTGAAGATGCAAAAGAGTCAACGTGGTTGGATCTTACTCCACGTGAACGAGTTACAATCATTCGAAATGCGGCTTTAGAACTTCAAAAGCAACGTGGAGACCTTATCGGGGTGGGCATGGAAGAAGTAGGTAAATTAATACGTGAGCTTGATCCTGAGATTTCTGAGGCAGTAGATTTTGCTAATTTTTATGCCTATTCGATGGAGAAGTTGTTGGATGAAAGTAATCAAACCTACGAGAGTAGAGGGATGAATTTAGTACTTTCACCTTGGAATTTCCCAGTGGCAATTTCAGCAGGTGGGGTGTTAGCTTCGTTAGTAACAGGTAATACTGTCATTTTGAAACCTTCAATGAATGCTGCAGCGTGTTCTTATGTCATGTGCCAATGTTTATGGCGTGCAGGAATTCCAAAAAGCGCCTTAGCATTTTTACCTACTGACGAATCGGTTCTGGATGAATTTTTGGCGGAAGGAGATACCTTTAGTGCTGTGATTTTAACGGGTGGAACCGATACAGCGAAGTTCCTTTTAAAGAGAAACCCCCACTTAAATTTATTTGCCGAAACGGGTGGTAAAAATGCAACCATAGTTAGTTCGCTTTCTGATTATGATCAGGTAATCAAACACGTCTTGCACTCTGCCTTTGGCAATGCAGGGCAAAAGTGTTCCGCTACTTCCTTATTAATTTTAGAGGAGGATGTGTTTAACGATGCCCACTTTAAGAAACTCTTAAAAGATGGTTTAGAAAGTAGAAAAGTTGGTTCACCGTATGAATTGGATTCAGTGATTGGACCTTTAGCTATGGCTCCTAACGAAAAAATACAAAAATCGCTTAAAGAAACACCCGATAGCCAATGGTTAGTAAAACCGACTGTTGATGGTCAGTTCATGACTCCGGGTATAAAGTGGGGAATTACAACAGAGGATTTTGAATACTCTAATGAGTTGTTTGGTCCTGTTTTAAGTGTTATGAAAGCCAAGAACTTAAATCAGGCCATGAAATTAGTTAATGACCTGGATTACGGTTTAACATCAGGATTAGAATCGTTGGATGAAGATGAAATCACCAAATGGAAAAACACCATTATGGCTGGTAACTTGTACATCAACCGATCAACTACAGGGGCAATTGTACAACGTCAACCGTTTGGAGGAATGAAAGCCTCGTGTTTTGGCTTTGGTATGAAAGCAGGAGGGTTGAATTATGTGACACAGTTTCTTAAATCTGCCGTTCAAGTTGATTCAGGATCGGAGTTAGCCTATGCTGAAAAGAACTTTAAAAAATGGTATGATGAACATTTTTCAAGAGAGATAGATTATTCGCACGTTCGAGGAGAGTATAACACGAGTAGGTATTTAAAGCCAGATCAAGTGGTGGTAACTGTTGACAGCGAAGTCACCGAAAATGACTTGTGGTTGGTTCAGCTTGCTTGTAAAACCTTAGCAATACCAATGACTATTTTGCATACGGATAATCCAGAAGTACTGGAAGGGTTCCCCGATGCGCCAAAAGAAAAACTGAAGTCATGGGACGAACTAACTAACTACTTCAGCAATAAGATCGTAATTCGAGCGCTCAATAAAACACGCATTGACGAATCTGTCTTGAAAAAAGCACATGACCAAACCATTCACTTATATGGATATGCCCCAAAAGCCAGTGGTCGCTTTGAATTGTTAAATTACCTGACGGAACAAAGTATTTCTTACAGCTATCATCGTTATGGTAACCTAATGGGTAAAGAAGTGATTTAATTAGTTCGCCTCAACTATAAGAAGAGTTAGGTGTTAATTGAGTTGATATCAAATAGTTCAGAATCAATATGAAAAAAGAAACATTAAGTATCCATGCAGGATACGAAACGGAGCCAACAACAAAGTCCATAGCGGTACCAATCTATCAGACCGTAGCATATGAGTTTGATGACGCTCAACACGGTGCAGACTTATTTAATTTAGCCGTTCCAGGTAACATATACAGTAGAATTATGAATCCTACAGTGGATGTCCTAGAAAAAAGAATGGCGGCATTGGAAGGTGGAGTGGCAGCGTTATGTGTTAGCTCGGGTAGTGCTGCAGTCAACTATGCTATTTTAAACTTAGCCGTAGCGGGAGACAATATCATTGCTTCGCCCCAACTGTATGGTGGAACTTATACCTTATTTGCTCATGCTTTACCAAAATTGGGTATCCAAGTGCGTTTTGCAGCCTCTTCAGAACCTGCAGACATTGCTAAGTTAATTGATGATAAAACGAAAGCAGTATTTTGTGAGTCAATAGGCAATCCCGCAGGAAACATTACAGATATCGAAGGTATCTCAGCAGTAGCACACCAGAATGGGGTACCTGTAATAGTTGATAATACCGTAGCTACGCCTATACTCATCAATCCCATTGCGTATGGTGCAGACATCGTTGTGCATTCATTAACAAAATACGTTGGCGGACATGGTACCACCCTGGGAGGTGTGGTTGTGGACAGTGGTAAATTTCCTTGGAACAAACATGTGGATCGATTCCCGCAATTTAATGAGCCAGAACCGAGTTATCATGGTTTGGTGTTCAATGAAACTTTTGGTCCTGCCGCCTACATCGCTTATATGTGAACTATTGGGTTGAGAAACACCGGAGCAGCCTTGCCAGCGATGTCAGCCTTTCAATTGATGCAGGGCCTAGAGACCTTAAGTCTTCGGATGGAACGCCATTGTGATAATGCATTGGCGGTAGCGAAGTATTTAGAGAAACACCCACAAGTGGAATGGGTAGGGTATGGTGGTTTATCGAGCAGTGAATATTACGATTTGGCTAAAAAGTACTGTGATGGTAAACCTTCTTCATTATTAACTTTCGGAATTAAAGGAGGATATGATGCTGCAGTTAAATTCTACGATGCACTTGGTTTGTTTAAACGATTAGTGAACATCGGTGATGCAAAATCGCTAGCTTGTCACCCCGCTTCAACTACTCACGGTCAGATGACAGTAGACCAACAATCAAAAGCAGGTATTACACCCGATTTGCTGAGGTTGTGTATAGGAATTGAACACATTGATGATTTAAAAGCCGATTTAGATCAGGCATTTGCAAAGTCAAAATAATTATAAATGAAACACGGCTGTTTGTGTTAATTCAAACAGCCGTTTTTTTTACTGTTTATTTATTTTTTAGCAATTAACGCAACATCCATTTCAATTTCATCAGAAATAGCTTTGTCGCCCAGGTTATCAAAAAAGCTACCTGATCCATAACGTACATCAAACTTTGAACGGTCAAATGTTATTTTAGCTGAGGCTACCACCTGCGAATCTTTATGCATAACTATCGCAGGAAAGCTAATTGGCTCTGTCTTATCTTTTATAGTTAAGTCGCCATTTATTGTATAATTACCATCACCTTTATCAACAAAAGAAGTGATTTTAAATGTTGCTTCAGGGTATTGTTTTACACTAAAAAAGTCATCAGATTCTAAGTGATTAACTAATTTTTGTCTGTTTTTTTTATCCTCAATATCCGAGTTTGTGATACTGGTCATGTCAATAGTGAAATTTCCACCTTTCAATTTGTCAGACTCCATAAGCAGTGTACCACTTTTAAGCTTTATGTTTCCGGTGTGACTACTGCCAATTACTTTCGACCCTTTCCATTTCAAAGTGGATAGTCCTGGGTTGACTTTATACGATACCAAGGAATTGTTAAATGCAAAACATACGATCAGCAATAAGGTGGTCACTAATGGGAAAATTAAGTTCTTTTTCATGAGGGGATAATATTATTGTTTAGAAATATAATTAAATAGGTATTGTCGAAGATATGAACAATTGCTTTTTATGACTTTTTGGTGAAAAGGATCAATTTTCATTGGTTATAAATATAAAAAAATAGTTGAGTATAAATTATTATATTCAATTGATAAAGAAGAATTTGAGCCTAATCTATTCTGATTAGGCATAAACTTCTTTCAAACCAATCATTTTACCATTTTCAGGATCCCAAACTTTTAATTTAAGACACTGATAGATGTCTAATGGAGATAGCGATGTGATTACAGGTTGTTGTAATTCTACCATCTCGTTAAATGCTTTTGGTAAGTTGTAAAAAGGTATTTTATGGTTTAAGTGATGAATATGGTGATAACCAATATTTCCTGTAAACCAGTGCATTACGCCACTCATTTTCATAAAACTGGACGAATATAATGCTGCATGGGTATAATCCCATCCTTCTTTATTTTTGTAGATCGCGCCAGGGAAATTGTGTTGTGCATAAAACAAATAAGCACCCAAGGCACAGTTGAAGAAAGTAGGAAAGAAGAACCCGAAGAAAAAGCTTTGAAAGCCAAAGAAATAATAAATAGTAAAACCTATTCCATAATGGAAAAGTATAGCAAAGAACGTGTCAAGATGCTTTTTTGGATTTACAAGTAAGGTTCTGATACACATACCCCAGAGAAATGCAAAGAAATAACCAAATGCTATTGTAAAAGGATTTCTTACAAAAAGGTATTTAGAACGCTCACTTTTACTAGCAGCTAAAAATTCTTTTTTTGTAACTAAAGGAAATGATCCAATGCTAGTGGTATAAAGCTTAGCATTGTTGGCATGATGATAATCATGGGAACGTTTCCAGATAGAAGTGGGCGTTAACATGAAGAGGCCATAAAACATGAATAAAATTTTAGCAAAAATTGAATCTTGCAATATTGAGTTGTGCAAATAATCATGGTAGATGATAAATAAGCGCACAGAAATAAGTCCGGCAAGGATGCTTAATATAATCTGAGGAATTAAAAAAGGAGATACAACGGCACCTGCATAAGCAGCTATCATTAAAGAAAAAGTGCTTAGAAATAAAAACCAGCTCTTTTTTCTATCTTCTTTAGCGTACTTCCGTGTTGCTAATAATAAATCTTTTCCTTCCAACATTCTTGTAAATATACATTAAGTAATTGATTTTTTATGCTTCCATCTCCGATGTACCCAAAACCAAATAGAAGGATATTGACGAATATCTTTTTCTAATCTTCGCGTGTGAAGTTCTGAAATTTCGTTTTCGCTCAGATAATCAGGGTTTTCAATAAGCAATTCGCTTTTAATCGCATAATACCCTCGCTGAGGTCTTGTGATCGATATATAGATGATTGGATAATTAAATTTTTTAGAAATTTTTGCAGTACCACCAAATATTGGGGTGTCTTGATGTAAGAATGTAGTCCAGTACGCATTTTTTGGCGGTGGAGTTTGATCCGCTATAAAGGCAGTTGCTGTAAGTTCATTTTTGTTTTTTAGCATCCCTCTAAAGGTATCCTTCATGGCATACAGCTTATTGCCCAAGCGGGTTCGCATTTTGTAAACTAACTGATCAAAGAGTTTAATAGACATAGGGTGATAAATGATGTAGAGTTGATGATACTGGTTTTGACTAAACCGAGCACCACCAAGCTCCCAATTACCTAAATGACCCATAACAACTACTACACTTTGCTTTTGTTTATAGTAGTGTTCAAATAAACCATTGTCCTCAAAGGCAACGCGTTTTAATAAAGTAGTAGGGGATATAGTTAATGATTTTATTGTTTCAACAATCAGGTCACAGAAAAATTCATGAAACTGATTTTTTATTTGTTGGATTTCATCTTCAGTTTTTTCTGGAAAAGAATTTTTTAAGTTTTGATCAATGATTTTCTTTCGGTACCCAATACATTTAAAAAGTATCAAGTTCAAAAAATCGGATAGATGATATAATATTCTAAATGGAAGTAAAGATATACCATAAATTAGGGGAAGAAGGAGATAATAAAGGAGTGTGGTCATTTAAATACTTCAACCAGTTAACACAGAAAGTCTAGAATTAGATGGAGTGAATTATTTAGCCTGATTAGCACGGTATTCATTTAAATAGGCAGCAAATTCTGTATCCTTATATTTATCTTCCTTAAAATAAGTAATTACAGGAATAGTGAAATTCGGATCCATATATTGTGGTACTGGGGTGATCAGTAAGTTGTTCTCATCAAAAAACAGACACGATGGGAATTTTACTGGATTGCCATTCATGCCAGCAATAACCAGTTGATGATAAGGACCATCGGCCGGGTCATTGATTAACTTTTGATCATTGATGGTTATTTCATCTCGAGAACGCGTATTGAAGTTTACAGCCAAGTAGTTTTTGTTGATGTAAGCCGCAACAGCCGAGTCTTCTAAGCTAGTTGCTTTCATAACTTTCCCTGAGATAGTGGCCTCATCATTTAAAAACACTAAAATTTTCTTCTTTTCCGTCTTGTTTTTTTCCAATGCCTCTTGCATGGTAAGCCAGTTAACGTTTTCAGTTGTTTCTGATTCAAAAGTAGTTTTAAAGTTTGTTCTAAAGTCATTGATGTTGGATGATTCGTAGACTTTTTCGTTGTAAAAAACTAAAAAAGGTGCCATGTCTTTGGAGTCAAGGTAACCTGGTACAATGAGGTTGATTTTCATTGTTTCATCCATGAAATAAGTAGTAGGATATGATCTTCTATCGGGCATAAACTTATAAGCGAGTTGGTGAGTTGACCGGTTTGCCGAACTTTTGTTAACATAAGTTTCACCTTGAAATTCAATGGTATCCTGCGTTTCAGCATTAAATTTTACCGCATAAAAATTTTCGTTAACGAAGCCAACAACTTGAGGGTCTTTATAGGTTGTGGCATCCAGTTTTTTACACCATCCACACCAGTCTGTGTAAATGTCAATTAAAAAGGGTTTAGGTGTTATCTTGTTTTGTGCTTCAGCTTCTTCAATGGTTAACCAGTTAATATCAGGTTGAGAAAAGCCGATAAAAGAAATTAGTACAAGAGAAGATAATAGTAGTTTAGTCATATTGGTATGATATTTATTACAAATATACTAACGATTGTCTGAATCATGAAATTGTCTTTTTGAATCAGTAAGATTTGTTTATATTATCAATTAAATTTTAAAGAAAATATGAGAAATATAGTTACTTCAGCATTAATAGTATGCAGTGCTTTTTTTGTTCAAGCACAAAAAGGAAAGCCTTTTCCCGAGATGAGTTGTAAAGACTTAGATGATAAGGAAGTAGTGTTACCATTAAAAAACACCGGAAAATATACTTTACTTGGTTTAGCCTATTCAAAAAAATCAGAAGAAGCTTTACAGAGTTGGTACAAACCAATTTATTCGAAGTTCATTGCTGTTGCTCCTAAAAACTCGCTGTTAGCGGATGAACCTTATGATGTGAATTTATATTTTGTACCAATGTTCACAGGGGTGAAAGCAGCTGCCGCTGGTGCTGCAACCAAACAAATGCAGGAAGGTGCAGATGAGGAATTAAAAGACCATATCTTAATATTCAAGGGCAAATTAAATGATTATAAGGATGTACTTAATTTTTCTAATAAAGATGAGCCTTATTTTTATGTGTTGGATAAAGATGGAGTCGTAGTCTACATGACATCTGGAGCTTATACAGCAGATAAAATGGGACATATCGAAGACATTATTGATGAATTTTAATTCTTGATAATTTCATAAAAAAAGCCCCGATTTTTATCAATCGGGGCTTTTTTTTTATTTTCTCACTTTCATGTCATGAATGTTGTGGGTTTCAATGACGATGTGGTGTTCCCCGTGAAATCCAATATCCATACCTTCTAACTCAATAGCACGGTTAATACGGCCATTGCCTCCGGTTAGAAAGGCGCTAATTTTAAATACAAGATAAGTAGCTACTCCAGAATATAGTATGGTTACTACGACCGATTTCATTTGTAAGACTAATTGCATGGGGTTGCCATAAAATAACCCTGCAGATTCACCATCTACTTCAGGGTTAGCTAATAAACCGGTTAATATTGCTCCTGCAATTCCAACTAAACCATGCATTCCAAAAGCATCTAATGTATCATCATGACCGAAGTATTCTTTTAATTTCACTACGCCAAGATAACCCACTAAGCTGGAAATTATACCAATAATAAGTGCGCCTTGCACGTCAACAAAACCTGCAGCAGGAGTAATACCTACCAGTCCAGAAACAGCTCCAGAGGCAATACCGATTAGCGTAGGTTTTTTGATGATAAACCACTCTATAATTAACCATACCAGTCCGCCAATACATGCAGCCACATATGTGACCAAAACAGCATTTGCAGCAAGGAAGTTTGCACCATATGCACTACCGCCATTGAATCCCGTCCAGCCAAACCATAATAAAGCAGATCCTAGAATCATTAATTTGATAGAAGAGGGTTTGCGTTCTTCCTGAAGGTTCAAGCGTCTACCCAGAATAAGCGATAACACTAAACCAGCTACTCCTGCATTAACATGGATTACAGTGCCTCCTGCAAAATCTAAATCACCATGTAAAAAACCATCACTGCTTCCCCACACCCAGTGGCAGACTGGAGCATAGACAGCTATTATCCACAGTATAGAAAATACAACCCAAGTTGAAAATCGTACTCGCTCAATAACAGATCCACTGACAATCGCGATGGCAATAGCAGCAAAGGTGCCTTGAAAAGCCACATCCAGCAGTTTTGGAATTCCTGCAAACTCAACCAGGTCAGTGACTTTAATTTCGTGTAACATAAAATGGCTTAAACCTCCTATAAATTGTGTTGCTCCCTCAGAAAAAGCTAATGAATAACCAATAACTACCCAAGTGACTGTACCTGTGCAGAAGGCTACATAGCTCATCCCAATCGTATTTAACACACTTTTGTTTTGGGTTAAACCACCGTAAAATAAAGCTAACCCTGCCGGGGTCATTAACATCACCAGAGCGGTAGAAATAAGCATCCAGGCGGTGTTTCCTGTATCTAAGGTAGCCGAGGGTTCGCTCTGAGCCATAGAGGTACTTACAAATAGCGTTGTGAAGGCTATTGATAAGAAAAATTTATTGATCATTTTTTGTTTTTTTGGTTAGGGGCGCAAAAATAAGAGAGTTATCGAAAAACAAAAAACTGACTTATTAACACGAAAAAAGGTTAGTTTCTTCCAAATAATCGAAACTTCTTCCTTCTCTTTTTTCCTTCCAGTCCATCTGACTCATTTTCACGGGGAGTTTTTCGCTTAAATAATTGATGAAAGAAATCGGTCTTTTCGGGGTAGAATAAATCACAATCGACCTCAATATCATAATTGAAGGGAGGAGCATAATATCTTCTGATGGAATCAACTCGGGTAAACGATTTAAAAGCTTCTGCCCAAATTGGGAGTGCCATATTTGCACCCTGACCATCTCTTATAGAAGAAAAGTGAATTTGTGGGTTGTCTGCACCCGTCCATACGCCAGCAAGAAAAGTAGGAGTGTAGCCTATAAACCAGCCATCCGTTTGATTTTGAGTAGTTCCGGTTTTTCCTGCAATGTCATTTTTGAATTTATATTTATAGCGGAGACGAGAGGCTGTTCCACTATCCGTAACACTTTGTAACATTCTTGTGATGTTTTGAGCGACAAGGGTATCTATTAATTGTTCTGCATCCGGTTGTTTGTGCTGATAAATGATCACATCGTCTGCAGTAGTTATTTTCTCAATGAAATAAATGGGTTGTTTTTTTCCTTGATTGGCAAACACCGTGTATACTTCTATGATTTTATTTAATGAGACGTTAGCTGTCCCCAGTGCCATAGAGGGCACTGCCGGTAAGGAATCCTCTATCCCGAGACGCTTACAGAAGTCCAATTGATTTTTTATTCCTGATTCCATAAGTAGTTGTACACTAACCGTATTAATGGAGTTAGTTAAGGCACCTATTAAAGAATATTTACCACCATATTCACCGTCAGAGTTTTTAGGAGACCAGTCGTCAAATTGGGTGTATTTAATTTGCTCATTATTAATTTTATCACAGATATCACGACCTCTTTCTAAAGCTTTGGCATAAATTAATGGTTTAAAAACAGACCCTAATTGTCGGGAGGATAGTACATGGTCATAAGGGAAAAACTTATAATTAATTCCACCAACCCATGCCAACAGATTGCCTTGTTGCGGATTAACCGCCATGTAAGCAGATTGTAGAAATGATAGGTTGTAAGCAACCGAATCGAGTGGGGAAATGGTCGTGTCTACTTCACCTTTGAATGTGAACAAGGTCGTTTTAATTGGTGTTCGTAATGCTTTTAGGAGTTCGTTTTCAGAGGAAGTAGTTTGTTTTAGTGTTTGATAACGGGGCGACTTTTTTAAGGCATTTAATGTAATATTTTTCTTACTTCCGCGGGTTAAATCTGTCCAAAGCTCTTTTCTAATTTGTTTAGTTAATGCTGCAACATGGTTGGTTAAAGCTTTTTCAGCTGCAATTTGCAAGCGGGAGTCAATAGTAGTGTATATTTTTAAGCCATCTGTATATAAATCATAAGGCTTTCCATTTTCTTTTTTATACTCTAAAAGTAAAGCTTCCGCCTCTTGTTTTGCATGTTCACGGAAATATCCTGCTAAGCCCTCATTTTTGTCTTTTCGAGTATAATTCAACACGATAGGAAGTGCTTTTAAGCTGTCATAAACTGCTTGGGTTAAGTAATTGTACTTGTGCATTTGAGACAATACGGTGTTTCTTCTTCTTAAGGCATTATTCGGGTTTAAACGGGGGTTGTACGTGGTAGGTGCTTTAAGCATTCCGATTAAAACTGCGGCTTCTTCAACTTTGATATGTTCTGGGGTAACATTAAAAAAACGTTCGCTAGCAGTTTCTATTCCATAGGTGTCCTCACCAAGTGATACTGTGTTCAGGTAAAGCGTTAAAATTTCTTCCTTAGTATATAGCTCATTGAGTTGGTTAGCTATAATGCCTTCTTTAATCTTAGCTATGGGCATAGTCAAAAAACCATGGCTTTCTCTTCCAAATAAGTTTTTTGCTAACTGTTGACTAATTGTGCTGCCACCTCCCGTGTTTTGACCTAAAATAATGGTTTTGAAAAGTACGCGCATTAAACTTCGTTGATCGATGCCTTGATGTTGGTAAAACCGTACATCTTCTGTAGCAACTAACGCTTGAGAAATACATGGAGCAAGTTCTTCAAACGATACATTGCTTCTATTCTCCACAAAATATCGACCCATTAGCTGGTTATCAGCAGAATATATATCAGAACCTTGAAAGTTTTTCACCTCCTTCAATTCTTCATTCGAAGGAACCTTTCCAAATAAGCCTGAAGCTACGGCATAATAAAATCCAAAAATAAAGATGGCACCAACAATAATTGCTCCCAACAAGCAATAGATTAAAAATCGAAGAAATGTGATTTTACCCTTTTTTTTAATTGTTGTTTTATTTCTCAAAGCTTTGGTAGTTCTAGTATTTTATAGATAAAGTCGAATGTCTGTTGGAATCATCCCTGCTGATTGTGCAGCTTGTAAACCGAGGTCAGCATCTTCGAATACTTGACAATATTGAGGGTCAACTCCTAAATATTCAGCCCCCTTAAGAAAAGTTTCAGGGTGTGGTTTGGGGTGAGTGACATCATCACAGGTAATTACTGTTTCGAAATAGTGTTTCATGCCACTCGACTGTAAATTGAGTTCTGCTATTTCACGGGTGCCCCCGGTACCACAAACCATAGGCAATTTGCCATAGTAGTATTTAACGATCTCTTCTACAATTCCTAAAGGTTTTATTTCAGCAGCAAGTGATTTATAGATTTCTTCTTTGTCGAGAGCGGCTTGTTTAAAGTTGGCATCGATATTGAGTTTCGCTCCAAGCATTTCGAATACTTCGAGAGTTGGAGTTCCTGCGGTAGCATAAAAAAAATCCAAGGGAAATTCAAAGCCATAGTTAGCACAAGCTATTTGGGTGGCTTTATAATGTATGGGCATAGTGTCTAACAGTGTGCCATCTATATCAAAAATAAGTGCTTTTGTCTTTGAGTCTATTGGAATTCGTAAATTGGTCATTAATTTCATCAAATATATATGATACGCAAAGTTATATTATTTCTTCTTCTTAGTACTTTTTTCCATCAAATTCAGGCACAAACTTATTTTGATTATCCTGAAAGCTTAAAAACGGACACTTTATATGTCCCTCTTTTTGATTATTATCCGTTAACAAAAAAGACACCTCGAACAGTTATTGAGAAGCGGGATTATGATCGTGTAGTTAAACGCAACAAGAAAATAGAAAAAGCTAACGCAATGGTTGAGAAGATTTTTGCTGCAGAATATCCATTTTCCTATAAAACTATTTCACTTAATAAATTACAACAAATAAAAAAGCAAGTGTTTGTCTTGGAAAGCTTTAGTCAGTTGACCCGAAAAATGGCCTATTATTACTTAGAAAATCCCGATTTATTGGAAACATTGTTAGAGGAATCAGATACCAGTGTGCCTGCATTTAAAGATTTATACATTTATTATTATATCAATAAAACGCATTCTGAAGAGGAATATGTGGTAGTAGATTTTGGAAAAAAGAACATCAATCAAGCATTACGATATTTTTGTCAAAGTGTGTCAGCGTATTTTAATCAAAACATGAACTAATGAAAAAAACATTGATAGTTATCTCCTTAGTCCTATTAGGAGTTTTAATGTCTTGTGCCTTGAATGACTCTAATTTTTTAAATGCAACTGATTCATCAGTTTTTATACAAGGTCGGTCTGCTGAAGTTGAAAAGCAAAGTTTGGATTTTGCCTATCCAGGAGTAAGTGTTACCATAAAAGTAAAAGCAAAGTCTGTTTCTGCGGTTTTAAAAGACCTGGATGGTGGTAGACAGAATTATTTTAATGTGATAGTGGATGGCGAGGTGGTTAAGACCCTAGCGATTACCGAAGAGAAAGAAAGCTATTTGTTGATTGATGATTTGGATGAGTCAGTTTTTCACACCATTCAACTATTCAAGCGTACCGAGTCATTTGTTGGAATTACCCGTTTGTACGGATTCGAGTTTACGGATTTAAAAGAAATAATAAACGTTGAGAAACCAGTCAAAAAATTATTGGTTATTGGAGACTCTTTTTCTTGTGGTTATGGTAATGGTGTTGAAATAACTGCTGAAAACAATCCGGAAGTAGGGTTTCATGCTAAAAATGAAAACAATTACATGGCCTATGGTGCATTAGCGTCAAGAAAGTTAAACTATCAGTACCAATGTATTGCCTATTCAGGTAAAGGCCTGTATCGCAATTTCGATTTGACAAAAACGGGAACTTTACCAGATATATTTCCTTTAATTTTCCCGGATAAACCGAATGGTCAGAAATGGGAGATGACGAAATATATTCCCGATGTGATAGTGGTGAAATTAGGTACGAATGATTTTTTTGGAGAAACTCGTACACCTGTTCAGATGGTTGATTCTTCAGCATACGTATCCACCTACCTCAATTTTTTATCTGAGTTAGAAAAGACATTTCCAAAAGCACAGTTTATATGTGTAGTAGGAGGGATGATGAGTGATAGCTGGCCCGCTGGTCGAAATAATTTGTCAAAAATAGGAAGTTATGTGCATAACGTGGTTAGTGAAGCCAATAGCAGATCGAATAGGGACAAATTTCATTTTTTAGAGTTTCCCCATCATCAGGAGGTATATGGAGAGGATTGGCACCCGACAATTAGTTGGCATATGAAGTATGCCGATTTGTTAGTGAACAAGGTTGAGGGTATTTAGTCTATCGCTCAATTTTGATGTGATACTTATCAAGTAAACCAGCAACGCCCTGCAAGGAAAACTTGGCCTTAGTAAGCCTATTCGACTCCGGGTCAATGGAATAATTAATAGCAGTTCTAAAATCAGCCTTTTCGAGGATTGTTTTTTCAAATGTTGCACCATACAAATCACAGTTATGGAAGGAAGCTTCGGATAAGTCGGCCTCTGAAAAATCAGCTTCTTTAAAACTTGTATTGATGAATTGTGCTTTTTTCATTTTTCTCTTGTGAAAGGATGAAAAATCAACAATTGAATCGTTAAATGATAGTTGAAATAAAAACTCATTGCAGTCTTCAAAGTGAAGACCAAGCAATTTACAATTGTTAAAAGTTACGTCTCGAAAAGCCGTGTTGAGTAGCTTAGATGAGCTTAAATTGCAATTGCTGAATTCACATTCAATAAATACATAATCGGAGAGGTTAAGCTCAGAAAAATCACAATTGTGAAAGGTACAATTGTCATAACTAGTTTTAACGAGTTGTTCTTTTTCAATAGAACTATATTTAAGGTCAATTTTCACAAGTACTAGTATTTTTGATAGATGCCAAACACAAAATCACTCGAATGTTTTGTTAAATAGACGTCTTCATAGTTGAACAATTTGTCTAATAGTTGTTTCTTTTCATCATCTAGAATAATGAAATGATGTGAAATATCTTTTAAAACACTCATCAGGATATTCCCACCATAGGGCTTTTCCTCTATGGTTTTAAAATGCTGTTTAATAGCAGGTAATATTTTTTCAGAATCCACACATTCTGATGGGTCAGCTATAATCATTCGCAATAGTCCAGAACCATAATAATGGGACTTTGTTAAATTTGTTTTATAAATAGATCTATACTTTTTAGGTATTAACTTTAAAGCAGAATTAATAGCGAGGATTTGATCATTAGTATAAAGCATTCGATTTGGCCCAACATATTCATTGATGATGAGAAATCCATTAGGTTTTAAAACTTGTTTGATGATGTTTGGGATAAATTGTTCCATGTCTTTAAAATGGTGGAGTGAAGCATGGAAAAACACCGTATCATAGTAATTGCTTTGGAAGGAATAGTCGTAAATGTTTTCTGCAAGAAAAGTAATGTTAGAAATGTTCTTTTCTTTGGCTGTATTTGCAGCTTGGTTTAATAGTTCATTGGAGATATCAACACAAGTGATGTGAAGGTGAGGATTGAGTTCTGCCAATAAAAGCTCATGACTACAAACACCAGAGCCTATTGAAAGGAGGGTAGTTTGATTTTGAAGCAGCACTTCGCTAAGGTAATATTCGTATTTTTTAGTTTTATCACCCGTGATAAGTTTATTCCATCTTTCAATTACTTTAGGTATACTCCACCAATTGGAGTTTTCAATATTAACTTCGTTAAATGCGCTTTTTGTTCTTTCTTCTGCTTTTAAAGTGAATTTTGAAAGTAAAAATTTTATACCTCGTTGGAGGGTTTTTATATACACATCCCTGAAGTCTTCACGAGTTATAAATGGCATAGCAGCATAATGTATTTAAGACTATTATCTGTTTTTATCAATGGTTTTCCACTCCAGCAAATCACGAATTACAATAGAAGCCAATGTTAATCCAAAAACGGCAGGCATATAACTTATTGTACCATAGGCTGATCGTTTAAAGTTACTTCCATCTGTATGAATTAAAAAATCTTTAGAAATAGACTCCGGTGAAAACACGACTTTAAACCCGTTGTAAATATTCATTCGATGCAATCGTTTACGAAGATAACGTGCGAGTTTACAATTGTAGGTCTCCGAAAAGTCAGCTGTTTGCACCATTGTAGGATCCATTTTTCCTCCTGCACCCATAGAACTCGCGAGTTTTATTCCCGATTCATACGCTTGAGAAATTAACGTGATTTTTGGAGTCACACTGTCAATGCAGTCCATTACATAATCAAACGAATTATTATCCAATAAAGCTTTCATCTTATCAGGCTCTAAAAAAGATTTATGAACAGTTAAGTTGACTTCAGGATTGATATCCTTGATTCGATCAGCCATAATATCAGCTTTAAGTTTACCTTGCGTAGAGTCGAGGGCTACCAATTGCCGATTTTTGTTGGTAGGGTCCACGGCATCACCATCTACAATGGTCATGTTCCCTATTCCAGCTCGACAAATTGCTTCCGCAGCATACGAGCCCACACCTCCAAGTCCTACAATAAGTACGTGTTTTGATGCTAATAATTCTAATTTTTCTCTACCAGTTAATAGCTCTGTGCGTGAAAGCCAGTTAAAGTCGTGCATGTGGAAAGGTTTCAATAAAGTTTTGATACAACGCAGTTTTCAATTCATCAACAGTATATTTTGTTAATTCACTTACTTTTTCATAAATCTGTTCAATACTTATGTCAGGTGAATTGTCTGTCTCTAAAAAGAAATCGCGCAAAGATAGTTGATTCAGACATTCTTCTAAAGGTGAGTTATCATTAAGTATTGCTTTTCCAATGGAAACTTTGATTCCTGCCTGAGTAAGTTGTTGAAGTTGTTCGGGTTTACTTTTGTATCCATGTGAGATGACAGGAACAGATATTTGATGTTTTTTATTTAAATATAAAAGGATGTCAAACGCTTTAACACAGTGAATTATCAAGGGTTTTTTAACTTTTTCAGCTAAAATAATTTGTTGTTCAAAAATGGTTTGTTGCAATTCAATGGAAGTTTCAATCACTCGGTCAACACCACATTCCCCAATGGCAATACAATTTTCATCTTTTACTAACTCTTGTAACGTTTCAAATTGTGCTTCCCAATTTTCAATTTTCCAAGGGTGAATGCCACAACTGTAAAAACCATGAGGTTTATTTTCATTTGTATACCTGTTATATATCCGTAATTCTGTTTCAGATTGTGTCAATCGGTGACAGTGAAGGTTAATGAATTTCATAGCCAAGTGATGAATGTTTTTTCAAACTTGTTAATTAAGTATATTTAATCAAACTTTGTTGACAATATCAACCTGAAAATGCGGATTACAAAAAAGTGTTTGTTTTCTTTTTTATTTTTTTTCTTGGCATTTATGGCCTTTTCAGATAAGTATACAGTAATAAATGCTAATTCATCTGGCTTAGGAAGTTTAAACAATGCAATCGAATTAGCGAATACACGACCTGGAGAAGATACTATTCTTTTTAATATTCCTCAAGATGGAGAACAAATCATACTGCTTGACAAACTCCTACCTACTATTACCGATAAAGTTTTTGTTGATGGTTTGTCTCAAAATGCTTTTCGAGGAATTGACTCAAGTCTACACTTAATCTCGTTAGACGGTCAGCGAGTTCGACCTCATGGTTTGATTTTTATAGCTGGAGCTGAATTGAGTACTGTTTTACATTTAAAATTTAAAGGTTTTATTGCTGCTGCAGTTTTGATGGATAACACGTTTAATGTTGGTGTCTTTTCTAACCTATTTGAAAATAATGATGTGGGTATTTTTATTAATAATTCTTCTTTTAATTTAATAGGTGATGGCACTGAATCTGGAAAAAATATCATTACAAAATCAATAACCGATGGCGTGGTAGTTGTTGGCAATAGTCAAAGCAATGACCTGAACTATAATTCAATTTACGGTAATACCGATTTAGGAATAGACTTAGGTGACGATCTAAACGATATTAGAGATCCAGGAGATTTAGATGATGGGCCTAATGGATTTCAAAACAGACCACTATTAGACAGTGTTTATATTTTAGATGATAGTGTTACATTTTATCTTACACATATCGGTTTAAATGGCACCATACGGTTCGATTTCTATTCAAATGACACACGTGATACCTCCAAGTTTTCAGGAGAAATATTTTTAGGTTCAAAATCACTGGAAGTTGTGGATGGTGCAAAGATTAAAGAAACATTTGCTTTTAATTCTACCCAAAGATCTTTCTCAGTACTAGCTAGTGAAAACGGAAATACTTCGGAATTTTCAAATTTGGTACTTAAAGCTGATTTTGTACTCCCTAATGTTGTTAATGACACTTTTTTGATCAATGAAGACGAGTCATCGGTTTTTAACGTATTGCTAAACGATGTTGATGATAATCTTGATTCCAGTAGCATGGTCTTGATAGCTCCTTATTCGATGAATGGTTTAGCTCAGTTACTAGATAATCGTATCTCATATACACCACATAAAAATTTCAACGGAAGCGATATTTTTGCTTATAAAGTCTGTGATTTAACAAGTCGAGAGCCATTCTGTGATAGTGCAATAGTCCAGGTAACAGTATTGTCAAAAGAAGATCCACCCATGGTACAATCAGATTCAATAGGTACAGCTCAAGCTAGCGTAGTTGTTGTTGATATCGCTACTAATGATATCGATCCTGATGGTGATATAAAGAAAAGCTCAATTAGTGTACTTAAATCTGTGAGTAATGCCATTATATCAGTTAATAATGAAGAAATAGGTGAAATTAAAATTGACTATAGCCTTATTCCTTCATTTAAAGGTAAAGATACCATTACATACTCAATATGCGATAGTACAGGGCTTTGTGATACAGGGTATGTGTTTGTGTTTGTTAACTCAGGAAGCTTTCCTATTACAAAAACAGATACTTTAATGCTTTTAGAAGATGAGGTGAAAACTATCGATGTACTAGCTAATGATACAGATGAAGATGACAATATGAACCGCCAGTCATTGGAAATAGTTAAAAATGGTCTTCATGGTGTAGCGACTTATAATTCAGATATAGAGCGGATAAGCTATCTTCCGAATACAAATTATAACGGAGTCGATACAATTATTTATCGAGTATGTGATTTTACTTTAAATTGTGCTGAAGATACTCTTTACATATTTATTTCAGCACAAAATGATGCCCCAATAACTGTACGTGTAACGGAAAAGACCATTCAAGGAAATTGTAATAATACGCTGTTTTTGGAGGTTTTAAAAGATGTAATTGAACCAGATGAAAACGACAGTCTAGATTTTTCAAGTTTTCAAATTGGAGAGTCAATATCTGGTATATCACCTTCAAAAGATGCAAAAGGTCAGTTGTTTTTTGACTACTCAACTAAGCCTGATTTTTTTGGTTTAGATTCGCTTCAATATAAGGTTTGTGATACACAAGGACTATGTGATTCATCATTTATTGTTATCGATGTGGTTTTTAATACGGCACCAGTAGTTGGGAATGATAAAATCACTATCCGACAAGGCACCGATACTCTTGTTAATGTGCTTAAAAATGATTTTGATAATAGGATTGGTTTAGATTTCTCCAGCCTAAAAATCACATCAAATTTAAAAAATGGGGTTGCACTGAAATCGATAGGGGGGATTATCCAACTTGTTTATTCAAATACTAGTTTTTTTGTTGGGACCGATAAGTTAAGCTATGAAGTCTGTGATTCAAATTGTGTGTGTAACACGGGTTTCTTAGAAATAAAAGTCACTGATACCTCCTCCGTATCTACGAGTAAAATGGTTTTAAATGATGACTATTTCACTTTTAAAGAGGGTTGTGTAACAGGACAAATAAATATCCTTTCGAATGATTCTTTAAAAGGTTTAGCTGATTATTCTACTTTATCACTATTGCCTTTTCCTAAACGATTTTTATGGAATTTAAGCCTAACAGGTGAGTTGACTGCTGATTATTATCCAGATACAATTTTTCAGCAACAATTTGATATTAAATACCGACTGTGTGACACGCTAAACAACTGCGATACAGCTACAATAGTTGTAGATATCATTAAAAATGCTCCACCAAAAACTAATACAATTTATTTCACAATCCCCGATAATAATTCTCTAAGTTATGAAATTGATGTGCTAGAAAATGTTACTGATATGGATGGAGTTGATTTTACAACTTTAACAATCGTTGAACCTTCATTATTTGGTACAAGTCTGGTTACCGCTCAACACACTATTAAATATAACTACGGATTGAATGAGGAACTGCCTACGGCTGATACAATTAACTATCGGTTATGTGATTATTCTTGTATGTGTAAAACAGACAAGGTGATTATTCAATTTCAACAGAAAGAAGATATAGTTACTTATGATGGTTTTTCTCCGAATGGAGATGGAATAAACGATGTATGGACTATTGATAACATAGAAGAATATGAAGGCAGTACCCTGCAGATTTTTAATAGATGGGGGAGTGTAGTTTATGAACATTTATCTCTATCTATTGGTGAAAATGGCTTATGGGATGGAGAAGGAGTTCCTGAAGGGGTTTATTATTTTGCGATAAAATCTGATAATATAGAATTAGAACCCATAACCGGAACGATAATATTGCAACGATAGACGTGAAGAGACTCATTACTATATTATTTATATCCTTTTCTCTTGGTTCAATTTGGGCTCAGCAAGACCCTTTGTTGACTCAATACATGTTTAATCCATTTGTTTATAACCCTGCCTACGCGGGAAGTCAAGATTATTTAGCCACGACAATTCAATCCAGATACCAATGGGTAGGAGCTAGAGAAGGTATAACTAGTCCTAAAACTTACATAGCCAATGCGCATACATTATTAGGAAACCAAAAAACAGGTGTAGGCGGTGGTATACTATATGATGAAGACCTATACACCAAGAAAATTTCATTTAGTGGTGCCTACTCACATCGGGTTATTTTTAAGAAAACTACGCTCGCTATGGGACTTAGTGCTGGTGCAATGCATTATACCACAAATAATAGTAGTTTGAATTTACGTGATGAAGGAGATGTAGCTTTTAATAATGGACAAAACAGTTCTTCCTTTCTTCCTAATTTCGGAGCAGGATTATTTTATTACAACGCTAAATTTTATGTTGGTCTATCATTACCTCGGATTCTAACGAATAAAACTAATGCAAGTAAATCAACTTTAAACAGACATTATTATTTTAATGCTGGTTATGTAATTCCATTAGGACAATCTTTTAAATTAAAGCCCAACGTGCAAGTTCGGTACACGAAAGATATGCCTGTTCAAGTAGATGTTAACTTGAACATGTTAATCTACGATGTGATATGGTTTGGTTTTTCCTATCGAACAACAGAATCCTTAGATTTCTTATTCGAGTTGAACCTCAGTGAACGCTTGCGCTTAGGATATTCTTACGATTTTGGATTATCCGATTTTAGTCAATACAATTCAGGATCACACGAAATCATGTTAGGTTTTAGGCTTGTTCCTCAGGAAAACGAAAAAGATAAAGTATATTCGCCTCGGTATTTTTAGTGAAGACATTAGTTAGAAACATATTAATAATTGTATTGCTTGTAACTTGTTACCAAGCAAAATCCCAAGATGATATTTCGGGAGGGTCTTCTGCATATATAAAAAAAGGGGATCGTTTTTTTAAAAAAAATGACTATGATAACTCAATTAAACAATATAGAAAGGCAGAAAAGCTTTTGCCAAATAACAAATTTATAAAGCTCAAGATTGCTGAAGCTTATCGAAAATCACATCAGTACACAGCGTCAGAAAAAGCTTATAGTAGAGTTATTGATTCTGTTTCACATTTGCCCTATGAATATTATTTGAATTATGCTCAATTATTAACTCATAATGGGAAATATGAACAAGCAAAAGTTTGGTTAGCGTATTATGATCGAGAAACAGGTGGGAATGATTACACCGATAAGCAGTTGAATTTTTTAAATAACAGAGCTTATTATCAATCTCATAGTGAAAATTATGCGATTAAACCAGTAACTTTTAATACGCAATATTCTGAATATAGTCCTTTAATCACAGACGAGGGGGTAATTATAGTGTCAGATAGAAATGCGAATGCTGTAGATGCAATGGGGAGGGCATATTCTGAATTGTTTTTAGTTAAATATTCAGCAGACAGTTTATCTAAGTCAATCATATCTTTATGGAATGGAGAGAAACATAAATTTCATGACGGGCCTGGCGTCATGATAGGTAATACGTTTATTTTCACACGATCTAATCAAACAGGAGTAAATAAAAATCTACTTCGATTATATCAATCCAACAGAAACGCTGCAGGGGAATGGAGTAAGCCAATTCCGCTTAATTTAATGAAAAATGGAGTGGCAGAAGGACACCCAGCCATATCCAATGATGGACAATATTTAGTGTTTGTTTCAGATGTGAATGGAAATAAAGATTTATATAGGTCAAAAAAGATGGGCGATGATTGGTCTAAACCTACTCGAATAGAGGGTATGTTAAATACATTAGGTAATGAAATGTTTCCTTATTTTCACAATGACACTATTTTGTACTTTGCTTCTGATGGTCATGCTGGCTTAGGTGGTTTAGACCTTTACAAAATGTCTTTATCTGGAATTGATTCTGGTCAAGTTTTTAATTTAGGAGAACCAGTGAATAGTCCAAGTGATGATTTTGGAATAACATTGTCAAAAGATGGTAGTTATGGGTTCATAAGTTCATCAAGAAAAGGTGGGTTTGGCAAAGACGACATTTATAAAATTTCCACTAAAAAGACGAAGACGGTTTATATGGAGGGCTTTACTAAAGCAGGTGCAAAATCTTCTGAATCAAATTTGGGTAATGTGCTTATTTATGACAAACTCACCAACCGTAATTTAGGAATAAGTGATGAAAACGGTTTTTTCAAAGTAGCCTTACAAGATGATAAAGAGTATAGTTTTGCATTGAAAGCGTTAGATAAAGAAGGTTATGAAATTAATTCCAATTATTATGAAATCGCTTTTGAAGGAATTATAAAAAATAAAATAGATACTAACCACATTGTACATTTAATTATCACTGATTCGCAAACAGGAGATACCATCTATAAAAGATCAGAAGATCAGTTGTTTACCTATTTTGTGCTTGAAAAAGAGAAGTCATATAATTTTCAGGCAAGCACAGACATCAATCAAGACATTGATATTTCTGATATAGAGTTTGAAGGTTTTATCAAAGGTACAAAAGATCCAATAGTGATTACTGAAATGGAGATTGTCGACACTAAATCAAAAATCACTCTTTTTCAAAGTGATAAGAATGGTTATTTCCATTTTCCTATGAAAAATGGCGTTAACTATTCAATTATGCCACAAGTTCAGGTAGTTAAAAAGATTGATATATGGATGGAGGGGTACATGAAAGTACCAGATGGAGAATTTATTCCCCCAATATTACATGTGCAAAATATAGAAGGGGAACACTATGAGTTTGAAAATTATACAGGATATTTTGGGTTTCCTGCAAAAGAGGGGCAGGCCTATCTTTTAAAGACAACACCACCTGACCTAGAAAATGATTATAATACAGCAAACCAATTGCATTTTGTGGGGTTTGCACAAGATGGAAGTCAACTTGTTTCAATTGGAAAAGTAAAAGTGTATGATGCTAAAACACGTCAATTGCTCTTTGAAACGGATGAGGTAGGTTATTTTGACTTTGATTTAGAACCTAATGTTAACTATCAATTTGTAGCAAAAACTGCCGATGGGGATAGCACTGTATCAAACATTAAGTTTGACGGAGTTGTTAAAGATCAAAGAGACACCTTAACTTATGCAAAGATTTCAATTAAAGACCTGAAAAACAATAGAGAAATTGTCAAACAAGACATGGAAGGATTTTTCAATTTCGAATTGGTTGAAAATCAAACTTACGGAGTCAATACCAGAGCAATACCTATTAAAAAAGAGGTGTTACAGGAAGTTAATTTGTTAGCTTTTTCTGCAAACAGCATTTTTAAGCAGGTTCTATTACAAGATGTACATAGCAACAAAATATTTGAAATAAAACAAAAAGGAACCTCTTATTATTACACTGATGGTGTAGTCAATAGAAAGTTAGTAGCTAAGAGTGATTCTGGCGTGTATGATTTAAAGACAGTGAGTGAATTACTAAACAACGAAGGCTGGATTGTTAAAGACACTTCGGTATTCAGAAGTCTTTATTATGAATATAACTCCAGTGAATTAAGTGAAAAGGGTAAAAAAGAACTAGATGATTTAATTACTTTTTTAAACCGTTATCCAACCATCAAAATGGTTGTTTCATCCCATGCTGACTCACGCGGTTCAAGTGCTTTTAATAAAAAGTTAACTGATAAAAGAAATCAAGAAGTTATCTCCTATCTATCGAAGAACGGAATTACTGAAAATAGAATCAAAGCCATTTCTAATGGTGACTTAGAGAGTTTACAAAGCTGTGAAGCATGTAGTGAAAAAGATCATGGTTTAAATAGAAGGACTGACTTTCATGTTATATCATTCTAAAAAAATATTAAAAAACACTAACGATATGTCCAGATATACAATTCAAATAATTGTGATTGGATTTGCTTTATTTTTTTCCTCATTCAAAGTGAATGCTCAATGTGCTGCGAAAGAGTTTGAGAAAAGTAATATCCTTCGATTAAGTAAAAACTTTGAGCACAAACATACTTTTGTTTTGGATAAAGTAGACGTTGCAGGCGAAATGTCATCTTCGTTTATTTTTAATAAAGGAACTTTATATATGATGAATGTTTCTAACTATAGAGGTGAAGAAAGAAATATAATAGTAGAGTTGTATGATCAAAACGGAAAGTTAGTAGCTACTAATTATAATAAAACTACGCGTAGATTTTGGCCACTAGGATATGTATGCAAAGAAAGTGGTGTCCACAAAATAAAATTTAAATTTATTGACACGGATAAATATTGTGGAATCTGTGTTCTTGGAGCTAAATAACTTTTGTTCCATTTTATTTTTTGTGTAATTAAAAAATAAAATGTTGTTTTAATATGCTCACAAACTACCATAAGTTTTTATTACTATTTTTTTTAGGTGTTTTGAGCAATGTATTTTCACAAGATAAAGAATATCAGTTAGTGAAAGTCAAACACAGTCGAGTACTTATTGCTTGTGATACCATATACAGAGTTAAAGAAGATACAGTCATTAAACTACCAAAAGGAGAGGACTATATTATTGAACGCGACAAAGAATTAAAAACCGAGCGATTTTATCATAAATTAAAATGTAAAGCATATACCAACGGTTGGTCAAAATTACTCTATGATATTTTAACATCTGAGGATGATTCTACACAAAAACATGTAACTCAAAATGCGGAGGATTTTATGAAGTATGAGGGTGATGAAATAGATACCATCATCTTTAAATCA
The DNA here is from genome assembly GCA_963849955.1 of uncultured Cytophagales bacterium. GTDB lineage: Bacteria > Bacteroidota > Bacteroidia > Cytophagales > JAAEPT01 > CAWFGW01. The sequence goes on along the minus strand of CAWKJU010000009.1, from coordinate 245,161 downwards.
GTCCCTGTTTGGTCGGGCTCTGTAATTGATACGACTAAAAATTCAGAAAATTGGTTTACAGATTTTTCTAATTCAACTCATGTTGGCACAAAAGAAAAGGTGTTAAGAAATAACATGTTTTTTGAAACAGGCGATATAGCTCATGCCTATTCTCTTGCAGACAATGAGCGTATTTTAAGACAGTTACCTTATATAGAGGATGCACGAATTTATGTGAAGAAAAAAGCAAATGGTAAATTAGATTTGACAGTAGTGACAAAAGATTTATATAGTTATGGTGCTCGACTTGATATGCACAGTTTAGATGAATATGACTATCGTTTATTTGACCGTAATTTTTTAGGTTATGGTACTACGTTCAGTAACGCATTTGTAACAAAAGGTACTGGAGATCCACAGTACGGTTATGAAGGTTTTTTATCACAAAATAACATTAGAGGTTCCTTTGTGAATTTCGAGTTGATGTATCGGTATGCTTATGATAAAGTACTTTCCTCCTTATTAATTGATAAACAATTTATAGCTCCCTCTATTTCTAATGCTGGAGGTATAAAAACTAGTTATATTGACTCACGTGATTCATTATATCGCGGAACGGATAGTTTGAAATTCATCTCTTATAGAAGAGGTGATAACTATGTATGGTATGGACACTCATTTAAACTAGGTAAACGACATACAAATCGAACTAATTTGACTGTGTTGACATCGTTGAGTGAGAAAAATTTTTTTGAAAGACCACCTGTCGATAAATTTAAGAATGTCCTTTATCATGAAGAAATTGCGTCCATATCTAGTGTCATTTTTTCCAAAAGAAAATATGTGAAAGGACAAAAAATATTGCGCTTTGGAATTACTGAAGATATTCCTGTAGGCTATCAATTTGGGGTTGATGGTGGACATGTATGGAAAGAATTTTATGATTATAATTATGTAGGTGCACAGGGTAAATTTTCGGTAGTTAATAAACATAAGGCTAATTTGACTGTGGACATGAACTCGGGGTTGATCAGAAGACAAGATGGAAAACTACAGGATAAAGTTTTCAAAGTAAATGCTTCTGCTTTTAGTGCGCTACATCATATAGGTAATTTTCAATATAGAGCCTTTTTGAAAGTAGGATATCATACCGCTACTAAAATCATTGAAAATACCCGTACAATAATTGGGGATAACTATGGAGTTAGAGGACTTAGGTATCTGGATACTGATGGAAACCAGCGCATAACACTAAATTACGATCACGTTTTTTTTACACCGTGGAATTTCATTGGGTTTAACTTCGCCCCCTATGTTTTCGCAGATGTGGCCTACATAGCGGGGAGGCATGTAAGTGAACCCTTTACCGGGTATGGTTTAGGGTTTAGGTTAAGAAATGAAAGTTTAGTAATAAGAACATTTCACATCAGACTTGCTGTCCACCCCCAAGTTTCTGATTTAGAACATAACCGGTTTAGTTTTTCTTTTACACTGGATGATGCTCCAACGTTCTTAGATATCCGTCCTAACCGACCAAAAAGAGTATCGATGAATTGATTTTTTATAATTCAAATGCTATTATTATAGTTGTTTTAAAGCAAATTATTATGAAGGTTTTTGTAATCATAGTGATGTGTGCATCGACACTACACCTCAAAGCACAGAACATGGTAGGAGATTGGGAATTGTATGATACCTTAAGTATTTCTCAAGTGAAACTAGGAAATAACATGTTAAATAAAGTGAAACTTATTCATAAACAATTGACTATAAATCAAGACGGTACATTTAGCATTAAACATATCGAACCTAAAGGCTTTTCTATCAATGCCGATATTGATGGCACATGGGAATCGAATGACAATGAGATTATTTTGCTTTATGAAAATATACATGAGAATCAAAAAGGGGAAAAAGTCAAAAAACCAGTAAAAGAGAAATTAACTATAATCGATGAAACAAAAATGAGTATTGATGTTGAGCCAAACTTATTTTTCATCTACCATAAAAATTAATAAAATCAATATAGTTACTTTCTTTCTTTTCAAGTGTCTTTCAACTAACTACTTGATTTAGTTTGTTTTCAATTACCGATTGACACACTTGTTTTCCCACAAGTGTGTTTTTTTATTTGTGTTTTGCTCTAAAGAATAAATTCATCTTTTAACACCCAATAATGGGTTGAGATAAGTAATTTCGTTACTCCTATACCTTTAGTATTGCTACTATTTTATGTCTATGAACATTTACATATTTCTGATTGGAGCGGTGATTCTGTTAATCACAGCGACTGATTTAATCAATACATCGCTATCAGTGCAAGGGGCTGGTTTTTTTTCGAAGAGGTTGTCAAAGTTCATTTGGAGAGTGTTGCTGCGGTTAAACAGGAATATGGGTAATAAGAAAGTGCTGGAGATGAGTGGTGTTATTATCCTAGTCTCGATTATAGCAAATTGGTTGTTGTTAATATGGTTTTCGGCAACTTTGATGTTTGTCAGTCAAACTGACTCATTAAAAAATGTGGAAACCAATACAGCCACCACAGTAGTAAGTAAAATTTTTTTTACAGGTTATACACTTTCAACGCTTGGATTGGGTGATATTGAACCCAATGGAGATTTTTGGGAAGTACTCACAGCTATCCTTTCTTTCACAGGATTAGTTTTAATATCTATAGCTATCACCTATTTAATTCCTGTAGTTTCAGCGGAAATAGAAAAAAGAAAGTTAAGTGTCTATATCACTACATTAGGATGTTCTGTGGATGAAATATTGATTAATTATTGGAATGGTAAAGACTTTAAAGAACTGGAACACCCTTTTCAAAATTTAACTAGAATGGTAATTCATCATGCTCAAAATCATAAAGTATATTCAGTCCTACATTTTTTTCATACATCAAATAAAAAAGAAGCATTTGTGTTGAATATCACTAATTTAGACGAAACACTTACCACACTTTTACATCGAATACCTTTGGAGAATCGTCCATCTAATAATGTCATGATGGCACTTAGAAAAGCGATTTCTAGTTACTTGATAACCCTTCCTGTGGCGTATATCACCCCAGCGGAAGAAGCTCCCCCACAACTATTATTAGCGAAACTTAACGAAAAAGGTATTCCTGTTATTCCTATGAACGAGGTAGTGTATAACCTCGAAAATCTATCGAACAGAAGAAGGTTGCTGCTCGGGTTGGTTCAAGATGATGGTTGGCAGTGGGAGGACATTTATGCGGGAGCATATGACCATGAAATAAGTATACTTGGTTGACTTATTTATAAGTTAAATTTACTCCCCGTTAATTTTTCAGAAACTTCCCAAAGTCGTTTAGCCACCTCTTTGTCGTGGGCTTGAGGAGCTACTTTAGCTTTTCCAGGATCACCCTTCATTTCGTTAAAGCCAGTCGGCCCATAATAATCTCCATTGGAGACATGACTATCCAACGCAGCCATTAAAGATGGTTGGGCAGCTTTATCTGGTTGATGAGTAAAAAACGGCAGGAGGGGAGAACTCAAGGTCATTATCCAATTAGGTATAAATTGACTTAAGTTGGTGTTGGAAACCCCAGGATGAGAGGAAACGGCAATGACCGAACGCTTGTTTTCATCAATTCTGCGGGCAAGTTCAAAAGTAAACATCAGGCACGCTAATTTACTTTGTCCATAGGCATCCATTTTGGAGTAGTGATTTTCCGAATTTAAGTTGTTAAAATTAATTTTAGCCTTCTTGTGAGCAATACTACTTAATGTTACTACTCGTGAGCCTTTAGTGGAGTTTAATAAAGGAAACAATAAGTTAGTGAGTAAAAAGTGACTCAAGTAATTCACGCCCATTTGGCTTTCAAAACCATCTTTTGTTTTTGAAAAGGGGGGAATCATAATTCCGGCATTATTAATTAATAAATCGAGCTGACTATAGGTTTGTATATACTGTTTTGCAAAATTTCTTACAGAATCCAGGTTTTTTAAATACAGAAGCATGATTTCCAATGCTGCTTCAGGTACTAGCTGTAAAATGTTTGCTTTTGCTTCTTCGGCTTTGTTTTGATTTCGACAGGCCATAATTACTTTGATCCCTTTCCGCGCAAAACCTAAGGTGGTCTCATATCCCAAGCCACTATTGGCTCCAGTCACTATTGCTATGCGTCCAGCTTGTGAGGGTATTTTATCTAGTGAAAATGTTGACATATGTTTTGACTTTAGTTATGGGTATTGTATGTGTGTAAGGTATAAATGAATCGCTGGATGCCAAATAAATAGGGGGTATGTTTCGATGTGAATCAGAAAAAATATTTTTTTATGGTTGAGACAATGATTACTTTGAACTAACGTTTGAAAACTTTCCTATTGAATTAAGTCTATGTTAACCAATGCTATCCTTCCGCTAGATTCCGATTGTGTATTTGTGGGAAAACAATTGAATAAACGGTATAAAAAAGGTGGTTTTGAACTCTTTCCTATTGATATTCAACTACGTCTGGGAGAGATTACAGGTATTGTTGGAGAGAATGGTAACGGTAAAAGCACATTAATTAAGTTGATAGCAGGGGATGAGCAAGCCACAGCAGGAGAGCTTGCTTACCCACTTTTTAATTTTAAGGACTGGAGTTTGATTAAAAGCGAAATTGCCTATATCCCTCAACGTCTGCACAAATGGAATGGAGACGTCCGAGATTATTTAAAATTTACTGCTGCTGCAAAAGGTATTTATGGAGAAGAAAATAGAAAGGCAGTTGATTATATCATTCATCGACTTGGGTTAAGCAAATATGCCGACTATGACTGGAATGAATTGTCTGGAGGGTATCAAATGCGTTTTGAACTCGCCAGAATGCTTGTGTGGAAACCTAAGTTTCTTTTATTAGATGAACCGTTGGCACATCTGGATATTAACGCTCAGGCTATTTTTTTACGTGATTTAGCTCAATTAAGTAAGGACCCTGAACACCCATTTGCTGTGATGATTACTTCTCAACATTTATATGAAGTTGAAAGCATTTCTCAACAAGTAATTTTCTTGCGAAATGGCAAAACAGTATACAATGGCAAAATTCAGGACTTTGACAGTGAGCGTTCTACTAATTCATTTGAAATGAGTAGTACTTGTTCGCAAGAACAGCTTATTGACTCACTGCGGAAATTAGGGTATGAATCGATTGAAAATAAAGGGAATACAATTATTGTACATGTAGATATCACTACATCCAGCACCGCGTTCATGACGAGGCTTTTTAACGAAGGTATTGAAGTCAAATATTTTAGAAACATAAGTCAATCAACCAGAAAACTGTTTTAAGTCATGAATAAAATCATTCAACTAGTCACACCTGATTTTGTTAAAAAGCTTGATCAGCAATTACTTGAAAAACATCCATTTTTATGGTCGAAGCGGTTGATTCATGTATTGTTTTTTGGAAGTATTATCATTGGTTTTAATATTGCTTTGTGTGTATTTAAACCAATTAATGTTTTTTCTTATACCCCGATGTGGGTGTTTATCTGGTTTTCAACGGTACCAGCAATTTTGTTTTTACTTATCTGGTTGTTTTTTCAATACAAATATGAACTCGCCCGGGATTATGCTAAGCTGAGTTGGGGATATTACTTTAAAACTGGTGCTAGTTATGTGTTGGTTTGTGCATTGACTTTAGCCATGGTTATTGCACCTCTTAGTATTTATCAATACCGTTTGAATACATTTTACAACAATAGTATCAGTATAGTGCCAGAAAAAAAGTTTGATACCTCTCACAGTATTGCTACAACTTATTTAGATGAATATTATCCAAGTGATACAGATATTTCATCATTAAAAGGTGATTATTTGCTTTATGAAGAAGCCAAGGAGAAATTTTTAAATAGAATTTTTAGTCGATTGGATCACTTTAGCAGTCAACACGATATCGACACACTTATTAAACCGGAAATAGAAAAACTTTATTCATTTGATGCATATTATGGACTCACACAAGTGGGGGATACTACTCACCGTTATGTAGGAACCCACTTATGGTTAGTTTTTTTTAACGATAGCATTATCAACTCAAATAATTATCAGGAAGGTAAACTACAGATGTTTTCTCCCGCGAAGTACTTTAAATTAAATCAAGAGGAAGTATTAACGCGATTTGATTCTTCTGATTATCAGTTCAATAATTTTTTTACTTCAAACTATTTAACCCATGATAATATGCCATCACCTCATAATGGAGGAATGTATTACTGGCAAAATATTCTCTCTGATACCACTTACCACATCGAAACACAAACGGTTCATTTTTATGATAAAAAAGAAGTTGATCAAGTGAAAGATCTAAGGTTAGGTGTTTCTTATCCTAAATATGTTTTTGTAACTGATTTAGTTGATCAAAACACCAAATTCAAAGAGTATTATATTGGTGCGAATGTTAGAGGGAATGCGAAACTATTTAGAAGAGCGGACTTCTATGAGCTAAAACGTTTTGAGTATTTACTTCATCAACGATTTCATATTGAGCGTCTGGATGAACTCACTTATGAGTATGTTTCAGACAACATAGAAGCCTTTCAAGCATTTTCCAAGCTCTTGTACCTTATGGAAAGGGACTATGGGACAGAGTTTGTACAATTTAAATTTGAGATTAGTTATGCCTACTTATGTGGTGTTTATGTGGTAAGTGCCGTATTGGCATTAATTTTACTTACTATGCGGTTATTAAATTTCAAATTATTGGTGTTAAGCCTTATCTCGCTAGCCATTGTATCTTTTATTGTCTTTGTACCGATGGCTGCGTTAAGTATTAAACCCTATCATTTTTATCCACTATTATTTTTGAGTGTTATATTTATGCTCCTTATTTATTCAGTAGTGCGGATTAACATCGCAAAAAGTGTTTCCAAGTTGATGATTGTGATGGGGCTTTCAGGGCTGATAACTTTGCCGTTGATTACTTTATTTTATTTCTTCTATATCGTTAAAAACATCGAGTTTGTAAACTATGAAGATCGTTTCAGCTTTATCATGATTTGGGGAACGGTGATATCCATTTTCTTTGTAATTGGACATATACCTTTAATAGCTCGCACGATATTCAAATCTTTCGTTTTACCAAAACGATAGAAATTCAAAACTATTCCCTGTTAAAACTCCAACCAGTGTACACCACTGCGGCAATAATTAAACCTCCACCTAGTAGGCTGTTTTTATCAGGAATCTCATGCAAAAAGAAAAAGGCGATAATGATTCCATAAATAGGCTGTAAACTACTCATCACACTTGCAGTAGTTATACTAAAATTCTTAAAGCTCATTAGAAATAACGTATGTCCCATGCAGGTGGTAACTAACGCAAGAGTAATCAAAGAGAATGCGTTATCATGAATAAGATCCAGAGTTAATTCACCTATGAACGGTGATAAAACAATAACTACAAACACTAATTGGTAGGTCATTAATACTGAACCGTTGTATTTAGCAATTTGGGTTTTTAAAAGTAAGTTTCTAGCAGTATAGGCTATCGAAGATAAAGTACCCATCAACATTCCGAAAACAAAGTCGTTTTCAATGTCAAAAGAAGGGAGTAGAATGTATAACCCCATTAATATCGCAATACTGGATATCAAATGACTTATTGACCATTTAGTCTTGAAAAAAATAGGTTCAAAAATACTTGTGAAAAGTGGGTAGGAGAAAAGTGTTAACATACCAACCGCTACATTTGTTAACTGTAGGCAGTAAAAATACAATACCCAATGAATTGTCAGAAATAAACTGCCAAGTGCTATACTCACTATATCCTTCCGGTTGTTAACCTTGAATGAGTACTTGTTATATAAACAAAATGAAAACAACACGACACCAGCTAAAACACACCTAAGCCAGATGGATAAAACTGGAGTTAATTGAATAGCTCTTCCTAATGTTCCGGAAGTACTCATTAAAACCATTGCCAGGTTAAATAGAATTAATTGCTGAGAGGAATTACTTTTCATTTTTCACAAATCAAATGGTAAAAGTAACTCAGTTAGATCTATCCGCAAGATTATTAGAGAATAGTTTACTAATTTAGAATCAGGAAAAATTAAGAATTGATTGATTCTATAGCCGTGTTTATCGCGCTTTTAAAATCTTCAAGATCAATTGGTTTAGCTAAAAAATCAACTACACAAGGATTTTCTTCTATAGTTTTTTCTTTTATGTTTTTCATACCCGAAATAATGATAACAACAGGTTTGGTGTCCAAAACCTCAAGTATTTCGAGCCCATTTAACCCAGGGATCATGATGTCTAGAAATAGAAGAGCAGGTTTTTGTCATGATAAGGCCAGTGTTGCTGTTACTGAGTCCTCACATTGGTCCACTAACTCTAAGCGATCATCTGATTCAATCAGGTTTTTTAAAATTAGAGACACAAATGGGTCATCTTCCAAAGTTATGCATGTGATTTTATTCATAAATTTTTAATCATCAAGTGAAGCATCATTCAGTGACTTAACTGCTTTAATTAAATCTTCGTTACAAAATTTTATGATTTCTCCTTTAATTGCTGATAATGGGGTTCCATTATTAAGACTGTTTTCAAAAAAATCTGCTTTATCTGCCAGATCAACTAATCCAAGTGTTCTCATGGCAGATTTGTTTTTATGAATTAAGAAGCTAATTTCTTTTGAATTGTTTTCTTCCAGCGAAATTTTTAATTGTTCGATATCTTTTTTAATACCTTTTTCAAAAATTTCAATATAGGTTTTTAAGGGAGTCCCAGAGCTTTTAGCGATTGATTTAAAATAATCTAGGGATATGTTATCACGTGAGTTTGTTTCACGATTTTTATTGATCAAATACTTTTTTATCCCTTCATAGAGATCAATTGGTTTTAGAGGCTTCGTTAAAAAGTCATTCATTCCAGCTTCTAAGACTCTGTTTCTAGACGTTATTAGGGCTGAGGCTGTTAAGGCAATAATTGGTACTGATTGGAAATAATCTCCGTCAAGTTCCCGAATTAATTTTGTTGCTTTATACCCATCCAGGTTTGGCATTTGCAAATCCATTAAGATCAAATCAAATGATTTGTTTTCTACAGCTTTGATTGCTTTAAGACCATCTACAGCTGTAATTACCTGAGCACCCCATGTTTCTAAATAATCCTGAGCTATTCTCCTATTAAATTCATTGTCTTCAACTAATAAGATTATTCGGTCGTTAAAGCTATTATTGATATCTTCTTGATTAAAATCGTTTAATCCAACTTCATCTTTTCCGAGAGGGAGAGTGAGTATAAAAGAAAATTTTGAGCCCTTCTTTAGTTCACTTGTTAAATGTATTTCAGATCCCATCAGTTTAACCAACTCTTGTGTAATGGTTAAGCCAAGACCTGACCCACCAAATTTTCGTGTAATACTACTGTCTGCTTGAGTGAAATCTTCAAATACGGTGTTTATATGCTCTTCGGAAATTCCTATTCCTGTATCTTCAACAATAAACTCAATCGCCTCACTATCAGTATTGTTATTGTTGCTGTGTTTATTAATCTTAATTTTTATATGACCTGTTTTTGTGAATTTTAATGCGTTAGAAAGCAGGTTAGTTAATATCTGCCTTATTCGTGTAGGATCACCAATGTATGACTTAGAAAGTTCATCACTATATTCAAACATGAAATTTAAGCCTTTATCTTCTGTTTGAATTTTCCAGGGGTGTATGGTGTTTGTTACTAATTGTTTTAAGTCAAAATTTATGTTTTCAAGTTCAATTTTTCCTTCTTCAATTTTACCAAAATCAAGTACGTTGTCAACTAATGATAATAGATGTAAACTACTATCGTTAAGCATACTAATGTATTCTAACTGTTCTGGTTTAGGTTTTTTATTTTGGAGTAAATAAGCAGCTCCAATTATACCATTCAACGGTGTTCTTATCTCGTGTGACATAGCTGATAAAAACCTGTTTTTTGCTTTAGAGGCTTCTTCTGCCTGTATTCTTTTTTCTTCCAGAGATTCCCTTAGCTCAACTTCTTTTGATATATCTTGGAAAACACCCACTAACTTAATTGCTTTTCCTTCATGGAACTGGGCCTTTCCAACTGATCTTACCCATTTTAAATTGCCTTTGGCTGAGTTAATTCTCAATTGGACATCAAAGCTTTCACCATTTTCAATTGCACGCTTTACTTTTTCTGCTATGATAGGACGAGATTTTTCATCAAAAAAATTAATACCTGTTTCCAGGCCTGGTATGTAATCATCATTGACTTCATGAATTCTTCTGGTTTCTTGCGACCAATAGATAGTGTCTTTCAATAAATTTAATTCCCAATAACCTATTTGGGCTATCGATTGTACTTTTTCAAGTATAAAAGAATTTTCAGTTATTTTAGTTTGAGATTCTTTTCGTACGGATACATCTAACACAAGAGCATTAATCAGTTTTTCCCCGTTATATTCTGTGAGTTTAAGACGTAACTCTACAGTTCTTATTTTACCATCTTCCCCTTTAAATTCGGTTTCAAGACTCATGGAATGTTTTTCTAACATTTCTTGCCAATGAGCTTTCCACATGGTTTCAGTGAAATTAGCATCAAATTCATAGATTTTTTTTGTTGCTAAATCGGCCTTATTATAACCAGTTAATTCACAATATCGTTGATTAAAATAGATGAGTGTCGCGTCTTTATTTACCCAGGCAATTCCTTCAGAACTCTCTTGAATAGCATTTTCAAAAAAAAGTAAATACCTTTCTCGCTTTCTTAACTCCATTAAAGTGATCACATGCTGCGATAATGCTTTAAGAGATTTTACCTGATTTTCAGTTAATTTTTTTGGGGTACTATCAATAACGCAAAGTGTACCCAAAGCAAAACCTTCATCATTAACTAAAGGTACACCAGCATAAAAACGTACATGTGGTTTTCCTGTAAGTAGTGGGTTATTAATAAATCGCTCGTCTTTACTGGCATCTTCAACCTCTAAAATGTTTTTGGGATCATTAATTGCGTGAGCACAATAAGCAATGTCACGAGGTGTTTCTTTCGCTTCAAGTCCATGAATGGATTTAAACCATTGTCGATCTTTATCAATAAGACTTACAGCGGAAATTTCAGTTTGACATATTTCCGAAGCTAATGCGGTAATGTCATCGAACTCTTTTTCTGGTAATGAATCTAGTATATTATAACTCTCGAGACTTTTAATTCTCAATTCTTCATTAGCTGGCTTTGGAGGAGTGATCATTTAAAAAATATTGCGTTTAAAATTTATTTTAATAGTTGATAGTATCAATATACATTTTAGCAAGTACATTATCAATTGAGTACTCAATTCAGTTTTAACTTTTTTTAATTTCACTAGCGTTGTGATTTGATAATTGATCAACTAATTTAGACTGGTGTTTAATCCTTCCTTTTCTATGAAATTATTATCGAAAGTCATATTACTAACACTAATTACCTGTAACTCCTTTGCATGGAATGATCAGGCACACATGGTTGTTGCTGCTGTTGCCTGGGATAGACTTGAAGATGATCAGAAAGCTAAAGTAACTGCTCTGCTTGAGCAACACCCCGAATTTCAAAACCAATGGAAAGGGGCATATCATAAGTACAAAGATTTGCTTCCATTGGGTAAGTATTTAATGATGCGAGCAAGCACCTGGCCTGATGAAATTAAGTTGAAAAGTAATTTAAACTACACCTACAACCGACCGGAATGGCATTACATCGTGCAGAAGTTATATTTCAATAAACCAGTAAATGAAGATAATCCTGAAGTGCAAAATTCTAAGGATGGTGAAAATATAGTTTGGGCTATTGATCATTGTATTAAAAGTATGAATGGTAATGAAATCTCTCATCAACTTAAAGCGGTATACTTTTCCTGGTTAATTCATTTGACCGCTGATATTCATCAACCATTACATACATGTGCATTATTTAATGATGATAAGCTTAAAAAAGGTGATCGGGGAGGAAACCTGATTTATTTTAGAACAGCGAGTGATACCACTGATCTTCAGGATTTCTGGGATGAACGTTTAGGTACTTCATCCAATGATATCAGGAAAATTTTACAGCAAGGATTTATTTGTCGAAAAAATAGACCTTATAACGCCACTTATACTGAAGAAATGAATCCGGAAGCCTGGGCTATTGAGAGTTTTAAAGTTGCTAAGAAGACCGCATATTGGAATGGGAAATTAATAATTGTAACCAATACTAAAGCACCGATTCCACAATTTCCGCAGGGGTATGAGGAAGAATCATTATCTGTTGCAATAGCGCGTGCAACTATTGCGGGTTACCGTTTAGCTCATCAAACTTCCAATTTTTTAACACAACTTTAATTTTGAGTTCTTATTTGATGTAATGTAGAGCTATATAAACAATTAGAGAATTGAGTACTACAGTTTTTTCAGCGAACCTGTACAAAATGGGGGCTATGTGACTTTAGTCAGTAAACGATGCCTTGGAGTACTTCTTGTGGTCATATGAATAATAACATTATCAATTAAATTAAAATTTATATGACCATGAATGATTCTAATAATAAAAAAGAAAACTACAATGCCGATGTTACGGAAGAAGATTTAAAAGCTTTAGGTGAAAAAAGAGAGAATATTCACCATGATAACGGAGCTGATCAATTACTTGAAAATCGAGAAAGACCAGCAGACTTTTCAGGAAAAGATTTAGATGTTCCAGGTAGACAAATGGAAGAAAATAAAAATCGCAGGACTCTGAAAGACGAAGAAAATGAGTTGTATAGTGAGTCTACATCACATGATGAAAAACAATAATTTAATTAATTTGATTTAATAAATTTATAGCTTTTCATCTCATGGTTTTGGTGTTCTACTACAAGAATATAAAAACCATTATCTAACGAACTAATATCAAGTATTGATGACGGAGTAAACCCCTTCACTTTCCTTCCATCAGAGGAAATAATTGAAAGTTGAATAGCCGTAGAAATCACGGACTTGTCAATAGTAATTAGAGATGATGAAGGGTTAGGGGAGATGGGGTAGCTTAAATCATTGGCTAAATCATCTTCAATGGATTTGATAGTCGGGCAACTCTTGTCAAATTTGTTAAATGGACTTCCACCAAAACATACAGAAGCCCAATTATCAGGGTTAGTGATGTCCTGACCTGCTGTTTTTAAATCTAATGTACCCCCTTCACCATCAGCATACGAATTCCATGGTGCTTTGTCGTCATAACGAACGGATTGTTGTAATTTTCCTCTTTGATTATAGACATAGATAGTTTCACCACTATTACTCAAGTTAAAGTTAAGGGGTCCAAGAGGTTTGTGTGATGAATGAATGCTCGTGAATTGAGTTACATTTTCAGCGAAAACCACATAATCATTTGTATCTATAATTGTGTTTTGAGGGACAACAAAACCGTTGTAAAGTTTTTCATCTTTAATAACCCACCCAGATATATCAATAGGGGTATTACCATAATTATGGAGCTCCAGCCAGTCTCCCGTATTATGGCTAACAGGGGAGTTGTAATTAATTTCTGATAGGGTAATGAGTTGATTTACTGCTTCTCCCGTGAAATTTGCAGTGAAAATATTGTCATCAGCTAAATCAATTGCTGCTTGTAAAGCATTTTGTTTATTGACAAGATTGGTGGTAGTTGATTCCCAACCTGTAAAAGTATACCCAGGGTTAGGAAAAGCTTCCAAGGTAACAGGAATACCTTTAAAATAAATGCCACTCCAATTTTCATCATCAATCTCAATGGTATTCAAGCGGATATAACCAGCACCTTTTGGTGTTATTTCTAATGTAATTAATACACTGTCACTTAAATTAAGTTGAGTTTGCATATTTTTTCTGGCATATGGTGTTCTTCGATTCCAAAAATCTTTGTACTCATCCAAAAAAATAAACCAATCGGATTGACTTAAATTCCATCTAGTTCGATTAACAGGAACTTCTTCTTCAATTTTGTCCAATACGCTTTCTTGCATTCTTTTAAATACATTTTCAGGGATAAAAAGGGTGTTCATCAAGTCACAATATCGGTTGACAAACGCCTTCTTAAATTCAGGGATTTCAAAAAGTTTTCTCGGAAGTAAAGTCGATTGTTCACTGCTTGGCCAACCAAATTCATTGAATTCTAAGGCTTTTTCAAATGAATTATAGTCGGGTTGTGTACCAAAATGACCATAGAGTGAAGTTGAAAAGTCAGTGTCATACATAAACCAGCGCCATTTTCCACGAGGTGAACTTTGCCTCCAATATTTGGAGTTGTTAGATCCCCAATCATAATTTGCGATGTATACTTCATAAGCGAAGTAATCAATAAAACTGTTGACATCGATTATCTCTTTTATTTGAGAATAAGTAAGTTCATCATTTTCTAACTTTGTATAGAAATCATAAATGGAAGTGGCGGTTGGGCCTTGTAGCTCTGAGAAATAACCAGTGATGATATCGATATTTTCTTTATCAATATTATAATTATCCTCAAACGAGTCTGCATTCGATTTTTCTCTGATGTTGTGAATCCCCCAATATTCACCGTTAATAAACAATACTGAAGGTCGATATTTTTGTTTTTCAAAGTCTAAGTCTTTAGCCAATGCAGCATGAAATCCATCACGGAAGTGCAAATAGGCTTCATCACCCCCCGAACCTCTTAATAACAAGTCGTCAAAGCTTGACAATCCTGGGTAATTGGGAAAAATGGGGTATTCTAATTTAGACATATCATATTCACCTCTGAAATGCAAAGCCAGGCTTTTTTTAGGTGAAGCGCGACTGTAGTTACCAAACACTTTAATGCCACAGTTAAAATCCAATGTTTTATTGCCATCTTCTTCGAAAAATTCTACATGAACTGGTCGTTCCCAGTCCTGCCAAAAATTGGCTCCGAAGTAGGGTGTTTCATCTTCCCAGTTCTCCTCTGGACCGAATACATAGAGCCCGCTGTCTTCGCTAAAAAAATTATCTGGGTGTGTTGAAATTGACCAAACTGGGAGGGACGTGTTATAATCAATAAAGTAAGTGTTGGTATAAATTGATTGGGGTGTTTTGCCATTATCAAAGCAGGCAGCTTTAATTACCGTACTTTTATTGAGTTGAATGGCTTCAGTATATAAGGCTGAGTTTTCCGTTGGTGTGCTGCCATCCAACGTATATCGAATGGTGTTACTACCCGTTAAAGTAATGCTTTGAGTACCGTTGTAAAAACCTGATGTTAAACTAAAGCCAATAGTAGCATCACAAATACCTTTTGATATTGTGCCATTAGCGTTTGATGCATCAGGTGTGGGTTTATTAAAGACTACCCATTCACTATTTCCATCTTCTTTTCTGCCATAAGAATAATCTGTTATTAAAACGGGTATTTGTACTTGATTAATCTTTTCGGCTGCGGAGTTGGACAAATAAAGCGATTCGCCAGAAGAAGAAAGTTTAAAATTAGTGCTATATCGATCCATGACATCGGTTTCGAATAACACATTCAACATCACAAACTCAAAGGATTGGTCATATTCGTTCTCCTGAGGGATAATGGAGATTCCTTTTAGCACAGACAAATCCAGGAGACCTGTATTCGAGCTGATCGGTAAGTTATACCATATCGTGTCTCCAGTACCTTCAATTGGAAAATTATGGTTTTCCCATTCCTCGATACCCTCTTGGTCAAACCGTAAAGTAGCTTTTTTGTCTTTTTCTAAATACAATCGAACGCGCACATGGTCATAAACCGAACGATCCACAGTGGCGTCCCAGTCTTTGAATTTTACATATACTCCTGCATAACTATAACCTAAATCACCAGGTACGCCATAGTAAATCTTTGCTGCTACAGCAGGTTTTCCATCTTGTAGACCAAAAGCTGTCCCATCAAACAGCGTGTAGGTCACTTTACTGGTTCCCGGATTTGTTTCCTCATCAATATCACCGTAAGTCCAACCAATTGAACTGATATCCTCTTGTTGTTGCGTTACACTGGAAATACTAGTTTTAGATACGCCAGAAGCGAATAGCGTCAAATGACTTTGGGGTGCAATAACTCCTTCAGTAAAAGTCCATTTTTGTGGTTCAGAAGCATCATCACTTAATGAGTATCCTTTTAAATGAATAGTGTCCGAAGTCGGGTTAAATAGTTCAATCCAATCATCATATTCTCCATTTACACTTTTAAAAGATTTTTCATTTTTCGTTAATACTTCATTGATCACAAGTGTTTGTCCATGGACACCTACGAATGTTAATAAAGTTATAAGGAGTAAGGAGTAGCAACGTGTTATCATATATTATGATTTTTGGCTATTATATAAGATAACGAATGATTTTGTAACCCGCTAAAGGGAGCTTGAACACAATGGCTAACTCGAGAAATGTCTTTAGTAATGCTACGCAGCACTTTCTTCTAGCAAAAGGTCTTTTTCAATCTTTAAATTATCAATGATAAATAATTGCCGTTCGGGTGTGTTTTTCCCCATGAAGTATTGAAGTAACTTTTGAATACTCGTGTCTTTTTTCAATACGATAGGTTCTAAACGAATGTTTTCTCCAATAAAACCTCCAAATTCATCCGGAGAGATTTCACCCAAGCCCTTAAAGCGGGTAATTTCAGGGTTTCTGCCTAATTCAGCAATCGCTCGTTGACGCTCTTCATCAGTATAACAGTAGCGTGTTTCTTTTTTATTTCTTACGCGGAACAAAGGTGTTTCCAAGATGTAAATATGGCCTTCACGGACTAAGTCAGGGAAAAACTGCAAAAAGAAGGTTAATAATAACAAGCGAATATGCATCCCATCCACATCGGCATCGGTGGCAATTACAATTTTATTATAACGTAAGTCATCCAGCCCATCTTCAATTTGTAAGGCGTGTTGTAAGAGGTTAAATTCTTCGTTTTCGTAAACCACTTTCTTAGTAAGACCAAACGAGTTCAAGGGTTTACCTCTCAAACTAAATACTGCTTGAGTTTGTACATTTCGAGCTTTAGTAATTGAGCCACTGGCAGAATCACCCTCTGTGATAAAAATAGTGGAATCAAAACGGTTGTCGTTTTTTAAATCACTAAAATGAACACGGCAGTCTCTCAGTTTTTTGTTGTGCAAGTTGGCCTTTTTTGCCCGGTCATTGGCTAGCTTCTTAATTCCAGCAATGTCTTTTCTTTCACGTTCTGATTGCAGTATTCGCTTCAAAAGGGCTTCAGCAGCTTTTGGGTTTTTGTGTAAATAATTATCGAGTTCTTTTTTTACAAAGTCATTAACAAAAGTACGTAGGGTAGGACCATCTTGTCCGATGTTTAAAGAACCCAATTTAGTTTTTGTTTGTGATTCAAAAACAGGTTCTTGCACCCGAACACTGATAGCGGCAACCACTGACTGGCGCACATCAGATGATTCGAAATTTTTGTTGTAAAACTCTCGTATTGTTTTCACAATGGCTTCACGAAGTGCTGCCTGGTGTGTACCTCCTTGCGTGGTATATTGACCATTTACAAAGGAATAATACTCTTCACCATATTGGTTACCATGAGTCATTGAGATTTCAATGTCCTCACCCTTCATGTGTATGATGGGATATCGTCTATTTTCTTCCTCAATTTTTCTGCTCAGTAAATCTAATAGTCCATTTTCTGAGTGAAATTTTTGACCGTTAAATTGCATGGTTAAGCCTGCATTCAAAAAGGCATAATTCCACATTTGGTCTTCCAGGTACTCGGGAATAAATTTATAGTTTTTAAAAATATCACTATCTGGGTTAAAAGTTACCCGTGTACCATTACGTAAGGTGGTACTTTCGTCTTTGTGTTCTACTTTTAATTCGCCCCGCTCAAACTCTGCAATTCGTGTTAGACCATCACGTATCGATTGCACTTTGAAGTAGCTCGACAAGGCGTTTACGGCCTTGGTTCCGACTCCATTTAATCCTACTGATTTTTGGAAAGCCTTTGAGTCATATTTACCACCGGTGTTGATTTTAGAAACACAGTCCACCACTTTTCCCAATGGAATACCGCGACCATAATCACGTACGTCTACTTTATGATCTGAAATTTTGATTTCAATGGTTTTCCCGTTTCCCATCACGTGCTCATCAATACAATTATCGACTACTTCTTTTACGAGCACATAAATACCATCATCTTTTGCTGATCCATCGCCTAACTTACCGATATACATACCAGGGCGGAGACGGATGTGTTCTTTCCAGTCGAGCGACCGGATACTATCTTCGTTATAAACGCTTTCAGCCATGTTTGATCAAAATTTTAAATCAGGAATACCATACAAAATAGCTAAAAAACGATGGTTTTTAGTAGTTTTGAATTCAAATGTTATCAACACCTAAAATGCTCAGACCAACTGCTTTACTGTTATTTTTAATCGTGACTTTCGGAGCTTATTCCCAGAGTGTACCATTTGTTTATCCGTTGAAAAAAAACACCCTTTTTAAATTTGTCAAAAAAGACTCGCTCAATAATGAAGTTGGAACAGTGACCTTAAAAGTAATTTATCATAAAGGTAATCAGACACAAATAAAGAAAACAGAAGTGATTGACAAAGACACCGTTTCCTTTATATTTTCACTCAAGTCTGATTCTACTGGTTTTTCCCTAAGTCCCTATTTTTTCCTTAATGCAAAAGAGGTGGAGGGGTTTAAGGCGTTAAAGCTACATGAACCTACAGAGCGATTAGTATTTCCACCCGAATTTGAAACGGATACCCTAGAAGAAGTTGCTTTTGACTTAAAGTTTAAATATGAAGGTCAAAAATTAGCAGATTATCATATTTTATTTCATGACAGAACAATTGAAAATGGCACCTTTTTGTATACCCCTTTTGGCCGAAAATATTGTTATAAAGCAATTACCCATAAGAAGGAATCCATTTTATTTCGAGAGAAAAACTATAAATACATCGATTGGTATTGTTCTCAAGGATTAGTAAAACGTGAGGTGTTTTTGAATGAAAAACTCATGTATACCTATGAGTTGAAATCGGTGGATTAATCGTCTGCCGTGATTCTGACAGAAAGGAAGAATCTTAGCTCGTTCAAGCCATTTGTCTTATTGATAACTCATGGCGTTCGTTGCGTAGTAGAACGAGTGACTTATTTGGGAAACCAGAAGAAGACGAGAAAGGTAGTTGTCGAACGTGTTTTGCTTAGGCAAAGGCCTGGTTGGGGGCATCCCGACTAATTTAGTCGGGACCGTCTACTCGATTGTGCTTATTTTTGTTCTAAATGTTTACGGATTTCTAACAGATCTTTTATTTCTGATGTTCCAACACCGTCAGATCCTTGAACAGGTGTATCAGGATTTTCAGGAAGTGTAAATATCATTGTTGCCCCTCGTAAAAGAATTTCATTTTTAGTTTCATCATTTGAGGCTTGTTCTATGTAAGCAGGTAAACTTTGTCCAATTGATCTTTTATGTGTGTATATCTCAAGAAGCTTACGTTCTCTATTATACTGCTTAATGCAAAAAACTATAAGGTAAAAAATAGGAGAGAAAACTAATATTCTTTTTAGCCAATACGCAAATGTTAAATCATTTGAATTGTATTGTATTTTGTAATTAGGGTTGTCTAGGTTTAAAGATGGTGTTTTATCTACTAGTAGAAAAGTTGCTGATAGAATGAAAGCCAATAAAAGGATTGCGAAAGTCGCATATTGCCAATTTCTGACTCTTTTTTCAATTTCTAGTGCTCTTTTATGTAAAGACTCGGATAGTGAAATCGCTGTAGCCTCAGGAATTAAGCTTCTAATTATTTCTGTTTTTTCTTTTGCTTCTTTAACTAACTCATCTGCACTTTCATTTAATGCTTTAAATTTTTTCTCGTGATCTAATATGTTGAAACTTGGGGTTAATATCCCATACATGTTACTTTGCCTTACATGATCTATAAAGTTCAATAATGGATTAATAACATTATGGTGGTGAGTAGTTATTTGATTAATCTTTAAGGATTTAAATCCGTCAAAATGTTGAGCTGCTGATACTAATTGTTGATTTAAAGGGGACAATATATTTGGTGAGACATTCTTGAAAATTTCCCATTGAGAAATTAAGCCTTTAATTATTCTTTGTGTGTCTACCACAAATGCTGTGATTTCTTCTTTTGTATAACTAGGAAAAGTCTGTTTGTTCAAAGCCGGGCCGTAAAGTATCGACAAATCTTCCTTATCAAGTTTGTTAAGGTTTGCAAGTATGCTATCTAATAATTGTGATTTTGTCATTTTGAAAAATATTTAAGCACAACGCTGCGTACATAAATCGCAGGTTGTCTAAAAGTAAAGAAGATTCAGTTTACCACCAAGCCAATCTTGTAGATTGGCTCGTAAATTTTTCGACCGGATGTGCCAATCTGCAAGATTGGTGCAACCACTACAAGGCACGGAACTACCCAAACCCACTAACCAACCTCCTTAGATTTTATGTGCCTTGTTAGTGAAAGTTTATTCCGTTTTGATTATATACACGAAATTAGATAGAATTTGTACTTGTTCAGAGAGTGATTTTCCTTCAAGAGTATTTGTAGTTTTGCTGAACTGAGTTATTCCAGATTCTTCTAGGAAGTATTTTATATAATTGGATTTAATTGAGTAACCGACTTGATCAGCAACATCTGATCTTATTTTTGCTGATACAATACCAATAAGCATACCGTTTGAATTGAATAGGGGACCACCACTGTTTCCTTCTTGTAAGGCAGCTGATATTTGAAACTCGGAAATGCTTTGTTGAAAACCTGTGAGTGAATTAATTATTCCGTCTGTTACTTTTACTTCACTCCCCATGAAGTTTTGCATTGGATATCCCAATGCAAATATTCGTTCAGCCTTTTTAACTTCTTTTGAATTTGAAAGGGTATATGGTGGAGTTTCAAATGTTACTAATTTTGACTCAATTTTTAGTAGAGCTAAGTCATTTAGTCTGTCAGATGCAACTACTTTAGCTGTAAAAGGAACAGTGAAGTCTCCTTTTATTCCTGTTATAGTGATAGTTTTAGCATTTTCTATTACGTGGTGATTGGTTAGTATGTAACCATTTTTATTTATAAGAAACCCTGTGCCTTGAGAAGGACCTGTTTGCTTATTTTTCTTTTCAGTAACAATTGGGTCATTTTTATTTTCTTCTTCTGATAAAGTGTTTTGATATACCCAATTTGATTTAATTAGATCAGCTTCGTTTTTATCAATTTCTTCGTAAGATTTCTCATTCTTAGTGAATCCAACTATGAAATGATATTTTTTGTTTTCTTTAATATCAATTAGCCCTGTTTTTCGTTTAGAACCCACTAAGATTACTATGTTAACTCTACCTTTTGAAAATATTTTATAGTTAAGTTTTTCATCACCATTAATTGTTGAGATAAGTTTTTCGTTTAGATAAATTCGAAAAGATAAATTTTTGAAATCATTAATTCCAGCTTTTGCATTGTAAGGGTAATATGGTAAAAATTCAATTTCAGCGTATTCACTGTTTTGAGAATAAGAAAAGTGAGAAAGAGCTATTAGAGTAATTATAAAAATGTATTTCATGATTTTTTTTATTTTCACTAACAGTAGGATATATGGACATGTCTACATATCCAGATTATATGTTTATTACCTCTAAAGTAACATAAAATCTTAATCTAAAAGTTAATAGCCCTCTTTATTATAAAGAAGTAAGAAAAAGTATGCACAGATTAAACAATTATTAAACGCTTAATCAGCGGGTAGAATTCCATGGTATACGTTACTGAGAAAAAACGACTTATAAGTTAAAATCCACCAACTAAAGCGCAGTACTTTGTTGTAAAAGTTCATTCCGTAAATACAACATTCCTTCCGAACCCGATTTTTCAATCAGGTGCAAATTTTCACGAGTTGTGACGTAAGGCATTTTAGGGTCAATCACATATTTGGGGATCGCATCGTCCACGAAATCAATTAAACTAGCTGCAGGGTACACATTTAATGACGTGCCTATGACTAAAAATACATCAGCGTTTTGAACGTGTTTGACGGCTTCTTCTATCATGGGTACTAATTCACCAAACCAGACGATGTGGGGGCGAAGTTGTGCGCCTAGTTCACAGACATCTCCTACATTTAGTTCGTGGCCTTCTATGTCATAGACTAATGAGGGGTCTTTGGTGCTTCTTGCCTTAAAAAGTTCACCGTGTAGGTGAATGACATTACTGGATCCCGCTTTTTCGTGAAGATGATCGACATTTTGAGTGATGATGGTTACATCAAAATAGTCTTCAAGCTCTGCTAAAATCTGGTGACCTCGGTTTGGTTGTACGGTGGATGCTTGTTTTCTTCTTTTGTTATAGAAATCCAAGACTAACTGCATGTTGTTAACCCAACCCTGTAGGCTAGCTACTTCCATGACATCGTGTCCTTCCCACAGTCCATTCGCATCTCTGAACGTGGCAATGCCACTTTCAGCACTAATTCCGGCTCCAGAAAGTACAACGAGTTTCTTTTTCAAACTTATTTTTTCTTTGCTTTAGCTTTTGGTGCAGCTTTTTTCTTTTTAGGAGCTTTCTCTTCAATGATTGCCTTTACCTCATCTAAAGAGAGTTCAGCAGCATTGACTGTTTTGGGTAGACTGATTTTTGTTTTCCCTTTAAGGATAACAGACTGTCCCCAACGCGCCTTTTCAACGCGAATACCTTCGTCCTCCCAGTTATGAATTACTTTTTCAATCTCCTTACGTTTTTTGTCTTCAATCAACTCCTCAATATCTCCTTGAGAAAGGTTATCGAAGTCGTATTTTTTGTTGACGTTGATAAAGATGTTGTTCCACTTTAAGAAAGGCCCAAATCGACCAACACCTTTTTGAACAGGTAATCCTTCGTATTCAGTTATCGGTGCATCAGCTGCTTGTTTTGCTTGAATTAACTCGATAGCTCTATCAAGCGTAATGTCTAATGGGTTGTCACTTTTTTCTAAAGAAACGTATTTGGCTCCAAACTTAACATAAGGGCCAAAACGACCAATAGCTACAGTAACTTCTTCATCTTCATATTCGCCCAAGTTTTTAGGCAATTCAAAGAGTCTTATGGTTTCCTCAAAAGTAATAGTCTCCATGGACTGGCCTTTTTGAAGACTGGCATATTTAGGTTTTTCCTCACCTAATTCTTCAGGAGTTCCAATTTGAGCCATCGGGCCAAACTTGCCTAAACGCACCAATACTGTAAACCCAGTATCAGGATCTCTGCCTAACTCTCTTGACGTGCCAACTTCCGAACGGTCCAGCGCTTCGGTGTTTTCAACTTTTTCATGAAATGAGCTGTAGAACTTACTAATCATTGTGTCCCACTTCATCTTTCCGTGGGCTATTTCATCAAATTCTTTCTCGATGGAAGCCGTGAAGGTGTAATTGGTAACATTTGGAAAGTGTTTTACTAAAAAGTCGGTGACAATCATTGCCATATCTGTCGGCTGCAATTTGCCTTTGTCTGCCCCTGTAATTTCTTTTTTATCGGCCTTCGCTATTTTACCACTTTTTAGGGTAAGCTCTTTATATTTTCTTTCTTGACCATCACGAGGTTCTTTGTGCACATAGTCTCTTTTTTGGATGGTTGATATGGTCGGTGCGTAAGTAGACGGACGGCCAATGCCCATTTCCTCTAACTGCTTAACTAAACTTGCTTCCGTATAACGTGCTGGAGGTCGACTAAACCGTTCAGTAGCTTTAATGAAATTCAATTCCAAATTTTGTCCTACTTTCAGCGGAGGAAGCATTTTTTTATTGTCCTCGTCTTCATCATCTTCGTCTTTTGATTCAGTATAGACCTTCAAAAAACCATCAAATTTGACTACTTCACCAAAAGCTTTGAATGTGAGTGTTTTATTGTTTGATATTTCAACTGTTGCAGTTGTCTTTTCTAATTGTGCTTCTGCCATTTGTGAAGCAATTGCACGTTTCCAAATGAGGTCATACAAACGCATTTCGCTACGATCCGCATTTATTTCATGCCTCGAAAATTCTGTTGGACGTATGGCTTCGTGAGCTTCTTGTGCCGTGTCTGATTTTGTTGAGAATTTTCTCGTTTTAACATACTGATCACCATAGGCAGAAGTGATTTCTTCTTTTGCACTATTAATAGCTGTATCAGACAAGTTCACGGAGTCTGTTCTCATGTAGGTAATCTTACCAGATTCGTACAAACGTTGCGCAATGGTCATCGTCTGGGTTACCGAATAACCTAACTTTCTGCTCGCCTCTTGTTGTAAGGTTGAGGTTGTAAACGGAGGAGCAGGGTTACGTTTAGCAGGTTTAATATCCAAATCACTAATCGAGAACGATTGATTGATGCAGGATTCTAAAAACTGATTAGCTTCTTCTTCAGTGTCAAATCGTTTTGACAACTCAGCGCTTAAGACTTTGTTTCCTTCGATGATGAAATCGGCAACAACTTTAAAAAAGTTTTTAATCTCAAACGATTGAATATCTCTTTCTCTTTCAACAACTAAGCGCACTGCTACTGACTGCACTCTACCTGCTGAAAGTCCAAATTTTATCTTTTTCCAAAGAATAGGGGATAACTCAAAACCCACTAATCGATCTAAGACCCTACGTGCTTGCTGCGCATTAACTAAGTCAATGTCAACCATTCGAGGACTTTGGATGGCATTGAGGATAGCATTTTTAGTGATCTCACGAAATACAATTCGTCTAGTTTCTTTATTGTTTAGATTGAGTGCCTCACTCAAGTGCCAAGAAATGGCTTCTCCTTCGCGGTCATCATCAGTCGCTAGCCATACCACATCGGCCCCCTTAGCTAGTTTTTTTAACTCCCGAACAACACTCTCTTTGTCTTTGCTAATTTCATAGGTAGGTAAAAATCCGTTGGCAATGTCAATCGCTTTATCACCTTTTGCTAAGTCTCTAACGTGTCCAAAGCTGGACTTAACGATGTAATCCTTACCGAGATACCCCTCGATTGTTTTTGCTTTTGCTGGTGACTCAACTATTACTAAATTCTTATTCGACATTACCTATCCTCCTCGTATTTTATTGCGCAATTGTTCAAATATGGAATTTTTTTTTCAATTAGTACAAGTATTCCATGAATCTACTAACATTGTTGTGTAGTTTTAGTTTCAAAATAACACATATGAAAACGCTCTATTTGATACGTCATGCAAAATCTGATTGGTCAAATCCTGGATTAAAAGATTTTGATCGGCCCATAAACTCTCGCGGTGAACGCGTAGCTCCAAAAATGGGACGAGAACTATTTGCCAAAGGCGTACAGCCTGATTATATCTGTTGTAGCCCTTCTAAAAGAACACGGCAAACGGTCGCTTATATTTGTGAAGGCATCCGATTTAATGAAGAGGATGTTGATTATAAGGAAGAAGTATATGAAGCTTCTACCGGAGCAATGTTGCGAGTGATCAATGCCATTAGCGATGAACACAATTCAGCGATGATAGTCGGGCATAACCCAAGTACGTCTTACATTGCAGAATATTTGACAGACGAAATTTTAAATAATATTCCCACCTGTGGTGTGTTGAAAATTAATTTTGAAATTGAATCGTGGAAACATGTGTCGAAAAGTACAGGTATTCTAGAATGGTATATCTACCCGAAAGACTTGAACTTCTAATTGGCTTATAAAGCTTTAATATATTCAAGGGTATTTCCAGCCTCATCGGTCACAATAACTTTGAGTGTACCGGTTAGCTGTTTGGTTTTATCCAATCGCTCAGACCAGAGGGAGTTGATTTTATAATCGTAATGCATTAACAACCATTCACCATTCAAGTAAGCATTATATGTTTTAACACCAGAAAGTTCATCGGATACTTTCAAATAAACTTCTCCATGGTGCATTTTTTCAAAACGGACAGACGGAGGGATGGTATCTGTTCTGATAAAATACCTGCCCAGGCTTCGCGTACGAAAGGAAATACCATTTAACCCCCAATTACCACCTTCAAAGTAAATCTTTCCACTTCTATCCATGCTATAGACGTGCGTGTGTGCTTTGTCGCCATCAAAAGTGGTTTTTAATTCCACATTAATGTATCGGTGAAGTGGGGTTTCTGTATCATGGATGTAAAATATATCGTCTTTATACTCATATGTAAAAAAAGTGGTGTCGTAAAAAGCCCCAGGTGGAATATGGAAATTAGCCGTCTCTGTATAGACATGGGTTTTTTCATGCGGTAAAATTTTTTGAACAAAAGGCAACGCGTGTGTCGCATCATCAATATGTAAAGTTGAAGGCAAATCAGAATTTAAGTCGCAGAGAAAAAAACACACATTTTTATTGGAATAAGAAGGTTTTAGAGGTGTGTTGTTCCAGATAAGGGAACTTGTGGTAGTGTTAGGAACACATATTTTACAGGTATTATCAATTGTTTCAACCCGATAGGAATTTGCTAGCGGAGTGTACGTGTTTAAAGGACTGAATGCATTCAACTTTTCACCTTGAAGTTTTAAGGTTAATTTGGAGGTATTACCATAAGCATCAATAGAAGTGATCACTGCTTCGTGTAATAAGGTATCTTTTATAGAAATAATACCATCGTTAATTCTTTCTGGATAGAGTGGAAGTTTATTCCCATCACTTAGGTATAAGTTATGAAATTTACCCTTTCCTTTATCCGATAGTGGGTAGTCGAAATGTCTGTTAATGTATCGCGAATGGGAAAAAGAAAACGAATTGTTTTTATAATAGTAGATTCTTTTTCCATCTAGCTCCAAGGTAAGGTAATTTACACCATTGTGATTATACGATCCGTTAAGTTGATCATCTGTTTTCACTGCTAAAGCTATATCTCCATATACTTTAAATGGTTGAACAATGGTATATTCATCACTACTTACTTTTACTGGTTTAATTAAAAACTGTCCAAACTCGCCATTAATTCGTGAACTTATCGACTTGGTAGTCATTGCTATTTCATGAATTTGTGGAGGCTTCGTGTCTTTAACCTCATCAAACTTAAAATCTAACGGGTTGAGCAAATCCTGTTTTTGATCTCTAATTTCAAAATGTAAATGTGGGCCGCCTGAACCTCCAGTATTGCCTGAATAAGCGATTAAGTCACCTCTTTTAAAACTGAATTCATTTTTTTTCGGGAAAAGTTCAATAGTGAAACTCTTGACGGCATACTGATTTTCGAGAATATATTGGCCCAGGGCAGGGTGAAATTTCTCCAAATGAGCATAAACCGAAGTATGACCCGTTTGAGGATGATAAATATAGAGTGCATTTCCATATCCACCTTCTTCAATTTTAATCCGCGTTACATACCCATCAGCAATGTTGTAAACAGGCCAACCAGTTACGCCACCAGTTTTAATGTCCAAACCAGCATGAAAGTGGTTTGGTCGCAGCTCGCCCATTGTCCCTGATATATACGCTTGATGTCCTGGAGTTATGGGGAACAGGTAATTGGGTTGCGCAAAAGCAAGGCTAAGGTTAAGAAGGAAAAGAAATACGAACTGGACTTTTTTTAACATTGAATGAGGTTATGGATTATTTGATTTCAAAATCAATGATTTTTTGATTTTCGAGGTAACCTGCTAGTTTATCGCCTATTTGCACAGGGCCAACACCTTGAGGTGTTCCAGTAAAGATCAAATCTCCTTTTTTGAGAAATATAAATTGCGACACATACGCAATAATTGCATCAAAAGAGAAGATCATATCTTTTGTATTACCGTGTTGAACTTGTTTGTTATTGATGTCAAGATGGAAATTTATATTGGCTAAATCAGGGTATTTTTCAATTGAAATTAATTCAGAGATTGGGGCGGAGTGATTAAACCCTTTAGATATATCCCATGGAAGCCCTTTTTCTCGCGCTACATTTTGTAAATCTCTTGCTGTAAAATCAACACCTAAGCCAATTTGATCATAATATTTATGCGCAAATTTTTCTTGTATGTTGGTTCCTTCTCTGCAAATGCGAATAACTAATTCAATTTCATGATGAATATCCTTAGAAAAAGGAGGGTAGTAGAAGGGAGCATTCTTTTTTAAAAGTGAGGTTTCGGGCATCATAAATACGACAGGTTCAGTAGGAACCTCGTTTCCGAGTTCTTTTGCATGAGAAGCGTAATTTCTTCCTATCCCAATTATTTTCATAGAATTCAATTTAAGCAAAAAATTGTATCAATAGTTTTTTAACTTCTATTTTCAAAAATATTGTGATAACGATGATAATTGAATAATTTCCCCTATAACTTATACACAAATGCATAGATTCATACTAATATCCTTTGTTCTTTTCACGGTAGTTTCATGTCAAAAATTGAGTGGTGAAAACGATTACCAACTTGCGGATAACTGCAAAGACTTTAAAAGCAATATAGAAATGAACATTATTAAGGTTAATCTAGAAAAGGGGATTCACTATGTTGCGGTGGATACATCGAATTGTTCCTTAAAAGTAAGGTATGAAGCTGATAAAACTGATTTGTCATGGTTATATGAACGATTAGATACATTAGGTTATTTAGCTCATGTTGCTGACTCTGTAGGTGTTTCAGCAGATTCGTTAGCTGAAGATTCGTTAAAAGTGAATAAAGAGGTGAATGAGTATTCTGAATAAATTATTAATAGAGTGATAAAGCCTTTGGGTTAGTTAGTATGTCAGAAAAGCCAATTGTATTCTTTGATGGTGTTTGCGGACTTTGTAATACAATGGTTGATTTTTTTATGTTAAAAGATAAAAAGCGGAAGTTACTATTCGCTCCTATGCAGGGTGAAACTGCAAAAGGGCTGTTGTTACCAAAAGAGATTGAAAATTTAGATTCATTTGTACTGTACGAAAACGGTATAAAATACTACCAATCCGATGCTGCATTAAAAACCTTTAAATACTTAGGTAGTTGGTGGCGGGTTCTGTATTGTTTTATTGTCTTGCCTAAGTTTTTACGTGATGGAGTATATCGTTTTATAGCAAAAAACAGGTATGCATGGTTTGGGAAAAAAGCATCTTGCCGGATGCCGACACCAGAGGATCGTGAAGTTTTACTTCATTAATTGTGGATTAAGTTTATTAAACTAATTCTACTCCGATTAATAAAAAATGAGGTCTTAATTACTTTTATTCGGAGTAACCATGTTGATGCCTCTTGTCACAAAAGAAATACCCTGTTGGTGGGTAGTAGTGATCATAACAGCCTCAAAATATGGCTCAACAAGAGGGTTCTTTGTTGCCCAATTAAAAATAAAATTTGCACCTGTGCCACCTTGCCGATCAGTTTCATCGATAACAATTTCAACCGTTTCAAGTGGTTCTAAGAAAATAGGATAGTCAAAGTAATTTTTAATTAAACTACCTTTTGTATTGTGGTAATTGGCATTTAAAATAAATATGGAGTCAGTAATACTTGTATTTCTAATACTAACTGTCGCTGTGAGTCCATGCGCATCTTGAGCGCTTCGCTGATATATTTCTGAGTAAACAGATAAATAGGTACTACCCTGGTGTAGGGTGTTAGTGTTTGTTAACTCAATTTTTCTTTTTTTCCAATTAATCGAGTCAGGCAGTGGTTTTTCCACTTTTTCACTACATCCAAAACTAAGTAACAACAACGCAATAATTCCTGTTAAAAAACCATTTTTCATAACTATCTATCTTTACCCATTTAAAATTACTGATTTTATTTATCAAACCTATTTCATTGGATTGCGAAGTAAAATTTTCGTATGTGTTCAGACCGAATACCTAGGTGTTTTGTCTTGATGTAATTTTTGTGCATGTTTTTTAATAAATACCTAGGTATTAAAAATAATATAATTATGTTTGCCTAAGTAATTAAAGATGGGGCGAAGAAATAATTACAAACAAAATAACTAAACCAATGAAAAAAACACTTACAACAGCTTTGGCAATAGGTCTACATGTATTTGTAGCTAGCGCCTCAACAGGTTCTGATGAAAAAGAGAACAAAATGAAGTACCAGCGTGAAGCACCCATTGTCAGGATTGAAGGGGCGACTCAAGACACAACCAAAACAATTGTAGAAGACTTTAAGCCGTCAATTCATGTGGGGACCATTGTACATATGTTTGCTACTACACAACAGGGCGGATTTCAATCTCCCACTTCTACTTCAAGTGATTGGCGAACAGATTTTAAATTGTACAGAGCAAGGGTTTTGGTTGGAGGACAATTGTCAAAAAATGGTGCTTTCTTTTTTGAAACAGAATTACCTACGATTATTGGTAGCAATGGAGATAGCACTAAAAATGTGAAAGTAGCACAAATAGTTTTGGATTGTCAATACGAACATACCTACGCACCAGGTCATATGTTAGTAGTGGGGCAACAATTGGTTTCTCATAATAGAAATGGATTGCAAGGTGCTGCTAGTTTAATGGCCAATGATTTTACTTTTTTTCAATACCCTTATAATCTATTTGGAAATTTAAGTCCTTTACAAGGTAATTTTGGAAGAGATTTAGGTGTGAATGCACGCGGTTTCTTCTTGGATGATAAGTTAGAGTACCGATTGGGTGTGTTTTCAGGTCGGTCTTTTAATGTTGAGGGTGCGCCAAGGATTGTTGGTCGTGCAGCATATAACTTCTTAGATGCTGAAAAAGACTACTATTATGCGGGGACTAAACTCGGAAGTGGTAAAACTGCAGCTTTAGCGGCTGGTTTTGATGTGCAAGGTACTTACGTAAATTTCGGAGCTGACTTCTTCTTAGATGTACCTGTCAGTGAAGGTGGTTCTATTACGTTAAACACCGCATTCTCCTATATGGATGGTGGCGATGACCCACTAGCAAAAGCATCCTTTGCAGCTGGAGCAGCATACATTCCAGAACAAACCACGCAATTCTTAGAACTTGGATATTATTTCAAAGGACCAAAATTACAACCTTGGATTCGCTATGAAAAACAAGCATTAGTGGGTGATGATGATGGTTTAGCTTCTCCAATGGTGTTTGGTGGTGGATTGAACTATTGGTTCAATGACTATGGAACTAACCTGCGTTTATCCTACACTACATGGAATAAAAAAACATATGATGCTGTAGAGGATGAAATAGTAAGCAATACTTCCGGTCAAATCTGGATGCAACTACAGTTCTTTATATTCTAATTTGAACCTTAACTAGTCTACCGATATGCTACAATTAATTACAGCGATGACTTTCCCTTTTATTCTCGGTGTTTCTCATTGTTTTGAATCTGACCATTTGTTAGCAGTTGCTACACTGAATGATACAAACAATAGAAATGTAAAATCTCTTTTATTAAAAGGAGCTACTTGGGGTGTGGGACATTCAATACCTGTGTTAATTTGCGGTTTGGTATACCTTTATTTAAAAGTATTTCTTCTTGAAGAGGTACCTATAAACCTGGAAGTCCCGGTGGGAAGTCTTCTGATAGGAATGGGAATATATCGGTTGATTACCTATAATACGGCTCAGATAACGACCAATAAAAGCCATTATCTAACAGTAGGGATAATTCATGGACTTGCTGGTTCTGCAGGGATAGTACTTATTCACTTTACCAAGGAAACAAATCTTCTCTTCCAATCGATCTACCTCGTATTGTTTTCATTTGGGGCAATTATCGGGATGGGAGGAGTAAACGTAATCATTTCGAAAATTTCATCGGTCTTTGATCGAATCAAATTTTTACAACTAATAACACCAATTCTCTCCATTATTTATGGATGTATAATGATTTACAACTATGTTTAAACCAATAAAACCGACAAAAATGAAAAAGACATTTTACAAATTTCGAATTATACAACAGCTGACGTTTGCGTTAGCAGCAACCAGTATATTGTTTTCTTGTTCATCAGAAACAACAAGTACAACTACAACAGAAAATGATTCTACAACAGTTGAAACAGCAAAAATCGGAATTTTACATTCCTTAAGTGGAACCATGGCTATCTCTGAAGTTTCTTTGAAGGATGTAGTAGAAATGGCAGTAGAAGAAATCAATGAGAAAGGGGGCGTACTAGGTATGCCGATTGAAACGGTGGTAGTTGACCCTGCATCGGATTGGGATTTGTTTGCGGAAAAAGCTAAAGAACTCTTAATAGAAGAAAAAGTAGCGGCTGTGTTCGGTTGTTGGACTTCAGTATCAAGAAAGTCGGTACTTCCTGTATTTGAAGAGCATAATGGTTTGCTTTTTTATCCTGTGCAGTATGAAGGTGAAGAGTGTTCTAAAAACGTGATTTATACGGGAGCAACGCCCAATCAACAGCTTATTCCTGCTGCTGAGTATTTAATGAGCGAAGAAGGCGGAGGGTATAAAAAATTCTATTTGATGGGGACTGACTATGTGTTTCCAAGAACAGCAAATAAAATTTTAAAAGCTTTCTTACTTGCTAAAGGGGTTCCAGAAAAGAACATTATTGAAGAATATACACCTTTCCATCACCAAGATTATCAGACTATTGTATCTAAAATTAAAACTTTTGCTGCAGGTGGAAAAGCGTGTGTGTTAAGTACAATTAACGGAGATTCAAACGTACCGTTCTATAAAGAATTTGCCAACCAAGGTTTATCTGCTGCTACTTGTCCAATTATGGCATTCTCGGTTGCTGAAGATGAATTACGAGCAATGGATACCGAATTCTTAGTAGGTCACCTAGCAGCTTGGAACTATTTTCAATCCGTATCAACACCTGAGAACGATAAGTTTGTGGCAGATTTCAGAGCATTCTGCGAGAAAAATGGTTTGCCAGGTGGTTCTGAGCGTGTAACTGATGATCCGATTTGCTGGGCATACACTGGCGTTTATTTATGGAAAGCTGCTGTTGAAAAAGCTGGTTCATTGGATGTAGACAAAGTACGACCAGCACTTTATGGCGCAGAATTTAACTCTCCGGGAGGCTTAGTGAAAATGGATCCTAGAAATCATCACTTAGCGAAGCCTGTTAAAATTGGTGAAATCCGAGCTGATGGTCAATTTGATGTGATCTGGAAAACGGCTGGCTTAGTTGATCCTCAACCATGGTCAGAATATACTTCTCCAAATAAAAGCTGCGATCACGTGGATCATGGTGGCACTTACACTGTTAACTAGTAGAGTCTCTACTACCAGTTCATGCTGAATTTATTGAACCGGTTTAATCATCGGATGGATTAAACCGGTTCTTTATTCTCTTTCTTTTACCTAAGTATCTAACAATTAGTATGATGTTAAAAAAACACTATATACTAGTCCTGGCAACGCTTTGCCTAATTTTTCCCTCACTAGGTCAATCTCAAGAAGTGATCAATCAGTTACTATCAGGTAACGATAGTCTAAAATCACAAGCTCTGAGTGGTTTGATTCAACAAAAGAAGATTAAAACATTTCCATTAATCAGCGCTATCAATGATAAAAAATTGTTTGAATATGAAGGAAAACTAATCACCACAGGTGAGAAAATTGACCTCGCTGAAGGGTATGGTTATACGTTAATTCAACTTCATCCCCAGATTATTAACTTAGTGGATGATAATGGAAACAACATTGTTAAAAACACTTCTGATTTAAACGAGATTGAATTTTCCAGATCAGAACGATTACTCATAATCCCGGTATTACCTTATATCAACTTAGCTAGCTTAGATTTAGAAAAAAGGAAATTGGCATTCGTTCAATTTCAACAAAAAGGCACTCCAGAAGATCTTGAAATTTTAACAGAGGCCAAAAACGAAGAGAAAGATGAATACATGCTTCGGATTGCTATTGAAACAATTTTAGCAATTGAGTTAAATCAAACTACAAACAAAGAAAAAGCAAAAGAATTTGTCGAAGCCTTAGTAGAAAACAAAGGCGACAATACCGCCTATATTTTAGGCGAGTATCTTAAAACTGTTCCGAAGGATACGGAACTATATAATTATGTGCTTACCGAATATGAAGCGCTTAAAAGTAGAGCAAACACCTTAAGCATTGTTCAGAATCTTTTTAGTGGATTAAGCTTAGGCAGTATTCTCATAATGATTGCGCTGGGATTATCTATTATCTATGGTTTAGCTGGGGTTATTAACATGGCACATGGTGAGTTTATGATGATAGGCGCATATACTACTTTCTGCGTTCAACAAGCTTTTGAAAGTGTGTCAGCAGGCTCAGCGGGAAATTTATCATTCATACTATCGATGCCTTTATCCTTTTTAATCGCAGGAATCTTTGGGTTAATTATTGAAAAACTTATCCTTAGAAAATTATACAACCGCCCCCTTGAAAGTCTATTGGCGACTTGGGGTATTAGTTTAGTTTTTATTCAGTTTGCCAGAACTATTTTTGGTGATTTAACTTCAGTAAGTACACCAAGTTTTCTATCAGGTGGTTGGGAAATAGTCCCACAACTGATACTTCCATACAACAGACTTTTTATTATTCTAGTGACTGTTTTAATGGTCTGTTCGATTTATTATTTCCTCTACAAAAGTAATAATGGACTACGAATCAGATCGGTTACACAAAACCGCAGCATGAGTGCTTGTTTAGGTATTTCTACTCAAAAGATTGATGCATTAACTTTTTTCATCGGTTCGGGTATAGCGGGGATCGCAGGTTGCTGTATCACCTTAATTGGTAATGTGGTACCGGATATGGGACAAACCTATGTTGTCGATTCTTTCCTAGTCGTAGTTACGGGTGGGGTTGGCAACCTCTTTGGCTCTGTAGTCGCGGGATTAGGTATTGGTCAGTTGACTAAACTATTAGAACCTGTATTTCAAGCCGTATATGGTAAGGTAATCATCCTGGTAATTATCATTCTCTTTCTACAATTCAAACCACGAGGCTTATTTCCTGCTAAAGGGAGAATAGCAGAAGATTAATTAATGTCAATCCTATTAATAAGACCATGAACATTAAACAAACATTCTCTAAATCATACGATTACGTGCTATTTTTAGCACTCTTTTTGGTAATAATTCCATTAGCCTATGCACTGGATTTAATATCCATCAACACTGTTTCTTTATGGGGACGCTATTTCTGCTTCGCTATCGCAGCAATTGGGGTGGATATGCTATGGGGTTATACAGGCATACTTTGTTTATGTCAGGCTTTCTTCTTTTGTGTAGGTGGATATGGAATAGCAATGCACATGTTACTCGTTAATTCTGGAACAGGTAATTATGGTGCTAAGATTCCTGATTTTATGATTTGGAACCAGGTGGAATCATTACCTTTCTTTTGGGAACCCTTTCATACATTCCCCATTACCTTTATTGCCACCCTCTTAATTCCAGCACTTTTTGCAGGTATATTTGGATACTTCATTTTTAGAAGTCGTTTAAAAGGCGTCTATTTTGCGATTATTACTCAGGCATTAGCACTAGCTATGTGGTTGCTATTTTTGAGAAACGAAACCATGTTAGGTGGTACCAATGGGTTAACAGATTTCAAAACCATTTTGGGATTTGACCTCACTTCCTCTAGCACGAAGCTTTCGTTGTATTTTGTCTCGTGTTTGGTGTTAATTCTCATCTATGTTTTTACAAAGAAACTGGTGAATTCAAAGTTCGGGAAAGTACTAGTTGCAATTAGAGATAGTGAGTCACGGATCAGATACACGACCTATCAGGTACAAGATTATAAATTAACTGTTTTTGTGTTAGCAGCAGTTATAGCAGCTATTGGAGGGATGCTTTATGTACCTCAAACAGGTATAATTACTCCTGGAAGAATGGAAGTAAAAGCCTCCATTGAGATGATTGTTTGGGTTGCCCTGGGAGGGAGGGGAAAGCTGAAAGGCGCTATTTTGGGCACCTTGTTGGTTAACTTTATGTACAGCATTTTCACCTCTCTCTATCCTGGGTCCTGGCTTTATATCCTCGGTTTCTTATTCATTTTCACAGTTTTATACTTCAATGAAGGGTTAATCGGTTTTCCAAAGTTATGGGACAGAGTATCAAGTGAGTACAGAAAAATTTATATAGAAAAATGAGTGAATTACTAGCTGTTAAAAACTTAAAAGTGGCTTTTGGAGGTGTTCAAGCACTTGATCTTGATGCCTTTTCAATCAAGCAAAACGAGCTGCGAGTGATTATCGGACCCAATGGTGCGGGTAAATCAACTTTCATGGATATCCTTTGTGGAAAAACCAAAGCAGATGAAGGCGAAGTGATCTTTGATGGAACATCCATTTTGGGCAAACAGGAAGTAGTGATTTCTGAGTTAGGGATAGGAAGAAAGTTTCAAAAACCCTCGGTGTTTTTCAGTCTCACTGTCTACGATAATATGCTCTTAGCTTACCGGATGCCAAAAGGAATTTGGAGTTCGCTTTTATTTAAAAATAATGCCGAAATAGAAGATCGGATTCATGAAGTGGCTAAGCAAGTTGGGTTGGAAGAAGAGCTAAGTAATATGGCGGGTGATCTTTCTCATGGGCAAAAACAATGGCTTGAAATCGCGATTGTAGTGCTTCAAAAACCAAAATTGATGCTTATAGATGAGCCTGCTGCGGGCATGTCCGACAGTGAAACAGCGAAGACCGGAGAACTAATTCTGAGTTTAATGGAAAACCATTCCATAATAGTTATTGAGCATGACATGCATTTTGTGAAGCAAATTGCAGTAGACAAAGTGAGTGTTTTAGTCAGTGGGCAACTACTCACAGAAGGCAGTTTTGATGCGGTTAGAAATGATCCTGCGGTAATTGAGAGTTATTTAGGGTCTGGAGTAAAATAGCGTTTAAAATTTTGAATAACATGAGTGAATTTATTCTGGAATCGAATGCTGTAGAGTCAGCTTATGGGCAAAGCCAAATTCTTTGGGGAGTTGATTTAAAGGTAAAAGAAGGATCAATAACTACCATTATGGGTAGAAATGGGGTAGGTAAAACAACCTTTCTTAAAACAGTAATTGGACTTTTAAAAACTGCGGCTGGTGAGCTGCTATATGAAGGCGAAAAAATCAACCGACTTCCTCCTTATAAAAGAGCAAAGATGGGCATTGGTTATGTACCTCAGGGTCGCGAGATTATTCCTAAACTCACCGTATATGAAAACATACAATTGGGGTTAGAAAGTACTAAGGAAAAAACCATTCCTGAAGAAGAAATCTATGATTTGTTTCCCATTTTAAAGGATTTTAGAAAACGATTGGGTGGAAATCTTAGTGGTGG
Organism: uncultured Cytophagales bacterium; assembly: GCA_963849955.1. Taxonomy (GTDB): domain Bacteria; phylum Bacteroidota; class Bacteroidia; order Cytophagales; family JAAEPT01; genus CAWFGW01. The sequence continues at coordinate 208,142 of CAWKJU010000009.1, read as the reverse complement.
ACAGCAGCAACAGCTTGCCATTGCAAGAGCGATTACGGGTCGACCAAAACTACTTTTATTGGATGAACCGACTGAAGGAATTCAACCTTCCATCAGTCAGGAGATTGCTCAGATTTTACTGCGGTTGAAAAAAGAGAAAAACTTATCCATTTTATTGGTCGAACAAAAAATAGATTTTGCTAAAGCCATTACCGATTATTATTACTTTTTTAATCGTGGGAAAGTAGTCGAGTCGTCTGATGCTTCGCAAATCACAGTTGATGAAATTAATAAATTTAACTCCATTTAAACCATGCGACTTACTCCCAAAGATATTGACAAACTATTGTTGCATCAAGCGGGCTTTGTGGCACAAAAACGCTACGCCAGAGGGCTTAAATTAAACTATCCAGAGTCGATTGCTTTGATTAGCACACAGCTCTTAGAGTTTATCCGGGAAGGATATTCTGTAGCCAAATTGATGAACCTGGGGAAACAAATTTTATCGGTCAACGATGTGATTCCCGGTGTAGAAACCATGATTTATGATGTGCAAATTGAAGGTACTTTTCCCGATGGAACAAAACTTGTCACCGTTCACCACCCAATTTGCAATGATGTTTTAGATAATAATTTAGCCTTGTATGGATCTGGTTTACAGAAATCGGGTGAAAAAATTGAAGTGAATAATTTATCCAACCCTACACCAGGAAAAACCCTGTTACGGGAAGGTTCACTTGAATTAAATACGGGCAGGTTGTCCTTGACCATGACTGTAATCAATAGTGGCGATCGCCCTGTTCAGGTAGGATCACATTATCCCTTTGCAGAGACCAATAAAGCGTTAGTTTTTGACCGTTCAGCAGCATTAAATTATCGCTTGGATATTCCAGCCGGTACGGCTGTTAGGTTTGAACCTGGCGAACAAAAAGAAGTTAGGTTGGTGGAAATTGCAGGTGAACAGAAGATTTTTGGAGGAAACAACCTCATTAATGGCCTAGTAGATGAGCACACCACACCTCAGATTTTGGAGACCATGAAAGCAAATGACTACATAAAATAAGAAACCATGAGTATAAAAATACAACGTGACGCTTATGCTGATATGTATGGAATCACCACAGGAGATAAACTCACACTGGGTGATACAAATTTGATTGTTGAAGTTGAAAAAGACTTTACTGTATATGGTGAAGAATGTAAGTTTGGTGGCGGAAAAGTACTTCGTGACGGTATGGGGCAAGCTTCGGGTTTAGGAAGAGCCGACTGTTTGGATTTAATTATCACCAATGCGCTAATTCTGGACTACACGGGAATTTATAAAGCCGATATCGGTATTAAAGATGGTCGAATCAAAGCGATTGGCAAAGGAGGGAATCCCCACATCATGCCCAAAGTACACCCTGACATGATTGTAGGCGCTTCAACTGAGGTAATTGCAGGTGAGGGGATGATTGTAACCGCGGCAGGTATTGATAATCACATTCATTATATCTGCCCACAACAAATCAATGAAGCTTTAGTCTCTGGTATTACAACGTTTGTAGGTGGTGGTACAGGTCCTGCAACGGGAACCAATGCTACCACTTGCACGCCTGGCGCATTTCACATTGAAATGATGTTAAAAGCTACTGATGCCTATCCCATGAATTTTGGTTTTTTAGGTAAAGGTAATTCTTCGCATCCGTTGGCATTAGAAGAACAAATAAAGGCAGGTGCATTAGGTTTGAAATTACATGAGGATTGGGGTTCAACACCAGCAGCAATCGATACCTGTTTAAGTGTTGCGGATAAGTATGATGTACAAGTGTGTATTCATACCGACACCCTAAACGAAAGTGGTTTTGTGGAAATTACTAAAGCTGCATTAAAGGGAAGAACCATTCATACCTACCATACGGAAGGTGCTGGAGGTGGACATGCCCCAGACATCATCACCCTTTGTGGGGAGAAAAATGTGTTGCCTTCATCAACGAATCCTACAAGACCTTACACCATTAATACAATTGATGAACACCTAGACATGTTGATGGTTTGTCACCATCTCGATAAAAATATTCCTGAAGATGTCGCTTTTGCTGAGAGTAGAATTCGAGGAGAAACCATAGCTGCAGAAGATATTTTGCATGACATGGGTGCATTGTCCATGATTTCTTCTGATTCACAAGCAATGGGTAGAGTTGGGGAAGTCATTTGCAGAACGTGGCAGACGGCTCACAAAATGAAGATGCAACGCGGTCCGCTTCCTGAAGATGAAAACAACAATAACGACAACTTCCGTGTCAAGCGATACCTTTCCAAATACACAATCAATTCAGCTAAAGCGCATGGTTTTAGTCATGAAATCGGTTCGGTAGAAGTGGGGAAACTAGCTGATTTAGTGCTTTGGAAACCGAAGTTTTTTGGCGCAAGAGCGGAAATAATTGTCAAAGGCGGAATCATTGTTCAAGCGCAAATGGGAGATGCCAACGCATCCATTCCGACACCCCAACCTTTTTATTCCAGACCCATGTTTGGGGCTATGGGTAAAGCTGTAGGTGGTTGTTCTAAAGTATTTGTTTCTCAGGTATCTATGGATCAGGTGAAGTCGTATGGATTGAGCAAAGAAGCTGTAGCGGTAGTGAATTGCAGGGAGGTCAGTAAAGCAGATATGCACTTCAATGATTATACACCAAATATTACGGTGGACTCTCAAAAATACCATGTGGAAGTAGAGGGGAAACACCTCACCTGTGAACCTGTTGATAAGGTACCCTTAGCACAACTCTATAATCTCTTTTAATAGTTTAATGGATTATAAAGTACCCCATACCGATGTAAACCTTTATCAATTAGTTGATTCAGCATTTCCTATAGGTGGATTTGTTTATTCCTTAGGAATGGAGTCAGCCATTAAACATGGGGTATTGACTAATAACAATGATGTCTTACGCTATTTAAAAACTTATTTGAATCAAATTATTTCATTTGACTTTCCCTTTTTTGATGCCGGCTATAGGTATTTACATGAAGAGGAGGAGTGGAATAAAATTATGGAGACCTATGAAGCAATGTTGATGAATCCAAGCATTTATAAAAGCTCTGTGGTGTTGGGTAAAAACTGGATCAAACTCATTTGTTCACTCTATACATGTGATAAGCTAACAAACATACAGCGTCATTTCAGTAAGTATAACTTAACGTTTCACCATGTGGTAATTCTCGCATTAGGGAGTGCTGCCTTAGGGATTCAACCAAACACACTGAAGGAAATGTATTTATATTCAGCCCTTCGGGATCAAATTAGTGCCCTTACTCGATTAGGAACCGTTGGCCCGCAAGGAGGGCAATCTTTACTTACTTTATTACTTCAAGAAGGAAAATCACAATTAAAAAAATACCAACCAAAACACTATGAAGAAGCCACTAAGTCGGCTTATTTATTAGAGATTTTACAACTAAATCATCACAAAATTTATTCCAAGCTATTTCAAAATTAGCATCAATTTATTAACCCAAACAAACATATTATGAGTTTCTTAAGACACCCTCAGTTTCATTTATTAGACTTCGATTCACCAGGTGATTTTGCTACCAGAGAGTTCATGCGCCAAGATCGGGATTTTAAAAAGCGACCATTTACCATCGGTATTGGTGGCCCGGTAGGTACTGGGAAAACCGCTCTAATTCGCCAACTATGTGTTGCACTTCGGGATAAAATGGAACTGGCGGTAGTGACTAATGATATTTTTACCAAAGAAGATGCTGAATTTTTAACTCGAAATGAAGCCTTACACCCGAGCAGAATTGTCGGTGTTGAAACTGGTGGGTGCCCACATTCGGCCATCCGTGAAGATATTTCAGCCAACATGCACGCCCTGGAAGAGCTGTGTGAGCAGTTCCCACAATTGGATATGCTGATTGTAGAAAGTGGTGGCGATAATCTAGCTGCTCACTTTAGCAGGGAGTTAGTCGATTATTCTATTTATGTTATTGATGTTTCTGGTGGTGATAAAATTCCTCGGAAAGGTGGCCCAGGTATCACACAATCCGATTTATTAATTATTAATAAAATTGATTTAGCAGAATTAATAGGTGCAGATTTATCGGTAATGGATCGAGATGCTAAAAAAATGCGTGGAAACGGTCCTTTTTTGTTTGCCAGAGCAAAAGACAAATATGGATTAGATGAAATTATCGGACACATCCTCCATTCAAAAGCACATGCATTGAATGAAGGGCATCATCATCATACCCACTAAAACAGTTGAGTTAAGATGATCTTGGATCATCATTCCGGGAAATGGTGCTTTAATCGCCCCATCGAAGTACTGTTTCTCCGGAATCTCACATTGTTAATATTTTCTAATTAACGGATCAAATTGTAACAGACGATCACTGAAAAGTGCATTGGAAATCTTTTCCAGTATTTTTCTTAAAGGTAAGACCTCAGCAGAAGTAAATCGACCTGCATACGTGTTGGGGTTTATTCTATCCACCGTTGATTTTATTTTTCTATCGGCATAAACGCGCTCATTAATTTGATTTAATGTGTTTTCCAAAATTTCAACTTTTTCCAAATTTTCATTTCCAATCAAGTAAATGTTCATAAAGCTGATATTATTACCCAACAAAGCTGGGGAGTAAATATCCATATCATCGGGAGACAAATGGATCTTATCGCGCATAAGCAGTTTATCGTTTAAATGAACAGAGGTGTCAGAATGATATTCCTTAAATTCGTATTGTTCACCATTGTCCGTTCTGCCAGCAACAACCCAATCTATCAATAATAGAACAGCTCCTGTAGCAAGTTTGTAAGTGGATTTTTGAGAAAATGATCCTCCTTTATGCATCACCAAGGGGTCATTAAGAAACACATGAAATGCATTTTTATCCAGATCAGCATCAATGGTTTGATTGCAGGTGATTCCAGTGCTTTCATATATACGCGTATTGGCTTGAGAGCTAATGATTGAGTTGGTGTTTTCACCACATTTCACATCTAAAAATATGGAATCCCCCTGTACAAATCCGCCCCCGTAATTGGTGAGCATGCAAAAACTACAAGTAGGAGATGATTTTGGGTTGATGATTTTTAATGGTTTTACACTGTATTGTTGGGTTAACACCGTTTTGTCGTGTATCTGTTTGAACTCAATGAAAGATTTATCCATTCAAAATTTTAAATCAAAGTTTAATAAAATATACTTATTTCTTATCATAAGTAAAAGCCTTGTTATTGCGCCAAAATTAAACTTATTTTACCTAGGTAATGAAGTTTAACTATGTTTTTTAACTTAAATAAATCCAAGGGCGATTATCCTGACGAAAAAGAGACATTCAAATGGGTCAATTTGATGTATATACTTGCGCTTTCAATGATCGCGTTAGTTACCATCGTTAGTCAACGCTTAATTCAGGATTACTTAAGTAATCAAGTTAAAGACTCGAGGCTGATCAACATTTCCGCACGCATGCGAACCTATAGCCAAATGCTAAGTAAAACGGCTTTGTTAATCGAACGACAAAGTGATGTTGAAGCCAACAGAAAGGAGTTTTTAAATACATTAAAGCAATTTCAAAAATCCCATAATGCCTTGATATCAGGAAGTGATTTTTTTGATTTACCAGAAACTGACCGTGTAGATCTAGAACAAATGTACAGTATCATTGAGGGGCCGTACAATAAAATTATCGAAGCTTCGGATTCGTTGATTTACGAATTGTATAAACCTAGCCCTGATCCTGAAGTTATATCCACCAATGTCAATACAATTCTTAGTTATGAAAAATCCTACCTGCTGGGTATGGAATTGATTGTCTTTGATTATGATCGTTTTTCCCGAAATAGTGTGATGCACCTAAAAAGAATGGAGTATTACTTATCGGGTTTTGTTCTGTTTATGTTAGTAATGGAGGCGCTTTTTATCTTTTATCCGATATCAAAACGCATTAAAAAGAACATGCAGCGATTGGTTGAATCCCAAGAAGAACATAAACGTTTGGCTTCAGAAATGAAGAAATCAAATGTAATACTAGAAAACTCTCATCGTGAATTGCGGGAGAGGGATTTTGCATTAGAAAAGGCAAATTATCTCGTTAAAACAGATGATAAGGGCATCATTCTTTACGCCAATGATAAATACGCCCACGTAGCTAAATACCCTGTCCATGAGTTAGTAGGTAAACCCTTATTTTACAACAACATGGGAGGCGATGAAAGTGTGGTATACGATCATATAAGAGATGAAACTCGCAAAAAAGAAGTATGGCAGGGCGAGATTTTTGACCATGCTTCTGATGGTACGGGGTTTTGGTTAGATGTTACCTTAATGCCCATTTTTAATAATAAGGGAGAGTTATACCAATACTTAGTAATTTGTACTGACGTCACCAAGCGAAAGAATACCGAAAGAAAACTTCGTTTATTGATGGAGGAGAAATTAAAGAGCCAAAAAGATGAACAGAAGATTAAATCGTATTCAATTATTACCGGACAGGAAAAAGAAAGAAAACGAGTTGCTGCAGAAATTCATGATGGAATTGGACAAATGCTTACGAGTATGCGCATGCGTATTGAGATGTTAGAAACCCAATATCCCAATTTTGCTAATGACATGAATGATATTCAGAAGTTACTTCAGTCCATTATCGATGAAACCAGAAGGATCTGTTCTAATTTATTACCTAACGTGTTAGATGACTTTGGACTGCGAGCTGCAGTAAACGATATTGTAAAATCAATCCAGGATAATTCGGAGTTACAAATACGGTTCGAAGAATCATTGATGTTAGAATATGTCGACAGAGAAATCGAGGTAGGGGTTTTTAGAATAATTCAGGAAGCATTGAATAATATCATGAAACATGCCGAGGCAACAGAAGTGTTTATTTTTTTAGAAAATGATAAAAACAAATTAGATTTATCAATTAAAGATAATGGTAAGGGATTCTCATTTGATGAGAATGAACTGTTTATGAAAGAATTAGCAAAAAAGAATAATGGATTGAGAAATATGAAAGAACGAGCGGAACTTTTAGGTGGGAATTTAGTTATTAGCTCCAGACGGAAACATGGAACTTCAATCCAATTAACTATATCATTATAATATGGCGACAATTAAAATTGTTTTAGCAGATGATCATGAAATTTTTAGAAATGGGTTAAAACAACTTATTGATAAGGAGGTGGACATGGAGGTAATAGGTGAAGCTGCAACAGGGGTTGAAGCCTTGGATTTAGTGGATAAACTTAACCCTGATCTTTTAATTTTAGACATAAGCATGCCTGAAATGAATGGTTTAGAGGCAGCCGAAATATTAAAGAACTCAAAGAAAAGCACTAAAATCGTGATCTTTTCTTTGTATGATAATGAAGATTATGTCATTAAAGCTTTAAATGTGGGAGCTTCAGGGTTTCTTCTTAAAGATACCAGCAACAAAATATTTCTTCATGCCTTACGCTCGGTGCATAATGGGGGGCATTATTATATCGGTGAGGTGTCAGACATAGTGATACGTCACCTGACCAATGCTAAAAATTCGGATTTTCATCAAAACACCACAGGAGGTAATTCGTCTGTTCAAGTGCAACTGTCTAACCGTGAAAAAGAAATTATTGATTTAATTGCTCAAGGTAAAAACAGTAAACAAACAGCAGATGAACTGGGTGTAAGTGTAAGAACTGTTGATGCACATCGATTAAATATATTGCGGAAATATTCGGTAAACAGCATGGATGAGGTATTAGCTTTTAGAGAAAAAATTATTCAATAATAGGGTGGGCTGAGCTACTGTCTACATGCGTCTCATTCAGACGTAATGGGTAAAATCTATTAGTAGTCAACTATTTTTTCATGATTTTGGCATGATATTATCATGAAGCAAAAGGAAGTCACACAAGTTCAATTGTGCATAAATACCCCTAAAAAGTTAACCTTGAGGGTGTTTTAATTAAATAAAATAAAGTATTTTAGTTGTTTGTTCACTAATAAATCATCCTATGAAGTCTATTCTTGCATTCCTTTTTTTAGCAGTAACATCGATTAGTTTTTCGCAAGAAATTGAAATTAAAGAAACTACCTTGTTTATTCAGGGGCAGGATCAAACAGCATCAGAATTAACTTGGACAGAGAACGGTTATATTTATGATGAACCCGTTTTAGATGCTTTCACTATTAGTACTGTAGATGAAGATGTTTACAAATTGACGGTATTCAACAGCTTTGGTGAAAAGATAATGTATCAAAAAGATCTGGATAACCTCATTTCTGTCGATGTATCGGAGTTATCGCAAGGAACCTATTACGTAGTACTTCGAGGCGACCGATTCAAAAAGTCATTTAAGTTTACTAAAGTATAATTTTAAACCTCACATTACTTTTAAGTTTCTTCTGCTACAAAATACTATACTTGGCTTTGTTTTAAATTCTTCTCATTTTTGAGTCAATATTTGTTGGGGAATTAAAGCCTTTTTGTGGTTAAAAAACTATTCATAGTATCCATATTCATTTTATTTATCAGTAAAGCTGTGTTAGGGCAAACCTATCAAACGGATAGCTTAAAAAAAATAGAGCTTTGGTATGATGATGAATTTCAAGTAAGAAAATTAAAATCGGTTTTCTATGTATTAAAAGATGATATCAACATCATGCATGGGAAAATGATTTCGTTTTACGAAAGCGGCAAAAAGATTTCTGAAGGGGAATACATTATGAATGAACCCGTTGGTACCTGGAAATATTATTTTGAAGATGGTAACTTAAAAATGGTTGCCGAATTAAAAAATTCAAAAGAGGGGTATTGGAAGTATTTTTATGAAAATGGAGGTCTTAAACAGGAAGGAAAGATAGTCAATAACAAACAAGAAGGGTATTGGACGTATTATTTTGAAAACGGAAATACGAAAAGTGAAGGTTTCTATAAATCGGGTATTAAAGATGGCGATTGGAATTACTTTTTTGAAAATTCTGAAATAAAAGCGGAGGCTACCTATAATAACGGAAATGGATACTATAAAGAATACTTCATGAATGGGAGTATTAAAATGGAGGGCCAGACGGTTGATAATCAAAGTGAAGGTATTTGGAAGTATTATTATCCATCAGGAAAACTTCAGGCGCAAGGTTATGAGCTACATGGCGTTAAGAATGGCCACTGGGATTATTACTTTGAAAATGGACAAGTTTCCAGTGAAGGAAATTATGTGAATGGAAAACAACAGGACAATTGGGTTTATTATTATGACAACGGCACAGTTAGTTCCATTGGATCACATTATGAAGGTAATAAGGATGGACACTGGAAATTATTTCATAAAGATGGTGCCTTCAAAGGGGAAGGTGTTTTTAATCGGGGAGATGGTGAATATAAAGAGTATTATGAAAGTGGAGTACTTAAAATTGTAGGCCAAGTAAAAGACAATAAAAATAGTGGCGTGTGGCAATATTTTTACCCTGACGGAACATTAGAGGGCGAATGTGAATTTGTAGAGGGCAAAGGTGATTATGTAGGCTATTATAAAAATGGCGAACTAAAAATGAAAGGACGTATTGAAGATAATCTCAAAATAAGTATTTGGGAATTGTATAATGAAGATGGCTCATTAGCTGGTTATTACAAAACATTATATGATGAATCTGGGAAAGAGATTTTTAAGAAAAACACCACCAACCCTGTAACATCTATACCAGACACCTTAACGATCGAACAAGAGATAATTAAGCTGCCTGATTACAAATACAAACCCAAGAAAAAATCTAAAATTAAGTGGTTTAACTCCAAGATTAATGAATATGAAGGGATCATTGTAGGGACAAATCCTTTAGCCTTTGTCAACGCTACATTTCCAGTAAGTGTTGAATATTATTACCAAGAAAGGCTCGGCTACGAAATGGAATATTCGATTATACGTAACCCGTTTTTTTTATCTGATAGCAAAATTCCTGATAATATAGTTTTCAATAGAGGGCAAGCAATTGATTTCGCTCAACGGCTGTATGAACCCGCAAAAGCTTACGGGATGTTGTATTATGGTCAACGGGTGCGGTTTAAAACAAATGTTTTTAGCGCTTTTGCAGCAGATACATTACCCAGTGTACCAGCAATGGAGAGAATTAACGCCCGTGAAAACTCTGTCGAGTATTTATTAATGTTTGGTAATCGCGTATTTAACAGAGGATATAGTCACCCTGGATTCACGTTTGATATTTTTATTACTGCAGGAGTAGGTTACCGCTGGTTTATGAAAAACTATGAAGAAACACCAATAAGAAAAGCGATTTTTGGTAACGTGCCGCAAGAAAAAATATTTATACCCTATCGCTTAGAGTTTAGTTTTGGGTATCTCTTTTAAATCAATGAAACAAATCCAACTACGTCTGCGTCCTGATGAAGCATTTAATGAAGCTGCTTTATTGGAGTCTATTATGAGGTCCACGAATACACGCCAACTTACCTCTAACGATTTCAAGGTAATAAAGCGGTCAATCGATGCGCGGAAAAAGCAAACCATTGTTCAACTAGAGGTGCTATTGCTTGAAGGAGAAAATCCTCCTGAATTGGATTGGTCACAAAGTCGGTTGCAACGTGTTGATAGCAAAGAAGAAGTGCTAATTGTTGGAGCTGGGCCAGCAGGTTTGTTCGCTGCTTTAAAAGCTATTGAAAATGGTTTGAAGCCAATCATTATAGAACGTGGTAAGGATGTAAGAGCGCGAAGAAGAGATTTAGCAGATATCAATAAAAACAACATCGTGAACCCTGATTCCAACTACTGTTTCGGTGAAGGTGGTGCAGGTACTTATTCCGATGGTAAGCTCTACACACGGTCAAAAAAAAGGGGAGATGTCAAGCGAATTTTAGAGATTTTGGTAGCTTTTGGCGCAACCGATGAAATTTTAATTGATGCTCATCCGCACATTGGAACAAATAAATTGCCGAAGCTCATTCAATCGATTCGTGAAAAGATCATTGAGTGTGGTGGTGAAGTTCGTTTTGACACGCGGTTAACAGATTTAATGATTGAATCTGGAAAAATTAAGGCTGTTGAAGTAAACAATGACGAAAAAATAAAAGTTACTTCTGTTGTACTCGCTACTGGGCACTCGGCCCGTGATATCTTCCATTTGTTAAAAAAACATCACATTAAACAAGAAGCAAAACCATTTGCTTTAGGAGTACGAGTAGAACACAGTCAAAATCTTATTGATCAAATTCAATATAAATGTGACGCCAAAGGAAGAGGTGATTATTTACCTGCAGCAGCATATTCACTGGTAGAACAAGTCAATTATAAGGGGAAAGATAATGGCGTGTTTTCGTTTTGTATGTGTCCCGGTGGCTTTATTGTACCCGCTGCAACAGCACCAGGTGAAGTCGTTGTGAATGGCATGTCTCCTTCACGAAGGGACTCTAAGTATTCAAATTCGGGTATTGTTGTTTCTGTAGATGAAAGTGATTTTTCTCACTATAAAGAATATGGTGAATTAGCTGGGTTAATGTTTCAGTCAGAAGTGGAACAACGTGCTTGTCAATTAGCAGGTGGCTCGCAAGCAGCACCCGCACAGCGAATAGTTGATTTTGTAAATAGAAAAGTTTCTAATTCGTTGTTAGAAACATCTTATCAACCGGGCTTGGTTTCCACGGACCTGTGGGAGGTGTTGCCCGAAAAAGTAGCCTATATCTTATCTAAAGGGTTTGAAGGCTTTGGTAAAAAAATGAAAGGGTACTTTACCAATGAAGCTCAAATAGTAGGGGTAGAGTCACGCACCTCTAGTCCAGTACGAATTCCCAGAGATAAAATCACCCTACAACACCCCGATATTAGTAATCTTTATCCGTGTGGTGAAGGCGCAGGTTATGCTGGAGGAATAGTTTCTGCTGCAATGGATGGCGAAAAAGTTATTGAAGCAATCTTAATAAACAAATGATATGGACACATCACGAAAAGTATTGATACTAGGGGCAACCACTAACACCAACAGGTATGCTTACCGCGCAGCAGAAAGCCTCACTAAGCACGGGTTTGACATTGTGCCTGTAGGAGTGAGGAAAGGTGAGGTTTTTGGAAAAACTATTTTGAATGATAAGTCGTTGGTGGATGACATTCATACCGTAACGCTTTATGTGGGTCCGGCAAATTTAACGGAATGGGAAACCTATATTATTGATTTACATCCCAAACGTGTGATTTTTAATCCGGGTACGGAGAATAAACCTTTCGAGGAGCGACTAAAAAAAGCAAATATCGAAGTAGAGCAAGCCTGCACATTAGTGCTTTTAAATTTAGGGGCTTTTTAGCCCGTTGGCAAGTGGTTTTCTGTGGAAAACTTTAACCCGTTTTTTGTCTCTTAAATGTTATTTTTACAAGATTTCAAATTTAAAATAAACGCTGTGTCAGAAGATAAAAAACAAGATTATTCAGCCAGTAATATTCAGGTACTTGAAGGCCTTGAGGCTGTTAGAAAGCGACCTGCTATGTACATTGGCGACATCGGTATTAAAGGACTTCATCATTTAATTTGGGAAGTAGTAGATAATTCGATTGATGAAGCACTGGCGGGACATTGTGACCACATAAAAGTTCATATACACGAAGACAACTCCGTTAGTGTTGAAGATAACGGTAGAGGGATTCCTACTGAATACCATGATAAAGAAAAAAAATCTGCACTAGAGGTTGTAATGACCGTTTTGCATGCGGGTGGAAAGTTCGACAAAGACACTTACAAAGTATCGGGTGGTTTGCACGGTGTGGGTGTATCTTGTGTAAATGCTTTATCAAAAGATTTAACTGTTACTGTTCATAGAAATGGTGTTATTAATGAACAAGCCTATAAAATTGGTGTTCCACAACACGAGGTAAAAGAAATAGGAAAAACAGACAAGCACGGAACTATTGTTCGCTTTTGGCCTGATGATAGCATCTTTACAGAAACAGTCTACAAATTTGAAACAGTTTCTAATCGATTAAGAGAATTGTCTTTTCTTAATAAAGGAATAACAATTGATTTAACAGACTATCGTGAGTTAGGCGAAGATGGTAAACCACTTTTCAAACAATTTTTCTCTGAAGGTGGTTTGCGAGAATTCGTTACTTATCTGGATTCTGCTCGTGAGCAGCTATTAGAAGAACCTATTTATATCGAGCGTGTTAACGGTGATGTTCCTGTTGAAGTAGCGTTAACCTATAATACAGGGTACTCTGAAAACCTGTTTAGTTATGTGAACAACATTAACACCTATGAAGGTGGAACCCATGTAGCTGGATTTCGCAGAGCGTTAACAAGAACACTGAAAGCATACGCTGACAAAAATAAATTGTTAGATAAAGTGAAGGTGGATATTACCGGTGATGATTTCCGTGAAGGAATGACTGCGGTAATTTCCATAAAAGTAGCTGAGCCTCAATTTGAAGGACAAACTAAAACAAAGCTTGGAAACAAAGAAGCAATTGGTGCAGTGGACACAGCGGTAGGTGAAATTCTAAACGAATATTTAGAAGAAAACCCCAAGCAAGCCAAAATGATTGTAGACAAAGTTGTGTTGGCTGCTATGGCTAGAAACGCTGCTAGAAAAGCACGTGAGATGGTTCAGCGTAAAAATGTGATGGGCGGTACTAGTTTGCCTGGTAAGCTAGCTGACTGTTCAGAACGTGATCCTGCAAAATGTGAGATTTACCTGGTCGAGGGAGACTCTGCTGGTGGTTCTGCTAAACAAGGTCGTGACCGTAAGTTTCAAGCGATTCTTCCTTTGAAAGGGAAAATTCTTAACGTTGAAAAAGCACAAGAGCATAAAATTTATGACAATGACGAAATCAAGAACATGATAACGGCTCTTGGTGTTCGTTTTGGTACTGAAGATGGTGGTGAAAAAGCGCTTAACCTGGAGAAAATTCGCTACCACAAAATCATCATCATGACGGATGCGGATATTGATGGTAGTCACATACGTACCTTGATATTAACATTCTTTTATCGTTATATGCGTGAAATTATTGAGAATGGCTATCTCTACATCGCTTCACCTCCGTTGTACCTGGTGAAAAAAGGTAAGGAAGCACATTACTGCTGGACAGAAGATGAGCGTAAACGGTTTATACAACTATTAGGAAATGGTAAAGAAGATTCCGTTTCCGTGCAACGATACAAAGGTCTTGGTGAGATGAACCCTGAGGAATTGTGGAGCACTACCATGAATCCTGAGTTTAGATCGCTCAAGCGTGTAAATATCGAATCAGCCATTGAGTGTGATTTGTTGTTTTCAATGCTTATGGGCGATGAAGTGGCTCCTCGAAGAGATTTTATTGAGAAAAATGCTAAATACGCAAAAATAGATATATAAATTATTTCTATTTTCTTCCAACTTATTTGACGACTGTCATTTATTGCAATCAAATTTTAATTAATTTAGGCAAAAATGGCAGTCGTTTTATTTTAATAACGTTTAGATTATGAATCCTTCTCAGGAAATCGCTCAAACTATTTATTCAAGTCCTTTAATTAGTCGTGACTTAAGTTGGTTACGTTTCAATCATCGTGTACTTGAACAAGCTAAAAATCCAGACAGAACCATCTTGGAACGGCTTAAGTTTTTAGCGATTACTTCATCGAATCTAGATGAGTTTCTGATGATTCGTGTCGGAAGTTTATACAATTACCTCGATTACGGCAAAAGTAGAATTGACTATTGTGGCTTGCGCGAAGAACCATTTAAAGTAAAGCTGTTCGAAGAAATTCATAAATTCATCAACGAACAACGTGATTATTATGACAACCAGTTAAAACCTCTGATGGGAAAAAATGGGTTTGACATACTTAATTATACGGAACTACCAGAAAAAACAAGAAAAAACTTAAACCTCGAATTTTCAAAAACAATTTTTCCGATTCTTACGCCTATGGTGTATGACTCTTTTCATGTTTTTCCTGTGTTATTAACTAAACTCATCACATTTGGTGTAGTCACACGAGGCACTACTAAAGAAGAAAAACTGAAATATTCGTTCATTCAAGTACCCAATAACCTTCCTCGTTTCTATGAAGTTGAGGTGGATGGTAAATTGATATTTGTTCCTATTGAATCTATTATTGAGGCCAACATTCATAAACTTTATAAAAACATTGAAATCGTTTCAGTTAACCTGTTCAGACTTTCAAGGAACGGTGATTTTGATTATGATGACTATGATGAAGGCGAGGTAGACTTTGTGGAGGAAATCCAAAACAAACTCCAACAACGGAAAACTGGTCGCGTAGTGCGTATGGAAATGCGTACTGGTTTTGCTAAAAACCTCAACGACAAACTGCTTAAGATTTTTAACATTGAGCCGGTAAATCAATTTGAGGTTAAAAATTTATTAGACTTATCAAGCCTGTGGGCTATAATTGGCAACAAACAGTTAGCTCACTTAATGCCTGAGTTACCTGTGCCAGTAAAGCCACTATTTAGTGAACAGCTTAAAGAAAGAGGTTTTTTCAATTTCTTAAAAAAGCAGGATGTGGTTTTGCATCACCCATATAACAGCATGGATACGGTGGTTAAAATGCTTGAAGAAGCAGCACATGATCCAAAAGTGCTGGCAATTAAAATTACCATTTATCGCCTCGCTAAAAACTCGCGTGTAGCCACAGCACTTTTACATGCAGCAGAGAATGGAAAACACGTGTCGGTACTCTTTGAAGTCAAAGCCCGTTTTGATGAAGAAAACAACATCGCCCAAGGGAAAATATTACAAAAGG
The DNA here is from genome assembly GCA_963849955.1 of uncultured Cytophagales bacterium. Taxonomy (GTDB): domain Bacteria; phylum Bacteroidota; class Bacteroidia; order Cytophagales; family JAAEPT01; genus CAWFGW01. The sequence continues at coordinate 192,444 of CAWKJU010000009.1, read as the reverse complement.
CAGGGTGTTTTGTGATCTATGGTTTAGAAAAAGTCAAAACCCACACCAAGCTAATGATGATTGTTCGTCAAGAGAAAAACGATGTAACGCGGTATGTGCATATGTCGAGTGGTAACTACAATGAAGACACCGCTCGCTTTTATACAGATACTAGTTTACTCTCTGCACGAAGAGTCTATGGAAACGATGTATCTGAATTCTTTAATGTAATTACTGGTCATAGCCTTCCGCCCTTATATCGCAAATTGATTACTACACCAGGTGATATGCGTAAAAAACTAATTTTCTTAATCAGAAAAGAAGCTTCAAACGCGCGTAAAGGAGTTAAAAGTGCGGTGATTATCAAAGTAAACTCCCTGGAAGATAAATTCATTATAGAAGAGTTGTATAAAGCTTCAAAAGTAGGTGTAAAAGTAAAGCTCATCGTTCGGGGAATTTGTTGCATTCGACCAAAGAGAAAAGGCCTAAGTGAAAATATTTCAGTGAAATCAGTTGTAGGAGATTTCTTGGAACACTCCCGGATCTACTATTTCCACAATGCTGGTGATCCGAAGGTGTATGGCGGTAGCGCTGATATTATGGTTCGAAGTTTCGAGAAACGTATTGAATCGTTGTTTTTAACAGAAGGTACCGCTGAAAAACAAATGATGGCTATTTTGGATTACAGCTTACGTGACACAGTGAACTCATTTGAAATGTTAGAAAATGGCGAGTTCAAAAAAGTAGCTCCAAAAACGGGCGTAAAACCTTTTAACTGTCACAAAGAGTTTTATAACCTTACCGAAGATGAAGTACAAAAAGTAAAGTTGGTTTAATCCATTGAACTACCAGGAAGTCATTCATTACTTATATAGTCAGCTCCCTGTTTTTCAAAATCAGGGAGCTGCTGCTTTAAACTATAAATTAGATAAGATTAAGCAGATTTGTGAGCTATTAGGGAATCCACAGAATAAATTAAAGTGTATTCATATAGCGGGAACAAATGGAAAAGGGAGTACTAGTCACTTTATAGCCTCCATACTCCAGGAAAATGGATATAAAGTTGGTTTGTATACCTCTCCGCATTTGAAATCATTTACCGAACGTGTACGCATTAATGGCAATGAAATAGGGGAACAGGAGGTGATCGATTTTGTGATGAACTACAAAAACATCATAGAAGATTTAAAACCTTCATTTTTTGAGTGGACCGTAGCATTAGCTTTTTATCATTTTGCCAAGCAGGAAGTTGATTTTGCAGTGATAGAAGTTGGAATGGGGGGCAGATTAGATTCCACCAATATCATTCACCCGTTGTTATCAATCATTACTACTATTGGATTAGACCATGAACAATTTCTTGGTACCACACTACCACAGATTGCAAGAGAAAAAGCAGGAATTATTAAACCAAGAACTCCTGTCTTAATCAGTGAAACACAGGCCGAAACCACTGCGGTGTTTAAAGAATTTGCTATAAAAAATCAATGTAAAATCAAATGGGTAGATCAAAGTTCAGCGAACTATTTGAGAGGGATGAACCTCACATACCCTAATTACTTGAAGCGAAATGCGCAAACAGCTTGTCATGCAATAGTTGAGTTAGAACAACAAGGTTATTCCATTAACTACGGAACATTCTACGATGGACTACAAAAAGTAACGGCCAATACAGGGTTGAAAGGACGGTGGCAGACATTAGCTTTTTCTCCGTTAACAATCTGTGATACAGGTCATAATAAGGATGGAATTAAACAAGTGGTTGATAACTTATCGCAACTTGAATATCATCATTTACACCTCGTTTTTGGGGTGGTGAAAGATAAAGAACTGAGCGGGATGCTAAGTTTACTTCCTCCAACTGCTACATATTATTGGTGTTCACCACAAATCGCCCGAGCACTGCCAGCCGAAGAGTTAAAGCTGCAAGCCGAAAAACACGGTCTAGCAGGGAATGTATATACTTCAGTAATGCATGCTATCAAGGCTGCGAAAGAAACATCCAAAAAAAATGATGTCATTTTCATTGGAGGAAGTAACTTTGTGGTAGCAGAAATTGAAGATTTGTAACGAATGACCTCAACAAGAAATAAATTAGAGAAGTTTGAATACATCAAAAAGAGTCCTTTAGTATTAGAGTGGAAAAAAGACATCTTTGAAACCATTAAAGGAAATTGGGCTGACTTCTTTAAAAATGAAAACCCCATAACAGTTGAATTGGGGTGTGGAAGAGGGGAGTATACCGTTGGTTTAGCACGTGTGTTTCCTAATCGCAACCACATCGGGGTTGATATTAAGGGAAACCGTATTTGGAAAGGCACAAAAGCCGCTACAGATGAAGGGTTAACCAATGTAGCTTTTTTGAGAACACAAATATTACTAATTGATAAATTTTTCGAAGAAGGTGAAGTGGATGAAATATGGATTACTTTCCCGGACCCACGTCCGAAAGATAGTGACATTAAAAGACGATTAGTCGCCCCTCGATTTATACGGCTCTATGAAAAATTCTTGAAAAAAGGAGGGGTTTTACATTTGAAAACCGACAACGAAGGATTTTTTGATTATGCCATGGAGGTGTTTACGGAAGAAAAAAAAGACATTCTTATCGCTACAAAAGACCTTTACAGCCATCCCGAGTTATTAAAGGAACACCACGGGATTCAAACTGCTTTTGAAAAAGAGTATTTAAGTAAGAGTGTCACCATTAAGTACTTAAGGGTGGTTTTGAGTAGGTAAAACTGTGTAGTATTAACCCTGAAAGTGTGGAGAGTCTACACAGTGAGTTTCAACAATATTATTAATAAACGAAATTAACCCCCTTTGATTTTTGGCATTATGTTCGGTTTAGTATGCTTAAACTAAAGCCATGAATAATAAAGTCGATGTATCCCAAAAAATAGTTGAAATTGTTAGCAGAACATATGATGCGATAACAATTTACACAAGCATATGTGAAGATATCTTAAACTCGGAAATACAACACGTATGTAAGGATATTGTTTCACAGAAAAAACAGTTTGTTAGCGAACTTTCAGCTCAACAAGCTAAAATTGGTGGGAAAATAGTGGATGAAAATAACTATAAAGAAACACTTGCCCGTCCATGGGTTGAGTTAGTACCCTCGTCATCAATGAAAGACAAAGAATTAATTGATCATTGTATCACAGCTGAATGGAATGCTAGTGATGATTATGATGATTTGTTACTTAAAGGAATTGAGGTGGGAAGTGATTTGTACAAAACAGCAACAAGTCACCGTTCGATGATCAACCAATCGTTAAGAAAGTTAGAAATGTTAAATAAAGGAATTAGTGTAAACGCTATCCATTAAAAATTTTTTAAAAATTAGGGTTTGACTTGACGCCAAACCCTATTTATATTAAGGTTTTTTAACCCAAACCGAAACACTTCCTGCCATACAACGGAACTCTCCCCAGCCACTTTTATTTATTATAATTTCACCTTCAGAATTCCCTAATAGATCAATAAATTTTTCACCAATATGTTTTCTTCCCATTTCCATGGCTTTGGTACCATTGTCACCATTACTTATTACTACTGCTAATCCGGAATTTTCGCGTTCATCAATACCCAATCGTGTCCAGCCAATACAAGTGTCGTGATCAAAATAATCGTATTGCTCACCGTAGGCATACTCTTTTCTAGCGACCAACAATTTTTCCAGTTCACTAACTTGAAGCAACTCTATTTCATGATCATTGCCATCAGCACCTTTATCTGTATACTTTGCACCATACAAATCAGGATAAAATACGCACGGTAGGCCGTCAATACGTAATAAAATTATTGCATAAGCCAAAGATTTAAACCAGTGGTCTATCGGTGATTCAACAGCTTGAAGTGGCTGAGAATCGTGGTTGTCGATAAACGTCACGCTTTTTGTCGGATTCTTATTTGTAAGAGAATTATCTAATATCTTTCTTAAATCATACTGGTTACCGCCAGTTGCAGCAATATGAAAATTGTAATGAAGTGGAATATCATAGAGATGTACTTTTCCCTCCGTTAAATCAATAAACTGATTCAAGCTTTCCGCATTGTTTTCCCAAAACTCACCAACAAAAAATACTTTTCCCTTCTTAATGTCATAAAGGTAGTTCATCCATTCAATTAAGAAATTGTAGGAGATGTGTTTTATTGCATCAATTCTAAAACCATTCACGTGCATGTGATCTAACATCCACTTTGCCCAATATTTCATTTCATCCTTTACAGCAGGATTTCTATATTCAATGTCAGAATACATTAAATAATCGTTGTTTCCATCCTCATTACAGGCCACTTCTTCCCAATCATCGCCAAAGGGATTTTTTATAGAAAAAATGGCTGATTTTTGATTTTTTTGATCCCAGTCAACGCCAGAAAAGCAGGATCTATCCCATATAAATTCAGAGTATTTACCTTTTCTACCTGGAAAAGTGAATTTTGTAAAAGCTTCTATTTCATAAGGATCTGTGATTACCTTGTTGCGATCATTAGGATCAACCTCTACCACAGTAACCGTTTCATGTTCATCCGCACCTGCCTTATGATTCAAAACGGCATCGGCAATAATTTCAACGCCATGTTCTTTTGCAATAGAAATTGCTTTTTCAAGCTCTTCTTTAGTACCATACTTTGTGCGTTTAGTACCTTTTTGGTCAAATTCCCCTAAATCAAATAAGTCATAGGCATCATAACCCACGCTATCACCACCACCGGTAGCCTTGCTTGCAGGAGGGATCCATACCATGTTTACGCCCATTTTACTTAAACGAGGAATTTCATTTGCTAATTTTTGCCACAGGTTTTCTTGTGTAGGGAAATACCAATGAAAAAATTGGATTAAAGTCTTATTATCTTGATTCATGTTGAGTTAAATTTGAAAATCGCTTATCTAAAGGAAGACCAAATAATAAATGGCTTAATTTTGAAAATAATCAGGCATTAAAAGTCCGTTCTACTGGGATTTTACTCGAAGTGGGGATTTTGTGCTACAGTGAGTTCAATAAGAGGGATTTTTTAACCTGTCATATTAATAAAGAAAGCGAGATCAAGGTGGATAATAGCTCTTGGCTATTGTTTTGTGTACGAGCACCCCATGGAATTCTTATTACAACTTATCGCAACACCATTAGTCATTCTGGGAATGGCTAAAATGGATCCTAAAATAAGCGTGACAGACACTCGCGCAGCAGTCATTACTTCAATATGTATTCTCCTGATAGGTTTTTTAATCGGTTGGTTAATCACGTTAATTTTTAATGTGTTAACGCTAGGTCTATTATGGATAGTCGGTCTGGGTATAATTACAAGAACAATTGCTTATGCGGTAGTTATTGAAATTGTGGATGGGTTTATTAAAAAATTTAAGACGGTAGGGTTCATGGCCTCTTTGAAGTTAGCCGTGGTGTTGGCAGTCGTTTGGGGAGTAATTGATTTTCTGTTTTAAAGAAATATATCTCTCAACTTGAGTTCGAGATTAGAAAAGAACGTCATTGCGAATGGAACGTAGTGGAGTGCGGCAATCTCCTAATTGTAACAACGGTTTTTTCTCAATCAGAGTTATCTTTTTTCTCAATCAGAGTTATCTGTAAGAAACTCTGATATCTATTACTTTTCTATTTCTACAATCATGTTTTAACCCGTGTAGGAGACACTACTTTTAATTTTAACTATATAGTTTGCTTTGCTAAACTATGGAGCGGGTAGTGTAGATTAGCCCTGTGTTTATTTGCCTTTTGTTACAAGCTTTTATTTCCCATACATAATAACCAAGATGAAAGGGATGGTTATTATTATTGAGATTATTAATGGTTTCCAAATCTTCTTTTTTCTGTGTTTCTGTTCTTTGCCAATATGCTTGTTCCAAAAAAATTCAGTTAAAATGAGAGCTCCTCCAAAATTGAAGAGTAATGCTAAGTTAGTATTCGTTCTAAGCTGGTTAACTACGGTAATTATCACTGCTGTGTATCCGATACCAAAAATCAATACCCAAAATCTTGCTTGTTTGTTATTAACTGCTTTTAAATTCGACATTAAAAGAACCGCACCAAAAATCGTAGAGAAAATTGCAGAAAACATAGTGATTGCTGATTTAGTGTATAGTTCAGGAGCATTGAGATCATCAGTAAAATATTTATTCTCCTTATTAAGAACTAACTTCTTCTGTTCTTCTAGTTTAATTACCTTTTCCTGAATTAGAACTTTCTCTGCCTCTACAATTTCATCAGATTTAAGATTGCGCTCTTCGAGCTCCCAAATCGCGGCTTGACGAGCATCCTCAATGTATGTTTTATTATTAGCAATCAGAGCCTTTAATTCAGCTTCTGTTTTGCTAGACATTGTTTTCGAGAAATGATTTTTATTCATTGTGGTTTTATTTTCTCTAACAATTGAATAAACCACATTTGTAGTTTATAGAGTATAAATTTTTCTAAGTGGACAAGTTACTACAAAATTTTTGTGATGAGTACATGTCTCGTCCTGAAAAAGCTCAATTTAAGCCAGTGGGGGAATTAACTTGCGTAACACAACAACGCAAAAAGTTAAAAAAATAGTTTCAATGCGTACAACTTAAAGGCTTGTGCGCATTGAAACCTCTTCATCTTTTATATTCTACTACCAGTATCTTATTTCGTTTTCTCCTCATAGAGTTTGTTAACTGCCAAGGCTAGAAACATGTAGTTTGTAGCTCCACCGCCCATAACATATTCCGTTTGTTGCCAGAAGAAAGGCCATATTTTTAATTCCGGTAGGTTAGGGCGAATCAATGCCGTGCCTGAAGCAACGCCTCCTGGTATGAATGACCAATCGGCACGATTAACACCATAGGCAACCGTTACAGACTGAGACCCAATGCCTGATGCAAACGAAGAAGTATTACTTCCCGGGTGCACACCGAGCACAAAATTGAGTGAGTTTTCAAAAAAATCGGTGGTTGTATGTTCCGGCCATCCTTTGTGGTAAAAATACTGCTCTACACCAAAACGTTGTATCGACCAACCTGCTCCCCAAATGTTTGGTTTGTAAGGAACGCCATAGGGCGAATCGCTACGCTGCTGGGCGCTCAACTCTTCTTGGTAGTTCGCAACTGCACTGGCTACCTCTTTTTTGAATTTTTTGTTCTCAATACGGTGAATTACTTTACCCACTGCCCAGCCTGAATGAGCAATATCGGTTATGATGTCAGCTTTTAGTGCAATAAATTCTTTGATTAATGTTGGGTCGTTGGTGGTTAGAATTAATTCTGCCAAAGCCATAATTCGTTCTGAAATTACTCCTTCAGCTTTGCTGGCCGAGGAATAAAGAGCAATGGCTGTGGACAAGGCTTCTTTTGACAATGCTGGGTTTTCCGAACGTAGCACACGTGAAGTTGCCGCTAAACCTGCGGCTACATAGAGTTCACGCCCCGGATTTTGTTCTGTAAAAACCCAACGGTCGTCACCAATTCCAGATTCCTGGTCTTTTACCTGAGTGCTGTTCAACTCTTTATTGTATTTCAGGTTATCGGTCATAGCGGCAGCATCACCCAGCATCACATATTGGCGAAGGGTAGGGCAAATAATTCCTCTATATAGTCGTCCGAGTGAACGATATCCGCCCAAAATGGTAGCAAGCCCGTGTTCTATTTGTTGGATAGCATCTGATTTGCCATCGGGCTGATGGATTTCTACAACTAGTTTTTCGGTGTCAATAGTTGTTGCATCGTAGTGGAGGTCAAATTCTTCTATCATCATAGCCAACATCCAGGTTGTACCTATTTGCGATTCCACACGCAAGTCAAAATCACCTGCATCGTGCCAACCACCGTGGTTTAATCCAGGTACTTGTTCAAGAGGTTCGTAGTTGGTTAAGGTTGATGATCCTTGTACATAACCATCAAAATGATTGGTGTCAGTAGGAGCCATTTGTGCATCGTCTCGGTGGCAGAGGTCGTGCCATACACGGTATTTTTCGTTAACCCGCATGTGGCACATTTGCACGGGTAGAAAGTACTCTAAGGTAGGTTGCCATACGTGGCGATCGAACACGGTTTTGTCTATTCGAAAAGCATGGGTAGTTTGGTCGCCAAATTTGAGTAGGTAAACACCTTCCTGGCTGATATCGGAGAAATCAAATGTCGCGTAACGATATCTCAGAAAATTACCCCACGTTTTGGGAAGGGCTTTGCGAACGCGAGTTTTACCATTTTCGTCCAGACGGTAAAGACTCATTTCTTCTGTAATTTCAGTTGTGCGTGAATCGAGCTCGATTACTGCAATTTTTTGCTGCTTGGGGTGGTAACCAACTTGCGACACCTGAATAACAGGTTGATAGCGCCAATTCGGCACCACATAGGGTGTGATAACCCATTCTATCGCATTTTTTGTTACTCCGGCAGGAATCTCACTACGAACAATAAACCACCCGTTGTTATGATTGGTGCGGCCATCCCACAGTTCCAACGGGGTGTTAGAACTAATTTTCATACGTTGAAGATCCTGTTCCGGTGCTACCACTAGTGTGTTTCCTACAGCCATGGGCTTTGCTAAATCTTGACCGTGTTCTTGGGTGAGCGGACCATTGGGTTGGGTACTAAAAATCCCCGATTGTCGATCCATAAGGTATGATTTACCAAACAAATCACCTGGAAATAATTCGAAGTTGAATCCGATTTTTCCTACCCACTCTTGGGGGATTGGTTCATCGAGATCTACCGTTACTTTAAATGAACTACCGCCAATAACACTTACCGATACTTCGTAAAAAAGCTGCAAGTCAGGGTAGGAGATGGGGTTAAAGCCCGTATTGTTTTTGGATGAATCAGGGTACCACAATCGCTGTGTTATGGTCTGTGTACTTTCATCTACTTTAAGTTTTCCTCCTTTGGGAACGGGAGACCACTGTCCGGGCGAAGTTTCCAGACGCAAGTCCCCATTGGCAGCGGTGCGTACGCCATGATGAATAACAGATACCCCTGTTTGGTGACCATCGGGATAGATGTCTGCAAATACGGTAACATCCAATCCGGGCATTTCAAAATAGTTTTGGTTGTTGAGCTGAAGGTTTTGACCAAACACAAGCCAGGGGGTGTATGCTAAAAGTGCAATGAATACTTTGTTCATGAGTAGAAATTGATTTTTGGTGTGCAATTATACTAATTATATCCAGTTCATGGGCATATTTCAGCAGAAATGGGAGGTTCTGTGGTAGAAAAAGTGTGGTTGAAAGAAAGTATCGGTGAGTTTGAAAACTTAGGTATTTATCCCAGTTCATGCTGTCTATTGCGCTTCATATAGCGCTCAGTCTCTTTCCCCAATCAGAGTTATTTGTAAGTAACGCTGATATATATACTTTTCTAGTTTCACAGTTACTGGTTGAAGTTTAGCTTCAGCGTAACTAAAGCTTTGAAAATGAAAAAGCAGTTTGTAACTGCGTTTTTAGAATGGAAGGGAGTTTTTTTTTAGGGAAGACTACATATACACCACTAATCTGACATGGATTAGAATAGTGAAGTTATCGACTTCTAAAAATTGGTAGGCTTAAGTTGCGCTGAAAAAGCTAAACTTAAGCCAGTGGGGTTCCTTCTTTTATCCAGTTGATTACTATTTATATAAAATCCACATAAAGCATTTATAGCACATTACTGAATGATAATCTTTCTGTTTTCAATGATATTGTTTTGCGAGTCGATTACCTGAATGAAATAAATACCTTTACCAGTCCATGTTGATAAATCAATGATAGAAATTTGTTGGTTTATAGCTGTAGCAAACATTTCTTGTCCATTTGAATTAATAATACTAAGTGAATATTGATTCATGGTAGTAAAATCATCATAATTAATTGTAATATGTGTACTTGCTGGATTTGGAAAAATCTTTAACGTATTTACAGTATTAGCTGGATGAACCGAAGTTATTAAAGGTACATGGATAATTAGAGTATCTGTTACCGAGATTAAAACAGTGTTTTTACAGGTGTCTGTTAATGAAATTTGAGCAACATTTGAAGTATCAGTACATTCATTAGAAGTGAAGATTGCACGAATTGGTTGATGATGATTGATTGACTTAATGTCTGAAATTGTTAATGTTTGAGTAGTTGTACCTGTGTAACTTTCGTAATCGATTAAGTTTTGAAAACCTTGTCCAAAATCACTTTGCCAGATGATCTTAGAATTTTCTTTCACAGGTTTTGTTGTTTTAAATATCGCAGAACTTCCTAAGGCAAGATTGTTTGTTTGTGGTGTAATTGTGAGGTTTTTACAGTCATCAGCATTGAATAATGCTACAACTTCTTGCTGAGCTAAGGGTCGACTCCATATTGCAATATCATCAAGTAAACCGTTAAAAAAATATTCTCTTTTAAGTGTCAACGAAGGATTTGTAGTACCACAACCGAATAATAATGATTTATTATTAATGTTCGGAATATCATTAGCATTTGTATTTTCAACAATCAAAACACCATCAATGTACAGTTTCAAGGTATTGTTTTCATGATTGTAAACCCCCGTTAAATGATGCCAATCACTTGTGAAAAAATTATCAACATCTTTGTTTGCATAAATGTTTATTCCGTATGAATTTTCATAGCCAAAATAGATGCCAGTACTAGGGCTCCATTCATCATAATTTTGTACAGCGAGAGAGTAAGTGTGATCTTCTCCGTTGCCGTCTCCCTTTCCACCTTTAGTTACAATCCCTTCCCAAGAAGCCCGTGTTTGGCTAGAAGGAGAAGGTAGCTCTTTAATATTAACCCAAACTGATATGGTGTAACTTCCAGTTATAGAAGTCTTTTCATTGTGATTAACATCAATCCAATTATTCAAACCATTAAAGTTGTATGCGGAATTAGAATTCCCAAACCTATCTGTTGTGAGACTTGCACCATATACTGTGCCTTCATTACCATTATTACTTTCATCAATTGCATTACCATTAAAAGGCCACCATCCTATGAGTTGATTATTAGAAATGTAATTTGGAATGTTTTGTGCAGTTAATATTATTTTAAAAGAAAGAACAAAAATGGCTGTTAAAACAATTGATTTAATTTTCATAATATTTTTATTGTTTGTCAAATTTGTAAAAAGGTCAAAACCAGATTACGATTAAAAAACGTGTTAATTATTCTTTTTTTTTAAAGATTTTTAAAGATAAATATTTTTTATTACTCTTTTTCTTTTTACATGACAATTGTTAATAAATTGTAGCTTCTTTTAAGACGTGCATATTGATAAATAAGTCAATATTTGGTATGTATTCTGAATACATATCGAGTCTTCGTAATTGTCTATCAGCTTGACTTAATAGATTTAGAAGTTTTCCCCAATCAGTGTTATCTGCAAGAAACTTTTATATATATTACTTTTCTAGTTTCTCAGTTACTGACTTAAGTTTTCCTACCGCTCAGAGTCACTCGCTAGAGGACTCTGACTTTAAAACCCCTGCCTATAATCGTAAATTTTTACTTCATTTTCTATTCCTAATTCATAAAACGCTGCACTCGAATAGGGGTAACTAACAAAATCTTCTGCCAATCGCCATCTTCCGCTTACTGGATTATGATGAATATAATCTAACACTTTCAATATTGCTTCTTGACTTTCTAACAATTTACCATCAAATAACAACTTAAATACTTGATGCTTCTTGCCTTTTTCCTTCTCTTTTATCTGTACTCCTTCGGCTAAAATTGCTAGTAGCTCATGTTTACTTTGCAGTTTTAATCTTTTTACAATTTCATACGCCATAAACCGTTTTCCTTCACCTATTTCATGGTTTAGTCCTTTACTATTTTCTTCTACATAAAACACAAAATGTAAATGATTAGGCATGGCTACATACCCATTAACTTTTATTCCCTTTTTACTTAGATGGTTAAACCAACCTGGTAAATAGTTATACAACTTTGATTCTTCTATGAGTGGGAGCCAATTATAACACGTAAAAGTAGTGAAATAAAATGCTCCTTTCTGTTCATGAATGCTATGTGTTGGCATCTCTAAAAATGTTTGCTATTTATTAAAAATAATGACTTTTCTGTATATCCTAAGTTAGTTATCACAAGATGCTTAGCTGCTCAGAGTCCTCTGGGGAGTGACTCTGAGCGGAGGGAATAGTCAATCCCGCTATCGGGACAAATAAATTAATCCCTAACGCAACGGACAGAAAAGCCCAAATCCTTACTGGGGCTGCCGTACCTGCCCACATCGCTGATATCGTTAAACATGTAACGGTACCATGCACCAGTTGTATTGCCCTCCGTAGAACTCCACCAGTAACCGTTGCCTCCAACAGAGTTGAAAGTTGCTTCAACGTCACGGTTGCCTCCCGGTAGCGCTGTAAAACCTGTTTCGTTGGTTGCGCCCGTGTTGGGAATTGTCCAATGTGTAGTGCCGGTTTCTTTTAGTTTTCCTCCCGCTACTCTTGCAAAACCTAACTCATCAGTTAATTCAGTCCACTCGGCATCGCTTGGTAAGTGCCAGCCTGCCGGGCATACCCCTTGTACTCCGCTTGGGCTGGCTGTACTACTTGCTGAGTTTGCCATAGCAGCTGTCCAGTTATATAATACCCCGTAGGTAGCGTAATTGCTTGTGGCTTTGGCTGCATTTACATTTGTGCCATCGTAACCATATACATAATAATATGAGCCTGCTATGTCTTCAGAGCCATCGGCAACGTTGTTCACACTAGGCAAGTATTTGAGGTTCTCTGCCATCCATACTTGGTCGCCTATGGTTACAAAATTGTAGGTATTACCATCTCGGGCATCGGTAAAGGTGCCTTCTGTTGGGGCTTCTATTGTTGGTTGATAAAAAATGATACTGTCAACATCTTCTGTTGTAATGGATTGCTTGTTTATTACGACACCATCTTTCATTACGTACATCGTATCGTTTTGGGCTTGTGCTGCTAAGGTAAACAAACTCACTAATACTGCTAAAATTGTAACTCTTTTCATCGTGTTTAGTGTTTAATGATTTTTACTGTTTTTATTTCATTTTCATTGGCAAACTGGCAATAATAAACGCCAGCTGTTAACCTCCTCAGGTTTACCGTTTCGTTTGCTGTGCCTTTGGTTTGCTGGGTGAGTACGGTGCTGCCATCTAAAGCACGTATAATTAATGCGCCTTGTTTATTTTTTAGGCTGCTTAGGTCAATACTGAGTACATCGCTTACAGGGTTGGGGTAGGCGGTTAAGCCAGTAAAGTTTCCCAAACCTGCTGGTTCTTCTACGCTTGTTATTAGGTCTTCAAAATTGATGTAGCTGATCTCGCTCAGGGCAAAAGATGATGTGCTGTTATCAGTTTTTTGAATGCTGGTATTCCCTCCCGAAAAGGTCATTTTTTGTATGCTAGTTAAGTCATAGGCGGTTTGTGTGCCGCTACTTTCTTTTACATACATAGTTTGTGCTTGTACACTTATCAGCCCTAGACCTAACAAGAGTGTAGCACTTACTTTTAACTTTTTGTATTTCATAATTTGTTCTCCTTTTTTATTTGTGAATATTAATTTTTATTTATCTGTTTGTTACAGTTTCTGTCTGTTGTGGCGTTACTCCACTGAATCCTAACAATTGGATATGAGTACATGTACACATATCCAGCTTATATATTTTCTTAGTCCACAAGTTACCATAAAATCTTTATTGTTAGCACGTCAATACGATTTTATTACTATGTAATCTTCAAACTAGTCGCTTAATAAGCGGATATTAAACGTCTATTAAGCGATTAAATATTATCACTTCACTGCCTTAATGGCAGCGAAATCACTTTGGCGTGGTATTCGACAAACAGCGGCAATGAGCAAAAAAAATGTATCCTATACGTGGGCTTTTAAAGAGTACATCTGGCCGAGACGTAAAATTGTGTTCGTGGGCTTAGTGTTAATCGTGATTAGAAGTTTGTCGGGTTTGGTGCTGCCCTATGCTACCAAGTTCTTAATTGATGATGTGATTCCTTCGAAAGACCAACACACCTTGTTTTTGTTGTTGACAGGGGTTTGTGTGGCTATACTCATTCAGTCGTTGACTTCTTTTTCATTAACACGCCTGTTAAGTGTGGAAGCACAGCGCTTAATTTCTGAACTGCGGGTACGCGTGCAAAAGAAATTGCTTGCCCTGCCCATCAGCTTTTTTGATAATAATAAATCGGGGGCGCTGGTTTCCCGTGTCATGAATGATGTAGAAGGTGTTCGCAACCTTGTGGGTACGGGCTTAGTGCAGTTAATAGGCGGTTCGTTTACGGCTATTTTATCCCTGGTGATCTTACTTAAAATCAATGCCATTATGACCTTTTTTGTGTTGGTGCCGGTGGGCATATTTGCCTATGTGGCGCTCAAGGCGTTTGGGTACATTCGACCTGTATTTAGAGCCCGAGGAAAAATCAATGCGGAAGTGACCGGTCGGTTAACTGAAACATTGAACGGGGTTCGGGTAATTAAAGGGTTTAATGCGGAACAACAGGAAAATAAAACCTTCGAAGAAGGGGTGGAGCGGTTGTTTCTCAACGTGAAAAAGAGCTTAACATCTACCGCACTCATTACCAGTTCTTCCACTTTTTTATTGGGGTTAGCTTCTGCCGGCATTATGGGCATTGGCGGATATTTTATTATGCAAGGCAGCATGACCTATGGGGAGTTTGTTTCTTTTACACTCTTTCTTGGTTTTATGATTGCTCCCATCGTGCAGATGAGTAACATTGGCAGTCAGTTAACGGAGGCCATGGCCGGACTGGACCGCACACAAGAACTCATGAACATGAGCGAAGAAGATGACCCCACAGCACGAAAAAAGACTTTGGAGCACATTACAGGAGACATGGTCTTTGAGAATGTGTCCTTCAGTTATGAAGAAAATAAAGAAGTGTTGCATGACATCTCTTTTCAGGCGCCTTCGGGAAGCGTTACGGCTTTGGTCGGTTCCTCGGGTTCGGGTAAATCTACGATTGCGGGTTTAGCTGCGACCTTCCTAAATCCGGTAAAAGGTAAAGTGATGTTGGACGGCATAGACTTGGCAACGGTTAATTTGAGTAGCTACCGTCAGTATTTGGGGGTGGTTTTGCAAGACGACTTCCTTTACGAAGGTACTATTCGTGAAAACATCCTTTTCCCACGGCCCGATGCTACGGAAGAACAATTATTAGAAGCTGTCATAGGCGCTTACGTGAATGAATTTACCGATCGGTTTGAACAAGGGTTGGATACGGTAATTGGTGAACGAGGCGTGAAATTGTCTGGTGGACAGCGTCAACGGATTTCCATTGCCAGGGCCTTATTAGCAGATCCTAAAGTGATAATTTTAGATGAAGCAACTTCGAATTTAGATACGGAAAGTGAATCCTTCATTCAGAAAAGTTTACAGGTGCTGATGAAAGACCGCACCACGTTTGTGATTGCACACCGCTTAAGCACCATTCAACAAGCGGATCAAATTCTGGTCATAGAAGAAGGGAGAATCGTGGAACGTGGTCAACATGAAGAGTTAATCGCGAAACAGGGGAGGTATTATCAATTGTATACCTATCAAAGTAGGATTTAATGTTTGATGTTAAAGTAGTTTACTGCTGACCTATAAACAGGGCGTCCTCCTGATCCCGTTTTTACGGCAGAGGATCTATTCAACTAGTTATTGATCAAAAGATTCTTCCCTCTGGTCAGCATGACGTATTCAATATAAATAGCGGGTCTGTGAAGACACTGACTTAGACACCTGTAACTTATGTATTAAGGTAAATATGATTCAGTCTTTATCCACTTTTATTGATGGCTTCCAAACTTTCAATCCATTGTAGAGCTTGTGTTGCGTCTACGAAAAAATGTTCCGCATCACTGCTGAATCGTGTTTCATACAAATCCATTTTCGTTTCGTCATGATGAGCGTGAGCTGCTGCGACACATTTAATTCCTCGTGTAGTCTTATAAGTCATTGTTTTGGCTTCTTCTTCAAACAAGTTCACATAACCTACTTTCCAACCATAGTCTGCTAGAGTTAAAGGAATCACACCTCTAAACCTCTTATGGGTGTCTATATCCACCGCCTTAAATCCATACATATTGACAAAGATTTTAAAGGTTGAATGGTCTTCAATTTGGTCTAATGTGTTTTTAAAGGATTTCTCCCACTGTTCCACGTCCTCTTTTTCGAGATCTCCGCTTATATGGGTTACAACCAACCTCTTTTCCGGATACCAAATAGTTTCTATACTCTTTGTAAGTGTCATTTTTTCGTTGTTGTTCTCTGGGTTTATATCCTGCCTACTTACGATTTGGGATAACCGTCAGTTACGAATTAATAGATTATTTTTGGGTGTTGCCTAGCTTTAGCAATTCCGAGTTATTGCTCAAATGGTAAGTTTAACTATGACAACGTCAGTTTAGGAAGAGACTAAAATTAAAACCTGCTGATTGTCAACTTTTGGCTGGTTTCCTGAAAATTCACCCATAAACAGATATCAAAAAGACGCTTTATCGAAACTTTCTGGAAAGCTTATCCACTTTTGTTGATGGCTTCCAAAAAATAAGAGAACTTGCATTTTTTAAACTCAAAGAATCATTGCTCACTGTTAGCGGATTCTAAGTAACTATTTATAGAATTAAAATATGGGAGATTTCTTTCCAAATCAACGTTGGACAAGTGAAGGGGAGCCGGAGCTAGGGATAGGAGTAGTGACAGAGGTAAGTAAAAACCGCGTTCAGATAACATTTGCTGCTTCAGGTGAAAAACGACAATATGCCACTGAAAATGCGCCACTTCGAAGAGTGCTGTTTAAGTCAGGCGATACGGTTGTTGATAAGGACAAAAATCCCTTACTCATCCAACGGGTTGAGCAGCAAAACAACCTCCTCATATACATTGGCAAAGACCGTGAAATAACAGAAGCAGAGTTAGGGGATGTAACGGTCAAACATGGTGTAGATGACCGATTACTAATGGGAGATGTGGAAACGCCTCAACTATTTTCCCTTCGAAGAAAAACATTGGAATACGATCATTACCGAAAAATTTCTCCTGTCAATGGTTTCCTGGGTGGACGCATCGACCTTATTCCCCATCAATTGTACATCGCACATGAAGTAAGCGCCCGTTATGCGCCTCGTGTCTTATTATCTGACCAGGTAGGTTTAGGGAAAACCATTGAAGCCTGTTTGATTTTGCACCGGTTGTTGTTAAGCGGGCGTATTTCTCGGGTGTTGATATTAGTACCTGATTCGTTGGTGCATCAGTGGTTTGTGGAGCTTCTTAGACGATTTAACTTATGGTTTCACATCTATGATGAAGCTCGTTGTGCATCGCTGGACGAAGGTGCTCCCGAAGGAAACCCGTTTTTAGATGATCAACTAATTATTTGTAGTACTTCCTTTTTAGCGGGTTCACGTTTGCGCACGAGTCAAGCCCTTTCAGCAGATTGGGATATGCTGGTGGTGGATGAAGCCCATCATTTAGAATGGTCTGTGAATGAAGTAAGTCCTGAATATGCGATCGTAGAGATGTTGAGCAAAGTCGCAAAAGGATTATTGTTATTAACAGCAACACCGGAACAATTGGGCGTGGAAAGCCACTTTGCACGACTTCGTTTGCTGGATCCTGAGCGTTATTCGAATTATGAATCCTTCATTAATGAATCACAGGACAATAAGGAGGTGGCCAATATCGTAGAAAAACTTTCCTTAGCAAAAGAGTTAACTTCCTCTGATACGGAGTTGCTGGAATCAATTTTCGGAGCAGAAAGGATGGTTGCTTTGAAGAAAGGGGGTGAAGCAGCAAAGAAACACCTGATTGAAGATTTATTGGATCAACATGGGCCAGGTCGTGTAGTGTTTCGAAATACCAGACAAGCCATGAGTGGTTTTCCCCAGCGTAAAGCACATCTTATTCCACTGAAAGCAGAGGCGCAAGAATTATGGGTAGATCGCTTTGCAAAAGAATATGCCCTTGACTTAAAAAAGTCAGCGGTAAGAGAAAAACAACAGTTTTGGTTCTCTGAAGACCCTCGGGTAATGTGGTTAGTGAGTTTGCTAAAAAAGCTCAAACCGTCAAAAGTTGTCCTGATCTGCCGAAGCAAAGAAAAAGTGTTGGCACTAGAAAAAGCGTTGGAACTTTTAAGTAGTGCGAAGGTAGCTGTTTTTCATGAAGACCTGACCATTGTGCAACGCGATAGAAATGCCGCCTGGTTTGCTGAATCGGATGGCGCTCGCATTCTATTGTGTTCAGAAATCGGAAGTGAAGGACGTAATTTCCAATTTGCCCATCACCTCGTATTGTTCGATTTACCCGCAAACCCCGAGTTGTTAGAACAGCGTATCGGACGGCTTGACCGCATTGGCCAAACGGAAGACATTCAGATTCATGTACCATACCTGAAAGGTACGCCACAAGAAGTGTTGGTAAAGTGGTTCCACGAAGGATTAAACGCCTTTGAAGAAAACCTGGAAGGGGGAAGTCAAATCGCTCAACGCTTTAATGAACAGTTAACCTATTTAGCTTCTTCTATTTCAGAATCAACTGATTATAGTTTGATGAATTCGTTAATTTCGGAGACAGATAAATTTCAAAAACAGTTGAAAACCACTCTTGCTAACGGGCGTGACCGCTTGTTGGAAATGAATTCATTCCGTCCACAAGTAGCGGATAAACTGGTCAAACAAATTCAGTCAGAAGATGCCGATGCCCGTCTGGAGCTTTACATGACCAAAGTGTTTGAACAGTTTGGCATTGAACTGGAAGATTTGGCTCCCCGTACCTATTTCTTACGTCCAGCACAAACCAACCGTGAAGCATTTCCACATATTCCTGAAGAAGGTATTTCCATTACTTTTGATCGGAAAAAAGCGTTGAGTCGTGAAGACATCACCTTTATCAGCTGGGATCATCCGATGGTCACTGGCGCGTTGGATATGGTGTTGAGTAATGGCACAGGAGCGACTAGTTACGCGGTACTTCGAAGTTCAGAGAGTTCTGCCATTCTTTTGGAAGTCTATTTTGTATTAGAAACTGCGGGCGGACAAGGCACACAGGTCGACCGTTTTCTACCTCGCACTCCTTTACGTATCGTAGTCGATCACTCGGGCGATGATGTGACGGAAGATTACTCCGTAGAATACTTTGATCAGCAACTGCGCCCAGGGCAACTGGATGACCTGTTAGATAATGAGACGTTGGTGGATACAATAATCCCGAACATGTTAGCAGCAGCCACCGATGTTGCAGAAGTGTTAGGGGGTACAGAAATCGCTAACGGCTTAGAGCAGATGAATGCAACGATGGGATATGAAATTGAACGACTAATAGCGTTGCATAAGAAAAACAAAAGCATCCGTTTAGATGAAATTAAGGTAGCACTTGAAGAACAAAAGACGCTGATGGCATTGATTCAAAATGCGCGCATCCGTATGGATGCGCTACAATTGATTCGGGAAGGAAGCTAATTTTTTTTGTTAAATAAAAAGTTTAGTTAAATCAATTTAAATTACTGATTGTTAATATTTAATGATATAACTTTTAAGAGTTGTCACGGGTGCAAACTATTTAATTTCTTCCTTGCCACTACTGTGTAAAGCAAAGCGACCTTTGTTTTTCGCGTGTGCTACTTCGGTTTCTGGCCACGGCCAGCCACCAAATTGGGTGTTGCCATAGTCACGCATGACCTCACGGATTTCTTCTGGTGTATTGGCAACAAAGGGACCGTGTTGCACTACAGGCTCCCCAATAGGTTTACCTTCCAGTATTAATAAATACGCTTCACCTTCACCATTAATCAGTGTCAGATCCACATCGGGTCGTGCCTCGATACATCGGTTCGATGGGATTTGTTTTCCTTCAATTTCGAGACTGGTGCCTTTGTAAAAGAATAGAGAGCGATGGGCTTGTGAAACGGTCTTTGGTAAGGTCCAATTGGCATGTGGCTCCATTTTTACGGTAAATACACTCACTGCATTAGTTGGATCAGCAGCCCATGAATCGGGTGTTGGAGATAATGCCACGGTGTTGTTAAGCTTTCCAGCAATGACTTGAATCGTGGTGGTTCTTTTTGATTCATCCACATGGCTGACCACTGGAATATCTTCTCTCCAAAGCATTTTAAAGTGTGGCTCCACTTTTTTAGACGCTTTTGGCAGATTGAGCCAAAGTTGAAAAATCTCTAATTTGTTCTCTTTATCCTCATGCAATAATGGAAACATCTCCGAGTGCTGAACACCTTTACCCGCAGTCATCCATTGTACATCACCTCCCATAAAGCGTCCAGCAGCCCCCATGGAGTCGGTATGATCTACCGCACCTTCTACATTAATTGTGATGGTTTCAAAGCCATAGTGGGGGTGATAGGGGAAACCGGGGATGCTGGTACCATGGTACATTCTCCAGGGAGCATTCGGTGAGAAATCTTGTCCAATGTTTTTGCCTTTCAGCAATGCAGGAGAAACACTCATTGTGGGCGTGCCTTTGGGGTAGGTCTCTTTGTGGTAAACACAAAAGATAAAAGGGTCCTGCGTCTGCCAGGGAAAACCGAGTGGTTCAATGTTGAGGAGGTTTGACATGCTATGCGTTGTTAATCTTATTATTAATTTTTTAAAAAATACATGATGATTGATAAACTAGGCATTTAATTCCTTTCTACAGAAATACATAATTTCATTTTTATCTAACCCTAAAGTATGTATTTTTTCTTGTGAATAACTATCCGAAACTTTTTCTTCAGCAACTGTAAAACCTGCTTTTCTAAGTCGTTGTCCATAATCCAAACCAAACATACGTAAGTGATCATCCTGACCAAAATGTTTTTCTCTTTCTAATGGGTTTGTAATACTTGGATCTTCATATGTTTTCTCCATCGAATAATCCATTGGTGATTGTAAAATAGCCCAACCATTCGGTTTTAAAACTCTATAAAACTCTCGCGTCACCTGGTGGTCATCAGTCACATGTTCAAGCACATGGTTACACATGACCACATCAAAGGTGTTATCTTCAAAAGGAATGTCGTGTACATCCATTTTGACTTTTGCAAGCGGAGACTCGATATCGGCAGTGATGTAATTATCACCATGAATTTTTTCGAATCGTTTAATAAAACAGAGCTCTGGAGCTACATGCAAGACTTTTAGTTTTGCAGTAAAAAAATCAGTTTTTGTCGACAAATAGTCTTTGATGAGTCGATGTCTTTCAAGAGAAAGGCAATTAGGACATAAGGCATTTTCTCTAGTAGTAATTCTGCCGTAAGGCATAAATTTTCTAAACTGGCTGTCACACACATTACACTTCACACCTTTACCTTTATAAAAAACAGCGGCTAATCGAAGTAAAACATGACTAAAAAGCTGTAAGTGTTTACGAGGGATTTTGCGAAGCGCAAAACGGATTATTGATTTCATTTTTTAAATATTCATTAATAATAGCTGAATGAGTCCAATGATAAACCCTAAAACGGCTCCAACTATTTCAATAAACTTAAACTCTTTTTTCATGATAGAAAAGAGAACATCTTCTAATTTCTCTAATGAAAAATTAACCACTTTATCCCTCACCGTTTTTTTGACATCAAATGATGATTCTAGTTTTTGTGAATAGTTTTCAATTATTTCTGGAATAGCCGTTTTTAACTCATCCATAAGCATGCCCTTCACTTTTTCAATCAAATCTTTCGTAATAAACATAGAAAGCATCGGGTAGGATCGCAATAATTTTTCACGTAAAAAATAATCTGCTTTCACTTCTAATAAAGCATATACACCTTCAAGGTTTTCACCATCTTTGAGTTTGGAAGTAAAATCGTCAATAGAAATTAACTCTTTAGCTACAAGATCCCCGATTTTATCCGCAAGCTCATGCTGTCTTTTCGGAAAAATCCCCTGTATTTTTATGAATAAGAACTTTAGCTCTTTTCTAGGGTGAAAAAGCATTTTGATGGCAAGATAGTTAGTCACCCAGCCAATAAGTGCAGCGATAAAAGGTAATAAATAAGACATTTCAGTTAATTTAGCATGTAAATCTAGACACTTCAATGAATAATGTAAACCTTAGAGCATTATTTAGTGTTCATCTTTTAAAAAAAAATCATATATGAAAACAGTTTTGTTATTATCCAGTATCATTTTTTGTTCATGCTTTCAACTTTCAGATTCAAATGAAATTAATCAAGATAAAAAGTATGAGGTAACTAAAACCGAAAAAGAGTGGAAAAAAATATTGACAGATGAACAGTATCACGTAACCCGCGAAAAAGGTACAGAACAAGCCTTTAGTGGTAAATATTGGGATAATCATGAGTCAGGAATTTATTCTTGTGTATGTTGTAATCAAACACTATTTAATTCCGAGACTAAATTTGAATCAGGAACAGGTTGGCCAAGTTTTTATCAACCTATTGAGGGAGATGCTGTAGATGAAATAACGGACAAATCTTACGGTATGACTAGAACTGAAGTGGTGTGTTCACGCTGTGGAGCCCATTTAGGTCATGTTTTTGATGATGGACCTCAACCAACGGGTAAAAGATATTGTATGAATTCAGCAGCTTTAACTTTTTCTGAGAATGCAACTAAACGGTAAATACATATTAATGTGATAGAATCGGCTTTTTTGTTAACTTGAACGTTTAATTTAAAATAGCAATGGCAAGTTCTTCAATAAAAGCAAAATCAGGGTTAGGAGTTTCCGCTGTCTTCTTTACAGCTATTTCTACTATTTTAGGCGCAATCATGTTTTTAAGATTTGGTTGGGCAGTAGGTCAACTAGGTTTCATGGGTGGTTTAGCTATCATATTAGTTGGGCACGTAATTACTATTTCTACAGCAATGGCTATTGCAGAAATTGCTACCAATCAAAAAGTAGAAGGAGGGGGAGAATATTTTATTATTTCGCGCTCGTTCGGGTTAAACATAGGGGGGACAATAGGGGTAGCACTGTTTTTATCACAAGCAGTAAGTGTAGCTTTTTATATTATTGCCTTTGCCCAAGCGTTTGAACCCTTGTTTACTTTCTTTATGGCCAAATTTGGCTGGTTTTTTCCATACGGTTCTAGGACAGTGACATTACCAACGGTGTTATTTTTGGTTTGGATTATTTTAAAACAAGGTGCTGGCATTGGCTTAAAATTACTGTATGTAGTTGTGGCAATATTGTTTATATCGTTATTGTTGTTTTTTATTGGCGGCACTGAGTATGGCGATTCACTATCACGATTTCCTCTTTCGGATGGTTTAAACCAAGTCGGTTTCTTTCAAGTGTTTGCAGTTTGTTTCCCTGGTTTTACGGGAATGACAGCTGGTGTTGGTCTTTCGGGCGATTTAAAAAACCCGAGTAAAGATATCCCACTTGGAACGTTGGCAGCAACCTTGGTTGGGATGGTTATTTATGTAGGCATTGTTTGGAAATTGGCAGCTTCAGCAAGTCCTGAAAGTTTAGTAAGTAACCAATTAATTATGTCGGATATTTCAATTTTGGGGTGGTTAGTTATTCCATTAGGGTTGGCAGCAGCAACATTTTCATCTGCAATTGGGTCAGTAATAGTAGCACCTAGAACACTACAAGCATTAGGAGGAGACAGAATTTTCCCTATTCAATTATTTAATAGATATATATCAAAAAATAAAAAAGGTACTAAAGAACCAGTAAATGCGACCTTGGTAACCTCGATAATTGCAATTGGTTTTGTTTTAATCAATGATGTTGATGCTGTTGCAGAAGTAATATCCATATTTTTCATGATTACCTATGGTGCATTATGTGCTATTTCTTTCTTTGAACATTTTTCAGCAGACCCTTCTTACCGACCTTCATTTAAATCAAAATGGTATATGTCACTTATTGGCGCTTTAGGTTGTTTCATCTTGATGTTTCAAATGAATGCATTCTACAGTATCGTTGGTTTAATAGCGCTTTCTTTAATTTTCTTTATGGTAGGGTTTGCGAGTAAAGATCAAAAAGGAATGACTGCAATTTTCCAAGGAGTAATATCCCAACTAAGCCGACAGCTACAAGTATTCTTACAAAAAGTCGATAAAGACCAGTCACAAAATAAATGGCGACCTTCAGTAGTTTGTATTTCTGAAGACTCTTTTGAGCGATTTGCTGCGTTTGATTTGTTGCGTTGGATTTCTCGTAAATATGGTTTTGGAACATTTATACATACTATTAAAGGAGAAGTGAATGCAGAGACTGTGGCTGAATCGGATGATGTGTTAAAGCGCTTAATCAAAATTGCTGGCTCAACAAAGAGCAATATATACCTTGATACGATTATAGCACCCAATTTCCACGCAACGGTATCCCAAGTTTTACAGTTACCAGGCATCTCTGGGAAAGAAAACAACATGTTATTATTTGAATATGCTAAAAATGAGACTGCTGTATTAGATCAAATCGTTCATCAATTTGACGTAATTAAAGCTACCGGGTTCGATGTATGTGTATTGGCAAGTTCGATTCGCTCATTTGGCTACAAACGCAGTATCCATATTTGGATATCAGACCGTGATTTCGAAAACGCCAATTTGATGATTTTGCTGGGGTATATCATTTTAGGACATCCAGAATGGAAAAAAGGAACAATTAAAATCTTTACCATTACACCTAAAGAAGATGTTGCTAGCCAAAGAGAAAAGTTGTTTGAATTAATATTATCAGGAAGACTACCCATCTCAAAGAATAATATTCAATTTGTTATTGACGATGGAACAGCTAACTCAAAATCAATAATTAACTCACGTTCGAAAGATGCAGATTTAACCATCTTAGGTTTTAGAACCAGTTTGATGCAACAACAAGGTGTTGAGGTGTTTGCCGGCTATGACAGCCTAGGGGATACGCTTCATGTAAATACCGACAGCCTTAAAATAATTCAATAAAAAGAGGCGTTACGATAAAAAAAGGTGTGGAAAACTTTGAATCACAACTAAAATTGTAACTTTGTTGTAGGTTATGAAGCAATTATTTCTCTTTTGTTTAATAATAACAACAACCGCATTTATTTCATGTGGGCCTAAAATGACATGCCCCGCATACCACAGTGCATTTTTATTGAGTGATGAAGTTCAGGACGAATACTTCTCCTATTTTGAAAAAGACTCCTTACCCAAAGATTTTACTACTTCTAAAAAGAATGTTTCGGGTATATCTCAAGGACCTACTGTAAAGACTTATAACAAGCGCCATTATACTTTTCCAATGGTACATGTGTATCAAGTAAAAGAAACTGGTGATTCATTATTTGGAGGAACCTCTGCTACAAACATTGATAACTTAGATTATGATGATTTGCCAGATGATAATGCAAAACCTTCTAACTAAGTAACTTTTGCCGTAGCATAAATTCTAATTGTTCATTTGCTTGTATTAGACTTTGAGTCAGCATTTTATTTTCTCTTCTAAGAGAAAAAACTTCAAAAGCACTTGTAATAACACCTCTTAATTCATTTTCTAACCAAGGCTTAGTTACATATCGGTAGACTTCACCTTTATTGATGGCATCAATTACGGCTTCAATGTCAGAATAGCCAGTTAAAAGAATCCGCATTGGTTCAGGATGAGTCTTTAAAATCGAAGCTAAAAATTCCGTACCATTCATTTCAGGCATTCGCTGGTCTGTAATAATCAATTCAAATTCCTGGTTTTTTAATACTTCATACGCCTCAATTGGCGAACTACAAAGAGTTATGTCGTACTCTCTTCTAAAAGCTGCCTTAAATACATTGAGGTTATTGACTTCATCATCAATGTATAAAATTCTGATTTTTTGATTTTCTATAGTGTTATCTGTTGTCATAAGCGATGCAACGAATTAAAAATTGTTTTGTTCTAAATAGTTTTTAAATGTAAGGACAAAAATATATGTTTATTTTATAATCTAGTTTGTAAAAGGTGAATTTTTAATGGAATGGAAAATAAAAAAAATGAGCAAAAAAAAAATTGTTTAGTAAGTAAACCTCAATTTTTCAATTTAAAAAATGAACTTCAAAATGATGAATTTCAACACCTAATTAACACTTCTCCAGGCATTAAAATTTTTGATGAAATAAAAATTCAAATCAACGATTTAATAAAGTGTAGAAACCCGAAAATTAAATTTTCCAAAGAACTTCTAGAGCAATATTATACTGAATTTATTCAGGATATAAATTTGGATGAGTATGGTGTATGGGTTTATTATCCCTGGTCAAACAATTTAATCCACCTACTGAGTGAGAAAGAGTTTATTGAAGTAAGGACGAATAGAAATAAACATAAGATAACTCAAGAAGAACAAGACTTACTTGCAACAAAAAAAGTAGGAGTCATTGGATTGTCTGTAGGTCAATCTGTTGCTCTCACTTTGGCCATGGAGAGAAGCTTTGGTGAACTCCGAATAGCTGATTTTGATACGCTTGAATTATCAAATTTAAATAGGATTCGGACAGGTTTACATAACTTAATGGTGCCTAAAACCGTAAGTGTAGCTCGAGAGATTGCAGAAATAGATCCATTTTTAAAGGTAATCTGTTTTAATGAAGGAATTCGAGAAGATAATATGGACTCCTTTTTTAGCGAAGGTGGAAGTTTAGATGTGCTTATTGATGAATGTGATAGTTTAGACATAAAAATTAAAGTTAGATTAAAAGCAAGAGAGTTAAGAATACCAGTTTTAATGGATACAAGCGATAGGGGGATGTTAGATATTGAACGATTTGATTTAGAGCCTGAAAGACCAATCTTACACGGTTTAATTGAAGAAAGTCAATATGATCATATTTCTAATATTGAAATAATCAAGAAAATAATTGATTTTGAAAATAGTTCGGAAAGACTGGTTTTGTCGTTTAAAGAATTAGGGAAAAGTCTCTGTGCTTGGCCACAGTTAGCATCCTCAGTGATTTCAGGAGGAGCACATTTGTGCGAGATTACTAGGTTAATTCTTTTGGGATCTAAATTAAGTGGTAGGGGGTTTATGGACTTGTTAAATATGGAATTCGAAAGTGTTACAAAATTATAGTGCAAATAGTGCAAAAAAGTTACGAATTCGAGCTTTTCGTGCTGTGGATAATCCTTTACTTAGTCATAGCTATGCTGAAGGTCATCTAAATATATTAAAATCAGTAGGGGTAACAGAGGTCACTTCTGCTAAGTTGGATTGGATGACTAATCCTGGGGTTTTTGTTATTTTAGTTGAAAGCATAGATACTGGTAAAGTACTAGGAGGAGCTAGAATTCATTTATCTAATAAAGGCAATAATTTGCCATTACCAATTGAAGGTGCCGTGAAACCACTCGATGAAAAAATTTGTGATTTGGTACATAATGATTCTCTTTTAGGAACAGGAGAGTTATGTGGTTTATGGAATTCTAGAGAAGTCGCAGGTATGGGCATAGGGAGTGTGTTTTTGACAAGAGCAAGTGTATCCATATTAAATCAGTTAAAAATTGAAAGTTTATATGGACTTGCAGCATCATATACTTTAAACATGAGTTTGGGTGTGGGTTATGAGATTATTACCGATCTAGGTAACAATGGATCTTTTTATTACCCAAAAACTGATTTTGTTGCCTACGCACTAAAAATTTATGATATAAAAGGATTACCAAAAGCAAAAAATGATGAAAGAGATTATATCTTTATGCTCAGAGAAACCCCAATGATTTCAAGCAAAGAACTTTCAAAAGGTAAGGTTGTTGAAATTGAATATCAACTAGAAATAGAAAAAAATAATGAATATGTTATTTCATAGATTACTTTCTCTGTTCTTTATTCTGATTTTTTTTATTTCAAACGCTCAAGATGAAGAGAGTATACTTCCTCTTCAAAAAAACATTTATGTTTTTACCGATTCTAGTAATAGCTATAGCGCGAAAGAGGCTTATTTAGCTGACGCAAAGTATACCTTATTTAACGAAGGAGTCCCAAGCTTAGGGGTGTCAAATTATACGCATTGGGTTAAAGTGATTTATGAAAATGATGTTACTCAAAACTTATTTTTATACATTGATTATCCCACAATTGATGAGATTATATATTACCCAAATGCTTTCAACAGTAATTTTGATGAAAAACAAATAATATCTGAAAGGAAAAAATTCAGACAAAGAATATATAATCATCAAATTCCTGTTTTTTCAATTAATCAGAATGTTAAACAAACCTATTTTTTTGAAATAAAATCAGCAGAGCAAATTCTTTTGCCTATAAAAATTGATAGAGAAAAAAACGTCTTTAATGATTTAGATATTAAAGATTTTTTCTCAGGTATTTATTTTGGAATAATGATGGTGATGATCCTTTATAATTTTTTCATCTATTTAACCGTAAAAGATAAGGTTTATATATATTATGTTTTATATGTTATTTTTGTTGCATTAACTCAATCTACTCTTCTAGGATACACTTTTAGATTTTTAGCCCCAAATCATCCTGATTTAGCCATTTACAGTATATATATATTTGGGGCATTAGTTGGGATTTTTACTTTCGAATTTTTTAAAAAATATCTCAATATTAAAAAGCATTTTATTCGTATATATTATCTCAGTTGCTTTATTCAATTTTGTTATTTTTTAGCAATTGTAGTTGTTTTTTTCGGCTATTTCACGCTTAGTTATAAAATAATAGATGCTTGTGCAGGCATAGGAGCCATCATTATACTTGGTGCAGCAATATACGCGAATCAAAAAGGAGTAAGAGAAGCTAAGTTTTTTTTAATAGCATGGAGTAGTTTTTTGGTCAGCGTAATAGTTTTTGTACTTAGAAACAGCGGTGTACTACCATTCAATAATTTCACAAACTATGCTTTATTAATCGGATCATCAATTGAAGTTATTTTGCTTTCTTTTGCACTAGCAGATAGAATTAACTTATTAAAAAAAGAAAAAGCCGATGCTCAAAAAAGAGAGTTAGAGGTTCTTCAAGAAAATCAATCACTAGTTGAAAATAGAAATATTGAGTTACAAAAAATGGTTGGTGAGCGTACTAAAGATTTACAAAAAACAAATGATGAATTAAACGCAACTTTAACAAAACTTCAAAAAGCACAAGTACAATTGGTTGAGTCAGAAAAAATGGTTTCCTTAGGTCAATTAACAGCAGGAGTGGCTCACGAAATTAATAATCCTATAAACTTTGTATTATCTAATGTAACGCCTTTAAGAAGAGATTTAGATGACTTATTGGAAATTATTACTGAGTATGAAGTTGTAAAAAGTAATCCAGAACAAGGATTTTCCAAAGTGGATAGCTTGAAAAAGAGTCTGGATTTTGATTACTTGAAAGAAGAAATTAAACAAATACTGGAGGGGATTGAAAATGGCGCTGAACGTACCTCTGAGATTGTTAAAAGCCTAAGAATGTTTTCTCGCTTAGATGAAAGTGATCAAAAAAAGGCAAAAATTAATGATTGTCTTGAATCAACATTAACTGTGTTAACAAGTAAAATTAAAGACTTTTCAGTAAGAGTGAATAAAGATTACCAATTTAAAGAGGAAATTAACTGTTTTCCAGGCAAATTAAACCAGGTCTTTATGAACATCATAAATAACTCGTTAGATGCACTTGAAAATAAATCAGGTCCTGAATTGAGTATTTCAATTAAGAAAATAGATGATTGGCTAGAAGTAGCAATTTCAGATAATGGTACAGGTATGCCTGAAAAAGTTAAAGCGCATATTTTTGATCCCTTTTTTACAACAAAAGAAGTAGGTAAAGGTACAGGTTTAGGTATGTCCATTGTATATAGCATAATTCAAGATCACCATGGAAAAATAACTGTAGTTTCAGAAGAGGGGATTGGAACTACTTTTCAAATACTTTTACCCATAACAGATTGATTATGAAAAACGAAATTAATGTCCTTTATGTTGATGATGAATCGCATAATTTACATGCTTTTAAAGCAGGTTATCGAAGAGATTATAACATTTATACCGCAGAGTCTGCGCAAGAAGGCATGCGAATTTTAGATGAATTAGAAGGAAATATTCATGTAATACTCACCGATCAGCGTATGCCTGGAGTAGTCGGGACTGAGTTTTTAGAAAATGTAATTGAAAAGTACCCAGAGCCAATACGTATTTTAGTAACAGCTTATGCAGAAATTCAGGATGTAATTGATGCCATTAACAAAGGAAAGGTGTTTAGTTATGTTAGTA
Organism: uncultured Cytophagales bacterium; assembly: GCA_963849955.1. GTDB lineage: Bacteria > Bacteroidota > Bacteroidia > Cytophagales > JAAEPT01 > CAWFGW01. The sequence goes on along the minus strand of CAWKJU010000009.1, from coordinate 162,363 downwards.
AACCCTGGGATGTTAATCAATTAAATAGTGTTATACTTAAAGCGTATAACACTTTTATGCATCGCAAACATAAGGATGAAGAAGTTAATTATTTTGTCTATAAAGCATCACATGATATTAAAGGACCGTTAGTATCAATGAAGGGCTTACTTGATATGGCATCCGAAAGTTTAGATGATAAATCGAAACTAGTCAATCTTTTAGCCTTGTTAGATAAAAGTGTGATTAGTTTAGAAAATACATTAGGTGACATTATTCAATATAAGAAGATTGATAGTGGTGTTTTAAAGGACTCTGTAATTGATTTTAAAGAATTAATCAATGATGTATTAGACTCTAACGCTTCATTACCTCAATTGGAGGGTTTAAAAATCGATTTAAATATTAATCAATTGCTCGAGTATAGGAATGATAAGGAAATTTTGAAATCTATTATTACTAATGTACTCACAAACGCAATCAAGTATAGAAAAAATAGACCTGATGCACGAGTTTCAGTTAATTTAGAAGTAGACGATGAAAAAGCGATGCTGGTGGTGGAAGATAACGGTATGGGTATGTCTGAATCAGTGTTAAATAAAGCTTTTGATATGTTTTTTAGAGGTCAAAAAGAAGTTGAAGGAAGTGGTTTAGGCCTATATATTGTTAAAAAAGGATTAGAAAGAATTGGTGGTACTATTCGTGTAAATAGCATTTTTACAGAAGGTACCACAATGACTTTATACCTCCCGAATAGTAAATCCAGAATATTAAAAAGAGAAAATTATTTAGCTTATAGTGTGATTTGGGATAATGTAGGCTAGTCTACTTATTCACTAAGTTATGTAGAAAGTGTAAATTTTTATATTTTTAAACTTTGTGATTGAATAATGGCATTTGAAGTTGGATGAGTTTTAAGTCTCTACGTATATTTTCAGTTACTTTTTTATTTCTAATGTCTTGTGAAAACAAGCACGTTGAAAAAGTCAGCATTGAAAAGGATACTATAGATGTTACCTATATTGATGTACTTCCTGATGTATGGACATCAAAAATTGATGCCTACTTCCAAGACAAATACGATAGAAATAAATTTAATGGCGTAGTTTTGTTCGCTTCGTGTGGTCAAGTTTTTTTTAAAAAAGCTTATGGCTATGCGAATATTAAAACAAAAGATACTTTAAACTTTTACTCTAATTTTCAATTAGCTTCGGTATCAAAACCTTTAACAGCTATAGCGGTGTTACAATTGCATGAAAAAGGGTTAATCGACTTAGATGAGGATATTAAACAATATATCCCCGAATTACCCTACGAAGACATTACTGTTAGAATGTTGTTAACTCATAAATCGGGGTTATTTAACTACATGTACTTTAGTGATAAATTTTGGGATAGTTGGACCACCCCCATGTCTAATGAGGAGTCCATAAGCTTGATTTGTGAAAAAAAACCTGATATCTGGTTTTACCCAGGGAAAAGGTATAATTATAGCAATACGGGATTTATGTTATTGGCTAGTATTGTAGAGCGTGTTTCGGGTGAGTCTTTTGCATACTACATGAAAGACCATGTGTTTAAACCAGCAGGGATGGATTCTACTTTTGTCTATGATGCTTGTTTGACCCCAGAAGTCAGAGAACAAAATGTGATTGGGTATCGTCCAAATGGACGAATTGCAGAAAATAGTTATTTGAATGGTGTGGTAGGGGATAAAGGAGTTTATTCAAATGTAATAGATATGTTCAAATTGGATCAAGCACTATATACGGATTTGCTGGTGAAACAGGAAACCTTAGAAAAAGCATTTACTCCTCAACATACGCGACTTCATGTTTATGATAACTATGGACTTGGGTGGCGATTGAATTTTGGTAATCCCGATGCTAAAATTGTATATCATGCAGGATGGTGGAAAGGGTTCAAGACACAATTCATTCGTGTGTTACCTAATCAAGCTACGATAGTAGTGTTAGCGAACAAACAACGAGGTCCGGTTCCTCAACAAGAACTATTAGAACTGATTGGATTTTAATCGTACAAATCAGACGATAAATAGCGATCACCGCGATCACAGATAATACACACCACAACTCCTGAATCTATTCGTTTACAAAGTTCGGAAGCTATGTAGGCACTACCGCCACTACTCATTCCAGCAAATACACCTTCCTCTCTAGCTAGTCGCTTAGTCATATTTCGAGCTTGTTGCTCAGAAACTTCAATCACCTCATCTACCCGAGACCGGTCAAATATTTTCGGCAAGTATTCGGTTGGCCATTTCCTGATTCCAGGTATTTTAGCCCCATCAGTAGGTTGAGCTCCAATAATTTGGATGGACTCGTTGTGTTCTTTTAAAAAGCGAGAAACACCCATTATGGTACCCGTTGTACCCATTGCCGAAACAAAGTGAGTTATTTTTCCTTGGGTATCTTTTAAAATTTCTGGACCTGTTCCTTTATAATGTGCTAAGTAGTTGTCTGGGTTGGCAAATTGGTTTAACATGAGGTATCCACCCTTATTTACTTTTTCTTGAGCATAATCACGAGAGCCCTCAATTCCTCCTTCTGCAGAAGTCAAAATGACTTTAGCTCCAAAAGCTTCCATTGTTTTCACACGTTCTTCAGTAGAGTTTTCAGGCATGATTAACTCAATTTCAATTTCAAAAAGGCGTGCAATCATCGCTAAGGCGATTCCAGTGTTTCCACTGGTCGCTTCCACTAGTTTAATGCCCTTTGTAATTTCACCCCTATCTAAAGCACCTTTTATCATACCATAAGCAGCGCGGTCTTTTACGCTTCCTCCTGGATTATGGCCTTCTAGTTTACCATAGAGCTGTACATTCGGGTTTGCATTTATTTTATTTAACTCTACTAAAGGAGTATTTCCTACAAAGTCTAATAATGATGACATAATAACATTTAAATAGATTCTACATTAGAAACCTTAATTTGAGCTTGATGATACACAGTCGAATTAGCAGGTAAACTTTTGGTCAACCACACATTTCCACCGATAATACTATTCGCCCCCACAATAGTTTCACCACCTAAAATAGTTGCTCCTGCATATATTACGACATTGTCCTCAATAGTTGGATGACGTTTTATACTGGCTAGTTCTTTAGAAACACTTAAAGCCCCTAAGGTTACCCCTTGATATAGTTTAACATTACTGCCAATTTCTACAGTTTCTCCAATGACAATTCCAGTTCCATGATCGATAAAGAAATAAGGTCCAATTTTAGCTCCGGGGTGGATGTCAATACCTGTTTTTGAGTGAGCAAACTCAGTGATTACGCGAGGTAGTAGAGGGACATTTAGCTGAACTAATTCATGAGCAAGTCGGTAAAATGCAATGGCATAGAAACCAGGGTAAGCTCTAATAATTTCATATTCGGTTTTTGCAGCTGGATCACCAGCCATAATTGCTTTTAAATCTGTTTGTAAAAGCTCATAAATTGATTCAAGCTTAGTAAAAAAAGCATCACTAATTTCTTTAGGCGAGCTTTGCAAATGCTCGCTCATTTTTCCTAAGATGGACTCCAATTCATTGCGTAAATCGGACAAAGAAAGGTGTAATTCCTCAATAGTTTTAAACCTGTTTTTTGTTTGTTCTGGAAAAAGTAATAATACTGCTTTAGTGGTGAAGTTGCATATAGATGAAGTGGAAGGAAATTTTGGAATATCTTGATGTTTTTGAAAGAGATAGGAAATGAATTTTTTGTTCATGAGTGTTACTTAAGCTTTTCATCTATAAACTTGAATTAATTGCAAGATAGAAAAAACATTTCAAGCATATATTAGTATATTACTTGATTTTGCTGCTCGTTTCTTTATTTAACTACCTATTTGTTTTAACTTGCCACAAGTTAACAAATCAGAGAAAATGACACGATCATTTGCGCTAATCCTATTTCTTATTCCCTTAGCGTTATTTGCAAAAGGTAAGGAAGAAAGGAAAGCTGCTAAATTAGTTGCAGAGGCAAAAGTGAAAATCAGGTATTATCATTACGATCAGGCGCTGCCCTTACTTTTAAGTGCTGATACTATCCGACAAGAACATGCTGAAACAAACTATTTGATAGGGTTATGTTATACGCACTCTCATTATCGCGAAAATGCTTTACCCTATTTTAAAAAAGCTAAAACTCATAAGTTTGATAGTGGCGAGTTATTAAACCTGGATGTAAATGTGCATGATGAATTAACGTCATATAATTTAAATTTCAACCTCGCTAAAGCCTATCAATTTCATCATAATTTTGAGAAAGCTGTTGAATATTATAAACTGTTTATAGAAGAATTATCCAAATACAAATCCCGTGAAGAGGATATCAGTAAAATCAATCATCTAATTGACCAATGTAATTATGGGAAAGGATTTTTAACCAGCCCTGATACTACAATAATTATTAAAAATTTAGGAACCGATATTAATTCTGAGTATCCTGATTATACACCACTACTTACAGCAGATGAAAAAACTTTGTTTTTTACCTCACGAAGACCAGGAGGGACTGGGGATAAGTATGATTTGTTAGATGATAATCTTCCGATGGAAGATATTTATGTTTCACAGCAAGACAGCAATGGGAGATGGTCATCACCGCAATTAATTAGTGAAAACATTAACACCAAGACCCATGAAGCAAGTTTGTCGGTCACTCCAGATGGTCAGGCTTTATTTTTTTATAATAGCTCCAAGGCAGGAGAAGGTAATATTTTCCAAAGTAAGCTAAAAGGTGAAGAATGGACCGTTTCAATGAAATTAGGAAATGGCATTAATACGGAACATTTAGAAGTAAGCGCAAGTGTTTCGCCTGATGGTAACGAGTTGTATTTTGTGAGCAATCGTCCAGGAGGAAAAGGACTAAAAGATATTTACAGAGCCACAAAAAATGAAAAAGGCGAATGGGATAATCCTATGAATCTGGGGGATGTGATTAATACACCCTACAATGAAGATGCGGCATATTTTCACCCTGATGGGAGTTTGTACTTTAGTTCACAAGGGCACACAAGCATGGGCGGATACGATGTGTTTGTTACAACGCAAAACGAAAATGGTGATTGGACTACTCCCATTAATTTAGGTTATCCAATCAACACTGCTTTTGATGAATTGTTTTTTGTGTGGTCTGCTGATGGTAAACGTGCTTATTTTGCCACGCATCGAGATGACAGTTATGGTGATCGAGATATCTATGTCATGCATCGTCCAGAACACCAAGAATCATCAGTAATTGTGATGAAGGGGGTAGTGAAATCGAAAGAAACAAATGAGCCAATTGAAGCGGTTATCACAATCATTGACAATAAAACCGGTGAGCAAATCAGTCATTTTCAATCGAACTCATCAACAGGGAAATATACTTTAGTACTTGAAACAGGGGTAGATTATGGTGTAACTGCTAAAGCGAAAGGTTATCTGACCTATTCCGAAAATATATTTATTGCGGACACTATTTCTTTTCATGAAATCGAGAAAGATTTTCTTTTAGAGCCCTTAAAAAAAGGCAGTAGGGTGAAGCTTAACAATGTATTCTTTGATTACGATAAAGCCGTGTTGCGCCCTGAATCGCATGCAGAATTAGATATTTACAAAGAGCTAATCAACGAAAACCCTAAGTTGTATTTAGAAATAGCTGGACATACAGATTCTGATGGTAGTGAAAGTTATAATTTTGATTTATCTAAACGTAGATCTCAAGCGGTAATCAACTATTTTGAGAAAATAGGAATTGATGCATCGCGATTTTTAGGAGTTGGCTATGGAGAGTCTTTTCCTGTGGCTACCAATGAAACAGACGAAGGGAAACAACTCAATCGAAGGACTGAAATCATTGTACATGAAATCAATGGTGGCATTGATAAAAACTGGATTAACAAAAAAGGTTATTACTACGCTAAAATGAATGGGGTTATGGAGTGATAGCTATGTTCTCTACTTCAATTTTTTATAAAGTAAACTCAATTTTATCAGAAGGCTTAGCTTGGGCTAAGGACTGAAAGCTTTCACTTAAACAATTTACAATTCTAGGGTATCCACCAGTAGTACCTGCATCATTTAATAAGATAATTGGCTTTCCTGAAGGAGGAACCTGTACCGTACCAAATACAACACCCGAGGTTATAATATTATCTAACTGGGTGTTATTTATTGGCGTTCCTTCTAATCGAATACCCATGCGATTACTTTGGGTAGACACTTCATATTTTGTATTTAATAAAGTCATGATATCTAACTCATTAAAAATATGATATTCAGGACCTTCTGATATTTTTATTCGATGGGTTTTCTTTAGGTTTAACGTAAGACTTTCATCTTTTAATCGATGGACGGGCAGTGCTTTTTCTTGTACTTCCAACACATCTCCTTTTTGTAATTGTCTGCCCTTATACCCACCTAAATTAGCATACGAATAGGTAGACTTACTGCCATATATTACATCAACTTGTATAGAACCACTAATTGCTAAGTAAGCACGGTAACCATTTTTCAGCTTCCCAAAAGATAAACAGTCCCCGCGTTCAACTTCATAAGCTTTACTGTTTTGAATAGGCTCGTTGTTGAGCTTAGGAGAAATATTAGCACCAGAGATAGCAATGCCACAATGTGAATCAAACTCAATGGTAGGGCCAGTCATTGTGATTTCTAATACCGCTTCATTTTCATCATTTCCTACAAATCGGTTGGCTAGTTGAGCAGACATTGCATCCACAGCTCCGCTTGTAGGAATTCCAAATTGGGAATACCCAAAACGACCTAAATCTTGAACTGTCGTAAATAAACCTGGCTTGATGATTTTTAATCTCATACTTCCATCATGTTTTTAAATTCATTTTTACTGATGCTATAAAATCGAATATAATCTCCCATCGCAATTGGGAACGATTGATTTGGTGAAAACAAGGTCAGCGGAGTTTTACCTATTATTTGCCAACCACCAGGTGAGTCCAACGGGTAGATCCCCGTTTGATTGTTTGCTAAACCTACAGATCCCGCTTCAATTTTAAGTCGGGGGTTAGTTTTTCTAGGTACAAGTAACTGTGAATTAAGTCCACCTAAATAGGGGAATCCAGGAGTGAAACCTAGCATATAAACAAGGTAATCCACTGAGGTATGCAATGCTATAATTTTATCAATTGATAAACCCGTTTTCTCTTTTACTTCTTCCATATCAGGAGCAAAAGCTTCATCATAACAAACTGGTATTTTTACAATGTTTTTTTCGTGTTTAGGTGATGGGCTAGTGCTGGATAGATTATCTTCCACAAACTTTTTAATGATTGAAAAGGTGGTGTTTGTATAAGTAATGGTGATAGAATTATAGGTAGGTGTGATTGAATGAATATGTTTGTTCGTATTTTTATTGAGGTTAAGGTAGAGCTGTTTTATCTTTAAATGTGTAGCCTCTGAGATATCATTACCCAGTCTCACTAATACTGCACGGTCACCAAAGGGGATTATCTCAGTCATTTTCTAATGTATTTATCTTGTGATAACATGATTTTAAAAGGTCGGAAGCATTTTCCGTATCGCTGTGAAAACAAATAGAGTCTATTGCCATGTCAATATACTGATTGGTAGTGGTTTTCACCTTGTTTTTATGGGAGATCGTCCTTACTTGCTCAATCACTTGATTGGTATCGTGAAGTACCGCACCAGCTTCCTTTCTGCTAACTAAGGAACCATCATCGTGATATCTTCGATCTGCAAAACCTTCTTTGATAAATCGAATATTAGCTTTTTCAGACGCTTTGTGAACCACTGAGTTAGGTAAACCAACTAGTGCCATGTGTGGATCAATTTGCTTGACAATCTCAATTAATATCCTAGCCGTTTTAATATCCCTTGCCACTTGATGATATAAAGCTCCATGCGGCTTAATATGAGTAAGCGACAATCCTTCTTTCGTCACCAATTGATGCAATAGTAATACTTGATTATAAATGGAGTCGGCCAGTTCATTTGCTGGCAGGTCTAATTCTACTCTTCCAAAATTGGTTTTATCAGGATAGGAGGGATGAGCACCAATATTGACTTGGTGATATTTTGCCAAAGCAATCACCGATGTCATTTCATCCACATCACCAGCATGTCCGCCACATGCTATGTTGCACGAGGTCAAATAGGGCATGAGTAAGGTTTCATTCTTGATCCCTTCACCCACGTCTGCATTAAAGTCTATTATTGGCATTGGTAAACCTGTATGATTTGAAAATCAACTTACTCTTTTAACAAAGAAATCATAATTGTAACTTAAACCAACTAAATGGAACACAGTTTACTCACTACTTATTTAAATACACCTCTTGGTTGGATTAAAATATCAGGTACCAATAGCACTATTGTATCAGTCCTTTTTGCTGAAAATGATGTTCATGATATGATTATAGCAGGTACTGAAGTCGAAAAAGCAAAGACCCAACTCATAGAGTATTTTAATGGAACCCGAACGTCTTTTGATTTAAACTTAAGTTTTCAGGGTACTTTGTTTCAACAACAAGTATGGGGAGTTGTGAATACAATCCCTTTTGGTACGTCAGCTTCCTATTTAAAAATTGCACAACTGCTTGGGGACCCAAATAAAACGAGAGCAGTAGGTAGTGCGAATGGAGTGAATCAACACTTAATAATAATACCTTGTCACCGAGTGATTGGTGCTGATGGAAGCCTGACAGGTTATGCTGGTGGTTTAGAGAGGAAAAAATGGTTGCTCGACCATGAATCTACTCAACCACCGCAACTAAAATTGTGGTAAGTTTGATGAAATTATTCCTTAAGACGAGTAAATTTTTTTGTGAGGTAGTTGATTAGAAAATTAATCACTAAGATAAAAATTGTTAGACAGATAGCTAATAAGTAATAATGAATGGAAACGCAGATTCCAATGCCTAAAGAGTAAAGTAATGTAGCTGCTGTGGTGAGTCCTGTTACATTTTTTTTGTCTGGAGATTTAATAATAGTTCCAGCACCTATGAAACTCAAACCCACAATAACTGCCTGCAGCACCCGAATTGGGTCGATGTCTATCATGTTATTTGAAAAACCCTGCTGAATGAAATTAATTAAGGCGGGTTGAATTGAAATAATCAAACATGTAAAGCCTGCTACAATCATGTTAGTTCTGATTCCAGCAGCTTTATTCGCTTTTTCACGTTCTAAACCCACAATCAAGGCTAGTGTTGAAGCGATTATGATATCAATAAAAATTTGTAGTTCTGGGTTATCTAGCATCACAATTGGTTGTTAATAGTACTATCAACTACGATAACTATTCCAAACCAAAAATTCTTGAATAGCAATTAATTAGATAAGATATGATAAAGGATTTATGGTCATTTTTCTACAAACTGAGGAGTGATGACTGGATGATTAATCTCTATTTGTTAAACTCCGTATGGCAGTTTTTGCATTTAAAAACTGTTTTGTAGTAAAATGGAAATACAAATAATAAGAATGATATTATTGTAGTGTAAGAAGTATTATAATAATCTACTAAGCTTTTAAAGCTACCCAAGCCATCAATGTCCATCCAGCAATAAAAAACAAACCTCCAAGAGGAGTTATGGCACCAAATTTTGTAACCTGTGTAGCTACTAATGCATATAAGGATCCCGAAAAAAGCACGATTCCAATAGCAAAGCTATATCCTGCATAATTCAATAATTTATCGTTGTATTTATTCAACAAAAGGGCCACTAAAATAAGTGCAAAAGTATGATAAAACTGATATTTAACAGCTGTTTCAAATGTATCTAATCGTCCAGTCTTTGTGAGGTAGTCTTTTAAACCATGGGCCCCAAATGCACCTATTGCAACTGAAATGATTCCTGATATGCTACCGAGTAATAAGAAGAGTTTTTGCATGGGTGTGTATGTTAGTTATTGTAATTTCTAGCACCAAATATATTATTACCTACGCGAATCATATTGCTACCTGATGTTATTGCTAGTTGGTAATCTCCACTCATTCCCATAGAAAGTGTTTCCATTGAAACGTTGTCAGGCAAGGTCTTTTCCTTTAGCTGTTTGAAGGTAGTATGTAAGGAATCAAACTCACGTTTTATTTTTTGAGTATTGTCTGTAAATGTAGCCATTCCCATTAAACCTTTAATATTAATAAAGTTTAACTGAGTTAATTCATTACTACTGATTATTTCTTTAACTTCTTGAAAATCAAAACCATATTTTGTGTCTTCTTCAGCGATATGTACCTGCAGTAAACAATCAATGACACGGTTCACTTTTTCTCCTTGTTTATTGATTTCCTTTAATAGTTTGAAGCTATCTACTGAATGAATAAGTGCCACAAACGGGGCGATGTATTTTACTTTATTGCTTTGTAAATGTCCAATCATGTGCCATTGGATATCTTTAGGTAGTGCTTCGTATTTATCTGTTAACTCCTGTACTTTGTTTTCTCCAAACACGCGCTGTCCAACTTCATAGGCTTCTTGTAAATCAGAAATAGGTTTAGTCTTGGAGACAGCTACCAGACATACCTCAGAACTAATACCTTTAAGAACTTCCTGGAGATTATTTTGGATATCAGTCATGTAATGCGCTAGTTAAGAAGGTAGATTTCGTAAACAACCAAAGTAGGAAAAAGATGATACCCAATATTAAATAAGGCTCATAAAAGTCTTTAGTGCTTTTAAACCGGTCTTCTTTGATTTCGTTTTTTTCCATTTTATCAATCTTATTAAAAATAGTTTTTAAGCTGTTGTTACTGGTTGCTCTAAAATATTGTCCTTCAGAAACTTTAGCTATTTTTTTCATCTCGGCTTCGTTGAAGTTGTTTTTCATGTTCCGAACCTGTTCAAATACCTGGCCGGTAAATGGATTTTGCACGTCTACTTTGTAAGGTACTTCACCTTCTTTGCCCATTCCAATAGCATAAATCTTCATTCCAAACGATTGGGCTAGTTTAGCGGCCGTTTCTGCTTCAATATTTCCTGCGGTTTGTTCACCATCTGATAGCAGGATAATAATTTTTGACTTCGTATCCTGCTCACGCATTCGGCTTACTGCTGTCGCTAATGCAGAGCCAATTGCCGTTCCCTCAGCAGCGATATCCCCAAAGTTGATTTCATCAATTTGACTTTTCACCAAATCATAATCCGAAGTAATAGGACACCGTGAAAATGCTTCTCCCCGAAATTCAACTATTCCTATTCTATCACCTTTTCGTCCATCCACAAAGTTTGTGGCAATGCGCTTCGCTGCTTCTAGTCGATTGGGTTTGAAATCCATCCCTTCCATAGATTGGGAGATATCAATAGCAATGGTAATATCGATACCCTCTGTCCACTGTTCGGAGGTTTCATTAGTGCGTTGAGGTCCTGAAAGAGCCATTAAAATTAACTCAATGGCTAATAAAAAAAGGATCGGAGGGATGATGCCTAATATTACCGTTGGATCCCACCTAAAATTACTCTTGACTTTAGCGACACTTAGCTTGCCTGCAAAAAAGTAGAAATAAATAAACCGAAGGATAAGGAATAGAGGAACGATCCAAAGAAGTGGTTTGATATAAGGACGTTCAAAATCATCAAAACCACCCGTTTTAAAATAATCACTAATCCAGTGCCAGTCCAGCCAATAGAAACTATCCTTTTCTTCCATGATGCTTTATCTGTTTTACCCGATTTTCTACTGTTTCTTCCGCAAAAGCGAGTAAACTATCTTTTGCTTGAAGTACAGTCCCTTGTTTTGTCGTGCTATAAATGAGTTGATCAAACAATCTCAAGTCTTTTTTTAATTGTTCATTTTTAGTTAATGCATAAATCTCGGAAGTAGAGTAGGAGTTGTAAGGTGTTTTAGAGACTTTGGTCAAGTGGTTTTTCCACGCCCGAATGAGTTGTTCAGCTAACTCAGGGTTTGATTCTACTTGTTGTACTTCTTGAATAAACCGCTCCTTGAACTGACGGTGTGATTTTTCAATTCGACTGATTTGAATACTGCGTACTACTTTTCCACCAAAAACGATAAACAGAATGATGATGACTATTAAAACTGCTAAACCAATCAATCCCCATAAGGGATAGTTGACTTCTTTTTTTAAATCAATGGCTTTGGTGTTCTTTTTTAATTCGATTTTTTCAGGTAGTCCGTTAATGATTTGCTGCAAATAAATCGCGATACTATCAGTTTTAGCAATAATTGTGTCATTGATAGTGATGAGGTAAATCGGCACTTTTAAATATTGAGGGGAAGTCAACTCAAATGAAGTTAATGTATAGGTGGCGCTATCCACGCTGATGGAGTCAGTAGTTTTTGTGGGGTGAGCAACCTTGTTTAAAAAAGTAAATGAACCAAAATCATCCAAACTATCAGGGAAAAGCAATTGTTTACCCACAGGGTAATGCATGCTTACAGCTACTTCAATCGGTTCACCCAGTTGAATAGAATCTGTAGAAACTTCAATGTGAGAAGTGAAGCCTTGTGCGTTTGAAATCAACGTAACACCAAATAGGACAATATGTAATAACCAATGCTTAACCACGTTTCCAGGATTTGTTTCGTTTGTTAAACAGACCAATGAGTGCTGTCGTATAATCCGTTCCAGTTTCTAGTTTAAGGTAATCAATTTGAAATTTCTTACACAACGCTTCCATCGTGTTAGTTTTCTCTGCTAATTGTTTGGCAGATTTTTTACCAAAACCGAAGAATGAGGTGTTGACCCAACTTTTTCTACCTGTTTCTTTATCAATTACAGGCGTGATACCAAGGTTTGGTAGTTTGGATTCCGTAGGGTCATAAACATGTAGAACAATTAAATCGTGCCGTTTCGCTAAAGACTTCAACTCGTTGTCGTAATTGGTATCTAAAAAATCTGAAATCAATATGATGACACTTTTGCGTTTTACGCGGGCAAGCGTTTCAACAATACCACTACGAATGTTTGTTCCTCTGGAAGTCGGAGTCAATTTATACAACTCGGTGATGAGGTTGTAGATGTGTGTATTCCCTTTTCCTGGTTTAATGAATTTTTCTCGTTGGTCAGTAAAGCACAATAATCCTACTTGACTGCCAATATTTGCAGCTGCTAACCCCAGTACACCAGTAAGTTCTTTCGCTAAATCAATTTTTTGAGCGTTTTGTTTACCGATTTCCTGCGAAGCACTTACATCAACCACAAAAAAAACACTTTGGTCACGCTCTTCTTTAAATGTTTTAATAAACGCACCATGGCCCTTGGCGGTCACATTCCAATCAATGGCCCTTACATCATCACCATATTGGTATTGACGCACATCGTCAAACTCAAGACCTGTCCCTTTAAAAATGGACTTAAACTCACCTTGTTGGTGTGCGTTTACCGCCTTGCGTATCTTTACCTCGTACTTTCTTAGCTTTTTAAAAAGCTCTTGCATATCACTCAAAGAAATTCCGTAATTTGGCACAAAAACAAAGTCAAATTTAAGTTTAATTCATATATGAGGCTAGGGATTTCAGGGTTTTTCTCCACACTTTTTTTGATTTTAAGTGCGTGTTCATCTTCAAACAAACCAGACTGTTTAATTCCTAAATCGGAATTGTCAGGTATATTAGCTGATTTGCATGTGTCAGAAAAGCGTTTAGACTATTCAGGTTTGCCACATGACAGTGCGTATGCAGTGTATCATGGGCTCTATAAAAAAAACATCCTTGACTCAGCAGACTTTACTGTGGAGTGTTTTGAAGCGTCAATGAAATATTACATTGCTAATCCGGAAGAAATAGAGGAAGTGTATAAAATGGTAGTAGATACCTTAGTAAAAAGAAATACACGACTTGATTCGTTAGAAAAACAAACTACTGGGGTGGTAGAACCTTGATTTTTTCTTTTTCCATTTGCTCTTTCTTTACCTTTTCTTCTTCCTTTTTAAAATAATGACTGGTAAAGTAGATCGTCATTAAAATCACAAAGAGGTAAATGAGGAGCCTGCGGAGCTGCTTATTTTTATGGATGTTTTTAAGTATCCACCAGGGTTGGTGAATGCGGTGATAATCCCTGTAAATTTTGCCAAAGTCTTTCTGACTATTGATCGTGTGATCATCAGGAAGTGGTTGGTTTCTATTTATTTGATACTTACTCATTGTTGAATCGCTCACCGATAATCAATTTAAGCTTTTTTATAGTACGGTGTGTTTTAACTTTAATATTACTCTCACTTTCATTCAATATGTAAGCGACCTCTTTGACTGAATGATTTTCAAAAAACCGTAATTCAATTAATTCTACTTCATCCTCACGCAACTCTTCTAAGCAATCTATAATGGCATCACAAAGTTCGTGTCTATTGGAATTTTCAACCTCTTCACATAAGCGAAACAACCCCGCATCTTCTAAGCTAATGGTACGGTTATTTTTATGTTTTCTGAAGTACATATTCACTTCGTTACTTGCCACCCGCAGAAGCCAAGCAATAAATGGCAAACCTCTAAACTGGTACTTGTGTAAGTTGCTCATTGCTTTTAAGAACACTTGTGAACAGAGATCACCCGAGAGGTCATGGTTTGCCGTTCGCCTGTAGATAAACAAAAAGACTTGTTTATAATGCTTCTCATACAACCAAGCGAAATGACGAGGGTTGTGCTTCGCCTTTTCAAGGATGATGAGTTCTTCAGCAATCTCTTTTTTACTATATTCTCTCAAGCGGTTTTTCTTGGTTGGTACAATAGTAATGCATTCGTTACAAATGGTTACAAAAAACATTATTCAAAATGAATAAAAAAGCAAAAAGAGGGGTTGGTTTACTTTATCTCCATTTTTTTTGACTTTCGTAATAAGTTATTGTAAGTTTGGCAGCCTCGATCACAGAGAATTACTTAACAGAATTTATAAACTAATATTTACCATGATTAAAATAGGAATTAACGGTTTCGGAAGAATTGGAAGATTTGTTTTCCGTCAGGCTATTGCAAAAGGAACAATTCAAATAGTGGCAATCAATGATTTAATTGATGTTGACTATATGGCTTATATGTTGAAGTATGACTCTACTCACGGCCGATTCAAGGGTGATGTTGAGGTAAAAGGTGGTAAGTTAATTGTTAATGGAAAAGAAATCAGAGTAACTGCTGAAAGAAACCCTGCAGATATCAACTGGGGTGCTGTAGGTGCTGACTACGTAGTTGAGTCTACTGGTATTTTCTTAACAAAAGAATCTGCACAAGGTCACCTTGATGCTGGTGCTAAAAAAGTTGTTATGTCTGCTCCTTCGAAGGACGACACGCCAATGTTTGTTATGGGAGTAAACAACAAAGAGTATTCAAACGACATGAACTTTGTTTCTAACGCGTCTTGTACTACTAACTGTTTAGCGCCTATCGCTAAAGTATTAAATGACCACTTCGGAATTGAAGAAGGTTTAATGACTACTGTACACGCGACAACAGCAACTCAAAAAACGGTTGATGGACCTTCAGCGAAAGACTGGAGAGGTGGACGTGGTGCTGGTCAAAACATCATTCCTTCATCTACAGGTGCTGCAAAAGCAGTAGGTAAAGTTATCCCTGAATTGAATGGAAAATTAACTGGTATGGCATTTAGAGTTCCTACTCCAGACGTTTCAGTAGTGGATTTAACAGTTCGATTGAAAAAAGATACTACTTACGAAGAAATTTGTAAAGTAATGAAGTCGGAGTCTGAAGGTGCTTTGAAAGGTGTTTTAGGATATACGGAAGATCAGGTTGTTTCTAACGACTTCATCGGTGATACAAGAACTTCAATTTTTGATGCAGGTGCTGGAATCCAGTTATCTCCAACATTCGTAAAAGTTGTATCGTGGTATGATAACGAAATGGGTTACTCTACTAAAGTTTGTGAACTAGTTGAGTACATGGATTCAGTGAAGTAATTCACGAACACCCAAAACTAATTGTATATAAAAGTGGTTTCATTGATTTGAAGCCACTTTTTTTTTTTAGACTTATATAAAATGCGATTTTTATTATTATTTATTGTGTGTTTTACCATCAGTTCATCTATAGCTCAAACTATCCCGGTTTCTGATGGTAGTGATTATGTAGAAAGCCAAAAAGTGCACCCTAGTTTGTTGTTGAAACATTCTTTAGGAATTAATATGAAAGAATATTTAGGTTTAGGAATGAGTTATCGTTATCGATCAATTAAAGGGCTGGGGATTCAAGTTTCTTATTCCCCAAAGTTAGTTTATGATCCAACACAACAAGCAATTGAAATAGCTGGTTTGTATACGTTAGTTGCAAGAACTACTGATAGGTACTTTTTAGGAATTTACAGATTAAGGGGTAAAAAAGATTATAATTTTTATATGTATCAGAGTAACATATGGCTATTTTCTGATGGTTTCAGACAGAATAGTCACAGTATTAATATCGGTTATGAAGAAGTTCACTGGAGGAAATTAGCTACAAATGCCTCGCTAGGCTATATTATTACACCCAAAACTAACTTTAGAATGTCCGTTTCTTTTGGAGTATATTATCGGTTTTAGAAAATGTTCCGCGTATGGGGTGAACAGACTTCTCCATAATAGGATTGATACTTAGTGCTTCTCATAAACTACAAACGAATAATCGTAGGGGTTTTTTTCATCTTTAGAATGCGTTTCTCTGGAGATTTCCTTCCATTTACCTTTATCTAATTCTGGGTAAAAAGTATCCCCATCAAATGACTCGTGGACTTCGGTGTAGTATATTTTGTCAGTTTTGTCCATTGAACTTTTGTAGATCTCTCCTCCGCCAATAATGAATGCTTCTGTTTCACCGTTAGCTTTAGCAACTTCTAGTGCTTCTGTTATTGAGTTCACCACGATGCATCCTTCTGCCTTATAGTCTTTGTTGCGCGTAATAATGACCGAAGTACGGTTAGGAAGTGGTTTTCCTATCGACTCATAGTTTTTTCGTCCCATCAATATGTGATGACCTGAAGTGGTTTTTTTAAAATATTTTAAGTCAGCAGGTAATCGCCAAATGAGGTCGTTGTCTTTCCCAATGACGTTGTTTTCTGCTACAGCTACTATTTGCGATATCATCATAACTTAAATCCTCTTAAAAACTCTTCAATGCCCATTCTCTTTTTACCTTCTAATTGAAGCTCTAACACGTCTAAAGCACCATCAGCGGTTTTGAAACGCAAGTAGGTTTTACCGTCTGACTCAATTGGTTCGGTACAGGCGGAGTAGTTAGGCTGTGTTTTAAACAACTTACAGGTCTTTCCTAGTAGCTCCGTCCAAGCAACGGGATAAGGTGATAGACCACGTACTAAGTTATGTATCTCATCACTCTTTTTTGACCAATCAATTTTACATGTTTCTCTAAATATTTTAGGGGCTGTTTTCAGTACTTGATTGGTGTCTTGTGGTGTTGGGCTCACTTTGTTATTTTCAATCTGTTGGACAGTCTTTAAAACAAGCTCGGCACCACTTTGCATCAACCGATTGTATAGTGAGCCAACATTGTCTGAGTCGTGAATCGGCTCTTTGTGCTGTAAGATGATGTCTCCTGTGTCGATTTCGTGTTGTAAGAAAAAAGTAGTGCACCCCGTTTCTGTTTCGCCATTAATTACTGCCCAGTTGATTGGAGCCGCCCCACGGTATTGAGGAAGGAGTGAAGCATGTAGGTTAAATGTACCTATCTCAGGCATGTTCCACACAAGTTCAGGTAACATTCTAAAAGCCACTACAATTTGTAAGTTAGCATTGTATGACCGTAGCTCATCAATAAATTCGGTGGACTTTAATCTTTCAGGTTGTAACACAGGAATTTGATGTTTTAATGCGGCAACTTTTACGGCAGACTCATTTACTTTTAACCCCCTTCCTGCAGGTTTGTCCGGTGCGGTTACCACTGCTACCACATTATATCCGTTTTCAACTAAAATATCTAATGAGGGGACAGCAAACTCTGGCGTTCCCATGTATATAATTCGTAACTCTTTTTTCATTCCCACATCCCGTTATCAAGGGTAAAGCAAATACTTTTGGCGAAGTGTTTTATAATCGCCTAAGGCTGGTTCCCACGTTGTTCTAATCGTTTTCTCATTTAATCCACTACTTAACTGAATTGATAGTAAGTCATTGCCAACCAGTTTGTTGAAAAATGAATTTGAAGAAATAAACTCATCTTTATGTTGGGTATTTTGATACGCTTGAATAAGGTAACTTAAGGTAAAACCATCTGCAGAGGTATTCTCTAAATTGTATCCGTAGCATCGTTGATTTTGATACGGTGGGTGTGAGGCGCCCGCTGTGCTTATTGGGGTAAATGAATAAGCTGTTTTCCAGCTTGGGTGACCATATACCTGGAAAGGGATTTCAGTACCACGGCCCACACTTACAATAGTTCCTTCAAAAAAGCATAATGACGGATACAGAGCAATTGCTTGATCATTGGGTAAGTTAGGGGATGGTTTTATTGGTAGCGAATAAGCGGTTTGATGGGTATAATTTTCACACGTGATGTTAACTAAGTCACATTGTACACTATCTTTTAGCCATTTTTCACCATTGATCATTTTTGCTAACTCAGCCACAGTTAACCCATGTAAAACAGGGATAGGGTGCATGCCTACAAAAGATTGAAATTTCATGTCCAATACCGGTCCATCCACATACATTCCATTCGGATTCGGTCTATCTAGTATCAATAATTGAATACCGTTTTCAGCACAAGCTTCCATCACATAGTGCATTGTACTGATGTAAGTATAGAAACGTGCACCAACATCTTGGATGTCAAAAATAACAAGGTCAATTCCTTTAAGTTGTGCTGAAGTTGGTTTTTTATTATTCCCGTAAAGGGAGATGATTGGTAAACTGGTTTTCTTGTCAACACCGTTGGCTACATGTGCTCCTGCATCGGCTTCTCCTCGAAAACCATGTTCGGGTGCAAATATGGTTTTAATCGTAAGCTTATGGCTTAATAGACTATCTACCAAATGGGTATTTTGAATCACCGAAGTTTGGTTGACAACCAGTGCAATATTTTTTCCTTTAAGCAGGGGGAGGTACTTTTTGGTTTGTTCGGCACCCGTTTTCACTTGACTAAAGCTGTAATGAAAAAGTAATGAGAATAAACTAATGTAGATAAGTCGGATATGCATACTTTCGGTAGGTCAAATTTCGTACCTATATTCGTGACAAAGTTCTCGTTTTGAAGCCTAATCTTCAACAAGAACCAAAGATACTTCTTAACATTACTAAATACCAGCGCCATAAGTGTTGCAGCATACATATCAAGCCGAATGGCAACAGGACTTAAGGGCTCTTTTGCAAGCACAGCTACGCGGTTAGCAGTGCTTAGCATCAGTTTAGGGGTTGCTGTTTTAATTGTCTCCTTCTGTATCCTTCGAGGATTTCAAGAAAAAATTCGAGACAAGATTTTTAACTTCGATTCACACATTCAAGTAAGCAGCTTCGACTTAAATGCCTCTTTCGAAGGACCTCCAATTAGTATTAATAGCAATTTATACAAAAATGCTAGAACAATTGATGGCGTTAAAAACATTAGTTCAATAGCCTACCAAAAGGGAATTCTTCATGCTAATGAACAAGTATATGGGGTTATGATGAAAGGAATCGGACTGGATTATGATAGTTCCTTATTCTCACCAAACCTCACTTCGGGACATTTTCTTCGTTTTGATACTACCAATTATTCAAGAGATATAATAGTAAGTGATAAAATTGCAGGTCAGCTGGGTTTAGCAGTAGACGAACCGTTGTTCATGTACTTTTATATTGAAGGCAAACTGCGCCCAAAGAAAGTGACGTTGGTAGGTACCTATGCTACAGGCATGGAAGAGTTTGATGATCGTGTTGCGATAGTAGACTTGCGGATGATTCAACAAATCAATAATTGGCCGGATACATTGGTAGGAGGGTATGAGATTTTTTTAAATGACTATCACCAATTAGATCGCGTGGCTGGGGAGGTAGAGTATATGATGGATTATGATACGCAATTGATCAAAATAACCGATAAGTTTCATTATATCTTTGATTGGTTAGATGTGTTGTTGGCGGACAATGTAAACGTCTTAATTGGCGCCATTGTAATTATTGTTTTCTTTAATATTATTTCAACAATGTATATTCTATTAATGGAACGAACTCCAATGGTGGGTTTACTGAAAGCCCTGGGCGCAACAAACGGCTTGGTACATCGCATTTTTATGAATTTAGGCATAAAAATTTTACTGAAAGGACTCTTGTTTGGCAATGGGGCTGGTTTATTGATTTGTGCTATACAATATTTTACGCACATTATACCCTTAGAACCCGAAACCTATTATATGGAGTATGTTCCCGTTAAATGGGATGTGGAATCTATAGTACTGATTAACTTCGCTACGGTGTTATTTGTAGTACTGGTATTGGTAATACCACTTTTTATAATTACTAAAATCGCACCTGTAAAAGCGATAAAGTTTAATTAATCAGCCATTAAAATAAGCGGAAAGTTACTTCCATTAGAAAAGGTGTGTGGAAACTGTGGTGTGCCTTTATATTTTTCTGAATATTCAGGTACTTTAGCGTCCAAATACGATTTTAACTCATAAATGGAAATCGTCCCATCTTTAGGGCTACCATCTGCAGAGCCTGTTAAAGCTTCTAACACCGTGTAAGTAAATACACCGTGTTCTAATTCTTTAAACTCCATAGCAAATTGTTCACTTTCACTTGAGGCAAAAATGTGTATTCCAGCACTTCGTGAAAGGTGAGCGATGGCTTTTTCTTCTCGTGCACCACGTGCTGCTAAAATTTGTGAAGACCCTCCTGAATGACATGCATCCACAATAATTACTTGTTTTAGAGCACTTATTTGTAGTAAAAGTTCTTGTAGTTCATGTGCTTCTAGTGCCTTTTCTAGCAACAATTCTTCATCATACAAACGAGTAATGTTACTTGGAATAAAATAAAAATGGTCATTCACTAAACTCCCATGCCCGGCAAAATAAAGGATAAATACATCTTGTGGTTTAGCTTGCGCGGCAATAGTGCGTAACGCTTTAATGATGTTGGCTTTGCTTGCTTGAGTGTCATACAACTCTGTTACCATAACGTCTTGGTAAAGTGTACCTGCCTGTTTCTTATATAGTGATACAAAGTCACTGGCATCAGCTTTAGCATAGTTTAAATTGAGGGTTTTGTTTTCGTAGCTGTTAATTCCAATGGTTAACACATAAGCAGAAGCTTCTTTTGAAGAGGATTTACGAACTATTTTTAGCTGTTGGGCTGTACTTTCAATGTTACCTAAACTTGCTGCGGACAATTCAAAGAGATTTTGTCCGGGAACTAAAGTAACATCGACAACCTTGCTAACTGAAAAGCCTTTTTTTTCTCCTTTTTTCAGCCCGCTTTTGTCTAAGTCAATTCGTTTACCATTGTGTAAAAGTGTAATGTCTGAAATGCCTCCACCTTCATCAGTGATGGTAAAAATCAAGGTTTCTGAAGAATTATTTGTACTCAAATTGCTTTTTGGTGAACTAAAACTCACACTTGGTGGTGGTGAAGTGATGAGTTGTTGGAGTTGATCATTTTCCAAAGGTGTGACACTTGACTCACTCAACAAATTTTGAAACAATTGTGGTTGATAAAACTCATTAAAAAATTGATCTAGTCGAAAGGAGTTAGTTTCATGGCTAAAGTGTAAGTAAGGTAATGCGCCATCGGACGCTTCAAAATGACCTGTTGGTGCTACAATTGCCCAATCGAGGTGGCCAACTTTATAAAAACTAAGTAGCTCTTTATTGGTGGTTAAATCCCAAATGATAATAGATCCATCGATAGCCGCTGAGACTAACCGATTAGCTAATGGGAGATAGGTTAAATCACTGATAGGTTTATTATGTCCATTTAGTGTTGTAACTAATTGATGGTGGTGATAAATAGATATTTCACCATTTTCAAGTCCAATAATTAATTGATCATTGGCCTTAATAGCTGCATGGTGACGTAAACCAGGGGTTTTCACACGGTTGGTTTGTAAGCCCGAATTAATATCCCAAACAGCTGTTTTAAAATCCCAGCCACTAGTGATTAATTCGTTATCATTAACCTGAAGGGATTGAACGTTTTCTGCATGTCCTTCAAATTGTTTTATGAGCTGCTTAGTATCTACTTCATACAAGTGAATGGTTTTATCTAAGCAGGAAGCAATTAAATAAATGTCATCGTGATAAAACTCAATTGCATAAGCGGAAGCTTTTTCGACTCGAATGTAGGAGAGAGGCTCGGTTTGGTTGATACTCCAAAATTTGATATACCCATCCCACGAAGCGGTAGCATATAAAGTGTCATTTGCAAAAGCAATATCAAAGACGGCATCTTGGTGAGCATCTACTGTTTTGATTTTTTCAAACGTTTCCATATCCCAGAGGATGGTTTTACCTGTGACGTCACCTGAAACGAGGTATTCATTGTTGGGGGAGAGTTTTATCGCGATGGCTTCTTTTGTGTGTCCACTTAAGCGTCTAATAATTTTTCCGGTTTTTAAATCTAACACCGTTACAAAAGCACCTTGCTTGGTGTAAATCAACTGTTTTTCATTTTTTGTGATTTCTATAGGTTGTTTACGTTCGATATATGTCACTAAATGATAATCCCAATACGAGTTTTTACTTTTTTGTAAACGGGTAGTATCTTCCTGTGATAACAAACCTGAAAATTTATAATTATTGGTTTGATCAACTTTGTAAACCAACTCTTTTCCAGTGGAAACAAGTATCCCTTTTTTGAAATGTACTGCTTGTGTGACCCAGTCTAACTCCAAAGCTTTCGGTTTTTCTTGATCGTTTTTGAAGTAGAGGTAGGCTTTCTCGCTTGCTACGACTATTTCTTCTTGCTTTGAAACATGTAGGTTAATTAGATCTTTTACTTCTTCTTGCAGAACTTTTTCGATTGTAAGATAGGTACTATCTTTTATGGTGTTGATTTTCAATCGAGCAAGTGGCCCATTGTCTGTTACGGAATAAATGTTTTGATTATCAATGAATTGTACCTTTGTAGGGCAACCTCCACATGAACCGTTTTTCTGTAAGCGTTGGGAATAAAGCTTTTTAAATGAGCTTAAATCAAAGAGCACTACTTTTTTGTCGTCCTCACCAATGGCTAAATAGTTTTCATCAGGTGAGATACTTAAGTTCACTCCACCGCCTGTTCCTTTGTCTGGATCCACATCAAATTCATGAATGACTTTCATAGTATCCAACGACCAGATTTGAGCTTTCCATGCATAACCACCTACCGCTAGTAAATTAGCTTTTGCAGCATAAGCGATACTCAATATACGCTCGTTAGCTGCTGACCATTTTTTAATTAGTTTACCAGTGTTCGTTTCCCAATGATAAATAGTGCCACTTGTTGTGCCTGCAAAAAATGAGTTTTCATCTTGTCCAAAACAGAGGGTAGTGACACTACCATCGTGCCCAGTAAATGTGCGCACTTGACTTTGTGTCTCCGTATCCCATAGAATAACCGACCGATCACGACTCCCAGTTAAAATAAAGGATTCTTTTTCAGCAACTAAGATATGATTGATATCATCCTGGTGCCCAAGTTGCAACACCACATTTAAACGCTGGGCTTGAATTTGTAAGCAAGTGAAAAGAAGAAAGAAGGGGATGAGGTGTTTCATTTATATGTAGTAATCAGGTCGTAAGTTGAATCAAGTAATTATTTTACAATTTCAATTTCCCAATCTTCATCGATAAACTCATCTGAATTAGTTGAAATATAGTTTTTCAGTAAAGATATCAATTCACTTTCGTTTTTATGTTTGCAATAAATTTTTACTTCGACAGCGTGCCTGCCATTGTATTTGTGAATAGTCGGAAGCGGTAAGAAGGTTTTTGGTTTATAAAAAGTTAAAGTAGTAGATAGGGTAGAAAATGCACTAAATGGGATTTTTTGCCCTGATTCATTCATAATTTCTTGCTCTAGAAGGTCTTTGTGAGATCTTAAGTTTTTGATTCTGTATTCTAATGAGTCAAATGAAACACCGTATCTCTGTACCAATGCGGTGTCAAATTCAATAGTTGTTTCTGGTAGCCTTATTGGTCTACCAATAATTGTAAGACTATCAACCAGTTTTGATTGGTGAAGATGTTCTATAAGCGATTCATAAGTTATTTGTGGATTTGTAAATTCTGAATATACAATTAAACTAATTTGGTTTAATTCTTTATCTACAACCTCAATCTGGGGTGATAAAAGTGGGATAAAACAAAACAGAAATTTAAACATTGTTGAAAATTACTTTCAGAGATATAATCTACTCACTATTTAATCAAAATTAACTGTCTAAAAATAAATATTCCTCATATGTTTCAAAGGCTTCAATCACCGACTCTCTCAACACATCCATGTTGGTGGAATATACTTGTATATCTGAGTTGATTTGATCAAAAAAACGAATATAAACGCCTAATTGAAGTTCGAAAGCCAATTCTTCAAATTTGATGTTTTCGAGTTTTCCCTCATATTCGTTTTCATAGAAATCCATGAAATAGCCAAATGCTTTGGGAGTTTTACGATTTATTTCTTCGGTGAATATCATTTTCTGGGCTGCAATTATGATTTTACTTCAAATAAAGTGATTTTTGTGGAATCATACTTCTATTGTCGCTCCGATGTACGAGGAATCTTTCTTTATTGAGAAATTCCTAACGAAGTCGGTAAAACAAAAAAAGCGAAGGAAACTATTAAATGAAAGAATCTGCCATACTCTTAATCCACTGTCCAGACAAAAAGGGGATAGTGGTGTCTATAACTGAATTCATTTACCAAAATAACGGTAATATTGAGAGTTTAGATCAACATGTGGATCATGAAAACAAAGTTTTTTTCATGCGAGTACAATGGCAACTGGAAGGTTTTTCCATTGAAGAATCAAAAATAGCTGAATACTTTCAAACACTCATTGCAAAGAAATTTGGAATGACCTTCAACCTTTATTTCACTAAGGATGTGCCTCAAATGGCTTTGTTCGTTTCGAAGTATTCACATTGTATGTTTGACTTATTAGGACGATTTCAAGCCAATGAATTACGTGTAAACATCCCGCTTATTATTAGTAATCATCCTGATTTAGAAGTTGAAGCAAAACGCTTTGGAATCGATTATCATTATTTACCTATCACAAAAGAGAATAAGGTCGAGCAAGAAGCAAAACAACTGGCTTTACTCGCTGAGTATAAGATAGACTTTGCTGTTTTAGCACGCTACATGCAAGTGATTTCATCGGGGTTTGTTCAACAATATGAGAACAAAATAATAAATATACATCACTCGTTTTTACCCGCTTTTCCAGGTGCAAAACCGTATCATTCCGCTTTTGAACGGGGTGTGAAGATTATTGGTGCAACGAGTCATTACGTCACGGAAGATTTAGATTGCG
The DNA here is from genome assembly GCA_963849955.1 of uncultured Cytophagales bacterium. Taxonomy (GTDB): domain Bacteria; phylum Bacteroidota; class Bacteroidia; order Cytophagales; family JAAEPT01; genus CAWFGW01. The sequence goes on along the minus strand of CAWKJU010000009.1, from coordinate 137,007 downwards.
GTCCAATTATCGACCAAAACGTAGTAGGAGTAAGTCACAAGGACACTATTCCTGATTTAGTAATGAAAGGAAAAGATTTAGAAAAATTAGTATTAGCAAAAGCCGTTCGCTTGCATGTTGAAAGACGTGTATTAGCATACGGAAATAAAACAATAATATTTGATTGATATGAAACCAATAATTGCCCCTTCAGTATTGGCTGCTGATTTTGCCAACCTACAACGTGATAGTGAAATGCTTAACGCTAGCCAAGCAGACTGGTTTCACATTGATATTATGGATGGTGTTTTTGTACCTAATATTTCATTTGGTATGCCTGTTTTGGGTGCCATTAATATGCATGCTAAAAAACCGCTTGACTGTCATCTGATGATTGTTGAGCCGGAAAAATACATTGAAACATTTAGAGGACTAGGTGCTGATACCATCACCGTTCACTATGAGGCTTGTAATCACTTACACCGAACAATACAACAAATTAAAGACACTGGCGCTAAAGCAGGTGTAGCGTTGAACCCGCATACGCCAGTAGAATTATTAGAGCCAATTATTGCAGATATTGATATGGTCTGTATCATGTCTGTAAACCCAGGTTTTGGTGGACAAAAATTTATCGAAAAAACCTACGACAAGGTTAGACGATTAAAAGCAATGATCTCGGCTGCAGGGTCCTCAACATTAATTGAAATCGATGGTGGTGTAAATCAAGATAACGCACCATTGTTGTTACAAGCTGGGGCTGATGTGTTGGTTGCGGGTAGTTTTGTGTTTAATTCGGCTGATCCAATGGCGACCATTGAAAAATTAAAAAGTTTGTAACCAATTCGTTTTAAAGTATTATTAAGTAGAATAATAAATATTTAATTATGAAAAAGTTTTCTTTAATACTGTCACTTGTACTCCTTATTTTATTGTCTTCCTGCAAAAATGAAGTTTCGGAAACAATTACCTCACAATCCGAAGATGGAGAAATGGTAATTACTGTGAAAGGCAAACGAAGCACCTCTCTTGACCCTTATCATGTGGATGTAGTGGTAGAAATTCATGACAAAAAGATCGAGAGCTTCACAGAAGTGTATGCAGATAAAATCACCAAAGATAACGTACATTTTAATTGGAGCGATAACAGGCACTGTGTGGTAAGTATTGATCAGCGCGATGGTACCCAGGCATCAATACCCATATCTATTGAAGATTAAAGAGACATCTAACCCCTTAAAAATGAAGCTTCCTAAGTTCCGTTCTGTTAAATATTCACAGACGACCATTACAGAATTAATGATACCTGCTTACGCCAACTTTGGGGGCAAAATTCACGGAGGAACCATTTTATCGTTAATGGATAAGGTAGCATATGCTTGCTCAGCAAAACATGCTGGTGGTTATTGTGTGACCGCCTCCATGAATGTAGTTGATTTTTTAGCCCCTGTAGAAGTTGGGGATTTAGTTCACTTGCACGCCTCTGTAAATCATGTTGGAAACTCCTCTGTTACAGTTGGTGTACGTGTAGAAGCGGAAAGTATTACTACAGGTAAAGTTAGGCATACCAATTCGTGTTATTTTACGATGGTGGCTATTGATGATTCGACAAAAAAAACGCGATCGGTACCTGGGCTTATTTTGGAAACTCGTGACGATACAAGACGTTTTTTAGAAGCGATGAAACGGAAAGAGTTAGTACAGCAATATAAGGCAGATTATAAAAAACCAATTTCTGATTTAGACTCTCTGAGTATTGAAGCCTTGTTAGAAAATGAAAATTGCATGGTGATTGACCATAAATAATTAATTTCTACCTAAACGTTTTTCTTTATTTTCTGATATAGACATCGGTTTATCATTTTTAAGCGATTGCATTGAGACAAATGTAAATAATAAGCCACAGGTTAGTGTCTCCATAAACATGATTATTGTAATAGTAACAGGGGTTAAATTTTACCTTGAGATTCCAGCGTTTGTGCTTCTTCCACAAATGTTGGATAAGAAAACAAGATAACTGAGGCTATAATTGAGAAGATAAAAAGGCACATAACGAGGTTAAAGCACCAACACTTAAACCGAATAACTAATTCGATTTACTGCTGTTCATTTTTTGAAAACGTTTAATGGAGAGAAAAACTCCACTACCGATAATTGCTAAATTAAAAGCGCGTAAATTAAAATTATGTACTTGATTAATAGTTGTCATTAATACCAAATAAATTAGAAGCACTATGGCTATAATAAAACCAGAGCCATAAAGCGTGTTTTTTTAAGATGACTTATGAGAATGTTTTTGTGAATATAATGCTTAACAAATGAGGTATAGGATTGTTGTTTTTTTACTCAAATTGATTGGTAATTAATTGGTAGATATAAGAAAATATTTTTAGTGCTAACTAATCACACAATAAGACACAGTTTAATTAATCTCAGGAATATTCTTTGCTAGTCTCTTATTCAAAAATAGCTGATTCCAATTTTTAATATTCATAAAAGAGGGATACCAGTCATTTTAAATGATTTGACTTCAAATTGTATGTAACCATAAATAATAACTAGGGAAAGACTTCTACATCGCTTGTAGAAAATCAGAAACATGATATAACGCACTTATCGATGTGTTCACTTAATTAAACAACGAAAACATGAGCCAAGAAAAAAAGTCGTCTAACGACTCTAAAAAAATTAAAGATTTAAACCAGAGCATGACAGATGGTAAGGGTAAGCCTTTAACCACTAACCAAGGTGTAAAAGTCAACGACACCAATAACTCTTTGAAATCAGGAGAGCGAGGATCCACTTTATTGGAAGACTTTCAATTACGTGAGAAGATAACCAGTTTTGATCATGAAAGGATACCCGAACGGATTGTTCACGCAAGAGGAAGTGGTGCTCATGGTTATTTTGAATTATATGAAAGCATTCCTGAATTTTCAAAGGCTGGAATTTTTAATGACAAAGGAAAAAAAACACCCGTATTTGTACGTTTTTCAACGGTAGCAGGCTCAAAAGGATCTGCGGACTTAGCGCGAGATGTACGAGGGTTTGCAGTAAAATTGTATACCGATGAAGGAACCTGGGATTTAGTCGGTAACAATATGCCCATCTTTTTTATTCAAGATGCTATGAAATTTCCTGATTTGATTCACTCCGTAAAACCAGAACCACATCGAGAAATTCCACAAGCTGCATCGGCACATGATACTTTTTATGATTTTGTTTCATTAACCACCGAAACGTTACATAATCATATTTGGGTGATGAGCGACCGAGCAATTCCAAGAAGTTTTCGGATGATGGAAGGTTTTGGAATTCATACTTATAGACTCATCAATAAAGAAGGGAAATCACACTTTGTACGTTTTCATTGGAAGCCTGTTTTAGGAGTTCATTCAGTCACCTGGGACGAAGCTGTAAAAATTAATGGTGCTGATCCTGACTTTCACCGTAGAGATTTGTGGGAAGCAATTGATAAAGGTAATTTTCCGGAATGGGAGCTAGGGCTTCAGATTATTCCAGAAGAAGATGAGTTTAAATTTGACTTTGATTTATTAGATCCTACTAAACTTATTCCTGAAGAAATGGTTCCTGTAAAGGTGGTTGGTAAAATGACCTTAAACAAAAATCCAGAAAACTTCTTCGCAGAAACGGAGCAAGTGGCATTTTTGCCTGGACACATTGTCCCAGGAATAGATTTTTCAAATGACCCGCTTTTACAAGGAAGATTATTTTCCTACCGTGACACACAACTTTCACGTTTAGGGGGCCCAAATTTTGATCAAATTCCTATTAACCGACCAGTTGCTGATAAGCATAATAATCAACGGGATGGACACATGCAAACCGAGATACCAAAAGGACAAACCGCTTATTTTCCTAATACCTTAGGTGGTGGTTGCCCGCATATGTCAAAAATAGCAGAAGGAGCTTTTCATTCCTATGAAGAAAGAATTGACGCCAAAAAAATAAGAGGAAGAAGTGAAAGTTTTAATGATCATTTCTCACAACCCGCATTATTCTATCGCAGTTTAGAAGCGTGGGAGCAGAGCCATGTGGCAGAAGCTTATACCTTTGAGTTAGGGAAATGTACCCATAAACATGTGAAGTCACGCATGCTTTGGATGATCAATCAAATTGACGAGACCTTAGCACAAAAAGTAGCTGATGGACTGGGCATGGAAATTCCGACTACTATTGACCAACCGATTAATCAAGCTATTGGAGCAGATGAAGACGTGGAAAAACATCAGCCAGGTCCTAAGAAAAATTATTTAGACAAGTCCCCTGCACTAAGTCAAACCAAAAATAAGTTTGATACAATAGCAACGCGGAAAATAGCCGTGTTAGCGGCTGATGGTTTTAGCATGAAAAGCTTTAAAAAGTTTAAAGAAGCTTTAGAAGCTAAAAAAGCAGAAGTATGCATTGTAGCACCTCATGGTGGCACGATACAATGTGATGAAAACATGAAACATGAGGTAGACTTTTCAATTAACACTACTGAAAGTGTGCTTTTTGATGCAGTATACATAGTAGGTGGCACCAAGTCGGTTGAAGAATTGGCCAGTCATCCCAAGTTTCTTAAGTTCATTAATGAAGCCTATAAACACTGTAAGGCTTTAGCATTTGATAAAGATGCTGAAAAGCTAATTGAACTAACTTACGTTGAAAAAGAAAACGATAAAGCAGTAATTCTTGGTTCAAAGGTAGATCAGTTTATTGATGCTATTTCTAAACACAGAAATTGGGATCGAATGAAAAAAGCAGAAAAAGTACCTGCGTAATTGAGGTAAACTTGATAAAAATAAAAGTCGCTAAAACTGATGGTTTTAGCGACTTTTTTATTTTTTTGATTCAAAAAAATTGATTGTTTATACCTTTATATACTTCCCTTTTTCTTTAATCAATCTCAGGTACGTAAGTGTAATAAGCTTTAAATAACATAAAGATACCGTAACTACATAAACCAACGGCTATGACTGCTAATACGTAAGGTCCAAAACTGCTATTAATTAACTGAAAACTTTCACTCATACCATCTGCTTGTGAAGGATTATTATTTAATACTGCTTTAATAAACATGTAAGCAACAATGAGTATTACAATACCCCGAGAAGTATAGCCAAAGACACCTGTGAATTCCATCGCTTTTTGAGACTTTTCATCCAGTTTTGATTCTTTTATCCTTTTGGTAAATTTCCCCGTCCATGAAAGGTAAAATTGAAAACATGCTCTACCAATAATAATGCAAGCAAATGCAAATAAAACAATTTGTCCCAGGGTTGAACCAAGCAGTTCTTGAATGATTGATTGTTTGCTATTTCCACCCCCACCACTTGATTGAGAAGTCAGCGCCATTTTAATTGCTGTAAAGGCAATTGAGGCGTATAAGAGACCACTTCCAAAATAAGCAATTTTTTTACCCCAGTTTAACCAGAATGGTTTATCAGGTTTGTTGTACTTATATCCTATGACAAATTTGTAAAATGTGTAACCAAATAATCCCACCCCCATTATACATAATAAAACCTTTCCAAATGGTTGTGAATATACAAACGATAAGGCATCGTTTTTTCCTGAATTACTTTGTGTACTCATTCCTAATGCTGCTGCTGCGGTAAGGCCGCCTGCTAATATATACACGGCACCTTTTGAACCTATTCCAAATTGCGCAAATTTTCTTAATGATTTTTTGACTGAATCTTCCATTTATTTGTTGCTGTTAGCTTTAATTATTTAAACTGGTATTAATGCTTTTTTTATAAATAACCGTACCATGAAAAAACAGTACTAATACGGATAGAAATTAGGCTTTTTTAGAATAAACTGATTTATAATGTCTCCTTTTGGTGTCTGTATGTGGAATTAATTACCCAGTCAATAACTGGTAAAAGCCTTTGGATTGCTTAATAGGTTAATAGCCATCTTGGATAGCATTTTGAGTAAAGGTTTTAAAAAATGACAAATGAGAATACTTGGAAATATTATAAAATCGGCAATTGAAATCACAGACAATGTGCTTCCTGAAAAATCGCCTTCTGATAATCAAAAAGAAGTATTAAAAATGCTTTTGAGTAAAGCTTCAAATACAGCGTTTGGTTTACATTATCAATTTGAGGCTATTTTAAATTCCGAAGATATTTCCAAAACATTTTCAGAGCGGATCCCTTTTTTCGATTATAATGCACTGCATCGTGATTGGTGGAGTCGACAACTCAATGGTGAAAAAAATGTTACCTGGCCAGGTGATTCGGACTATTATGCGTTGAGTTCAGGTACTACAGGAAATAGTAGCAAACGAATTCCTATTACTGATGATATGCTTGATTGTATTAGAAAAGCAGGTATCAAACAAGTGTTGGCTTTGGCAAATTTTGATCTGGAACCTGACTTTTTTGAAAAAGAAATAATGATGTTAGGCAGTTCAACTTCACTTGAAGAAAATAGAGGACATCTCGAGGGGGAAATTAGTGGAATCAGTGCATCACGGTTACCGTTTTGGTTTAAAGGCTTTTACAAGCCAGGAGAAGCCATTTCTTCAATTTCTGATTGGGACGATAAAGTAGAAGAAATAGCTAAAAACGCTAAAAATTGGGATATAGGAGCAATTTGTGGCATCCCTTCGTGGAATGAATTAATGATCAAAAGAGTGATAGCCTATCATGGGGTAGATACGATTCATGACATATGGCCCAATCTAAAAATTTTTGCTTCTGGTGGGGTGGCATTTCAACCATATAAAAAAAGTTTTGAAGCTTTAGTAGCCAAACCTCTAACCATTATTGATACATATTTTGCCTCTGAAGGATTTATTGCCTGTCAAACCAGACCAAATGAAAAAATGGCGATGACTTTATTGACCGATAATGGTATTTACTTCGAGTTTGTGCCTTTTTCAGAAAAGTATATTGATGAAAATGGTGCTATTAAGCCTGATGCACCTTCGCTAACCATTGATCAAGTAGAGCCAGCCATTGATTATGCCTTAATAATCTCCACCGTGTCAGGCACATGGAGGTACCTGATTGGTGATACCATTCAATTTACTGATGTCGACAAAGCAGAAATTGTAATTTCTGGTAGAACGAAACATTTTCTGAACGTAGTCGGTTCTCAACTTTCTGTTTTAAAAATGAATACAGCAATTCAAAAGATAGAAGAGCACTATCAACTTACTATTCCTGAGTTTACAGTGTCTGCTATCCGAACAAATTCGGGTTATATACATCATTGGTTTTTAGGTTGCGATTGTGAGTTTTCAGAAGTTAACTTGGATAATCTTTCTCAACAGTTGGATGAGTATTTAAAAAGATCCAATAAAAATTATGCGGTTGCACGTTCTAAAGCGCTTACTGGAGTCAAAGTTTCTTTAGTACCACTTGATGTTTTTTTCAAATGGAATGAGCAAGAAAAGAAAAAAGGAGGGCAAGTGAAAACTCCCCGTGTGTTAAAGGAAGAACAGTTTGAAAGCTTTGAAAAATTTGCTCTTCAAAACTGCTAGGTAGTTAATTAGCATCAACAGGGTTTTCTTCCTGCGCTATTTCATTAATTATTTCCATCACTTGCTCAGGTGTCATGTAATATTTTTTAATGTGTTCTTTGTAGGATTCAGGGATGTCGGCATGATTCACTATAAACTGTTTTGTTGCATGGATATATTCTCCTAAGCCATGTTCAATGGCATTAACATCAGCTCTTTTTTCAGCAGCAACTTTATATTTACGAGAGAAGACATACCCACAGCCAAAGAAAATCATCCCCATTCCGCTTCGATTTTGGTAATCTAATAGATGTCCCAACTCGTGCCCAATCCAACCAATGAGTACATCGTGAGGCAAATTTTCGACACGAATTTGTTCGTTCAAAAGTTGTAATGCTGGGGTTATTTTTACTATATATCCTCTTTTGCTTTTATTTTTAACAACCCCTCTAAAGCGAGGTTGCGCCTGCATAAATGATTTTGAGATATTTTTTGTAAACCGAAATTCAATAGGGGTGTCGGCTAATTCCGGGTATTGTTTTAGCGCAAAGAGGGTAGCCTCTTTAACTTTTTCAGGTATAACCTTATTCTCTAAATTAATGGTATCTGATGGAATCTCGTGTTGTGCACGTGTCATGAGGGAGCCTAGTAGGAAGGTGAATGTGAGATAATAGATATGGAAGGTTGGTACATGCATGTAAAAGGGATCTTGTTTTACAAAAACAATAATAGATGATTATTGTTTCAACACAAGAAAGTACTTATGATTGACTTTCCAACTAAATCACTCTTTTAAGTGCAATAAAATTACACTTCATCAAGTTATTTATTCTTCTCTTCTTTTTTCTTTTTCTTCTTAAAATACCCTCTAAGTAAAAAATTATGTTGCATCGCTTCCATATTCTCATCCAACTTATAAGTCGCAGATTTAGTGTTATCCATAGACGTTTTAAGGTCGTTTGCAAAGCTCGTATCGGCTAATATTACGCCAAGGGCATTATCGTTATCATTAATTTTCGTTGTCACACTTTTAAGATCTTCAGACATTTTTATTGCATTGGAGCTTACGTCTTTTGCATTGGTACTCACATCCTTCACGTTATTTAATGCTCCTTCAAAGGTTGTTACATACGCAGTGTCGGTGAAAAGTTTGTTGACCAGCCCATCTCCATTGTTTAGTTTTTTTACCGTTGAACCCAATTGAGCCGTAACACGATCACTATTATCACTTGCTGCTTTTAACGAAGCAACAGTTGCACGTAAATCTTTTGCTATTGGACCATCATTTAATAGCTCACCTAAAAAACCTTCGCCTTTATTTAACCGATTGGCAATTAATTTAAAGTCTTCTGTAATTGATTGGGTATTGGTACCTACTTCCTTTGCAATATTAAAAAGTTCTTGGGTGTCAGTAGGGGAAAATGAATTAATAGTATCACCATCTTCTATTATTCGTTGACTACTTCCTGGTCTAATAATCACAATTTTATTTCCGATTAACCCATCAGAACCGATAATTGCGGTGGCATCTTTTTTAATGAAGTTGTGTTGATTTTCTTTCAAAGATAAGTAGACCATAACCTTACCTTCAGATACTATTTCTACTTTTTTTACTGTCCCCACTTTTACACCGGAGAGCCAAATATTATCTCCATTTTTTAGTCCTTCAACATTTTTGAATATGGCAGCAACCTGATAGGTTTTATTGAAATAATTGCTTTCGCTCCCCAAATAAAAAACGGTACTTAGGAAGATAACTATACTACCTAAAACGAAGGCCCCTAACTTTATATTTTTCTTGTTTTCTGTATTGCTCATGGTCTTATTCTATCTATTAATAATTGAAAAAAGGAGTTAATTCTTTATCCTTTGCTGCTTTTAAATCTTCAAATGTGCCTTCCAATTTATTGACTCCTCCGAATAAGGCAATTACACGATCAGCAGTTGCACGTGCACTACTAATGTCATGAGTAATGATTATGGAGGCGGTATTATATCGATCTCTGACTTCTACAATTAAATCATTTATTTCCGCAGCTGTCACAGGATCTAGTCCAGCGGTAGGTTCATCATACAACATGATTTTTGGCTTCAGTATTAAGGTGCGTGCAATGCCAATTCTCTTTTTCATTCCACCTGATATTTCTGATGGTTTTTTATTGATGGCATGCTCTAAACCTACTTCTTGTAAGGCTGATATTACCTTTTCATCCAACGCTGTTTGGTTGAAAATTTTAAGGTTCCTTTTTAAGGGAAATTCTAAATTCTCACGAATGGTCATGGAGTCGTACAGCGCGCTTCCTTGAAAAGAGAAACCTACTTTTGCACGGTATTCATCCATTTCTTTATGGGATAAATTGGGTACATCATAGCCTAAGACATTGATGGTTCCTGTGTCTGGCTTTAATAAACCCACCATACATTTAATTAATACTGATTTGCCTGAACCTGATTTTCCGAGGATTACAAGGTTTTCTTTATCGTATAAATCCAATGTCACTCCATTTAACACGTCTTGTTCCCCAAAACTTTTTGATACATCACGAAGTTGGGCTACTTTTTCCCGAAGGGTAGTATCATTTGTTCGTTGAACTATCATTATCTGATGAGGTTTAAAACTTGTAACATGATTAAGTCAATGATAAAAATACAAACCATTGAGACTACAACAGCCGTATTTGCTGCTTTGCCAACACCTGTAGTCCCCTGACTAGCGTAATAGCCACAATAAGTCCCCACAATTCCGATAGCAAAGCCGAAAAAGGATGATTTAATTAAGGAAGAAAAGATATCCAAGTAACTGACCGAGTCAGCTACTTCGTTGATAAACAAAAAGAAGCTAGTACTATTGAACGAGTTAACCATGATGAGAGAACCCGTTAATGCCATCGCATCGGCATAGATGACCAAAATTGGGAGCATAATGATTGTTGATAATACGCGAGTAACTACCAGGTAAGAAAATGGTCGTGTGCCTGATACTTCCATCGCATCAATTTGTTCGGAGACACGCATACTTGCAAGTTCAGCAGCGATGTTAGAGGCTAGTTTACCCGCACATATTAATCCGGTAATTAAAGGACCTAAAGAACGAACAATTGCTTGAGATACTAAGGAGGGAAGCCAGGATTCTGCTCCAAATGATGCTAAAGAAGGTTGTGATTGTTTTGTAAAAACAATTCCAGCTAAAAACGAAGTGAATGTGATTAGCAAAAAGGACTTATAACCAATAATGAAGAATTGGTTTAAAATTTCACGCCCTTCAAGGGGAGGCCTAAATGCTTCTTGAAAAAATCTGCCTATAAATTTGGCAATGGATGCTATTTTAAGGATTAGTCTTTTTATGCGCATGCTTTAGTTTTATTTTATACCTACTGAATTTCATGCCAGTTACTAAGACTAGTATAATCCTCTTTTAAATGGTTTGAGCAGTGTTTTTCCTTTATAGTAAAAAAGATAGTGGATTTATTTCTACACGTGTATTGTAGAGAAAAATACGCTAACAATAATAACCCATACAATTAACATGGGGTTGTTTGCTAGTAATATGAACAATTCCTAAACAAAAGCGAAAATTAGATATTCATTAAATTAAAAAAGCTATTAATCGAGTGATGTGTTTAACTATATATGAGAGGTGATATTTGAAAGTGGTAATCTCTTGTAATGTTATAATGTTTTAAAAGTTGGTTTTTTTCCAAATCGTTTTTCAAATAATTTTACAAAATGACTCGTGTTGGAGAAGCCAACTTCCAACGTAAGTTCTTTGATTGAATTTACTTCCTTCTTTCTATATAATTCCATTGCTTTTTGAAGCCTCACTTCTTGGATAAAGTTATTAGCAGTCATCCCACACCACGATTTGATTTTACGTTGCAAGGTTTTTTCAGAAACAGAAAGTAATTCAGCTAGTTCCATGACAGAGAATAATGATGAGGTGATATGGGTTTCTACAATTTCTTTAAGCTTCATCACTTCATCATTCTTCATTAGTGCTTCCAGTTGCTCAACTTCATTAAATTTAGCTCGAAGGGCATTATTGTGAAGACTGTGATTCACTCTGATTTTCAACTCTTCCTCATTAAATGGCTTGGTCAAATAGTCATCCAAACCGAGTCGTAAAAAATCAATTTTGGCTTCATTATCCACTCGTGCAGTTAAAACTATTACAGGTATATCGAATCCATTTTCCCGAAGTTGTTGAACAAATTCATACCCATTCATCAGAGGCATCATGTAATCTGTGACAATTAAGTCTGGTTTTATTTGATTGATCAGATTTAAAGCTTCCGCACCATTACAGGCTTCAATTATATGATATCCAATTAGGGTATTTTTTATATAATTCCGCATGTCTTCATTATCTTCTACGAGAAGTATTGAATTTGCATCTTTAGACGGAGGGAAGTATTCCGTTTTTTTACTCAAAATAATATCTTCTGATAAATTAATGTCTGTAGGTAGTGTAATAATAAATTCAGCTCCATTACCCTCACTACTATTTACACATAATGTACCACCATGTAATTCAATAACTTCTTTAGAAAAAGACAGGCCAATACCCGATCCTCCAGAGTTATTGATGACGTTTTTGGCTCTATAAAATTCTTCAAAAATTTGATCTAATTCATTTTCAGGGATACCACAACCATTATCTTTTACATGAATCTGAATATCAGCAGCGGATTGATCCAATACTAATTCTATTTCACCTTTATTTGGTGTATAGGTAATAGCATTCAATAACAAGTTTCCTAAAGCCCTATCAAAAAAGAGCTTATCTACATTACAAAAAACGGACGAAGCATCACTCTTATTAATAATATTATAATGAATGTTTTTTTCAGTAAATAAAGGCTCAAATGAAATTACAGTTTTTTTACATACGTCAAGGATGTCATATTTTCCCAGGTTAATATCAAATTTATTGGACTTCATTTTCGCTAAATCCATGATGTTATCTACTAAAGAATGAATGCGGTTGGCATTGTATTCTATGCGTTCATAATGATCGATGACATCCACCGAATGAGGAGTTTTTAAGAGTTTGTTAGCGCTTCCTTTAATCAAAGTGAGTGGTGTACGTATTTCATGCGAAAGATTCACCCAAAAGTGCGCTTGAAATTTATTTAGGCTCTCCAATTCAAGTCGCTGCTTTTCTATTTTTCTATTCGCCTCTATGGCTTCTTTGTTTTGATTTTCTAACTGATACCGCTGAAGTTCAAGCGATTTTTCACTCTTCATATTCACTTGTTTGAAATAGGCAAATGCTATATAAATAGAAAAAAAGAGGGCTAAGTTGGCGGTGTGTTGGAAGTTGATAGTGGGATAATGATTAAAATGGGTCATTGTATAAGTGAACAAAACATAAGAAATAACCCATGTCATAAAACTTAATAAACGGTTATTGAAAAAAAACAGCGAAAATACAGGAGGTAGCAGGAGAAAGTATTCGAGAAATGCTCTGGGCTCCAAATAAATAGCAAAGGCTAAAAAATGAGTGGTAGACATGATCATAAATACCAGCTTAGACAAAACGTATAGTTTTTTGTGATGAAGAAAAAGCACAAAAAACAAGAACACTATAGTCAATAAAAATGTGAAGATATTGGCAGCAGGATCTTTTTTAAATAAGAGATCTTCAACAATAAAAACAAGATTTAAAGGGATCCAAAGTACACAAGCAAAGTTTAAAATACGCGTACTCTTACTCTCTTGTCTTGAAATACGATCTGTTACACCTAAATTAACCAGGTGTTTAAAAAAGTTTTTAATACTCATAGCTGTCTTTGATTGACCCTAGAAAAATATTGATTTTTATTGGTTTCGCCAACAAGTGTCCCTTTTCGATTTTTTTTGTCCCTTTAAGTGTCTCGGTGACCTAAATTAATTAATGTTGTCCTTTTTGGTAATGATGTTCCTCAGACCTTGTGATGCAGTTAAGCGATGGACTTTGTCAGCGCTTTTTTAAATTATTTTAACTTATTATAAACCATTTTAATTATGAAAAAGCTTTTAAAATTTTCCAGTGTAATCCTTTTTTTAATAGGGATAGCATTAATGTCATGTGAAAAGGATTCAAAAGAAGAATTACAACCTGATCATGTTGATAACGGGGGACAAGTAGAGTCAACTAATGCAGGAAAAAAAGTACTTGCCCGTAAATTAAGTTCTACCTGTGAAGTGACTTTCTTTGAACAGGAAAATGAAGTAATGATTGGAGTAGATGGAAGTTTGGACCACGATACAGATATGCTTCCAGATATACAAGCGGCTTTGGCTCAGTCAAGCTTAGTTGATGTTTACACATCATTATTTACGGAAGGAAATGCAAAAATCGATGTGCCACAGGTTATTAAGGACTTAGATCTAAAATATCGTGCTCAAAATAATGAAACTCAAGAAAATGAGCTGGATGACTTAGAAGATGTAGAAATGAGTGTACCTACTGGCTCTACTTCTGAACATAATAATGCACGTACCTCAGGCATTGATTGGGACGATGATGCAAAATGGTTTAAAAAATTAGTGCGCTCCAAGACGCCAGGTAAAAATGAACTTGAATACATAGCGACTAATAAATCATCGGTATCTAAAAGCAGTAAAGGGTATTACCATATGGCTTTTGGTATGGCTGCTAGTGCTGACTATGGAGCAAAATTTGAAGGCTGGTGGAGAAAATGTGGTGTTTTCTCATGTAGTTGGGAGTCGCATTTTAGTTATACAATTAAGCCCCGATATTGGTCATTAAGAAGCTGGTCTGGAAGTGATAAAAGGAGAAACCGAAAATTCCGCATAGAAGGATTAGCTAAAGATGGTTCCTCTGAAAAAAGAGTTCATTTAGGTGTAACATGGAGTGATGACATAGAGTCTACTGGTGGAGGTGGCGGATCAACGTCCAACAGTGATCTTGCCGTATATATAAGTGGTTACAGTAAAAACAACCTAACATGGTATGTGAAAAATACAGGTTCAACAACGCTTAGTTTGCCTTGGATTACTTTTACTTATTATGGAGTAGCCGGTGGTGGTTCATCAACTGATACTTGGCAAATTCCAGCTACACTGAATCCTGGACAAACCTATGGGGATACCCGTTATGCAAATGCTTCTTCAGTAAAGATTGTAATTGACTCGAAAGGTTATATAAATGAGTCAGATGAATTTAATAATACCGCGTCAAGGACAAATAGTTATAACTAATGATTTATAGTAGAATAGGTCTCGCGCTAAAAAAGAGGTCTTGACTTCAATGATTACAATAGATTCCTCATCAAGTTATTACTTGGTGGGGAATCTTGATTCAATAGGTTCTCCTATTAATCTAAACTGAGAGATACTACGTAAGGAATTCCCAAATAGCTACAATAATATGATAAATGACAAAACCTAAAACAGCCATTAGAATTAGAGCTATCAATACGGTAGGTATGATTACTTTCTTTGCAGAGCCTTGGTGTCTACCCTGTTCATAATGTTCTTTTAGTAACTGGAGATTTCTATTATTAGATTTAAACCAGACATCAAAAATAGTTCCTACTACAGGAATAGAACCTACCAATGCGTCTATTGTTGAATTTAGTACCATTCTCGCAACAAGATTTCCACTCGCTCCCTTCTTCATCATAGTGAGAATAAGGGTAATGGAAATCATATAAGTACTTAAATCACCCAATACTGGAAATACACTCGCAATAGGATCTAAACCAAAGCGGATAGTTGTACCTGGTATTTGATATTTTGAATCTAAGAAATGAGAAACGCGTTCTATCCATTTCAAATTGGGATGCTGTTTTTCCATAGTTCATTATGAGGAGTGTATCCCCATCTTTTATGAGAAGTTAAAGGTATTAAATAAATTATCTTTTTATGTTTCTCCTATTTTAAACAGCAAATTGTATCAAAACTTATTTGTTTTTGGTCAGTTATTCGGTGATTCTGATAGTGGTAATATAAGGTGATATATATTGCTATTAATCAGTTTGTTGTATAAAAAACAGATTCAATGGTGATTTACCCAGTAAAGTGAGATAATAGTTGAGATTTTATCCTCAAAAAGTCTCCTTGTTTATGTATTTTATATTTATTTGTGCATTAGTTCTTTCAACCAGCAACTATAAAAAATATTTTCATGAAAAAGTTTTTAGTGTTTTCACTCCTTGGTATAGGTCTGACTCACAGCATGTATGCTCAAAATGTAAGCATTACTCCTGATGGTAAAAAACCGGACCCCTCAGCCATGTTGGATATTCAAGCCAATGATAAAGGAATATTAATACCCAGGTTAAACTCAATGCAAAGGCTATCCATCGCTTCACCGGCAAATGGGTTATTGGTCTACGATACAGATTCTGTTAATTTCTTCTTTTATACAGGATTGACTTGGAAAAATTTAGGTTCAGGTACCGTACCCATTTCGAATGTGCAACTAACTGAAATTGAAGTCGACCGCTATGTGTCGAACAATGGCTACCTGACCAGCTTTACCGAAGTGGATGGAGACATCACGAACGAGTTACAATCACTTCGATTATCAAACGATACCATTTACCTGAGTGATGGAGGAAGTGTGAAATTACCTTCAGGTTCAGTGGATACCAAATTAACAGAAAGTGAAGTCGATGCATTTGTTGCTAACAATGGCTACCTGACCAGCTTTACCGAAGTTGATGGAGACATCACGAACGAGTTACAATCGCTTCGATTATCAAACGATACCATCTACCTGAGTGATGGAGGAAGTGTGAAATTACCTTCAGGTTCTGTGGATACTAAGTTAACAGAAAGTGAAGTCGATGCATTTGTTGCTAACAATGGCTACCTGACCAGCTTTACGGAAGTGGATGGAGACATCACGAACGAGTTACAATCACTTCGATTATCAAACGATACCATTTACCTGAGTGATGGAGGAAGTGTAAAGTTACCTTCAGGTTCAGTGGATACCAAGTTAACAGAAAGTGAAGTCGATGCATTTGTTGCTAACAATGGCTACCTGACCAGCTTTACCGAGGTGGACGGAGACATCACGAACGAGTTACAATCGCTTCGATTATCAAACGATACCATCTACCTGAGTGATGGAGGAAGTGTAAAGTTACCTTCAGGTTCTGTGGATACCAAATTAACAGAAAGTGAAGTCGATGCATTTGTTGCTAACAATGGCTACCTGACCAGCTTTACCGAAGTGGATGGAGACATCACGAACGAGTTACAATCGCTTCGATTATCAAACGATACCATCTACCTGAGTGATGGAGGAAGTGTAAAGTTACCTTCAGGTTCAGTGGATACCAAATTAACAGAAAGTGAAGTCGATGCATTTGTTGCTAATAATGGCTATCTGACCAGCTTTACCGAAGTGGATGGAGACATCACGAACGAGTTACAATCGCTTCGATTATCAAACGATACCATCTACCTGAGTGATGGAGGAAGTGTAAAGTTACCTTCAGGTTCAGTGGATACCAAATTAACAGAAAGTGAAGTTGATGCATTTGTTGCTAACAATGGCTACCTGACCAGCTTTACCGAAGTGGATGGTTCTATCAGCAATGAAATACAGGATTTAACGCTAGTGGGGAATAGTTTAAAAATCACTAACAATGGTGCAGCCACCGAAATAGATTTAAGTCCATACCTGGATGATACCGACACTGATAAACAGACCTTAAGTATAACTGGTACAGAATTAAGTATTAGTAATGGAAATAAGGTTGATTTGGTAGACCTGACAGCAGGTAGCTCTGGTGAGTTTTTAAGTGATGGCAATGTGGTTCATAACACCACCAATTTGACTAGCGATGACTTTGTGTTTGGCAGTATTCAATTAGAAGATGTTAATGGGCCAACTGATGATAGTCGGTTTTATTTTGATAAATCTACCAGTGCTTTTAGATCAGGTTGGGCTGGTGCAACACAATGGGATGAATTGTTTGTAGGACAATATTCATTTGCAGGAGGTGCAGACAATATTGCTGATGGCATAGGCTCAGTAGCATTTGGTGCAAACAATACCGCCACAGGCGATAATGCTATGG
Source organism: uncultured Cytophagales bacterium (assembly GCA_963849955.1). Taxonomy (GTDB): domain Bacteria; phylum Bacteroidota; class Bacteroidia; order Cytophagales; family JAAEPT01; genus CAWFGW01. Next base: position 119,508 of record CAWKJU010000009.1, on the reverse strand, counting down.
CTATCGGTCAAAGCAACCACGCTATAGGAGTAAGTAGTGTAGCTTTTGGTAACACTGTAGCGACTAACGGTGATCTTAGTTTCGCCTTTGGATCTAATAACACAGCTCAGGGAAATAATTCATTTGCGGGTGGTGATCAATCTATAGCTACGGGCAATTATTCTTTTTCTATGGGCTTAAATACTTCAAGTAATAAGGATTATTCAGTGGCTTTCGGGGAACGAACTGTAGCTGAAGGTACAGGTTCTTTTTCTACTGGTACACAGAGTGAGGCAACAGGAGAGTACTCAGTCGCCCAGGGGGAAGAATCCGCTGCAAATGGTTATGCAAGTGTTGCAATGGGTATCAAAGCCAACGCTGGTGGAATGGTTTCCGTTGCGATGGGAAATGAAGTAACCACAACTGGCATGTATTCAGTAGCTATGGGTAATTTAGCGAATTCTACAGGAGAAAGCTCCATCTCAATGGGCGATAGAACACTTGCTGCTGAAAATTATGCTGTAGCCTTTGGAACACAGACCATTGCATCTCAAGAAGGTGCTTTTGCTGTGGGATCAGAAAGCGAAGCTAGTGGTTATTATGCGGTAGCCATGGGTGATAATGGAAACGCATCAGGTTATGCAAGTGTTGCATTGGGTCAAAAAACAGTAGCTGAAGGCATGTTATCATTTGCATCTGGAGGAGAAACAAGAGCTATAGGAAGTTACAGTTTTTCGACTGGCAACGCGACACATGCAGAAGGCGATTATTCATTTGCTGGGGGGCAAAATTCCAGTGCTTTTAAAGACTTTTCTGTGGCTTTAGGAAATCAAACACTTTCCGATGGTGAAGCCTCGTTTTCTATGGGAGTGCAAACTATAGCGAGAGGTAAAGCCAGCATAGCATTTGGAGAGTCAACTGAAGCGAGTGGCTATGGTGCAGTCACCATGGGGCAAAATACGGTAGCAGAAGGAAGTGATGCTTTTGCACTTGGTTACAATTCAAGGGCCATAGGCGATTTTTCATTTGCTGGTGGAGAGTCATCAAATGCTGAAGGGAGTAATTCTTTTGTGTTCGGCCAAAACAGTGTAGCTTATGGCAATAGCGCAATTGCTTTCGGTGTAAATGCCTTTGCTAGTTCATATGGCGAAGTTTGTATAGGTCTAAACCCCACTCAAGTTCCTGGAAGTCAAGCATCTTTTGTAGGTACCGATCGTGTTTTTACGGTTGGAAATGGGACTTCTTCTTCTAGTACAAATGATGCCTTGGTCATCCTTAAAAATGGAGGTGTTGGAATTGGAACCTCAGAACCAGAACAAGGTTTGTTGGAAATTAACGGTGAAGTGAATGGTCAATCCATTTATGCTTCGGATGAAATATCTGCAACGAAATTTAATGTTATCTCTGATCAACGAGTGAAAAACATCCAAGGTCACAGTAACAGCGCGAATGACTTAAAAACGATAGCACAAATTCATATTACTGATTATACATTTATCGATACATTGGGTAGGGGGAATTCACCGTTTAAAAAGGTCATTGCACAACAAGTAAAGGAAGTGTTTCCGCAAGCAGTTAAAGATAATGGAAAACAGTTTATTCCGGATATTTATACGAATTCAACCATAACCAATGGGCGGATTGATTTGGATACCGATTTGAAGCAAGGAGATCGAGTAAAACTCTTTTTTGACTTAAAGGAACAAAATGTAACTGTAGTAGAAGTCGGTGCTAATTATTTTGTGGTAAATACGGAAAAAGAAGGTGAAGTATTTGTTTTCGGAAAAGAAGTAAATGACTTTCATTCAGTAGATTATGATGCGATCAGTATGTTGAATGTCAGTGCTACACAAGAGCTACTCAAACGTATTGAATTACTTGAAAAGCAAAAGGCACAGCAGGAGGCTGATTTTTCAAAAGAGCTTGAAAGTCTAAATGCTAAACTGGATGTTTTATTGCACACCTTGCAAGCAGCACGATGAAAATTGTAATTATAGCCCTCATACAATTATATTCCTTCTATGGTCTTGCTCAATCTGGACTTAAAGTAAGTGATGGTGCCCAATTAAAGCTTGTAGGTCAACCCTATTTAGTTTTAGAAAATGAAAAAGGAAACCTGACTATAGATTCTATAAGCACACTTATTCTGGACTCAGGTAGGGTAGAGCTAGCAGGGGATTGGATTAATCGGGGACAGTTATTGTCAGATAAAAGTACCGTTACAATGAACGGTCAGGAGTTACAAACCATTCACAATCAAACGGCTTCGTTTTACAATTTACACCTTGAGAATAATAAGAATGTGATGTTAAAAGCTTCCACATCTGTTGCTAATGAGGTTCATTTTATAAATGGCTCTCTCGAGACTGGTGATACTGATACACTTTATTTAGGTGAAACAGGACGGCTTATAAATGAGTCTGATGGAAACTACCTAGTAGGTCATGTACAAAGTCAAACTTTAGTAAACAATGGGACCACTTCACCTGGGAACATTGGTTTAGAACTTCACTCAGATGAAAACTTAGGAATGACAACCTTCTTACGTTCGTCAGGTTTGTTACTTGAAAATAGCTCCTATGCAATAAATGTTGAAGATTATTCGGCAAGTATTGATCGTATGTGGACTATTCAGCCAACTTTCCAACCCTTATATCCTATACAATACACCTTTAAATGGTTACCAGAGAATGACAACAACCTATCACTTACTAGCGTACAAGCCTGGCACAAAGCATTAACTAGCATAAAAGCTTGGCACAATGCCTTACAATGGGATACGGTTGGCATTATACAAAATGGTGAAGGAAGAACAATTACTTTTACTTCAAATGAAACTGGTCAATTTACTGTAGGACATAGTTTTATGTCTTATTTTATTCCTACAGGATTTACCCCTGACGCTGATGGCACCAATGACATCTGGGAGATACCATTTTTGAAAGCTTATCCTGATGCTGTCACACAGGTGTATGATCGGGTTGGACAACGGGTTTATAGTGCAACAGGAGCAAATTATTGGGACGGTACTTACCAAGGGAAAAATTCACCTACAGGAGCTTATTATTACATCATTGATTTAAACAATGGTACAGAAGTACATAAAGGAAATGTGAACATCATCCGGTTAAAGAAATGAAACGATTTGTATTCCTATTGATCTTTATTGCCTACAACATTTTTGGACAACAAGTTGCTCCAATCTCACAATTTTCATTGGACCCTTATTTTTATAATCCCGCAGCAGCTGGCTCTAACAATAATTTAGAAGCAGCGATAGCTTACCGTAAACAATGGCTTGGCTTGGATAATGCGCCTACTACCTATTTTGCCTCTGCTCATCAAGCTATACATGTTTCTGAAATTAACTCTCTTTTTGGAAAACGCTACCTCAAAGGGCATGTGCAAAATAAAAACATGTTTGTAAAGAAAAAATCAAACCGTTATGTACTCAAACATGCTGCTGGAATAACTGTAGGAGCAGATCAAGCAGGGGCTTTTCGAAGAACCCGGTTAGGAGGCAGCTATGCGTTACATTTACCTTTTGAGAACTTTTCTTTTGCTCTGGGAGCGACTATAGGATATGGGAATTTTAAGTTTGACCCAACTAAAGTTACCTTACTCGAACAATCGGATGCTACTTATGATAGTTATTTAGCCCAGGGTTCGTCTTCTTCTTTTTTAAATATCAGGACAGGAATCTATTTGTATAGTGACCATTTTTCAATTGGTTATGCTGTAGAGCAACTGCTTTCAGATCAATTGAAATTGGGAGACAATGTTTATGGTTTGAGTTTAAACACGCACAATTACATCGTGGCAGGTGGCATAATTGACATTGATGAAAGCTTTGAGGTAAAACCAAATACCTTGTTAGAAATTGTTTCAGGTTTACCGATAAACTGGCATATAAACACGTTAGTAAATTATCAAAAGTCGTATGAATTAGGACTAGGTTTACGTAGAGGGGATGCCGTTACTTTTCAAGCGGGATATATCTATATGCAACAGTTCAAGTTGAGTTACGCTTATGATGTGAACTTTTCTCCACTCAAGCATTATAATGGAGGCAGTCATGAGTTGATTTTTATGCTAAAATTGTAAGGTGATCGCATTCGACATTTTAGAGACTAGGTGGATAGAAATCAAATTATTCTTCAAGCCAAAGTTCTGCTTCGTTTATTGAAGTAAAAATACCTGGGGAATAAGGTAATTGTTTTGCATAATCAGCCCATATTATTGCAATTGCACGGATAAATCCAGATTCAGCTACAATAGCTGTTTTTTTACGAGTAGCTGAACTCGGATAATACTTTAAAATAATGTCAACTAAATGCAGGACTTCAGAATGACTTAAAAGGTAGTTACAATCCTCATATAACCAGATGTCATCTTTATGTGGATATTTTTCCATGGATAATAGTTTCACAATTGCCTCTGTGAGATCTTTGAAATACACATTTCCACTTACGGATACTAAAATATAATTACGTTTTTCTTCAAAATGATACATATTACACACATGTCTCTACCTAAATAAATAATAATGCTTAAGCTAGCTGGTAATTCACTCTTGTGCGAATTGTATGCTTTACTTTATTTAAATATCTTTTGCTAAGACGATGCCAAAGCGATCATAAATGTGGAATAGTTTTACAACTATTGATCTGTTAGTCGTGAGATAGCAACTATTAAAACGGCAAATGTCTGTTATCTTATTCGAATTTTTTGTTAGCTTCTACTATATATTCTCATTGCTTGTTTATGGATACTTATTCGCTTTTTGGATTTGAAGACCCGATTGATTCTTGGACTCATTTACTGGGAGCACTAGCTGTATTATTATTTGTAATCAAACTTTTCAATAAAGGAGGAGTAGGTAGGAAGCACCCGGTTCCTATTTTTATTTACGGGCTTTCTTCTGTTTTTCTTTTGTCTATGAGTGGCGTTTACCATCTTTTACCAAGAAATTCAGACGCTCGATATCTATTGCGAATACTGGATCATGCTGGAATTTTTTTACAGATTGCTGGTACCTTAATAGCCGTACATATGATACTTTTTTCAGGTGTAATGAAATGGGGAGTAACATTGGTAGCTTCCATAATAGCCCTGCTCGGGATTGTCTTTGGAACAATCTATTTTAATGAACTACCCGTCTATTTAACACATTCCGTGTATATAGCATTTGGATGGTTAGGTGTAATTACGGTTGTAGGCATTCGAACACAACACAAAAACCTATCTGTTAAATATTTAGTTTATGGGGGATTAGCTTACACCATCGGAGCTGTGTTAGATATGTTTGAATTCCCTGTTTTAATACCTGGTTATTTAGGAGCACATCAATTATTTCATTTTTCAGTATTGCTTGGTGTATTTCTACTGTGGCGTTTCATTTTAGAATCAGTTCGAGTTATTGATATGATTCCGGATGAAAAAATTAACGTATCAGAACTTATTTAGTAAACCAGTTTCACCTGGTGACTTTGCGATGTGATTAAGTACTGGACAATATCAGTCTATTACAAAACCAGGGAGTTTTTTATAGGTAAGTAGAAGCATTTAATTAAATGGTAATAACTTAAAGACCAAAGTTTATTGTACTATTTATTTAGCCAGAATTTTTATTTAAATCGCAACAAGTAATCCCAGATTAATTCCAATAAGGTGGTGTTTTAAGTTTTGGTTGCGATATGCTGAGTTTAGTTCTGCTTCATAAAAACCGTTGAGATAAATATCTGTCTTTGGATATATATTGTATGCAACACGTAATGCAAAACCACCCATATGCTGAATAGATGCCAGCGTGTTTATTGGGATTTTGGTTTGAGTAATACTATTAAAATATTTGCCTTTAGCATTGAGTAAAATGCCTAATTTATAATTTATTAAACCAGAAAACTTCCATTTATTTGCCCCAATAGCGTACCCCATACTTAACCCAAGAGTTGCATAACGAAGCTGGTGAGTACTCGAGTTTGGATTTGAATGATAGGTCGTGTCTGTATGTTCTATCTGCTTTTCTTTGGTTACATATACAGGCGTACGAGAGCCATCATTGTTGATGATAAAGTAAGTGTCTACTGTGTCGGTAATCAATTGTTTACTAGTAGTTAGTTCTGTAGATTGTTGAAGAAATGTTTGTTTAATGTTTTTTTGACGCAACCCCATAAGGATACTGAGCCCGATTTTTTTGCGATAAGCTGTTACACTTGCATCGATTCCTGCTAGACTCGAGGTAATCAAGTGATGATGTGGAGGTACTTTTAGCATAAGCTCCTTCTATCCCCACTTGCCATCGGTTAACAATGGGACTGAAATTAGTGTCGATGACCACCAGTTCCTTGTGAACAACTTTTATTTTTTTATAAACAATAGTAGTGTCAAAGACGCCAGGGAATTGTTGGGATTCAACTATAAGTGTATCTATGGTATATTCACCATTGATATCAGGTAGATCTTGAGCCATACCAATTATTGAAAGCAATATAAAACCAATTAGAAGTATTTTTTTAATCATCTTTTCTTCGAAATCTTTTCTTTTTAAATACAGTATCAACTTGAATAACGGTGTCTTCCTCAACAATAATGATCGTTTTATGTGACTTTTTCGGAGTGGGAGACGACACTGGAATGGAGTCCTTGTTTATTAAGTCAGTATATTTTTTGGTTGTGTCTGAAGGAGTATCTAATACATTATTAACTAATTTAGGCTGGCTTACAATGGTATCTTTTTTAATCGTGTCGGTTGGGGTGTTAAAATTATTTGGTTCGACAATAACGGCCTCAGAAGTTTTATCTGAAGGCTTCAATTCAAGTTGTCTATCTGTTGGTTGTTCTTGTTGGTTAGTTGTTTTATCTGTTCGTGTCATTTCTTCCGTTAACATGCTATTGGATGATGGAACCAGATGAGTGGATATGGTTTCTTTTGGAACTTGATAATTAATTTGATGAGAGGGGAGATCTTCTTTATTTTCTGATGTATAGATCCAATAACTTATACTAGTAATGACCGCAACTGTAATCACTAGCACATAAGAATTAAAGTGATTGATTCCTAAATCCCAAAACCCTGGTTTTTTAATACCTTGATTAATTTTCTCCCAAGCACTTTTATCAACAGGTGCTTCTTCTTTGGATAATGGTTTGAAAATGTCTTTTATGTCTTTATCCCTTAAATCCTTCATATTTTTGGGGTTAATTTTTTGATACTTAGTCTGTAGAGTTCTTCTTGTATTTGTTTTCTACCTCGAAGAAGTCGTGTTCGTGATGTTTTTTCTGAAATATCCAACACCTGAGCAATCTCTTTATGGGAATAATCATCTATGAAATAGAGGTTGAATACGGTACTGAAAATAGGGTTAAGTGTATTAATACAATTTAAGAGCTCTTTTTTATTAAAATCAGCTGCTTTAATTACTTCAAAGTCGATGGTATTTTCATTTATTTCTGAAATATGAATGCGTTCCTTCATGAAATCGGGTTCTTCAACTGGATGGATGTGTTGAATTTCCATATCATAGAGCTCTTCATTGAGTGTTTTAGTTTTTCGGAGCATACTGATAGCTGTATTGATAAAAATCCGTGACATCCATGCTTCAAAGTGCCCTTTTCTATCAAACTGCTTCATGTGTTTGAAAAGTTTAATAAACCCTTCCTGTAATGCGTCCTGAGCATCTGCTTCAGAGCTTAAGTAGCGCAGACAGATGAACTTCATCTGCCTGGCATAACTTTCAAAAAGCATTTGTTGACTCTGTGATTTGTTTTTTAAACAACCTTCTATAATTTTTTCGAGTGAAATCAATTAAACTATTGTTTTGTTAAACCTATTTTAGTTGTACTGTTATTTCCTGTAATTGAGATGATGTAAAACCCTGGTTTTAAATCATCTGTGTGGAGAGTATTAATACCTTTATCTCCTAATTCTTCTTTCAACATGATTCCTTTCATGTTGTAAATTTTAATGTGAGCTGCTTCATCCAGTGTCATTTGTAGGTAGGAGGAAAAGGGGTTGGGGTAGATGTTCAAGTTAAGCATAGCCTCTTTTTCAGTTGATTGAATAAGAAAATTTTCTTTCAACAACTCTGAAATTAATCCATAACTGGCTGTCAGTTTAGTATGGTTTTCGTCACTCATGATACTATAATTACCATTTGTACCCAATGTGGTGGTATTGATGATTTCATTATTTTCATTGGTGAGAAATACGATATTAGGCAACGTCCCATGGAATGTTTGGAAAGCATTCTCATACGATATAGTGATACTGTCTTTAATAAAAATACCTTCTAACAGGTTTCCATCTATGTTTTCTTTTTCAGGAAGCACCAGGTCTACATCTACAATATCACTGATGACACTAAGTTGATTGGCGTTGGTTCGTAGACCTTCGAGATAATAATATGCCGCATTATAAGTCTGGTTGTTAGGTACTCCCATCAGGATGTATTCACCCGCAATTAGGTTTTCAACTTTATAAGTACCATCTGTATTCGTTTCATCTTTTCCAGCAGGGTAGTAAGCACCATCTATCAGTTGATAAGCAATTACTTCACCTGTCAACGCATTATTATTTTCATCTCTAAGAACCCCTGATATGGAATACAAATCCTCGTTTTCTGTAAGAACAATATGTTCAAATGATGCTATACATCCATGTTGATCTTCAATGGATAGTTGGACAGTCTGGTCTGATGAACGTACATCAACATAAGTACTACTTTCATATGCTTCCGTATTGTTATAAGACCAGGTGTAGTTCAGGTTGCTTGAAGCAGGTTCATTGTCCAATCGTACAATGTTGTGAAGTCCTTTCACTTTAGTGGATGTAATGGAAGTTGCTTCTCCTTCAGGTTGGAGTGCTGTGAGTGTACCCTGTCGGTCATTATGCGGCATGTTATCATAATAATCAAATACCAAAGGTTCAATCATAAGGGTGTACTCACCGTCTTTAAGTACTTTTACTTTTACAAAAGCAATAGTGTCGTTGTTGCTGTAATAATTGAGATGCCATTTATTATGGAAATCGGAAGGTTGGTTACGATGGATATAGTATTCCCAAGTGGTAAGTTGAAAGGCTCTACTATCTTCAAGGTTAGTTTCTAATGTTTTTACACGCATTTGACTGTTTACATTCTTTGCATTACCCTCCTTAATACCAATTACTTTTAATCCTTCATTAAGCAATACATCTAAATCAAAAAACTGCAGTTGCATTTCTTTGGTGATGTTATGATAGGTAATAGGTAGGATTACGGTATCACCTTTACAAGCTGTGAAGTCTGGAGTATACACTTCTGCAGGTCCAGTAAAGGACATCTGCCGTTCTATTTCGAATTTTTCGCCACTGTCCATATGAAAACTTCCCGTCAGGGTATATTCTGTAGAGTCTTGACTTGAGATAAAAGATTCTGGGTAATCCAATAGAATCATTCTATGGTTTTCTACTTTGAATTCTTCTCGTCCTCCAGGTGCTGTATTCGGTTGATCGGTACGGAACTCAACTGTGCCAGTAACATTATCGTTTAAGAACTGAACATTGAGTTCAATCTTCTCCCGAAGACCGTTACCATTGATGCTTCCATGCCCTTTGTTTACAATTACGGCCCTTTTTCCGTGTCTCCCACGATTAATAATCGAGTGTAGGTGTGGATCTTTTCATTTTCATAAAACAAATTAAAATTGAGGGTGTATTCCTTGGGAATATCACTGTTAAAGACATATTTCTTATAATTATTAATTTCTTCTATCCGCATATATGGAGCACCATCTCCTGTCACTGTAATGCTATAAGGATCTTCAAATAATAGATTGCCATAAGTAGTCAAATCAAACACATAATCATTCCCTGTGAAGGTGTGTGTGCTCGGGTTTTCTTCATATAGCTTCATCATTTTATAATCATGGAGGATATATTGTTCAAGACGTATCGAATTATTGTCTGCGTCTGTTACTGTACAGATCACTTTAAATGAAGAAGGATTTACATCTGAAAGATAATGCACATCACTGTTCCCCAACACTATATCTTCTCCCAGTTGATCTTTAATCTGGGGGACTGTCTCCCAGGTATAAGTATAATCACTATCCGTATTACCATCCCAAGCTAAAGCTTGGAGTTTAAAAGTATCGTATGGTGATGTTTTTAGAGTGTCGCCTCCTACAAACAAGCCACTCAATGGTTTTTGAGCATGTAGATGTAAGCAAATAATAAGCAATGGTACAATTAGTAGCTGTTTCATTTTATTTCAAGTTAAAGTGTCATTAATAATCAGGCCTGACACCGTATTGACGCAGTACTTGGAAAACGTTCCCAAAAAAAACGGATTATTTTGAAAAAAGTAGTTTCAATGGATTTAGGAGTGGATTTTTTGATTTGATATTTTTCTGTAGAAATAAAAAAAACAGGTTGTTATTATACATGTACATTGGTTTTATTTTATTTTATAGTCACGATAATTTTGAAGATAGTTTTATTGAAAGGAAATTAAAACCCGGAGAATTGTTTTCATCGTCTCTGGCTTCAAAAACAGCTATTTCAGTTTAATCTCTCTACTTCTTGTGTTACATTTGCCGAATGAATCGCGAGCAGCTAAACACCAAAGACTTTTACTACGACCTTCCAGATGAACAAATTGCCAAATATCCTCTAGCTGATCGGAATCAGTCGAAATTGTTGATTCGTAAAAATGGGGAGATACAAGAAGACGTTTTTTCCAATTTAGAGCACCATTTACCTTCCAATGCCTTGTTAGTGTTTAACGACACCAAAGTATTAGCTGCCCGATTACACTTTACCAAGTCTACTGGGGCAAAGATTGAAGTGTTTTGTTTAGAACCACATCAATCAACTGTAGAACAAGCTTTAAACACCACAAAAACATGTGTGTGGCAGTGTATGGTCGGTAACCTCAAGCGATTTACAAGTGATTCAGTACTTGAATTACCGATTGCGGGGACTGTGTTGAAAGCCACCATCCAAGAAAAAAGAGCACACGATGTGTTAGTGCGGTTTGAATGGGAGGGAAGTATAAGTTTTTCCAACATACTAGATGCTGCTGGTGAAGTGCCTTTACCTCCATATTTAAACAGAACTTCGGAGGAAAAAGACAAAACAAGTTATCAAACGGTGTATGCTAAAAATGAAGGGGCGGTAGCTGCACCCACCGCAGGTCTCCATTTTGTACCGAGTCAGCTCACGCGTTTGAAGGAGCAAGGACACCAGCTGGAATACCTCACTTTGTTTGTTGGCGCTGGAACTTTTAAAACGGTGAAAGCTGAAAAACTGATTGAACACACCATGCATCAGGAGCGGATTGTGATTACCAAATCTACCTTGGAACAGTTGGCATCGCAGCACCGACCGATTATTAGTGTAGGCACAACAAGTCTCCGCTCTCTGGAAAGTCTGTATTGGTTAGCAGTAAAGCTCTATAAGACGAAAAGTGATGTGCTGCTTCCTATTTATCAGGATGATGCCTATGAGCTCACCTCTGATTGGGACTTCAAACAAGCATGTGAATTTTTAATAAGTTTTATTGATGCACACGGATTGAAAGCAATCGACTTTTCTTCTGGGTTGTTTATCATGCCTTCTTACGATTGGAAAGCTATTGACGGTCTTATCACCAACTTTCACCAACCCGGTAGTACTTTGTTAGCCTTGATTGCTTCGTGGATTGGAAACGGTTGGCAACAAGTATATGATTATGCATTGACCAATAATTTTCGGTTTTTAAGTTATGGTGATTCTTCGTTGTTGCTCAAGTAACCTTTGTGACCACTTTAGCTAGTGGATAATATTAGATAACCTTTGTTCGAAGAAAATAAGAAACGAACTCCTCTAAAAATAGTCTTTCAATATTTTCTCAACTTGTTTTCGATAGTTCTTGTCACGCTTTTTAAGATGCATCAAATCCGTTTTAGCACCTTGTTTTGCAGCTGGTGAAGCTGCATTCGCCAATGCCTCATATTTTGCAAAAGCTTCCTCTTGCATATTCAAACACAACAGCGATAAGGCAATGTTATAGTGTGCATACCAGGCTTCAGGATCATTTTCTATGGCCATTTTAGAATAGGTGATACACGCCTCATAATCTCCAAGGAGGTAATAATTCCAGCCAATATTCCCTGCCCTGTCCATGGTGCTTTGTAATTGTATAGCATGTAAATAATCCTTATTACTTTCTTCATAGCGTTCTAAATCGTTATACACCTGAGCACGCGTATCGTAAAAATGATAGTAGTTTTCATTGCCTAAATCAATTGCGGTATTGAGGTAGATTAAAGCTGTTTTATTGTTACCTAAATTATATTCAGCCAATCCTGCATTTCCCCAATAGCGGGCGTCTGAGGAATCCATGCTTAACGCAGTTAAATAATCTGCTAGTGCTTTATTGTACTGACCCTGATTCAAATACGCATTGCCTCGGGCATTAAAAGTACCGTGTGCAAAGGAATCTTGTTGGATGGCGAGGTCAAAATAGTTCAATGCAGAATCCAGCTGGTTTAAGAGGTAATAGGTATTTCCTAAACTAAACATGACGCTCGTGAAGTTAGGGTTGAGTTCGATGACTTTGCGATAGTAGGGAATGGAGGCAGCTGGTTGTCCTGCATTGGTAAGTGCGCTGGCCAGGTTATTAAGCGCAAAAATATTGGTGCTATCCTCTTCGAGTAGTTTTCTAAAATCCGGAATACTTTCCTCATAGTTTTTCAAAAAGAAATTTGCATATCCACGGTACTCATAGCTATCATAATTCATGCTGTCCAATAGCAGGGCTTTCTCACTGATTAATATGGCCTTATCATATTCACCTTCATCTATTGCATCATAGGCCTGACTGCTATAATGAAAGGAGTTCGGTTTTTGTAAAATGAGGGCAGTGGACGAGTCCATTACCACGGAATCCGGTGCCTCGAGATGGACTAGTTGATTATGGTAATGAAAAGCTAAAAAGTAAGCTGGATTGTGGTGGAGCAAAAATTCATAGTCCTTCATGGCATAGTAGTACTCTTGCAAAGCCATATAGGCCTTTGCCCTTAAGTGGCGCGTTTCAAAATCAAGGGAGTCAGCCTCCAACTTAGCGGTGTATGACTGAATCTCCTTATGATCTTTAAGTCGCTCTTGTGCAGGTGCTGAAAAAGTTACTGTAAATACGATTAATAGGAGGTGAAAGCGATTGAATAGATTCATTTTTAAAACTATAAAATTGATTCATGGAATTGAACAAAGAAGCAATATTTAGACGATTAAGTTAAGACTTATGTCGCACTGATCCATGCACGGTTGAGACACTATAGGGGATGAAATTATCACTGTTATTGCTGCGTTCAACTCCAAGACTAGTCTAATGTTAACTTTACAACAATGATCTCTAAAAGAGAGACTAACTTGAATATTTAAAATCACTATTTATAGAAAGCGATAACTTCTTAGTTTAACTGAACTGAGGCATTAAAAAAAGCAAAAATAATAGTACGATACTTTTACTTTTATAATTATTTATTAACCTTTGAACGAAAGTTAAGTTGAGTTGAGCAACACCAACTAAGTACCATGAATTGTGTTTTTTATGGGAAAAAAGTAATTCTTTATTGATAAACAATCAACTCGCTTAAACTACATTTTAATTCAAACAACCAACCTAAACAAAATTGACATGAATAGAACATTACGATTTGTAAGCAAAATGAGTTTATTACTTTTTTTGTGTTTTAACCTGTTTGCAATTACAGCAAGATCCCAGAGTTTAGAAACGGGTGATATTGCTATTATCGGTATGAACTCCGATACATCACCAGACGAACTGGCCATTGTAACATTAGCAACCATACCAGCTGGAACTCAAATTTTCATTTCTGATTATGGATGGAATGGGGCTGCATTTGAAATTAGTTCTGTAGCAGACGGTGTTATTACCTGGACAACCACTACTTCTGTGGCCGCAGGAACAGTAATTAAAATCACAATCTCCTCCAATGGTGAACCATCAATCGGTGGTGGTCTTTCTGACTACGGTACAGTAACGGCAGCGGGGTGGACAAATGCAAATTCTGCAGTAGCTAGCGGTGGTGATAATTGGTTTATCTACCAGGGATCAGCGGCTACAGCAGTACCAGACAAATGGATTTTTGGTTGGGCTAACTGGTCTACAAGTAATCCAGGAGGAGAACCTGCTGGGGCAAACGGATGGCAAGTTGCTGGTTCAGTAAATTCAACCGTGTCTTATTTACCGAGTACTTTAATTAACGGAACAAGTGCTATTGCTTTGACGGGTTCTAATCATAGTGATAATATGATTTATACAGGTGTGTCTAGTGGTACTAAATCAGTAGTTCTTAGCGCTATAACATCTGTTAGTAACTGGACGGGTGATGAGGTTATGACGCAAGACATCAACCCCGGAGGGATTAACTTTACAGGAACAAATCCAATATATACCATTACAGGAAATAATACCGCACCAACGGAAACAGCTAACACGGGGGCTTCTTTGGATAATGACACCACTCATGCCATCACAAAATCTGAACTGGAGTTTACGGATATGGAACAAACTAACCCGGCAGACATCGTATATACCATTGCTGTATTGCCTTCTCACGGTGTAATTAAGGTCGGAGAACTTGAGTTAGAGTTAGGTGATGAATTTTCTCAACAAAACATTAATGAGGGTAATGTGGTGTATGTTCATGATGGGAGTGCCTCAATAGCCGATAGCTTTCAAGTTGATGTGAGCGATGGACAAAGTGGAATAGTAGAAAATATAACGTTCAACTTTACGATTACATGTGCGCTTAAGCTTGCGGTGGTAGCTCAAACAGATTTAGCTTGTCATGAAGATAAGACAGGGGCAATAACAGTTCAAGCAAGTGGAGGCTTAGCTCCATTTACTTATGAATGGGACAATGGTGCTACTACGTCAAATAGTTCCTCTTCTAACAACAGCATAACTGGTTTGTCAGCCAACAGCTATTCTGTAACCATTACAGATGACAATGGTTGCAACGCAACAGCGAGTACAACCATTGTGCAACCCACCACTTTAACCGCTACAACCTCTAAAACAAGTCCAACTTGTAAAGATGGATCGAATGGAACGGCATCGGTTACACCTTCTGGCGGTGTTGCACCTTACATGTATTTCTGGTCACCTTCTGGTGGAACGGATGCGTCAGCTTCTAACTTATCTGCTGGTACTTATACGATCACAATTACGGATGATAATGGTTGTACCCTTGATACATCCCTTACACTTATTAACCCAGATGGAATTTCTGGAGCAAAATCACAAACAAATGTATCGTGCAATGGTGGCGCTGACGGAACTGCCTTTGCAAACGTAGGAGGTGGTACTGCTCCTTATTCTTACTCATGGTCACCTTATGGAGGGGATGAGGCACCAGCTGCTGGCTTAACAGCCGGTAACTATACCGTAACAGTAACTGACTTTCATAACTGTACAGCAGATTTTGACTTTACCATTACAGAACCAACGGCAGTTTCCGCGAACATTTCCAGCACAATGATAAGCTGTTATGGCGATTCCAATGGTAGTGCTTCTGTAGAAGCAACTGGTGGAACTGGCCCATACGCGTATAGTTGGTCACCATCAGGTGGGAATACGGCAACAATTTCTGATTTAAGTGCTGGCAAGTATAAGGTTACTGTGATTGATGACAACAACTGTTCAGTAGACGACTCTATTATGGTAACGGAACCAGATTCTATCAGTTTAACAATGAATAAAACCGATGTGACTTGTCATGGCGGTGAAGATGGTATGGCTTCCGTAATTGCTTCTGGAGGAACTGCCCCATATACCTATTCCTGGTCGCTTTCTGGAGGTACTGCTGATACGGCTAATAACCTTACTGCTGGCATTTACACGGTAACCGTAATTGACGAGAATAAGTGTGAAAAAGATCAATCAATTACTTTAACTGAACCAATAGCAATTAATACAACAGTAACTACGGATAATAATACCATTACCGCTGACTTACTCACGGTTTCTGGTTATCAGTGGATTAGTTGTGAGGGTGGTATTGAAATAGAAGGAGAGGAAAGTGCTACGTTTACACCTGATAGCAATGGGGTGTATGCCGTGCGAATTCAAGTAGGGGAGTGTGAAGCTACTTCTGAGTGTGTGACCATCAGCACCATTACTTCACTAGGAAAAAATGCATTTAGTTCTAAAGGCATCTCAGCTTATCCTAACCCTGTAAATGGAGGCGTGTTAAACTTGTCTGCTCCGTTAAACAATGTACGCATAATGGATTTACATGGTCGCATAGTTTTTACCGCATCTGCGATTGAACATACGATTTCTGTAAGTGAATTG
This sequence comes from uncultured Cytophagales bacterium, assembly GCA_963849955.1. Taxonomy (GTDB): domain Bacteria; phylum Bacteroidota; class Bacteroidia; order Cytophagales; family JAAEPT01; genus CAWFGW01. Next base: position 103,183 of record CAWKJU010000009.1, on the reverse strand, counting down.
ACGGATGGCATTTATGTGTTGATCAGTGACGAAGGAAGCATCCAGTTTGTGGTTGGCAACTAAACCGCAACAGGATAAGTTCAATAAAAAACCCCTCTTCATACCTTATGAAGAGGGGTTTTGTTTTAATAATCCGAATTAATTTTTTAAACTTTTAACTTTCTGATAATGTAAAAGTTATGAGTGTTAATTAAAACGACACATTAACTTTTGATATAAGTAAAATCATTCCTGCTTATTGAGCTAGTTGTTGTTATTATATTGTATATTTCTTTGTCTGCAGAAATTCTTTTGCAGCATAAATAAACTACGATGAATAAAATAAAAAAATCTTTAAGTTTTACACTAGGTACATTTGTGTCCTTATTATTATTGATTGTATTATTTACAGGCTGCAAAAAAGATGATGAAGAGGATACAAAAACTACTACTAATGAAGAAGTTCCAATTCAGTCAGTCAATCAAGCTACCGTTAACCTGCAGTCTTCAGCCGACTATGCTATCCTTGCAGGTTCTTTAATCTCCAACGTTCCATCATCATCTGTTAAAGGCGATCTTGGATTAAGCCCTGCTGCTGGTAGCAACATTACCGGATTTGGTGACAGTGAGGTTACAGGAACAATTTATACTACAGATGCTACCGGCCCTGCAGGTTCAATTGAAGATGCTACACGCTTAACCACTGCAAAAGGTCATTTAACTACTGCTTACAACAATGCTGCTGGTCGTACATCCACTGACATCGTGTTACTGGCAGGTAACATTGGTGGCCTTACCTTAACACCAGGTTTGTATAAATCAAGCGGTTCTCTTGAAATTTCATCAGGTGACCTTACTTTTGATGCGTTAGGCAATGCCAATGCCGTGTTTATTATTCAAATAGCATCAACATTGAGTACAAGTTCAGGCCGAAAAATCATTCTTTCTGGAGGAGCATTAGCATCCAACATCTTTTGGCAAGTAGGTACTTCTGCCACTTTGGGAAGCAACACCGTATTCCAAGGAACCATCATGGCCGATCAATCAATTTCTTTAAACACAGGTGCGACAATCAACGGCAGATTGTTAGCACGAATTGGTGCTGTAACCATTGAAGGCAGCACAGTAGTACAACCTTAAGTTTAATTACTTCATGGGCAGTTTTTATAAAAGAGTTCAGCAGGATACTGGACTCTTTTTGTCTTTTTTTAGAACAACACTATTAATAGAAATACGTCACTCTGAGTACAATGAAGCGTCTCAGGGCTTGTAAAGAGATGTTTCGGTCATGGTCTTCCTCAGTATGAAGTGTAGATTTTATAGCCTCTTTCAATGCTCTGCATGATAAGTGTTTTCAACACAATTAACGAATAAACCCTTTAGTTCTCGCATGCTTTATTGCTCGTTTACCATCCGTCATTATTACCACTTCAATGTCGGTGTATTCTTCTATCAGTGCTTCTACACGCCTCATCTTTGATTTTGCAAGGTAATATATTGATGGATAGCATGTTGTAGATGAAGTAGTGTTTTAAAAAAACATAGTAAATAAAAGGCAGACAGCTTAATAAGCAAAGCTTATGCTCTGAGAGGTATTGTAAATCACAATAAATTTTCCAAAACCTGACAGAACTGATAAGTCTTACTATTTTATTAATACAGATAATATATAATAGTTAGGTCTATTATTTTAACATGTGATTTATGTAAGACTCACTTGGGGTTGTGTAAGTAATTACAGAATAATACTTCCCATATTTGTATAAAAACAAATAAATATGGTTGATCAAAATATAAATGATGTAAAAGAAGTCATAAACAATACCCCTTGGAAGAAGATATTATTAGTTGTAGGTGTAATCATTATTTTTTTTGTATTTAAACCTTGGGTGCAGATAGGGGCAGGAGAGAGAGGTGTTGTACAAAATTTTGGGGCAGTACAAGATCACGTTCTAAATGAAGGCATTCATTTTATTATTCCAATAGTTCAAACTGTTATTCCTCTTGATGTAAAAATCCATAAAGCAAAGAATGATGCAGCTTCATCCTCTTCCGATTTACAGGATGTAGATATGTCCGTTGCGCTTAATTATCATATCATACCCGATAAGGCGAACTTAGTTTATCAAACAATAGGTATTGAATACAAAGACAGAATTATTGATCCCGCAATTCAAGAAGTAATAAAAGCGGTATCGGCTAAATATACAGCGGAAGAATTAATTACGAAAAGACCAGCTGTAAGTCATGAAATGCAAGATGCGCTTAAATCACGATTACTGCTGTCAAATATTTCCGTTGATGCCTTTTCGATTATCAATTTTAGTTTCTCCCAAACTTTTACTGATGCGATTGAAGCTAAACAAACTGCAGAACAAAATGCGTTGAAAGCAAAGCGTGATTTGGACCGTATCAAAGTAGAAGCACAACAGACTATTGCCGCTGCGACAGCCGAAGCTGAGGCTTTGAGATTACAAAAGATGAATATTTCTCCTGACCTTATTGAGCTCAGAAAAATTGAAGCCAATCTGAAGGCCATCGAAAAATGGAACGGTGTTTTACCAGGTGTTACTGGTGCTGGTGCAATCCCTTTTATTGGCGTAAATGATGCTAATAAACGATAATTTTACTTAGTATTTTACTCATACCACTATCAGGGTAGTATGTGATTATTTCCTGAATAAGGGGTAAGTATAATAGGTACACCTCATTTACTTTCAAGTATTAAATCACCTAAATTTTTAACAATGAATGTAGTTGTTTACAGTGCACACGATTTTGAAAAACAAGCTTTACAAGTTGCCGCCAACAGCGTTGAGGCTTCAGTACAGTTTTTACCAGTTTTATTGACAGTTGAAACGGCACAGTTATCTCAAGGGGCGAAGATTATATGCCTTTTTGTAAATGACGATGCTTCGGCACCTGTATTAGAAAAACTACACCAAATAGGCGTGAAAGCAATTTTATTGCGTTCTACTGGATTTAATCATGTGGATTTAGTAAAAGCTAAAGAATTGGGGATGTTTATTGCAAATGTGCCAGAATATTCACCATATGCAGTTGCTGAACATACGGTGGCTTTGATGATGGCTTTAAATAGAAAATTAATTAAAGCTCATAACCGAATAAACGATGGTAATTTTTCTATAGATGATTTAATTGGTTTTGATTTTCATGGAAAGACCGTTGGTATTATTGGAATAGGTAAAATAGGTAAAAAAGTTGCCAATATCATGATGGGTATGGGGTGTGAAGTTATTGCTGTTGATCAAGTTGTTAATCCTAATTATGAACAAATAGGCATTCGATATGTGTCAATTGAAGAGCTCTGCAAAACGGCTGATATCATCACCTTACACGCTCCACTTACGGCTACCAACAAACACCTAATCAATAATAAAACCATTGGTTTAATGAAAAAGGGAGTGATGCTTATTAACACTTCACGAGGTGGATTGGTTGATACAAAAGCAGTTATAAACGGTCTAAAAAAAGGACAAATTGGATATTTAGGGCTTGATGTTTATGAAGAAGAAAAAGGTCTTTTCTTTGAAGACCACTCCAATGATATCTTGCAGGACGATCAAATAGCTCGCCTCATGTCTTTTAAAAATGTGTTAATCACAAGCCATCAAGCTTTTTTAACGCATACAGCTCTAAAAAATATAGCAGATACTACCTTTGAAAATTATGTTGATTTCAAAGAGGGTAAGACGTGTGATAATAGACTTTAAGAGGACTCATCACTTGAGTTTTCATCCAGAAAATTGAGGTTTATATTTTCTTACATCTATTTTTCTGGGATATCAGCTGTTAGATTTTAAAGAAACCCTTTGCATATGTGATATATGTAATTACTTCTTATCACTGTGTAACTCTTTCGCATTTCTTTACCTCACCTTTGATATTCATTAAAAACAAATAATTATGGATATGTACGAAGGCTATCATTTTTGGGGAATGCATCTAGTGTGGTGGTTTCTTTGGTTCTCATTTATATTTTGGGCTTTTGCAACTCCATATCGAATTCCTGGGCAGCAAAGGAAATACGCCAACCCTATCGATATTTTAAACAAACGTTTTGCCGCTGGAGAAATTACCAACGAAGAGTTTTTAGAAAAAAAGAACCTTTTGAAGAGTGCCTAATGGCTCAAATAGTCTTTTTTAAAATCAAGTTAAAAACAGAACCAATCAAATGAAAAAGTCTAATCTCATTATAGTAGCCTGTGCCTTATTAATTTCTACAGCTTTTATTAGTTGTAATAATTCTCAAGAACACAAACTAAAAGAAGCTAAAGAAGATGTTGTTGAAGCCGAAAACAACTTAACAGAAACAAACGAAGAATACCTTGAGGATATGGAAAAATATAAAATAGAAACTGGAGAAAAGATTACTCAAAATAAAAAAATCATCGCTGATTTTAATGCAAGAATTGCAACAGATAAAGCTGAAGCAAAGGCAGAGTATCAAGAAAAGATAAAAAATCTGGACAAGAAAAATACCGATATGCAAAAGCGAATGGATGACTACAAGTCTGAAGGCAAAGCGCATTGGGATAATTTCAAATCTGAATTTGCTCATGACATGGAGGAATTAGGGAAAGCGCTTAAAGACTTGACAGTTAAAAACGTAAAATAATTCAAGAACAATAATTATAATAAAAATCACTTTACTCACGCATTAAACTATTAAATAAACACATGAAAAAAATACTTTTGTTTGCACTTACACTTGGTTTTACTCTAAGCAGTATGGCTCAGGAAACAGATTATAGTGAACACTTACACTTTGGATTAAAATTAGGAACAAATTATTCCAATGTATATGATACCAAGGGAGAAGAGTTTACTGCTGACGCTAAATATGGCTTAGCTGCGGGTGCGTTTGTAGTAATTCCAATAGGTTCTTTTTTTGCAATACAACCAGAATTTCTGTTTTCTCAAAAAGGGTTTAAAGGAACGGGTAAATTATTAGGGTCAACCTATGACCTTACGCGCACAACAAACTATTTAGATATTCCTTTGCTACTTTCTTTTAGTCCTGTTAGTATGATAAGTATTGTTGCAGGCCCCCAATATTCTTACCTCATGAAACAACATGATGAGTTTACGGTTGGCACAACTACCATTGATCAAGAAAAGGAATTTCAAAACGATAATTTCCGAAAAAACACCCTTTGTTTTTTAGCTGGTGTAGACGTGAATATCAATCATGTGGTCATAGGTGGGCGACTGGGTTGGGATATTTTAAACAACCAAGGGGATGGCACATCAGACACTCCACGGTATAAAAATGCATGGTATCAATTAACATTAGGTTATCGGTTTTACAATTAACAAACTCAATCATTTTAAAAAAATAGGGTAGAAGATTATTTAATCTTTCACCCTGTTTTTTTTTAATAAAAATCACGTACAACTAAATTTAAGGCAAAATAAGTGCTTTTAATTATCTCGTTGCTGTTGTCTTTCGAGTTGTTATGTGGAATAGTGTTTTAAGACTTTAAATTAATGATCATCTTAAATACCTTGAACTATGAAAAATGATTCAACAAAAAATCAACCAATGGATGATTTTAAAATCAAAGATAATTGGACAGAACATCTGAAAAATTTGAAAGAACAATTTCCTAATGTGAATTTTGATGATTTGGAGTTTGTTCCAGATGATGAAATTGAACTTCTTGAAAAACTTGAGTTAAAATTGGGGAAACCCAGAATAGAAATCATAAATATAATCAGGCTGGGTGTTGCCTAGTCTGATTATGAATTTCATCCTCAACATGTGATTTATGTAATTTTTTATAACACCGATGTAACAGCAGAGCTTACAAAATTGTCCTATTTGTAATTCAAGATTCTTTAAACCATTTGGTACTGATATAAGTCACTACCACTACTGGTGTATCACATTGTTAAAAGATACACTTCACGCTAATTTTAGCAAAATCCATAATCCTGACACTTCTTTGAAAAACCAAATAGAAACCGGTAAAATCATCAGTATTCGAGGTAGTGTAGTAGATACATGGTTCGAAGGCTATTTGCCGTCTATTTATTCGTTGCTCCACACGGGTAAGGAAAAAGAAATTGCTATTGAGGTACTTGCACAATTGGATGCGAACACGGTACGAGGCATCGCACTAAATCCAACACAAGGCTTAAGCCGTGGTATGTTGGTGGAAACCGATGGAAGCCAGTTGAGCGTGCCTGTTGGGAAAAACATTCTCGGACGTATGTTCGATGTTTTTGGAAATACCATCGATCACAAAGAGCCGATTTCAGAAGTGAAATGGCACAACATTCACCGTTCCCCACCCACTTTAGCGGAACGATCTACGAAATCAGAAGTTTTTATTACAGGCATTAAAGCCATAGACGTACTTATTCCACTCGAAAAAGGAGGGAAGGCTGGTTTGTTTGGTGGTGCTGGTGTGGGCAAAACAGTTTTGCTTACCGAGATGATTCATAACATGGTGGGGCATAACAAGGGCGTCAGTATGTTTTGCGGCATTGGTGAACGTTGTCGTGAAGGACATGAGTTGTACCACGACATGAAGGCGGCTGGTGTTTTGGAAAATATGGTGATGCTTTTTGGACAGATGAATGAACCGCCAGGTGCTCGTTTTCGGGTTGGTCATGCGGCATTGACCATGGCAGAATATTTCCGGGACGAAGAGCAACGTGATGTTTTGTTGCTTGTTGACAATATTTTCAGGTTTATTCAAGCCGGAATGGAAGTGTCGGGTTTAATGGGACAAATGCCTTCTCGTTTAGGGTATCAGCCTACTTTGGGAACGGAGCTTTCGCAATTGGAAGAACGTATTGCGAATACAAAAACGGGAGCGATTACCTCCATACAAGCGGTGTATGTGCCTGCAGATGACTTAACGGATCCAGCTGCGGTGCATACTTTTTCACATTTATCAGCCTCCATCGTACTTTCTCGGAAAAAAGCCAGTGAAGGATTGTATCCTGCAATTGACTTATTGCAATCCAATTCGAAGATGGCAACACCAGGGATTATTGGCGATCGTCATTATCAATTAGCACAAAACATACGGCAAACCTTAGCACATTACGAGGAGCTCAAAGATATTATTGCCATGCTGGGCTTAGAGCAATTATCTACCGAAGATCATAACATCGTGAATCGAGCTAGACGATTAGAACGTTTTCTGACGCAACCGTTTTTCACCACCGAAAAATTTAGTGGCATAGAAGGAAAAGAAGTCGCGTTGGAAGATGCATTAGTAGGCTGTGAACGCATTCTGAATGATGAGTTTAAAGAGGTGTCAGAAAGTGCCTTTTATATGATCGGTGCTGTAGACGAAGCGCTGAAAAAGCAAGAGAAAAAGACTGAACTAAAGCAACCTGTCGATGATGAAGCTTAAGGTACTACTTCCGTTTCGTGTGTTTATTGAGGTCAAAAACGTTAGTCGGATTGTAATGGAAACGAGTGAAGGTTCGTATGGTTTGTTGCCCCAACGACTCGATTGCGTGGCGGCATTGGTGCCAGGCATCTTGACTTACGAAACGGATACCGTTCATTATTTGGCGTTAGACGAAGGTGTGATGGTAAAGGCAGGAGCTGAAGTATTGATTTCTGTGCGCAATGCCATTGGTGGTGCCGACCTAGGGAAGTTGCAGGAATCGGTGGAGAAAGAATTTAAGGCGTTGGATGAAAGTGAAAAGGAATCACGGTCGGCAATGGCCAAACTTGAAAGTGGTTTTATGCTGCAACTCGGAAAATTTGGTGATAAGTAAAATGGTGTCAAACGAATTTAAAAATAGACGATTCTTAACGAAGCAAATTGAGGATAAAGAAAGACGAAAGCTAAAAGCGCAAAAGGATACACAGAGTGTTTGGTCGGGCTTGGGTATGTTTGGTTTGGTGGGCTGGTCGATCTCTGTACCAACTTTAGTAGGTGCGGGTATCGGGATTTGGCTGGACAGTCGTTACCCGCAAACGTTTTCATGGGTGTTGAGTTTGTTGTTCGTTGGTCTGTTAGGAGGATGTCTGATGGCGTGGCAATGGGTAAACAAGGAACATCGAAATATCAATCAAAAAGAAGAAGAGAATGAATGAGTTAGTTTTAATACCAATCGCATTTGTAGTGGGAATTACATTAGGGGTAGTTTTTTTTGGAGGCTTATGGTTTACCGTTAAAAGTACAATTAATGCTAAATTTCCAGCGTTATGGCTTCTCGGAAGCATTGTTTTACGTTTTGGCATTACTCTTTTGGGGTTTTACTATGTATGCGAAGGGAATTGGCAACGGTTAGTCGCTTGTGTGTTAGGTTTTATACTAGCTCGATTTGTTGTATTATATGTTACCAAACGACATGAAGCAAACCAATTAAAAAAGGAGGTGCATCATGAAGCTTAGTCCAGACGAAACCATCTTTTGGCAACACGGTTTTGTAACCCTTAACTTAACCATTGTCACCACCTGGGCAATTATGCTCTTGTTGGTTGTGACTTCGTTATTGATTACACGAAAACTAAAATCTTCCATCAAAATATCACGTTGGCAGTGTTTTTTGGAGATCATCGTAACAGGCATTAATGCGCAAATAAAAGAAGTAGGACTCGATCAACCCGAAAAATACATTGGCTTTATTGGTACCTTGTTTTTATTTATCGCCATGGCAAATGTCTTGATTATTTTCCCGTGGTACGAACCGCCAACAGGTTCTTTATCGACTACGGCAGCTTTAGCGATTTCGGTATTGTTTGCCGTGCCTTTCTTTGGGATTGGAAAAAGTGGATTCTGGGGTTATTTGAAAACGTATATCGAGCCCACCTTCATTATGCTGCCTTTTAATATCATCAGCGAAATCTCACGAACGGTGGCATTGACCGTCCGTTTGTTTGGAAACATCATGAGTGGTGGAATGATTATAGCCGTTTTGCTCAGTGTTTCCCCTTTTATTTTCCCTGTTATTATGACGGCCTTGGGCTTGTTAACTGGTGTAGTTCAAGCGTATATCTTTAGCATTTTAGCCACAGTGTATATTGCAGCGGCAGTTGCTGAAGGCAAGAAAAAATCAAAAAAAGAAGTAACAGAAAATTTAAAAAATGTATCAGATGGATAGTATCACAATTATTGGAATCGTTTCAATTATCACTGCGGGATTTACAACCGGAATAGGCTGTATGTTTCCTGCAATAGCAGAAGGAAAAGCCGCAGCGACAGCTTTAAGTTCTATAGCGCAACAACCCGATGCTGCCCCAACCATTACCAGAACCTTATTTGTGAGTTTGGCCATGATTGAGTCTACCGCCATTTATTGTTTTGTGGTGTCAATGATTCTGATTTTTGCCAATCCGTTTTGGAATTATGTCATCGCTAAATAACAACAACACATGCAAATCAACTGGTTTACAGTCATCGCTCAAGTCCTTAATTTCTTTCTGTTGGTATGGTTGCTCAAACGGTTTTTGTACAAGCCTATTTTGAATGCCATCACCGAACGTGAGGAGAAAATAGTGGCGCAACTAGCGGATGCAAAAACAACAAAAGCGGAAGCGCTGAAAGAGCAAGACGAATTCAAACAAAAGAATACTGCGTTTGAAGAAGAGAAGAAAACACGCATGGACAAGGTAATTACTGAAACCAAAGAGGCGAGCGAAAAACTGATGGAAACAGCCCGAACAGAAGCTGAAAGCATGAAGGAAGAGTTGGAAAAAGCAGCAAAGGAAAAGCAAGAAAATAGCAAAAAGGTAATGGCGCAACTACTGCAAGAAGAAGTATTTGCGGTTTCTCGCTTAGCACTTAGTGATTTGGCCTCGGTTCAGTTAGAAGAACAAGCCACGGCTATATTTATTCAACGCATTACAGCTTTGAAGGAAGTGGAATTGGAGCAATTCAAAAAGGCGTTCACCAATAATTCCATTGTATTGCGAAGTGCTTTTTTATTAACAGAAGCTCAACAAGGAACGATAGAAAAAGCAGTAGATACTGTACTGGAAACCAAAGCGACTTACAGCTACAAATTGACGCCAGAAATTATAGGAGGCATTGAATTGTCTACCAACGAATACAAATTAGCGTGGTCGATTTCGGCTTATCTTACTTCGTTAGAAGAAAAAAGTCGTGATCCAACGAATGAAAAAACGGAAGCCCCAGTAGCATGAGTTCACCCGAAAACGATATAGATTTTAGCTTTCAAGCCATCTTCAAACAATTGCGTAAAGGAAGGGAAAAGCATGTTTTTTCTTTTGTTCCGAAGGAAATTGGAAGTGTGGTGAGTGTATCCGCAGGGATCGTAAAAGTCTCGGGGTTGCCGGGAGTGGGTTTTGAGGAATTGCTCAAATTTCCCAACAACTTGTTTGGCATCGCCTATAATATTGACAAAGATGAAATTGGTGTCATCCTTTTAGGACAAGAATCGCAGCTCAATGTGGGTGATGAAGTGGAGCGAACACATCGCGTTATGGATATTCCTGTAGGTGATGGCTTGATTGGTCGGGTGTTGAATCCCTTGGGTGAAGCTTTGGATGACGGAGAACCCATTGTAAACACCCAACGCTTGCCGATAGAACGACCTGCCGCTGCTATTATGGATCGCTCAGCGGTTACAGTGCCTTTGCAAACTGGGCTGAAAGTAATTGATGCCCTTATTCCCATTGGTCGTGGACAGCGTGAATTGATTTTGGGCGATCGTCAAACGGGTAAAACCGCCATTGCACTAGATGCCATTCTGAACCAAAAAGGCAAAGATGTTATTTGTGTGTATTGCGCCATTGGTCAGCGTGCTTATTCAGTTGCCAAAGTGATTGCTCGCTTCAAAGAACATGGAGCGATGGATTACACGATTGTCGTGGTGACAGAAGGAAACGATTCTTCGGGATTAAAATATATAGCTCCTTATGCAGCCACCAGCGTGGCAGAATATTTCATGGAAAAAGGCCGTGATGTGCTGATTGTTTATGACGATTTAACCCACCATGCTAGAGCGTATCGGGAGTTGTCTTTATTATTAAGAAGACCACCAGGTCGTGAGGCGTTTCCGGGAGATATCTTTTACATTCATTCTAGATTACTAGAACGATCTACGCATTTGAGTGAAGAACTGGGCGGTGGCTCGTTGACGGCATTGCCGATTATCGAAACCGAAGCGCAAAACATGTCGGCTTATATTCCGACCAACTTGATTTCGATTACCGATGGGCAAATTTATTTGTCGCCCAAATTGTTCGAATTGGGAGTTTTACCTGCGGTGGATGTGGGGAAATCGGTTTCGCGTGTGGGTGGAAAAGCACAATTGCCAAGTTACCGTGCTACAACAGGAAATTTGAAATTGGCTTATTCTCAATTCGAAGAGTTGGAGAATTACGCCCGTTTTGGAACACGTTTGGACGAAGACACCCGCAAAACCATCGAACATGGAAAACGCATTCGCTCGTGGTTGATCCAACATGAATTGAATCCGCTATCGGTAGACGAACAACTATTGGTGCTTTTGGCTTTAACCAAAGGATACTTCGATACTATTCCTATCGAAAAGATGCGTGAAGCAGAAGCAGAACTGCACAAGGTTTCAGCTGCGCTGGATGCTGAAATGATCGACCGTTTATTTTCAGCCGATCACAAATTATCTGATGCTGATCAGGAAATTATTTTGAATCATGTAAAAAAAGCTTTATCTCCTTTTGAAATTCATAGTGATGAAAAAGAGGAAGAAAAGGATGAGATGAACCAGAATAAAGACGAAATTGAAGACAAGTCCAAAGACACTCATCCAGAGGATTAACACACTCACCGACTATGCATTTAGATAATTTTGATATTCAAGGTTTAACAAAGGAACAGGTTATTGCTGCTAGAGAAAAACATGGGCAAAACACCTTAGACTATAAAAAAGAAAATGGAATAGTAGATGCCATGTTGCAATTGGTGAAAGAGCCGATGATTATTCTTTTACTAGTTGCTTCGCTTATTTATTTTGTGAGTGGTGAACTAGGTGATGGTATTTTTCTGGCGTCTGCCATTGTCATTGTTTCAGTTATTTCACTCTACCAAGACTCCAGAAGCCGCAATGCCTTACAAAAACTTAAAACCTTAACACAGCCCAATTCGAAAGTCATTCGAGATGGAGAAATAGCAGAAATAAAAAGTGACGACTTAGTAATAGGCGATAGTATGATGGTGGAAGAAGGGACTTCCATCGCTGCCGATGGCGTGATCGTTCATTCCAATGATTTTTCGGTCAACGAATCTATTCTTACAGGCGAATCAATGGCCGTTTTTAAAGATAAAGACAAAGAAGATAACCGCATTTTTAAAGGGGCAACCGTAGCCAGTGGATTAGCCATTGTGACTATTACCAATATTGGTAACGACACCAAACTAGGGAAAATAGGTAAAAGCCTTGAAAGCATACAGGAAGAAAAAACACCCTTAGAGAAACAAATAAACAACTTTGTAAAAAAACTGGTCATCGCAGGAGCTGTCGTATTCCTTATAGTTTGGGCAATCAATTTTTTTCGGTCTTACGATGTATTAGATAGTTTACTGAAAGCACTCACCTTGGCGATGAGTATTTTGCCAGAAGAAATTCCCATGGCATTTAGTGCCTTTATGGCGATAGGTGCCTGGCGTTTAATGAAAATGGGGATTGTGGTGAAGCAGATGAAAACCGTGGAAACATTGGGCAGCGCTACCGTCATCTGTACGGATAAAACGGGTACCGTTACCGAAAACAAAATGAGTTTGGCGAAACTCTTTGTGCTTTCCTCGCAACAAATTTCTAGTCCTGACGACCAATTGACAGACGAGGAAAAAGAACTTATAACGATAGCCATGTGGGCAAGCGAACCCATTCCGTTTGATCCTATGGAAGTTGCTTTGCATGAGGCTTATGCCAATTTAGAAAGGGAGGATGAACGACATCTTTTCAAGATGGTGCATGAATATCCCCTGGATGGAAAACCACCTATGATGACCCATTTGTTTGAAAACGAAGAGGACAAACGAATTATAGCTGCCAAAGGTGCACCTGAAGCCTTGATGAATGTCTGCAATCTGACGGCAACAGAAAAAGAACAAATCGAGCAAGCCATCCAAACCATTACCAGCGAAGGTTATCGAGTTTTAGGCGTTGGTGAAAGTCATTTTGAGGGAGATAATTACCCCGATACGCAGCAAGAGTTTCCGTTTACCTTCAAAGGAATTGTGGCTTTTTATGATCCACCTAAAAAGAACATCACGAAAGTATTAGAAGCTTTTTACAAAGCCGGCATTGCCGTCAAAATCATTACTGGCGATAATGCAGAAACTACCACTGCCATAGCACAACAAATCGCGTTTGAAGGGCATGAACAAAGTGTGACAGGCGATGAGTTGATGCAGCTGTCGGATGAGGAATTGAAAGAAAAAGTGAAGGACACGAACATCTTTACACGGATGTTCCCCGAAGCCAAACTGCGGATTATTACGGCCCTAAAAGCGAATAACGAAATTGTAGCCATGGTAGGCGATGGGGTAAACGATGGCCCAGCACTGAAGGCAGCACACATCGGTATTGCTATGGGTAAAAAAGGGACTGAAATCGCCAAACAAGCTGCTTCGCTGATTTTGATAGAAGATGATTTGTCCAAAATGGTAGATGCCGTGGCGATGGGGCGGAGAATTTATGCCAACCTCAAAAAAGCCATTCAGTATATTATTTCCATTCATATTCCGATCATTCTTACTGTCTTTTTGCCTTTGGCTTTAGGCTGGCTGTATCCCAATATTTTTTCGCCCATACACATCATTTTCTTGGAATTAATTATGGGGCCAACCTGCTCTATTATTTTTGAAAATGAACCGATGGAGAAAAATACCATGTCGCAGCAACCACGACCAATGACCACCACTTTTTTCATTTGGAAAGAGTTGGTCACAAGTGTACTACAAGGTTTAGTCATAACTGCAGGTATTTTGTTCACCTATCAATACTGCGTGTCTCAGTCCTTCGATGAAGCCCACACACGAACCATGATTTTTACGGTGTTAATCGCTGCGAACATCTTCTTAACGCTGGTCAATCGTTCGTTTTATTATTCCATCTTCACCACCTTGAAGTATAAAAATGATTTAATCCTGCTGATTATTGGCATCACGTTAACCATTACGGGACTCTTGTTGTATGTGCCCGTATTAACTGCGTTTTTCGAATTTGATCATCTGAGTGTGGTGCAGTTACTTTCGTGTGTAGCCATTGCTTTTGTGGCCGTTTTCTGGTACGAATTAGTGAAAATAAGAACCCGACTTAAAAGCAAAAACGAAGTAGTACCCCAAGGGAATTCAGCACTTAAAAAAGAACGAGCCTAATGGAAACCTTAGCCGATTTACGAAGAAAATTATCCGGTGCCGAAGATTTGAAATCGGTGGTGCGTACCATGAAAGCCATGGCAGCCTCTAACATTGGGCAGTACGAATTGGCCGTTGATTCGCTGGGGCATTACCACCGAACGGTAGCTTTGGGCATTGTGGCTTATTTCCAGAATGAAGCGAAGTCGGCAAAGCAAACACTCGCTACAGAAGGGAAAGCGAAGCATCAATCGACTTGTGCCATTGTGTTTGGTTCCGACCAAGGATTGGTGGGGCAGTTCAATAATACTCTTGCCGAATTTGTAGGGGAACATCTTCAAAAACTACCAGGAAAAAAAACCATTTGGGCAGTGGGTGACCGTGTGCAATTATTACTGAAAGATGAAGGGTTTGAATGCGAGCAGCATTTTACGGTGCCCAATACGGTGCATGCCATTACGCCTTTGGTAAGTGAACTCTTGTTAAAAAGTGAAGAAGCGATTGCCGATAAAAGTGTCGATCATTTTTATGTGTTTCACAACCAGCCTAAAACAGGAGCGGGGTACCTGCCGATTGTACAGCAACTCTTACCCTTAGACGCCAACTGGCGAAAAGACCTTGTGGCACTGGAGTGGCCAACTAAGCTACCACCACAAATTGTAGGTGGAGAACAAGCCACACTGCTAGCTTTAATACATGAGTATTTGTTTACGGCACTCTTCAAAGCCAGTGCAGAGTCTTTAGCCAGCGAAAATGCCAGCAGACTAGCAGCCATGCAACGTGCCGAAAAAAACATCGGTGAACTCTTAGAAGAGCTAGAACACACCTTTCATCACCTCCGGCAAAGCCTAATTGACGAAGAACTCTTTGATGTGGTTTCTGGGTTTGAGGCGTTGAAGAAGGGGTAGGGTGTTTTAGGTTCTCAATGAGCCAAAACGTTGTCTTTTGGTTTTAATTTATTTATTGCATAAAATCAAATCAATCTCGATTTATAGGGAGCAGTGCTTGTAAAAATCTCTTAAAGTTACTCTATCGCCTAAATCCCTATTTGCTAAATTCAGTGTTACCATTATTTTCTTCAAGATCAATTGATTCAATAAACTCTCGACCCACGCTATAATGAAGTAGTTCTTTTTTGTGAAATCTCCCAATAATTAGGGCAGGATGAGTATTGAATTCTTTGGCAAAGATAACAATATCTGAAGAGGTTAATGGGGCAGCGTTGAGAACTTCTTTCTCTTGTTCAATGCTAAAAGTGGTTTTAATAGCGAAATTATCTGCTTCTATTTCCTTTTCTTGATCTTGATCATCATAATTTATGTTTTCAATTGAGATATATTTTTTCCCATGTAAAAGTATGTGTCCAATTTCATGAAAAAGTGTAAACCAAAATTTGTCATTGGTTTTGTATCTAGCAGATAATTGTATTAATGGAGTGTCACCAAGCCATCTAGTCGACCCGTGAATAGGAGCTTTAGGCAAACATGGCGTATAAACTACTTTTACTCCCGCTGCTAAAAGGATGCGTTGGAGTTCCTCAAAGAAGTTTTTAGGATGATTAGCCATTAAGCTTTTTAATTCCTCAATAGAATTTTTTAATAAATTAGCATTGTATGGGGGAGATAAAATTGATTTTGCTTTCATTTCACCTTGTCTCAACCATGCTGATACAGCCATTGGTTCATTTGTGTGTGCTAATGAAATTCTAAAACTTACTTTAAGTTCTTGCTTGTAGTAGTATGATTCCCATGCTTTATGGTCAGAAACTCCAAAAAAATTAAATAAAGCCGTAACCTTTTCCTCAATATTTCTTGTAGTTGGCACCCAGCCAAAACTAGCCATTTTAGCATATGGGAATCCTTTAGCCCACTCTTTCGCGTCTTCAATTTCTTCTATTCTTTTGACCCTAGCTTGATATTCATCATATCTTCTCTGTCTTGTTAGCCAAAATGACGCAGGTATATTTAAAACATCTTCAAACTTAACAGCCATTTCAGCTGTTATTGAACTCGTTCCATTTGTTACTGCCGTAATTGTTTTCTCAGGTTTACCTACCCTAATCGCAAACTCTTTGTTTCCCATTCCAAGTTCATTTAGTTTTTCAACTAATGTTTTGTATGGAGGAGTTACCGATTGAGGTTGATATTCGTTTATGTTTGTAGCCATTTCTTTAATTTTTTTAATGATAATCTACAATTTCAATAATCTCTACACCTTTAATTTCTATCCAGATATATTGCCCAGAGTCATTCTTTGGTATAGGGTTCTCTTGTGGTTCAAAGATTAGTCTGTAAGGGTGATCTAAGTCGCATGCCCATTGGCCTTTTCTGTTTCCCTTCAATTCGTGATAATTCCCAGGTAAATACCGAACATCTTCTAGAGTTTCAGAATCACTTAGATCATCAAGACGCTGCTTGTATAACGCAGCCCTATTCGGACCTAGTTTTTTTATAGCTTGTAAATCATTATTGGCATATTTTCTCAGTTTGTTGTTGTCAAAAGATATGTCCATATAAAAGGATAAACTTTAAGTCCTTTAAAATATTTAACGAATATAGTTGAAAAATAGTTTACAGGAAATGTTAATTAAAATATTTTAATCTGATTAATTGTAACATTTGGATATATGCAGTTGCAAATATATCTTTTTTACAAATTGCTTAAAATTCTATTTTTTAGCATTTTATTCACTGAATGCTACTAGTAGCAACTACTTCCAGCCAACAAAACAATAATATAATATTTATTTAATTGTGTTTGTGAAGGTCTTGTTGTAAAAGTGGTTTTGTGGGTCGTTAAGATTTCATACTTACATAATGACCAATCAGAAGATCATCCACCAAAAAACCTTCACCTTTAAATATTGGTTCGTTAGCAAGTGTCCATATGAGGTAGTATTTCATCTGATTTGAATTCCTCATGATCTCTAACTCCATAAGAATACTTTCAGACTCTTCTTGCCAGGTTGATAAGTAAGTTCCTTCAAAAGAGGCTAAGTCTTTTTGTAAAATTTTTAAATCACAACTTTCGCTAAAAATAGTTTCGTGATTGTTATTTGTAAATTCTCCAATTAGGTTTCCTGAGGTGGTTTTTTTGAAGTAAAAAGAGCCTATAATTTGTGTCATGATTGTTTTAAATTTATGTTTAAAAAAGGATTTTTATATCAATATGACTAATTTTCTAACTGATTTTTAGTCTCTAGCCAACAAAGTAATATTTATTTAATTGTGTTTGTGAAGTTCTGGTTATAATAATGGGTTTGTGGGTTGGTAAAAGTCTAAAGTAGTATAAACCTTTCATTACCCAAGTGCAAGTCTAATTAGCAAAGAACTCGTTGATGTGGTGTATGGGTTTGAGGTGTTTAATAATCCGAATTGATTTTTTCAAGAATTATTGATTACATTTTCGAAACACAATGAACACCTAAACTTGCAAATGGATTTCATAGATTATTATAAAACACTCGGATTGACGAAAACAGCCACTGCTGAGGAGATAAAAAAAGCTTACAAGAAGTTAGCACGAAAACATCATCCCGACTTAAATCCGAATGATGCAAATGCCAAGGCTAATTTTCAAAAGGTCAATGAAGCAAATAGCGTCTTGAGTGACCCCGAAAAGCGCAAGAAGTATGACCAATATGGCAAGGACTGGGAACATGCTGATGAGTTCGAAAAAGCAAAACAAAATCGATCAACCAATAGAGGTAGTACTTCAGGGTTTGGTGGACAAACAGGTGGTGATTATTCTGATTTTTTTGAATCGATGTTTGGCGGTCAGGCTGGGGGAGGTCGTTCGCGACAAGTAAAGTTTAGAGGTGAAGACCTTCATGCAGAACTGCATCTTCAGTTGTTGGATGTGTATAAAACTCAAAAGCAGACCATCAATGTGAATGGTAAAAGCCTTCGAATAACAATTCCTGCAGGTATTGAAAACGGACAAGTAATAAAAATTGCAGGACATGGTGGTCAGGGAATAAATGGTGGACCAAATGGCGATTTGTATATTAAGTTCTCCATAGCTGATCATGCAGGTTTTAAGCGTTTGGGTAATAATTTATATACAACGGTCGATTTAGATGTTTACACTGCGGTACTAGGAGGTGACTTAACCATTGATACGTTGGATGGAAAAGTTAAACTGAAAGTACAGCCCGAAACGCAAAATGAAACACTCGTGAAGTTGAAAGGAAAAGGGTTTCCAGTCTATAAAAAAGAAGGGGAGTTTGGTGATTTGTTTGTGACCTATGCCATTAAAATCCCAACAAACCTGAGTGCTGAACAAAAGGAACTATTTGTACAATTGTCTAAACTGTAAAAAAAGGAAAACGATGAATGTAGAAAATTTAATAGCCATAGAACATTTTTGTACTTGTCATAACATTGAAGTTGCCTTTGTTACTTCACTGCATCACTATGGCTTAATACAAATAATAAGTATAGAAGAAAAGCCTTACATAGAAGTTGAGCAATTGCCCGACTTAGAAAAGTTTATCAGCTTTCATTATGAATTAGAAATCAATTTAGAAGGCATTGAGACCATTGTTCATTTGTTGAGAAAAATAGATGAATTACAAGTAGAAAATAGAGAACTGAGAAATAGGGTAGGGTTAAGCAAGAAGGATTAAGAGCATGGAAAATATCTGGAGTTACGCATTTACTGTTTTTATGGCCTTTTTTGCCATCATGAATCCCATTGTCAACATTCCGATTTTCATAAAACTAACCGAAGGATTAGAGGAAGCTAAAAAAAGAGAAATATCTAAAACTGGGTGTGTCGTTGCTTTTATTATTGTTACTGCATTTATTCTTATCGGGAAATATATTTTTGAAATATTCGGTTTGTCCATCCCTGCATTTAAAGTATTTGGAGGCGTATTGATTTTTTTCATTGGTTTTGAAATGCTTCAATCAAAAAGGCCCAGTTCAAAAAATCATGAGCCTCCTGAGTTTGATGAAAGTGTTGCTATCTCTCCGTTGGCAATTCCTATTTTAGCGGGGCCTGGCACCATTGTAACCGCAATGAATTTTGTGGCAATTGCGAATGTTTTTCAGGTATTGCTCACCATTGTTATTTTAGCAGTTTTTGTGTTTTTAACCTATTTGGCATTCAATTATAGTGGTTATATTGTCCGATTAATAGGCAGTAAAAATTTTGTGATAGTAGGTAAAATCATGGGGATTATTCTAGGTGTTCTTGGTGCAAATATGTTGCTTGAAGGGATACACCTCGCTTTTAATATTTAAACCTTATGCAATTAAATTGAAGTGATTTTTTTATCAGTAACTTTTTTTAGGAATTGAAATAAAATGGTGCATTTACATTATCTGTGAAATGTGTAACATTCAACTTTTTAACTGTAATGCTTCTGCTTATAAATACGATTATCTTGTTTAAGCAGAAATCTAAAAACTTATGAAAACAGTAACCGAATGGGATCAAGCTATTTTAACAATCACCATGAAAATCCAGCAGGAATTTCCAGAACTATCTAAACACCTCAGTGAAATGCCTGTAAGTTTTTCAGAAAAAGATAACGAGGAAATAACTATTGCCGATTTAGAAGATTACTACAATTCGTTAGACGAGCTATTAACCGACTATAAAATGACACACAAACCATCAAACAAAAGTTTGGTGACCTTTCCTCCGAATGTCAACCACAACCCATTTGACCACCTACCTAAAAACAGTAGTTATAAAGAGATTAAGGTAGAAAAAGACATTGATCCAAATACTAGCAAAAATATGTGATATATGTAACAATCAATTTTTTGAGTGCAATTAAATTCCCGTTAAAAGCAGCATATTCCGAGCAAAGAAGTCGATGACTTCAAACACTCAGTTTTAATTCACAATAAATGAAAATTGCCTATATAGGAACTTACCCACCAAGGGAATGTGGTATCGGAACATTTACCGAAAATTTGGTTAAATCAGTGAATGAAAGTTCTGAAACCAATGAAGGTATTGTTATTGCGCTAAGCGATCACGACCAAGAATATAATTACCCCAAAGAAGTAAAGTTGGTTATTCATCAAGAACAACAAACGGACTACTTAGAAGCCGCTAATTTCATCAACCTTAGTGGGGCAGATGTCTGCGTACTCGAACACGAATTCGGGATTTTTGGAGGTCAAAGTGGGGTTTATATATTACCACTGTTGCACCGTTTACATATCCCTTTGATTGTTACCTTACATACCATTTTAGAAACACCTTCTTATAACGAAAAGGCAATTTTGAAGGAAATTTGTAACATGGCAACTCAGGTGGTGGTCATGACTAAGAAAGCCGTTGGTTTTTTGAAAGCTATTTATGATGTCTCAAGTGAGAAAATTTCACTCATCGAACATGGTGTCCCCGATGTGCATTTTGATTCCTTACAAACCAAAAAGGAATTCAAATTCGAAAACAAAAAAGTATTGCTCACCTTTGGCTTTATTGGCAGAAACAAAGGAATAGAAACAGTTATCAATGCGCTACCCAAAACTATTGAGAAGCATCCTGAAATTTTGTATTTGGTGTTGGGAAAAACCCATCCTAATGTGCTCAGACATTCAGGGGAAGAATACCGAACCTATCTGCAACTATTAGTCAAAAACCTTCAATTAAGTAACCATGTCGTATTTTTAAATGAGTTTATTGATGAAGAAGGCTTGTTTAAATACCTCGCTGCTTGCGATGTGTACATTACACCTTACATTAACGAAGCACAAATAACGAGTGGAACACTTTCCTACGCCATGGGTGCTGGCTGTGCGATTGTGTCAACCCCTTACTGGCATGCGCAAGAATTATTAGAGGATGGAAAAGGAAGGTTGTTTGATTTCAAAAACTCCGATGCCCTTGCTGATACATTAATTGATTTATTTGATCACCCTAAGGAGTTGGTTGATCTTCAGAATAAGGCGGCTGAGTATGGGAAAAAGATTACTTGGCCAAAAACAGGTGAGAAATATACTGAACTAGCTAAAAATATTTTAAGCCAACCTGCGCAACCTGTTCTCAAGAAAGAATCCCTTATAGATCCGTTATTATTGCCACCATTTTCTTTGGCACATCTTAAACGATTAACTGACGACACGGGAATTATTCAGCATGCAAAATTCGGGATACCCAATCTCAAAGAAGGGTATTGTCTGGACGATAACGCAAGGGCGCTTCTCATGGCGGTGATGGCTTATAAGCAGAAAAAAGATACCTCTGCTTTAGAGTTTATGCCTATTTATTTGAGCTATATCCATTACATGCAAAACAAGGATGGTTCGTTCAGGAACTTTCTGAGTTTTAACAGAAATTTTCTCGATAAAGTGGGTTCTGAAGATTCTTTCGGGAGAACCATTTGGGCATTGGGCTATTTATTAGGCAATGCACCCAACGATGCCTATTACCAAACTGGCAAGATGGTGTTTTTTGATGCCGTTCCTCAATTTGAAAAATTAAAATCGATTCGGAGTATTGCCAACACCATGATTGGAATTAGTTATTACCTGAAATCTAATCCGAATGATGATGATATGACTGAGCGGCTTCGCAGTTTAGCAGAAACACTGGTTAACCATTATGAACATAACCACACGAAGGGGTGGCACTGGTTTGAGTCATTGCTGGCCTATGACAATGCGATGTTACCGCTTTCTTTATTGCATGTAGCGCAAATCCTAAATGATGATCGCGTGACACACATCGCCATGACAACCATGGATTTTTTGACAGAACATACCTTGAAAGATGGCTATTTATCAGTGATAGGAAACAGCGATTGGTACATAAAAGATGGCGAACGATCCATGTTTGCGCAACAGCCTATTGATGCACTCGCCATGGTATTAATGTATCATCAAGCATTTCTGTTGACCAAAGACAAGGAATACCTCAATAAGTTATTTACTTCTTTCATGTGGTTTTTGGGTGAAAATGACCTACGCATGAGTTTGTATGATTTTGAAACCAAAGGCTGTTGCGATGGCTTTGAAAACTATGGGGTCAACCGCAACCAAGGAGCGGAGAGCTTATTAGCGTATCTGATTTCCCATTTAACAGTATTGCAGGCGTACGAAGAATTTTATCAATCAGAAGAATGAAAGAGTTAGTAAAACGATATCAGAATAACCCGATTCTCACTAAAGAAGATGTACCCTATGCCGTAGCCACAGTGCATAATGCTGGTGTGGTGAAGTTCAATCACAAATACATCATGATTTTTCGATCACATTTGCTGAATGGCCGAAGTATTTTGGGAATGGCAGAAAGTAGCGATGGTTATGACTTTAAAGTAACACCAAAACCCTTTATGGTTCCGGCTACGGATGGTGTATTTAAAGAATATGAAGAATACGGTATTGAAGACCCACGCATCGTCTCGATCGATGATGACTTCTTGATTACGTATAGTGCGTATTCTCGTCACGGTGTTCGTATAGGTTTAGCTAAAACGAAAGACTTTAAAACCATCGAACGGGTATCTTTAATCACAGAAGCTGATTACCGCAATGTGGTCATTTTTCCAGAGAAATTTAATGGCTTGTATGCTCGTCTCGATCGGCCGCATTCTGAAATTTCACCTTGGTCTATCTGGATTTCTTACTCACCAGATTTAATCTTTTGGGGCGAATCAAAAGTCATTATGAAACCCTTGCAATACCATTGGGATGAAATGAAAATTGGCCCAGGTGCTCCACCAATCAAAACCCCAAGAGGTTGGTTAAACATCTATCACGGAGTATTTCCAACGATGGATGGTTCCGTTTATCGACTGGGTGTTGCCTTACACGATTTAGCAGATCCTTCTGTGATAATTGCAGTAGGGGATGAGTGGATTTTACAACCAGAAGAAGTGTACGAAGTCACCGGCTATGTCCACAATGTAGTGTTTACATGTGGCGCAGTTCCCGAAGATGACGGTACGGTGAAAATCTATTGGGGTGGTGCTGATAAAGTGATGTGCATAGGCACAGCCATCATCGAAGATTTGGTCGACCATTGTCTCAATAAACCTCGGAAACCGTTTTGATGAAGGTTGCTATTTTAGCTCCAATTGCATGGAGAACACCCCCAGAAAAATACGGCCCTTGGGAACAAGTTGCTTCCAACATTGCAGAAGGTTTGGTAAAAAAAGGAGTGGAGGTCACGCTTTTTGCAACCGCTGATTCCGTTACAAATGGAAAGTTAGAGGCTGTATGTAAGTTGCCTTACGAAGTAGATAAAAAGAACGAACCTAAGGTGATGGAGTGTTTGCACATCAGCCATGTAATGGAACAAGCTTCCTCCTTCGACATTATTCACAACCATTTTGACTTTTTACCACTCACGTATTCAAGGTTGATTAAAACACCGATGATTACCACTATACATGGTTTTTCATCCGAGAAAATTATTCCTGTTTACAAAAAGTACAATGCTACTTCAGCTTATATTTCCATATCTAATTCTGACAGAAGCAACGAGCTGGATTATCTCAACACCATTTATCATGGCATCGACCCAGCTGATTTCACGTTTGTAGAAAAGAAAGAAAACTACCTGCTGTATTTCGGAAGGATACATCCACACAAAGGTGCGCACCTCGCTATCGAAATAGCCCAGAAGTCGGGTTATCCATTAAAAATGGCCGGACTCATTCAAGATCAGCAGTACTTTAATGAAAAAATAAAACCTTTCATTGACAATCATACTGTTGAGTATTTGGGTAATGTGGGGCATCAACAGCGCGACAAATTATTGGGTAATGCCATGGCGTTGCTTCATCCCATTAGTTTTGAAGAACCATTTGGTTTAAGTGTACTGGAATCGATGATGCGTGGAACGCCAGTTATTGCCTTTAATAGAGGAAGTATGCCAGAATTAATTACCAATGGTATATCTGGTTATTTGGTCACCGATGTTTCGGAAGCTGTTAAGGCTATTCAAAATTTAACGACTATTTCTAACGAAACATGCCGTGCTTATACGGTCAATAAATTCAGTTTAGACACGATGGTAGATGCTTATATAAAGGCTTACGCAACCGTAATAGATTTATAACTGGTCATGTTTTTACTCGCTTTAAGGGCATCAAATAACTCAACCATATCCACCGTGGCATAACTTGATGAATAATCTGAAACAGCATAAGGTAAAATTAAACTGTTGTTATGGATAATCGCACCACACGAATACACCACATTGGGTACATAACCTTCTCGTTCTGTTTCAAGAGGTAGAAGAAGTGGCTCTTCTAATCTGCCGATTTCTTTAGAAGGGTCATCTAAATCAAACAACGAAGCACCAATGCAATAGCGCCTCATTGGGCCCACACCATGGGAAATAACTAACCAACCTTCTGCAGTCCACAAGGGTGATCCACAATTTCCTATCTGTCTAAATTCCCAAGGGAAGCGAGGTTCTTGAATCATAACAGGGTCATTCCATAGATTCACTCTGTCAGAATACATGAGGAAATTGTTTACACCATCCACGCGGGCAAGCATGGCATATTTTCCTTTTATTTTTTTAGGGAAAAGTGCTAAATTTTTATTTAAAGCGCCATTACCATGCAAGGGCATCACTCGGAAAGTATAAAAATCTTCAGTAGAAAGAAGTTTGGGAAGTATGGTATGTCCGTTATAAGCCGTGTAGGTGGCAAATATATTTTCTGTTCCATCGTCCTCAGTAAAGCGAACAAATCGCGCATCTTCAATACCTTTACTTTCAGCCTCTGAAATAGGAAATAAAACACGTTCAGTAATGTCTGAGTCATGTTCAAATTTTACATCATAATAGGAATCAATCAACCATGTCATTTCCTCCAGGGCTAATTGATGTTCTTTGCTAATGTTTGGGTCGTTGAGCACTCTACCTACGGCATTTTTGAGTGCGTAATACTCAAACTTGTCCGGCAAACTATCCATGATGCTTGTAGAAAATTCTGTTGGAATATTCATTTCAACCATCTTTTCAATAAAGCGGATTTTGTCATAATGTACTTTATGATCAATTTCTGCCAAATCAATATGATTTCCCACTTGCATCATTTGCAAATCGTTGTTTTTATCTAGAATAGCTCGTCTAAATACTAACGATGAGATGTGTCCTTCGCCAGTCGCTCTAAAAGAAATTATGACACGTTTCTCGCCTTCGCCCAAATAGGACTGGTCAATATCTTCAATAATGGACGGGTTAAAAAATGCAGCAGATTCAATGGAATATTCCATGGTGTTATACGATCCAATCAACATTTTCCTATCATCAGAAAGTGTGTTGTAATCGACCCCCATAGCTTCTATAACGTGTTGGATGTTGGCACAATGCTTAAAAAAGACTCGAGAAATGTTACGGTGTCGACTGGCAAATTCGCGAAGTGTTTGTTCCAGTGTTTGACTAACCTGAGCTTCGGTTAAGGTTAAAATCCGTTGTACTAATGCCATGGTACGTTCATCGCCATTCACGAAAAACCGAGCTACCACCCGGCTTGAATCTGGGAGGAATTGTATTTTTTTTCGGTTGACGGTTACACGCATAGAAAATAATTTTAGATTTTTTGGAAGGTACACCTTAAATCACTGTAAGCAAGTCAAACAGGGGGATATATCTTTTATGAAATAATTGAATAAAAATAATATTCTTATGGGGTAAGATTAAAACTTACCTTTGGTTCAATCATTTTGTATAAACCACTTGCAGTTATGAAACTTTATATCAAATACATGGTTAGCTTGCGGTGCAAGATGATGGTGAAAGAAGAGCTGAAAAAGTTAGGATTACATTACGTGATTGTTGATTTGGGCATGGTAGAGATTCTTGAGGATATCAGTCTAAAACAACGGCAAGAATTAAAAAACAACCTTCTAAAATCAGGTCTGGAACTATTAGATGATAAACGTAGCATTTTAATTGAAAAGATAAAAACGGCTATTATAGATATGATTCATAATACGGATGAGCTTCCCTCTGTCAATTATTCAAACTATCTAAGTGAAAAATTGGGATATGACTACACCTATTTGGCTAACATTTTTTCTGAAGTCAAAGGAACAACTATTCAGCATTTTATAATTCTCCATAAAATAGAGCGTGTCAAAGAATTGTTGTTGTATAATGAATTAAATCTTACCGAAATTTCTTACAAATTACACTATAGTAGTGTGGCTCATCTTTCAAATCAATTCAAAAAAATCACAGGACTATCACCTTCGTTTTTTAAGAAACTGAGACAAAAGCGAAACTCGACATTGGAAAATATGTGATATATGTAACAAGTTAATTTTGTTTTGTAACGTTTTACAACTTGCTATTGTGACCTTTAAGCTATAGTTGTATCGTATTTCAAGCAATACAGTGCCTCTATTTTTAACTTGCCCGATTGGGTTGTTCACATTCACTAATCTTAAACTGTATTTAGATGTCAAAAGAAAAAGAAGGAACCAAAAAGAGTGATAAAAAAGCACCAGAAAAAACATTAAAAGAAAAACGTGCTGCAAAAGCAGATAAGAAAAAAAACAAACGTGATGATAGTTAATGGAATCACTTCTATGGTTAACAATTATAAAGCAAGAGACATCGTGTTTGCGAAAGAAAATCCTGAAGTTAAGTTAATAGTAAGAAGGTACGTAACTCGAATTTATTACTGTAAAGTAGCTTCTGATGTTACGCAAAAAGAACGGGTGTTTTTTGAAAGAGAATTGATGAATGAAGCTGAAAAAAAAGAATTAAGTATTAAGTATAAGGAAAGGGGGTAATAAAATCTTTTAACATGCTTAGTTGTATGGAATAATTCATCGATAATCATCAAAAAACAGTTTATACTAATAATTTTTTTTATCTAAAACTATAATCGCACCCTCACTAATAGCTACTTTTTGAATAAACTATACTTTGAGAAATTATGGTAGCTCAAACATCCTATGAAAACGAAAGTAAAAAGAAGTAGCTTCCAATTATTTCTACCATTTATATAAGAAACTTAGATAATGATTCTATAGTACTTCCAGTAGCTGATGTAAGTATGTAACTCGTGTAATACAGAATACGCTATTCTTATTTCTACTTTCCCAAGCTTTGTAATTCGAGCTGTAAGCTCAAAATACCAGCCTAATGAATTCTAAGTAAGATTTATCAAATTATTAATCGATTTATTCTCGTTAAATGACCTGTATTTTCAACACAATTAACGAATAAACCCTTTAGTTCTCGCATGCTTTATTGCTCGTTTACCATCCGTCATTATTACCACTTCAATGTCGGTGTATTCTTCTATCAGTGCTTCTACACGCCTCATCTTTGATTTTCTTTTTACTGCTCGAATGTAGATAGCCAACACTCTTTCAGGGTAGTTTTTCGCAATATGAAGGTAAATGTCTAGATCTTCCTCGCTGGCATCTCCAATTAAAATGAAGGCCAAATTCGGATACGTTTCTAGCACATGGATTATTTTTTTATACTTATCACCCTCCATAAATGACCGCTTTCTGCGGAAAGAAATCTCAATATCGCGAAGCAAAAGCACACCTTTTGGAAACTCAAAATGGGCCAGAAAATCCTGGAGATAATCATATAAGTTCCAGGGACTATTCGACAAATAAAAGAAGGGGTTCAGGATAGTACTGGAGGTGCCTTTGCATAACAGCGTATAAAATTCCTTCGCGCCTGGTAGGGGAGTGCGCTTGTTGCTATGCACAAACAAGGAGTTTACCAGCAATTTCCATTTAAAAAAAGACGAGACACCAGTGTATAAAACCGTATCATCCAAATCGCTAATGATGCCATATTGCGAATGCTCAGACGGTTTCATGATTTCTGAATTATCTTCATGCAGCACTTCATCGTCTTTTACTAATTTGTAGGTTACTGGAATCCACGTGAGTTGATCATTGGAAAAATTCAATTCATGAAAATCATCAATCATAATATAACCATCGCTATCCGAAACGGTCGTTTTTTTCTGTCCCTCCCAACTAACCACAACCGTTTCACCACCCTTTTCGTCAGATTCCAGTCGTTTGTACGACATCAGGAAATTTTTAAAAATGGTGTCTTTTTCAGAAGGGGTGATCTGTTTGTCCTTCAACACCCGTGCCTGCGTATGTAACTTGTTGTGGTTGGCGTAGCCCCCAAAAGGCATCACAATCAGCTCTCGTTTACTCTGAAATACACCTCGAATTTTTTTAACTATAGACATGAAAATAAAGTGAAGCCTGATCTTTTAACCAACAATGATAGATAGCTTTCAATATATAAGAATTGACTTACAACTACCCGAATAATAGTGAAAACAAACTAACCAACAGGCTGTCTTGAGGTATCTTTTTATCACTTATAAAATCATATTAAGCTCTTAATCATCATAGATTCCTCTATTGCTTTGCTTTAATGATCTTTTTGTATTCAATATTATTGTTATAGATGAGTTGGAGAATATAAATTCCGTCCGCATAATTAGAAATATCAATCACATTATCTGCATTGTTTATTTGGAAGTTATCCATCACTTGACCACTTGTTTTCAATACTCTAACCTGGCAAGTAGTTTTTAAACCCGTAACGAACAGGGTGTTTTCAGAAGGGTTCGGCCAAACCATTAGGGCATCTTTATGTTTTTCAAACCCCGTGTTGGTTACATCATCAACAACATTTACACTTATCATTGAGGAGTGATTCCCATCTATTGTCGTTACTTTTACTTGTGTAAGACCGGTTGATATCGCAGTAATTTTTCCATTCAAATCCACTATGGCTACCTTATGATCTGCGGATGACCATGTGATAGATTGATTCGCTGCATTAATCGGTGCTAGTAGGAATTGAGCAGTATAAGTTTCACCCACTTCTAATGTGATGTAATCTTCTGAAACAGCGATAGAAGATACTTTTGTATCATTAGACATAGGCGTTTGATAGTACCCTTGAGAGGCATTGGTTACCCCCATGCTGTAGGTGTGTTCTTGCAGAAGCCATGATTTTCTAGAATTAGCTGGAATGTTTGTCGTATACACCAATAATTTACCTCGACCGGATACAAGAATTTCATCTCTCCAATCTCCAAAAAGATCAAATACGGCAAGAGGATTTAGGTTTTGTCTATCATCTTTAAAAGTGGTGGCAGGTACGTCTAAAACATCTACTTCTTGGGACGAAAGGTATTTCTTTATATACCTAAAAATATTGTCGTGTATATCTCCTGATTCAACTAACAGTTCCTCCTGATCATCTGCATCCCAATATAAGGAGAGCGGGCTTAATCCACCCAAATCATTGTTGTTAATTAGCGTGCCATTACTTTCCCATGTAAATTTTATAGACTCATCATGTTCGCCACTGTAAAGTTCCATACCTGATTTTGACGAATCAAGATCAGCAACCAAACCTTGCGCATGAATATGAGTAGTTGGAAAGTCTACTGCCCATATTTCATTTCCTGTCGCAGCATCATGCAAGCCCATGCCACCGCTTTTTTTACCCCATTCAGCTCCAAAATACAATTCTTTACCTGGGTTACTCGGTAAAATGTCTGCGATATATACATGATCTACATGACCTTTACCTAAAGAATATAAGACCGTACCATCATCATCCAGAATGAGTGATCCAATTACCACTTCATCTTTACCATCGTTATCGACATCATGCGCTTGAATAGCGTGCGCACCTTGTCCCCATAAAGCAGGGTCACCACCTTCTTTTGGATCAACATTTTCCCAACTCCACACAAGCTCTAATGATTGATTGATATACCTGTAAGCATGGGTTTTATGTTTCCCGTAAGTTCCTCTACTGATAATAACGAAGGGGTTTTCACCATCTAAAAAAGCTATTCCAATAAAGTTTCTTGAGTACCGGTTATAGTCTTCATATTTTCTTTCACTGAGTGGTGTACCTATTGGGTCAGCGCCTGTAAACCCCGCTCTGGAAGGCCAATCGGTTTGTGCAAGAATGGTATTACCATCTACACCACTTAATACCCTTACATACTCCGGACCTTTGACTACTCTGCCTGATTCATCTTTGATTGCCTCAGAGGATAACGATTCATCCCCAGCTTTCACAATCACTTCAGAGATGCCATCCCCGTCAAGATCATAAACGGCATAAGGAGCATACCATATTCCCGTTTCAATGGCTTCTCCCATATCATATTGCCATAATTTATTTCCAGATTGATCAAACGCATCAAGGGTATACGTACTGGTACTAGGTCGCCATATGGAATGATAGGGGTCTATTGTCACTGAAGAATGTTTCAAAACAAACGATAATTCATGGGGGTTTTTAAAATATCCCACCGCAGGTTTCCTTCCATGTGTATTTACATGAGAAGCAAATTGTAAAAAGCTTTCATCAGAATTTACTGCTTTAAGGGCCAGCTTAGATTTAACCTGGGTTGTTGAGCATACGATATACCAATCATCTTGATCTAAATTTCCCGAGGGATCTACAAAATCGGTTGTTTTTTGAATGGGCAGACTATTTAATTTTGTTTCCACACCGTTAGAAACCCTATACATATCAAATGTAGTCACATCAGAATCGGTGTTAAATAAGCGCCAGCTCAAGTAAACCCCTCCATTTTGTGCGGCAATTGCTATGAGACCACGTGACTCTGGAGTTACTGCTGCCTGCCGTTGGTTGGTTGTCTGACCTTTCTCTGAGGAAATTAGGGAGGTGAGTTGGTTATTACTCATGGCATATATACCAAAGCAAGAGCATACATAGCTCGTCAAAAAGACGAAAAATTTCATATTAACTGTCATATTTCAAAGGTGAGGCGGTAAACAACAAGATTAGTACTTAATAAACCATGTCAATTTCATTACGGAATAAGAAAGTGTGAAATAATATAACTGTTCTTAATTTAAATTACTAGAAACTTACTTTGTGAATTTGTCTACATTAATCGAAGTTTAATAATAGCTGTACTACTTCTGATACTCTATTTTAAGAATACGTCAAACATTCCTGATTAGGGTGATGAAAAGCGCAGGTACAGATAACTATAGTAAGTATAACGTTTTTTGAAGGGGTGGAACGTTAAAAAACTTAAATTCCTAATTTACCACTTATACCATATTCGTACGGTGTTTCCAGATGTATCTACAAAAGAAAAATCATCCTGACCCTCAACCTCCATTCTGATGATTTTCTTACCATTAAATTTGTTAAACTAAAAATCTACGCCACAAACAACAAAGGCTTTATTATGAATCAGTTCATAATAAAGCCTTTGAGATTGTTAACCGAATCAGGTTCGGTTAATGAAGAAGTGTATTTATTCTTTTACGAATTTCGCATAGTGTAAATTTTCGCTATTGTCTTGATGCTTGATTAAGTATTGTCCTGAAGGAAGATCGGACACATTTATTTTATTCTTGTTCAGCTTTTGACTAGTCATCAACTTTCCATTCGAATTATAAATACTGATCTCTCCATCATTAAAGCCTTCTACTTGAATATAATCGGCACATGGATTAGGGAACACGCTTACGTTGTTAGCAACATTATATTCTTCTACTGCTGCAACTAGTGCATTTGTTACCCTAAGCAAATAAGCTTCCTGATAAACCCCGAAGTAGAAAGTGAAATTACTATCTATATATATTGCTTGTGTAATTCGATCAGAAATAAACTCATGGTTTGGCGTTTTATCATTGATTATATCGAAAAGTTGGGTGTGATCCGACTCATCAAAACGAGCAACATATCCTCCTGCGCCATACGATGAATAGCCTCCAAACCAAATTCTTCCTAAATGATCTTCAGCAATATCATATATTCTACCAAAATACCTTACCGGTTGTGCTACTTCTTCAATTACATTCCAATTAGTGCCATCATAATAGGCTAATGCCCCATATGCTCCCACATAAACATGTCCATTAGACGCAATATGAACTGACCGAATATCTTCCACATCGCTTCCCCATACCTTGAACGAGATATTATCAACCTGCTTAGTTTCCAAATTAATTTTTATGAGACCATGATCATCTGTTCCGAAATAGATATTTCCATTGTTATCTGCCGCGGCTTCTCCATAATAAATAGAACTACCATATTTCAAACCCTCAACTTCCTTCAAAGCGATCGCGCAAGTATCCACAAAAACACCATTATTGTAGGTGAAAATTGTATCCAGATTAAAGCTCCAGAAATAAGAGTTTTCTTTATTCTGTGATTGACAAAAAATAGTTTGACTAAAGGTGGTTTCCTTCCATACCCGATTTTCAAATACCTGACCGCCTCCTGTAAACAATAACCCATCATTAGCCTGTGCAAAGTAAGAGGCGCTTATGTCTCTATTTGCATCAACACTTGGTTTATAATAGTTCCCGTAGTAATTATAGTTAACACCATCATATTCATATAACCGATAGCGACTTGCCACTAAAGCGTTAAACCAAATATGACCATCAGCAGTTTCCAGTGTAATGGTGGGGGAGTTTACTCCCTGTGTGTACCCGGTAACGGATGGATTTATTTTAAAAAAATCTTGAGCTCCCACAAATAAGGGAAGTAATAATACGAGAAGTAAAATTTTTAATTTCATGTGTTAATTGTTTTGTTAAAGCATAAAGAAGTAAAATCTAACAGTAGCATCTGTCGCAACTTATAAATTGAGACAAATTAAAACGCTGCTTCACCTTTCTGTTCTAGCTGTCGGATTATCCACACCTTCTATTAATAGCCATCATTCTATTTTGGATAGACTACTTCTGATATTCTATTGTAAGAATACGCCATACAAAATCACCCAACTTTGTAGTAACGATCACTTCATCACCCACTTGTTTATTGAGTAGTGCTTGCGCCATGGGGGAGTCCATGGAGATATAGTTT
The DNA here is from genome assembly GCA_963849955.1 of uncultured Cytophagales bacterium. Lineage (GTDB taxonomy): Bacteria > Bacteroidota > Bacteroidia > Cytophagales > JAAEPT01 > CAWFGW01. Next base: position 70,091 of record CAWKJU010000009.1, on the reverse strand, counting down.
TTGTTACCGATGAGTTCTTCATAACCAACAATTCGAAGTCTATTTTGTAGGTTTTTAGCCTCGTTTTTAATTTCAACCCAAGCACCAAACATCACTTTACCTTCCTGGCTTGGGTGGTAATCAATCACTTTTAAGTTGTCAACACACTTACACAAGTAGCGAATGCGGTTATCAATTTCCCGAAGGCGTTTTTTGTTGTAATGGTAATCCGCATTTTCAGAACGATCGCCCAAACTGGCCGCCCAGGCAACCTTAGCGGTCACATCCGGACGTTCCACTTTCCACAGGTGTTCATGTTCATCCTTTAGTTTTTGTAAACCTTCAGGAGTAATCATTTGTGAGCGGTTGATTTTTGGTAACGTTGATTCCGGAATTTTTCGCCTCATAAGTAGGTATTCTTATTTTGAAAATTGTTGCAAGATAATATGATAGTTTGTTTGTAAAGAACAATATAGGAATTGAATGAACATTTCAGCGTTTTTTTGGTGGGAGGAAAGGAGTGAAAACGAGATATTCATCCACTTTCCCGCCATGCTCTGCATGGTGGCATTAGGTAGGTTTTTGCTTAATCATACATTAAACACGCCCCTTGTTTTAACATTATCTTGTTTGTTTACGAACAAAAAACATCTTAATCATTAATAACAACCACCATGCGGAGCATGGAGGGAACGGGGTTTGACTTGAACTAATTATTTTTATTTACTCCTGTATTATGGAATCTTTTCACAGAAGTGAGTGGATAAATTCCTCTTAAACAAAAGCATTCATTGGATAAAAGTTAATACCTTGTTAATATAAATAACACTAAACTGCTACATACTTAATAAGTCAATAAGATGCACTACTTCAATGAATAAAAACAACTGGTCCTACAACTCAAAACGGAAATAGACCAAACCGATAAAGAAATTGACCAGATGGTTTATACGCTGTATGGGTTGACTGAGGAGGAGGTTAAAATTGTGGAGGGGAATTGAATAAAATCAAAATGCTAAAACTATGAATCATCATGATCCGTCAGAATATATTAGAGGAATACAACAAATCCTTGTCTCTGATAAAAAAAGAATCGGTTTTTTATTTGGGGCAGGTAGTTCTTTAGCTAAAAAGAGTGAGGATTCTCTTACCGTACCTGCAATTGGTAAGATGACCAGTGAAATTGTTGATAGAATAGGAAAAGAAAAGAAATACGAAAAGGCACTAAAGGAAATTAAACAAGAACTAGGAGAATCAAATTTCAACATTGAAACTATCTTATCGAATCTAGAACAAAAAGCTACATTTATTGGAAGCGGAACTTTGAATTCTCTTGTTAAGTCCGATTTTGAAAATCTAATAATTGAAATAAAAAAGAATGTCCGAAAGGAGGTTAGTGTACATAAATCAGAAGACACAAAAATTGTTTCTATTGATATAGTAAATGAACTTGTTCAAGCAGATTTTGCTAATTGGATAGGTCAAGCAGAAAGGAAATATCCTATTGAAATTTTTACTACTAACTATGATTTTTTGTTTGAGCTTGGTCTTGAGTACAAAGAAATACCTTACTATGATGGTTTTTGTGGAAGTTTACAACCTTTTTTCAATCCAGAATCCGTGGAAGATTTTTCCTTTTTAGCTAAACAAACAAAACTTTGGAAAATTCATGGGTCATTAGGTTGGCACTTTGATAAAGATACTGAGAAAATATTGAGAGCAAGTCCAGATGACGATGATATTCTAATTTATCCCTCAAGTCTAAAATACAAGGACTCAAAAAAGCAACCTTATGAAAGTTTGCTTGACAGACTATCAAATTTTTTAAAACAAGATGATTCTATACTTATTACTTGTGGATATTCTTGGGGCGATGAACATATTAATTCACGAATAATTTCTGCTTTAAAAACTAACACAACTTCTCATGTCATAGGGTTAATATTTGACAAATATGAACCACTAACTCGAGAATCCAAATTAACACAACTAGCCTTTGAGAATTCTAAAATATCTATTTATGGCTCTCGAAACGCAATTATTGGATGTAATTATGGAGAATGGGTATTAAAGTCAGAACCTTCGAAAGACGATACAGTAAGCCTCAATCTGTATTTTGATGAAGATGCACATTCCAATAAAGCAGAAGAACTCAATAAAGAAGTAACCGGAGAGGAGATTTGGACTGGAAAAGGGGAATTTGTACTACCTGATTTTAGCAAATTAGTCAATTTTTTAAACGCAATGATTAATGAGAATGAAATCAAAAAGCTAGGAGAGAATGTCAAAAAATAAAATAACTGAGATAGGCGAAATTGATAGCATCAGTGGAAATAACATTTCTGTCAAGCTGTTTGATAGCATAAAATCAAACATGCCAATTATTGACGGGGTTGTATATCGAGTTGGACAAATCGGCTCATTTGTTCGAGTTCCTTTAGGTTATGCTAACCTATATGGCATTGTAACACAAATAGGTTCAGCCGCAATTCCAGAAAGTTTAAGGGAAGCTGCAATTAGAAATTATGACCAAGTGAAAAACACTAGGTGGATAAATATAATTTTGGCAGGCGAACAGGTCGGGAAAAAATTTGAAAGAGGTGTAACACAATATCCCACAACTGGTGATAAGGTTCATTTAGTAACTATCAATGATTTAGATATAATATATGGTGGCTATGAAGACTCTAATTCTGTTACAGTTGGTAATATCAGTGTATCTGAAAGTTTGGATGCTAAAATTGATTTAGATAGACTAATCTCTAGGCATTGTGCAATTGTGGGATCTACAGGAAGTGGGAAATCAAATTCTGTATCAGTATTGCTCAAAGCTATTGCAAATAGAAATTTCCCCAGTTCGAGAATACTGGTTATTGACCCTCATGGGGAATACAATGATGCTCTTTCGAAACATTCAAAAGTCATAGAAATAAATACGGAAAAGAAAGAAAACAAGCTCCAAATTCCTTTTTGGGCATTACCTTTTAATGAATTAATGAAGATATTCTCAGGAAGTTTAGTAGATGCGAATAGAGAATATATAAGAGAGAAAGTAGTTGAAGCTAAAATAAAAAGTGCTGACATAAATAAAATAAAAGTTGTAAGAGAATCTATTACTGCTGATTCTCCAATTCCTTTCAGTATAAAAAAACTATGGTTTGAATTAGATGATTTTGAAAGACAAACTTTTACCGAAAGAGCAAAACCTGAGACCATAACTAATAAAATCCAGAATGGATATCCTGAAAAATTACTTTCAAACATATATCAGCCAGCCAGTGCCGGAGGAGGAAGTCCTTTTCTTAATAATCAAGCAAAAGGAATACTTGGCTTCTTAGATAGTATGAGAAACCGGTTGAATGATGCTAGTTATAATTTTTTATTTAATCCAGGAGAATTAAGTCCAGATGTAAATGGAAAAATTAAAAAGGATTTAGATAGTATGCTTTTTAATTGGCTTGGAAACGACTTGCCAATTACAATTTTGGATTTATCAGGGATACCAACCGAAATTATGTCTTCTATTTCAGGAACACTCTTGAAAATTGTATATGATGGGCTATTCTGGGGTGTCAATACAAAAGTAGGTGGGAAAAATCAACCGCTGTTAATTGTTTTGGAAGAAGCACACAGTTACTTGAAAGCAGGAGAACATTCAATTTCATCCAGAACGGTTCAAATGATTGCTAAAGAAGGTAGGAAATATGGAGTCGGTTTGGTTTTAGTTACACAAAGACCTTCTGAATTGGATGAAACCGTTCTAAGTCAATGTGGAACAATGGTGGCACTACGTATGAATAACTCCAAAGATAGAGGACATATTAGGTCTGCTGTTCAGGATGAGCTACAAAGCATGGTTGATTTACTTCCAAGCCTAAGAACTGGTGAAGCATTAATTTCAGGGGAAGCAGTTAAAATCCCATCTAGAGTGAAGTTTTTCAAAATTGCAAATGCACCCAAAAGCTCAGACCCGAAGGCCTCTGAAAAATGGTTAGAAATGGTTGAGGATGGTGAAAGTGAGTATAAAAAACTTTTAGAATCTTGGCGAAACAAAAATTATAAACTATGAATTTACCAGAAATGATAACAGTAAGTTCGTCTAATATTGAAAGTATAGGTTATGACGAACAACAACAGCAAGTATATGTAAGATTTTTAGATGGTAGCCTTTACGTTTATAAAGGCGTACCACACCATGAATTCGACAATTTGCGAGATGCCCCATCTCATGGGTCATATTTACATAGGAATTATAAAAATGTCTACCCGTATGAAAGACTCCAATAATAAAAATCAAATCAGATGCCCCAATTGCGGCACTTCCATAGATGTGCAAGACATATTGTCTCATCAGCTAGAAGATGAAATCAAACAGAAATATCAAGTTCAACTTTCAGAAGAGAAAAAGAAGTTTGAGGCTGAATTTGATACCTTAAATAAGGCCAAAGCGGAATTTGAAGCCAAAAAGAAACAAGAAAATGAGCTGTTTCAGGAGCGTTTGGAGAAACAGCTTAAAGAGAATAGCAAAGCGATAGAAGAAAAGTTAAAACTGAAGCTGCAGAATGAACAGTCAGAACAATTTGATGCCCTTCAAAAAGAACTGAATGAAAAATCGGAGCAAATCAAAGAACTCAACCGCACCAAAGCAGAAATAGAAAAACTGAAACGAGAAAAAGAGGAACTCAAAGAAGTGGCAGAGGCAGAAGCTCAGAAAAAACTGAATGAAATGCTTACTTCAGAAAAAGATAAAATCCGGAGGTCGGAAGAGGAAAAGAACGAGCTGCGTTTCAAAGAAATGCAAAAGCAATTGGAAGACCAGAAAAAGCTGACCGAAGAAATGAAACGGAAGCAGGAGCAAGGTTCAATGCAATTGCAAGGTGAAGTGCAGGAATTAGCGATTGAAGAATGGTTAGCCAATCAGTTTCCTTTAGACACTATTGAAGAAATAAAAAAAGGAGCAAGGGGAGGGGATTGTATTCAAATTGTGAATACCCGAACACTTCAAAACTGTGGAACCATTTACTACGAAAGTAAACGGGCTAAAGACTTTCAACCCACTTGGTTAGAGAAATTCAAAGCAGATATTCGGGACAAAGGAGCAAACATTGGAGTGTTGGTGACCGAAGTCATGCCACCCTATATGGAAAGAATGGGCTTGAAAGATGGCGTCTGGATCTGTAATTATGAGGAGTTTAAAGGATTGTGTACCGTTTTGAGAGAGTACATTATTCAAATAAGCAATGCTATAAGCTCTCAGGAAAATAAAGGAGATAAGATGCACATGCTTTATGATTATTTGACCAGTAGTCAATTTCATATGCAGATAGAAGCTATTGTTGAAGGTTTTACATCTATGAAAATGGCATTGGATAGTGAAAAAAGGTCTATGCAACGCATTTGGAAAGAACGCGAAAAGCAAATCGATAAAGTTGTTAATAACACGATTGATATGTATGGTTCGATTAAAGGTATTGCGGGGAATGCCATTCAGTCAGTAAAGACTCTTGAACTGCCTGGGAATGATGAAGATTGAAATTAATTTTTATTCACTATGGATTTAATGACAGAAGGAATAGCTGCTGCAGCTGTAGGAAAAGGAATCGAAATTGCATTCGAACAAATACAAACTTTGATGGGAAAATCAAAAGAGATTGCTATTCGAAAGGCACTGGATGAACAAGCCGATTTAATAAAAATACTGGAAAATAAGTTAAAAAAAGTTAATTCTAAAGTAAAAAAAATTGTTGAATCTAATCTTAAACAACCAGATTCTTACATCATAATTAATAAAGCCCTAAAAGGAACAAGTCAATATTCAGATGTGCTAAAAACTGAAATATTAGCAGAGTTGATTTGGTCAAGATTAACATCAGCCGAACCCAATGATGTTGAAGCACAAATAATTAATGACTGTATAAGTAAGATAGAATTGATTTCCAAAAATCAATTGGATATACTGGCAGCCGCTATAAAATTTGAATTAAGTGAAGATTTTAATACCACTAATTTTATAAACATAAATTATTATGATGAATGGAGAAGTAATACGATAATTGAGAAATATTTCTTGGAAAGGAATTATTTAAATTTGAATTTACTTGAAGATTTTAGTTCTTTAAATGGTCTTGTAATAACTCCAGAAGATATATTTTTTATAAAAAGTCTAGGACTGGCTGAGTTTTCTTTAGTTACTAAGTATAATGATACTTTTTTATTCATGAATAAATCATATAAAAACACTATCAATAAATTTCCTGAGTTAGAACACTCTAAATTTCTAGAAGGTTATATGAAAACTATTGTAACGGAAGTAGAAGATAAAAATGAAATTATTTTTTGCAAAAATTTTTTCAGGTTGAACTTAAATTATTCAGGGCTGTATCTCGCCAAAAATGTATCAGATATTTTGCGTAAAAAACATAAAAAACTTCAAAAAGAAAGAGAAGCAAAAGCAAAATACAATCAATCTCAATATGATATGTATAACGGTGGATACGTTAAAAATTAATAGGGATGATAAATTTACTGAACCTAACGTGATAAAGTTGCTTTGATAGTATGTTAAATAGGATTCCGTGCTTCGATGGGGAGATTCCGCATCAAGTGCGGAATGACGTTTGGAGGATGGCTTTATAGAGTAGGGGAGCAATAGTTTGTTCAAACCTGAAATTTATCAATCATGATGTTTACGGTGGGCGCTTTTTTTACCGATGAATAAATAAACCAACGCACCTAAAATAGGAAAGATAATCACTACCACAAGCCAAAGCATTTTAGAGCCGCTGCCGCTAAAAGCCCCCTTTACAATATCAGCGATGGCATAAATCCAAAGTCCTAAAGCAATAACACCCAATATCAACAATGCAATTCCAAATTCTTCCATAATTCTTAATTTTTAAAGTGTTAGATAGCTAAGTTATGAATTGGAGTTGTAGATAACTAGTACCTGATGAAAAAGTCTACATTTGCTGAAATAGGGCTACTTAAGTAAAAATTAAATGATGCTATTTCTAATAGAGTTAATGTCATTTCAGCAACTTATATTATTATGTTAAATAGGGTTTCTGTTTTGAGCGTAGGCCAGCAGAATAGCGGGGCGTACTTCAGTTTTAAAAATTCTCATATTCGGGTAATTACTCAGATTATTTTTAACTACGCGATTGTCAGTAGCTAACTAATGCTCACACATTTCTCATGTGTTAAGAAAATCGAGATCTCTTGATAACATCGGTCGTTAATTTGAAGCAGAGCATCAAGAATCGCAGTAAACTGACCGTTTGGTGCACCAAAAATCACAGATTAAATACTATAGTGCATTAAAAATCGCAGTAAATATTAGTTGTATTGCTTGATTAATTTGTTTTTGGGATTTGAATGGAAAGACTATTATCTGATGTTTATTTTACATCATTTATAGCAAACGGTTTAAGGTTTTATTCTTTTATAATTACCTGGTTGTAATGATTCCCTTTAGTATTTATAAAAAGTAAATAACTTCCAGGTTTTAACTCTTTACCAACGGTTATAGTATTGTTTCCAATCCCTTTTTCAATTATTGTTCCCTGCATGGTATATACCTCATATGTAAAAGGACTATCTTTTTTTATGATTAATTGCTGTTGAAACGGATTTGGATAAATGTCAAAATCACTATTCCCAACGTGATCGGTATTACCAGTAATTGTACAATCTTCATATTTCAAAATAGGCGGAGTCCCCGTATTTCCATCAGCACAAGTACCGCAGGCATCATAAAAAGCATTTCCGTTAGCTTGACTCGCACAGTCATAAATCACCTTTTCAGCACTTAAGTTGAAGTTATCAAAATTGATATCAGTGTCAAAAGCACGTAGACCAACTTTGCCAGCTATGATTGGTTTAGTGTCAAAATAATTAATTACCAATATATCATTCAAATAGACTTTGATTCGTGAATTCTCAATTTCTGCTCGTAGGTTGTACAATTGTCCGGGGTTTAAGTTTTGGGCATGAAATTGAAGTTCTTTCCAGTCGTAATTCTGTTTTCCTAATTGAATACCAGTAGCCTGCAAGCCTACATAATAACCTTGGTAAAAATCGGTACCCAACTTTGAATTATTGTTAGCTCCACCATTGGCTGGATTCTTAACACGAAGAACCAAGCCACCATTTCCGTTTGAAGGGCATTTAACATCTACTTGAACTGTAAAGTCTGAACTACCTGTGTTGCCTATTGTTCTTTTTCCCCACCCAACAATGTTCGCTGTTCCATTATTGGTACTCCAAGAGCCATCACTATAATTCCATCCTTGGTTAAAACCTGAGTTAAAGTTATCAGTAATTGCTGCCGTATTCGCTGCCTGATCAAATTTCAAAGAATAAATATCAAACGGTCCAACAACTGTTTCTACTCTTAGGGTATGATAGCCTTGGGGGAGTGGAAGGTTTTTAATGATATAGGTATTGAACACTTTCCAATCAGTAGTACTAGGTAAGGTGATTATTCCACCAATTGGTTGTCCATCCACTAAAAACCGTATTTTTCTATCTTTTTCAATTGTTGCGTATCGAAAGCCTAAATGATAGTTCCCTTGCGCTTTGACATTGATATTGTATTCGTACCAATCTCCGGTGTCGTTCCAACCAATAGTATAACCGCCATCTGTTGCTGGAGCAATATCAACTCCATCATTACGGTATGCATTACCTGTGTTTTCAGGAGTTTGATCATGATAACTAGCACCTTCACCTCCTGAGTTATAATGCACAGCTTCTATAGTACCAGGTATTGGTTTATGGAAATCAAAAATACCGCTTCCATTAATATGATTGCTAAAAGCGACATAACCAAAATCACAATGGTCATTGAGTGTGGTGAGACCTATTTTACCAGCTCCAAAACCAGCAACTGTGTGTGTAGATTTCAACATACCGTCTACAAAAACCTTAAACTCATTTTCTTTTTTCTCTACTCTTATAGCATGCCATTTTTGATAATTCCATCCAGGGAGTAATTCAACATTTATTTTACTTAGGGAAGTACCGTTTTTAATAAAATCTAGCTCAAGCGTATTGTTAAAACTACTCATTGCCGCAGAAGCATAATTGTTTTCGTCTACATAACTAAAAACTACTCCCATTCGGGCATTATCACCACCTCGGTTTACTTCCTTCAAGTTAAATTCAGCAACGTAATTTTTTTCTGTAGACACACTTGAAATTTGTCTTTGCCATGAATTTACACCTGTTTGGTCTTGATAGAGCAATTCCTGATTGTATATACCCCAGTTTCCTCCGTTCAAATTTATCCAATTTTGACCAATGGAAGTTCTATTCCAACGCTCATAAAAAGAAGGTAAGTTCGGTGATGGTTGAGACCAATTACAAGGCCCATAAACAACTAGTTTATCTCCATTAAATCCATGCGGATCAATATTAAGTGCACGAATAGGGCCTTTACCTAAGTCACCGTATTTGTTGTGATAGGCAATATACCATGTGTCTAAATCAGGGCCTTGAATTGTGCCACTGTGCCCTAAACCATACCAAGTACCTTCTGTGTTCAAAACAAGTGGCCCTTGATTGGATGGAGTGTAAGGGCCTAAAGGGGCAGTGCTTGTTCCGTAATTTATACGATAACCTCTGCTGATTACATGGTTGCCGGTATATGTCATATAGTACAAACCATTCCGTTTAAAAATAGTAGATCCTTCTGTCCATTCGTTTAATGTTGCGTTTGTGTTAATTTCAGGCCCATCAATAGCCAAAGGGCTACTCATTTTCCTTATTCTGATTTGTGGTAGCCCTGCATAGGTTAAGTACATTTCTCCATTGTCATCGATAAAAACGTTACCATCGATGGTTAAACCTAAGTTACCTGTTCTAGGCACAAAAGGTCCTGTTGGACTATCGCTTGACAAAATATAATGACCTCGACCGCCAGGGGAGGTATACATATAAAAAGTACCGTTGTAATACACAACTTCTGGAGCATACGCACCTTTGGTAATAGGATCGGAAGCACATAATCCTTCATAATTCCAGTTAGCCAAATCCCAACTACTCCACACTTTTACTCCTGTTAAATCATCTCTTGTGCTTACGTATAGCCAAAACTTCCCTTTGTATTTAAGAATATAAGGGTCTCCAATCCCATAACTATCCCACTCGTTAGGTAAGGTCTGAGGGTTAACCACTTGAGCATGTAGAGTACAATTTATGAAGAGTAATGCGTAGACAAGTACAATTTTATGGAGCATGGAGACCATTATATGTTTTTTTAATTATTAAATAACTTTCACTAACACCCTTATCTTTGATTAGTAACGATGTATAAGCTATTACCGATTTTGATGTAATAGTAACCCTATCAATGAACTGATTTGGATAAAATAGTTCAAACAGTTAATAAATCAGTAGTGAAAGGGTCATAATCACACTGATTTTTGAGATAAAAAATCCTCATTTCAAAAATAATGGGGGAGGGTAATAAAGTTCAGCTAGGTATAACTAGTTGAATTGTACTATTAACATTATTTGGTAGGAGAAAGAAAGAATTAAAAAATGAAAGGTGAAAACACATTATCGAATAACAGTAATGTGTACATAACTGTTGTCTTCTTTTTTTATTAGGTAAACACCTGTTTGCACTAGTTGTCCGTCAGCATTCGTTCCATCCCAACTGCATGGGCATTGAAGTTCTTTCATTAGCTCGCCCAGCTTGTTTATTACTTGTACCTTGCCTTTGCCTGTTATCTCATACACATCGTTTTTATAATCACCATTTGGAGTTAATACTAAGCTTTTCTCTTTTGTGAAAACTTGTGTTGGTTGAAACTTACCAAAAGTAAATCTCGCTTTATCGGAGAAGTCAACTTGATCAAAAACAAATACTCCTGTTTCTGGATTACTACTCGATTTAATCCATGAAGACTGTGGTTCATCCACAAACACTCCATTTTTATTCGCATCAAAAATCAAATGAACTTCCGATTCATTGAAGGAAGCGTTTGTAGATAAATCTACTTCTAACCTTACCTTTCCAACTTCTCCCACTTCACTTATAGCCCATGTTTTCTTAAGCCTTTCACTAAAGCCTTTGGGAACATCCGTTCCTTCGTTTTCTGTAGTTTCTATATTTTTCGTACCCCAAAAAAGGTATTCGTCATTTTCTAAATCTGAAGGATTACTTATTGTAATTATCCCTTCACCTTTTGATTTTGTTTGTTGTGTACCATCAAACCCTTGACCTATTCCAGCTACATCTTCATCATAATCTCCATTCAAGGTCATATCCATTGTATAAACATCTTTATCAATGTTTTGAATACCGTATTTTGCAGCTAGATAATTATCGATGATTACTTTTTCTATATCATTAATAACACGAGTGAATACAATCACATTAGCGATATACCCATCAAAGTAGTTATATATATTACTCGTTAACGTATTGTTTGCACCAAAGGTGAATCGAGCTTTTTCTAACATGTTTGTGCCACAGGTTCCTGACTGATGATTACCTCCATTTTTCCATAAACCTAATGAACCACTATCACCATTTCTAATCGACATAGCGAACTGTGGCGTGTTTAGTGAAGAAGGAATTTTTAAGGTTACATCTTGAACCGTTTCAGGATTTCCTGCACCAGCAGCTATACTTGTATTAGTAAAAGCAATACCGAAGTCGTTAACAATACCTGCTCGTTCCGCATCTACAATGCCGCTTCCACCATACCAATGACTTTCAGAGTAGCCGCCTACAAAAGGAACATCATCACCAGCCCCAGCACTTACAGGTAAAAACACAGTATAAATCGTCATGTTTTTAGTAGTTGGAAATCCGTTGGTGTATAAGTTGTTATATTTATTGCCAGCATCCTCATTTCTATAGAAACGCAATGCACCTTTTCCATTCAACTCGGGTAAAGAAGCTACAAAAGTTGGTCGCATAGAGTCTTCAGCTGCAACAGCTTTTAGTGTATCATTTAAACGATCACCCCAATGGTAAATTCGTTGATTGTCTGTTGCTAACTGAGTGGCTTCAGTGTTTTGATACAAATTCCAGTCGGCATCAAACCACATATTTAAACCATTATTGACTCCTCCAGGGCTAATTTGTGCGTGTGTACCCAAAGCCAAAAGCAACATAAAAATCAGGGTAATATGTTTAATAATTCTGTTCATTATTTCTATTGTCTAGAATTTAATAGATAACGGTAATAAAACCTTGTTCTTTCTTCCCATTGGAGTATTGAACCGTGTAATGGTAAATCCCAGACGCTACATCATTACCATCTATATCTCGACCATCCCATTCAAAATTTCCTTGCACCTCTTGCTGAAGAATATTTAGACCTGATTTAGATCTGATTTGTACTACGCCTATTTCATCTGATTGTAACGTTACGCGAAGGGGCTCTCTTGATGGATTAAAAGAAAACTGTTGCTCATTCATACATTCTTTAGTAGTCACTTCTAGTGCGATAGTTATTGCACACGAGTTAGCGTCAATGATTGTAAAGGTATAATCACCTGCAGAAAGATTGGTGTATTTGACGCCCGATTGAGGTACTTGGCGTGGTTTAGCTCCATCCAATGAATAACTATATGGAGATTTTCCGCCAGATAGTGTTTCATATTTCAACTGTATTTCTCCATTCTGTTCATCCTCACAAGCAGGTGCTGTGGTTGGTCGAGCTTTTATAACGATTTTAGCACATGGCTCTACAAGTGGTGTTGTCGTTTGTGGTTTGTCATCTTTCGGCTCAGACTTAGTTTCTTTCTCTGAAACCGTTTGTGGTTTTTCTATTTTAGAAGTCTCTTGTTTTGGTGTATCAACTTCTTTAATAGCTGTTTCCCGTTTGTTTTGTGGTAACTCTTCGCCTTTAGGTTGTGTGTTTGTCGTGTTAGTTTTTTCTACTTGAACCTTATCTTCAGTAGTTATTACTTTTTCTTTAGATATCACAATATCCTGAATAGTGTCTAAAACTCTATTCTCAGTAACTAAAATCTCTTCTTTTATAACCTTTTTCGTAGGGATTTCTTTCTCTTCTGCTTCGTTTTTTAATAACAATGCCACGCTAACAAGCCCTAATAAAACGGCACCACCAACCCACCATTTTTTTAGTTTAGGTTTAGCGGCATCAGCTTCAATTTTATCTAAATCTTTTTTAACGGTGTTTTTTATATCTAATAATTTGCTTTCAAATATGATAGCATTGGCTGCTGCTTGCGTCTCAACCATTTCTGCAAGCGATTGGTCTGCTTTCAATTCGTTTTCAAATTGACGCAACTCACTTTCACTCATCTCGTGGTTGAGGTAGCGATCTATTTCTTCGTATCGTTCAAAATTTTCCATTATCCTCGAAATAGTTGCATTAGTGAAGGTTTCTTTTCAATCATCTTCATCAAGCGTTGTTTACACTTGTAATTCCCTGTTTTTGCTGCGTTTTCATTGGCAAAGCCCATTTTTTCCGCAATCTCTTTCATGGAAATTTTATTAAATACTGATAACATCAATAATTCTTTACATCGTTCACCCAATTCATGCATTAATGAATGTAAAGCTGTTTCTTTTTCATCGGTAATCAATTCTTTTTCTATGTCGCTAGAATCCTCTAACTCTTTGACCGAATCCAAATTCTGATTTTTTGATTTTTTATTGATGAGTTTATAAAACAAATTTCTGCTTACTCCATAAATAAACCCTGAGATATCTTTCTCTTCGTTGAATTTGCCATTTTTAACATATCTATAAAAAACCACTACGGCATCTTGAAACACATCTTTAGCATCATCTAACTGTCCATTGTTACTCAATATCATGGCTCTAACTTTAGGGTAAACATCGGTATACAAATAACTAAGCACGTTTTCGTCCTTGCCAGACAATATCGATTCTAGCACAGAACTTTGATTGTTCTTCTCGTTTTGTTTCACCGTATTTACATCTACTTTCTTCACCAACTAAAAAAGTAACCATTTATATTCAGAAATCTTATGAATTATTTTCAAATTTTAACTAATTTCTTGATTGAACGGAGAATTAAGCTGAATGCGAAGAGGGAATTTATTTGTTTTATGTCTTATTTTTTTTCAAATCCCCTTGGAAACTGTCGCCCAGTTCTCCGAAAAATATGCTACTAGATTCAGCCAATATTACAACTATCTACATACAGAATCACCAGCAGCAGCGCCTTTTGATAGTCAATATGATTTGAACATTGGTCAGCAAAATTATTTAGGATCATTTAGTATTGTGCGCACTCTTTTTGGTACAGCTAACCTAACAACCACTACCGCTAATGGAAACAAACATTCCTTTGGAGTGTTGTTTACCTCTAATAAAGAAGGTGATTTACTCTCATTCACTAGAGGTTATTTGCAATATGGCTATCAACTTCAACTATCAACAACAACCAAATTATCAGCAGGAGCAAAGGTTGGCTTCGCTAAGTTTTTAGCAGAAGAAACAGCTACGTCACGTTTTATTTCTTCCAACTCCAAAAACATGGGGGTTGGCATAGAATTAAAAACACCTACTTCAACAGTAGGTTTGGCTCTGAGTCAAGTACCTACTTCAAAATTAAAAGCCGACTTAGAAACTTTTACCTTGAGTACCTATATTTCTGCGTATGCTCAAAGAACGGTTACGGTTACGCCAGAAGTAGACCTGCAATTTTCTGCGATAGGCAGGTTGATGAAAAACAGCAACTACAACAGTGACTTAACACTCTTGGGGAATTTCTATAAGTTGCTATTACTCGGCACTGGCTACGGAACAGGTTTAGGCCGAGGTGTCAACTATCATCTCGGAGTAAAGGATTATGAATTGTTTGAGGGAAAAATAACGGCTATTCTTTCTTACAACACCTCTTTTTTAAGTCAATACGTGGGCAACTTACAAACCATGGAAGTAAGCATTAGATATTCCATGCCTCAGCGGACGATTCTGGTGTTGGAAGAAGATTATTGATTGAAAACATAGAGCGAGTCTGACCTGCTGTGCTGACTCTTTTTTTTACTTGGGTTACTTTTCCTCCATTTTCAGAAAGAGTAATTATTCACTAAATAGTATTCTTACTGATGAAAATACCCTTACAAAAAAATCTGTGGCTTTGGCTTATTATCGCCACATTATGCAGCTTTCAAAGTTTTGCAGACACTAAACTTGAAGCGGAGGACGCTCAAAAAACTGGGGTTACAGTGCAAAACACCACTCCGGGCTATTCAGGGTCAGGTTATGTGAGTTTTGCAAATGCTCCTGACCGATTAAAATTTAGTTTTAATGTACCTGCCGGTTTGTACAACCTCAACATCCGTTTCAACTCTCCTTTTTCACAAAAGGGATATGATATGTGGGTGAATGGTACTTCAGCAAATGGCATGTTCCCACACACACCCAATGGCTTTGATACTTTTTTTGCAGGTAAGTTTGTGCTGAAAGAAGGTCAAACGACTATTGAATTTGGCAATGGCTGGGGTTATTTTAACATCGACTACATCGTGCTAAGTCCTGCAGGAATTACGCCACCTCCAGTAAAACCACCGAAAACGTTGGTTGATGCTGCGGCTTCTAAAAAAACGTGTGCTTTACATTCTTATTTGGTAGATATTTATGGTTCTAAGGTTCTTTCTGGACAAATGAGTGGGCAAACGGAAGTAAGCTACATCGAACAAAAAACTGGTAAAACACCTGCTGTTGTGGCGTTTGACTTGATGGATTATTCTCCTTCACGCATTGAACATAGTTCTTACCCAACAGGACATACTGAAAACTTTATCAATTGGTCAAAAAGTGGAAATGGACGAGGTATCTTGAGTGTGATGTGGCACTGGAATGCTCCTACGAAATTGTTGAACCAAGATCCTGATAAACTTTGGTGGCGAGGGTTTTATACAGACGCGTCTACATTTGACCTGGCTGCTGCTTTGGCAGATAAAAACGGTTACGATTACCAGCGGATTATATATGACATCGATGCGATAGCGGTTGAACTGAAAAAACTAAGCGATGCTAATATTCCTGTGCTTTGGAGACCGCTACATGAAGCCCATGGCGGCTGGTTTTGGTGGGGAGCAAAAGGTGCTGGACCTTTTAAAGAGTTGTGGAATATTCTATTTGACAGATTAACCTACCACCACAACCTACACAACTTAATTTGGGTGTATACAGGTGATACCGACATGAACTGGTATCCGGGTGATGATAAAGTAGACATGATTGGTCTGGATATTTACAACAGTTCATTAGCACCACAATGGCAACAATTTCAAGATGTGTTTAGCGGTAGAAAACTAGTTTCATTGTCGGAGTCGGATAAACTCCCTTTGCCAACAGATGACATTCACTACCAAGGTACATGGTGGTCTTTTTTTGCTCTTTGGGGTGGTGATTATTTGTTTAATCAACCTCAAGACTTGTTGACAAGCGTATTTAACGATGAAAAAGTAATTACTAGAGATGAACTACCCGACTGGACAACTTATTGTGGTGGTGGCACCTTCACAGACATCAGCTGGATGGAGGCTGAAAAAGCTATTTTAAATGGTGTAAACGAAGCTACTACCACTGGTGGGTATTCTGGAACTGGTTATGTAGAAGGTTTTGATGAACCTAATGACAACATCATCTTTAACTTTAATGCCACCGCAGGTGCGTATAATTTAGTCATTCATTATACTTCTCCGTTTAGCGAAAAGGGTGTTGATATAACTATCAATGGAGCTACAACTTCTCCTATATTTCCTGTGTCAGGTAATAACTTTACAGCTTTTAATGCGGGACAAATCACCCTGAAAGAAGGTGCAAACACTCTCAGTATCGGTGGTGGATGGGGTTGGTATTTTATTGACTACATCTCTTTAAATTCAGTCGTTACTGGAGTTAGCAGTCTAGACACTTATGGATTAGAAATATTCCCTAACCCAAGTACTGACGAATTTCATATTCAATCGCAACGACCAATTGCTAACATAGAAGTAATGAATATGCTTGGTATTGCTATGGAAACAGTGTCACCAACGGGTAATGATATTCATTTTGGACAAGACCTAAATGAAGGGATTTATTTAGTAAAAATAGGCTATGAAAATGGTGAGTCAAAAGTGGTGAAGTTGGTGAAGAAGTAAAAAAATAGTCCTTCAAATAAGTCAAAGTCCTACTCGGTTTTTAGAAACTGGGTAGGAGTTTTTTTATCTCATCATTGTCGAGGTTATTTTTGTTATTTACCTTATTCCACCACTATTTTTTGCAAAAATGATTGACTGGCTCCACTTATTTTTATTAAATGTAACCCCTTGGCTAAATGGCTTACATCAATGGTTTTATTTCCTATAAATGACTCATTGCTTTGGTAAACCACTTTTCCTTGCACATCACTGATTTGAATTTGATTGACTGATGATTCCCCACTGTTTACTGTAATTTGATTAGTGGTAGGGTTGGGGTAGATGCTGATACTCCCATTTGTCAAAGAAGAGACCCCAGTACATATGTCCACAAGAATGTCGAAATCAATCTGAGCAGAGCATCTATTTGCATCTGTGTAATTAGCGGTATACGTACCAGATTGATTGGCTTGCAGATTGGTTAAATCTATCTGTCGAACATTAGATGTGAAATTATTCGGACCCGTCCAGCTCCATGTATTTGCAATAGGTTGCGGGCCTATACTTACATGCCCCCCTACACATAAGGTGGCTGTAGTGGCTTGTGTCCAGTTTCCTCCATTTACTTGAATATTAGGAGTAATGGTAGGATTGGTGCATCCAATAGTAATATAATCTGTTTGAGTAAAAGTATCAGAACTACCCGTTCCAGTAACTTTGAGGGTAACAGTATATGTTCCATTAGAAGTATAATAATGTAAAGGATTGGCATCAATGGAATAACTACCATCTCCAAAACTCCATTGATAGTTGATGCCGTTTGTTGCATGCTGCGTAAACTGGATATTTGTTGGAGTCTCAGAAAAGATTTTATCAGCCGTAAAACTTACCGATGGTGTTGGACATCCTTTAGCCACCTTATATTGACTGATATAATTGGCTGTCATATTCCAATAAAAATTAGGCGAACTCCATTTCTCTGAAGTACCAGATAATAAATCTGTATTGGTTGTTTGCATACCCGTTTCTTCAGCAAATTCATTAAATGAATTAATAATTATTTGATCGGGCATTTGTGCATTTACCCTGTCCCAGCATAACTTGCGGTAAAAGTCGCCCTCAACCCCATTATAGGTGCGTGATACAAAAGCACCTTGATGATTATTCCAGCCAGGCATCACTTCCATTAAATTAGAGCTATTGATAGAACCATTTGGTATTCCCCATCCATATAAACCAGGAGTTGAAGGGTTGGAACCATTGCACCAGCGCATGGTGAATTTTTGCGACCATGGATGGCTACTCAACTCATTCCATGCATCGAGGTAAGCTTGTTGACCATAATAACATACCAGCAAGGGTTTTCCATCAAGCATTTGATACGTATTGGTTCCGCCAACATCGGCATTATTCACCACGTTCTCCCAAATTTCTTTTGCCTCATATTCAATCGAATTCGGATCTCCACTAAACTGAATTCCTCCTATGGCAAAGGCATATCGTATTGGTCGGTTGGCAAGATTTTCATTCCATTTCTTGATTTCATGAGCCACTGTCATTGCTCGGTTAAAAATTGTTCTTTGATTTACGTATATATTATTGGTTTCATCTATCAGCAGATAATCAACATTGGCAGAAGTGAGTTGCGATAATTGGTCTTGAATAACCAATGTATCACCGCTATCATATTGCCGATATGTACCCAGCGTGTAAGGCCGGTATTTGATATTCCAAGTATCCCAAAGGTTCCAATAAAACGGTTCTTTGTAATCACTACTGTTGGGTAATATATACCATGTGCCATTTAAAAAAGATACAGTTGCTTTTTTATCTTCACCTATCGGGTCGCCTAAAAATACATTGGTGGCATTCGCTCCATCACTTGTCTTCCACGTCTGCTGTGCACCAAATGATCCATTTGAGGTATATGAAACATTCCAATTTCCATTACTTGAGTAAAAAACTATATCATCCACCGTATCATTATTAATATCGCCAATTAAAACAGAAGTTGCAGCAGTTAAATTACTTGAACTCCATTGAGAATATCCGTTGAAGCCATTCCCATTGGAGGTTGCCACATAGCCCGCGCCAGAAGAAAAAACTACCAGCGCATCTGCTTTGCCATCGCCATCAAAGTCGCCCATATATTGCGCGTTGGAACCTGATCCATGACCAGTTATCCAAGTAACTGGGGTATTGAATGAACTTCCATTGGAAAGAGCGACTGTCCATGTTCCATTATTGTAAGCAATAAGGTCCGTTTTGCCATCCCCATTAACATCGGCAGCCATCATCTTAGTTGCACCAACACCAATGTTTGATGCCCATTGTGAATAACCATTAAACCCAATGCCACTAGAAGTAGATACATATACGGCTCCTGAATTAGAATATACCAGCGCGTCTGCTTTGCCATCGCCCGAAAAATCAGCTAAAAACTGTTGATTTGAGCCAATACCATGACCTGCTATCCACCGAGAATAATTATTAAAGGTACTTCCATTAGAAATAGATACATACCACTCACCTGAACTTCCAAAATAAACCACAGCATCTGATTTGCCATCGCCATTCACATCTGCTAAAAATTGATTATTTGAACCGCTACCGTGCCCAGTAATCCAAGTGTAATGACCATTCATGATATACCATGTGCTGAACCACATACCCGTTGTACCGCATTGTGAAAATGAATTGGGTATTGTTCCAAATGTTAGGAATATAATTATAAAATATTTTAGAATTTTCGTCATCAACTTATTATTTTATAATTAGGGTTTTAACATCAATTACTTAATCGCTTTGTAATGTTCATGGCGTAAATTCACACGCTACTTTTACCTGATATTCTTGCACTTATTACTTGAATTCAGGTGTTAATAAAAAGCCTACTATTAAAAGTTTATACATCGTAGTTTCTAATAGTAGGCTTTGTTTTAATTTTAAACAGTTTATTAATTAGAGACAATAGTTATTGGACTACAATCTTTTTTGTTTCCAAAAAACTGTCTCCTTTTAAATTTAAATAGTAGATACCCTTTGCAATATCACTAACAGAAATGGTTGTTGAGCCTATAAGAGGTGTGTTGTTTTGATATATTATTCTACCCTGCATATCAATAATTTTAATTTCTTCAATTAGCAACTGACCACTGTTTATCACAAACTGATTGCTTGCTGGGTTGGGGTAGATGCTTATAGCAGAAGTTACATCTACAGCATTTACACCTGTAAGAATATCATCTGAATATAACTGTGTTTGCGGAATGATTTCTCTTTGTTGGTTACTGCTTTCCCATTCCAGTTTTATGCCTCGCTCTTTCAAATCGCTCCATTCAGTTATACCGATGGAATAGAAATCTACCTCAATCGGAAGTTTTGCATTGATTTGATTGGTACTTACCTCAAATGTGCCCGTAAGCGGTAGAAACTCGGTATTGGTTGCTAAGTAAGGTCTTACCACCCAGCTTGGGTCGGTGTTAGAGAAATCCCCAATCACACTTTGATTGTCTATTTTTAATCGTAACCCATCGGCTCCTGATAAATAGAAGGTGCAAGTACCTTCGTACAACGGCTCTATAAAACCAGACCACTTTACTGATACTGGTTTTGTTTTGTCTAAACCACTTAATCCCGTTAAGAAAGCATCCAAACCTCCTCGTTCGATATTGATTGTTTTATCTAATCGTGTCGCTTTTGGTGCTGAGAACCACGAAATATTTGTTGGAGGATTCCATGCACCCACCTCTGTTGCTGATTGGTTCCAGTCCGTTAGGTTAAATGCATAGTTGTCTTGAAAATAATTCCCTAACAACCCTGTACCAACTCCAGTAACTTCGCCACCGGCTGCTGTAAAGGTGATATTGTTAATATTGAGCGACCCCATGGCTTTGTCAAAAAACAACCGTATGACATGTTCACCAGCACCGATTGAAAACGTTTTATTTACATCGCCCCAAGTTTGTAAACCACCCGTGGAAGGAACGGTCAGCAACCCTGTTTTATCTTTTCCATCTACTTCCACATGAATGATTCCATCGGAATTGGATGAGGCATAACGAACAGCCATTTTATAATTATCTGTAGCCAACACATTTACAGTGTACTCCAACCATTCGCCTGTTTCTACCCAACCGATATCAAAACCACCTTCGTTGCAAACTTCAATGTCTACGCCTGTATTCGTGCGGTATTGACCGCCATGATTGGTTGCGTCACTATCGTAGTATGCTTCGCCTTCACAACCGTTATCAAAATCTTCAGCTTCGATTACACCCGGTATTTGCAGTACTTTTGATGCTACTTGGGCGATGTCACAGGTTTTGGTAAGTCCCCAAGCATCCAAATTAAAAGAACCATCAAAAACTATTTTTATGGTATATGTGTCCTGTGTTAAATGGATCTTTTTTGCGGTAAAAACGAACTCCTTAAATTCACCATTGGTGGAAGGAATTTGTAATTGACCAGTTTTGTCTTTGCCATCTATTTCTATGTGAAAAGCACCGTTGTTTCCTTCTGAAGAAGCGTAAACTACGGGCGTATAATCCATATCTAACGCAGCATATACATTATAAGCAAGCCATTCTCCTGATGACGTGTTTCCTACGGATATCCCTTCATTACCTATATAATCCATATCGACCGCATCATTTGGATAACGATAGTTATGTGCCCAACCTAAGTGTGTTGACGTGTTATCATGAAAGGCAGTTCCTTCCACACCATTGTTGAAATTTTCTGCTTCAACTATTCCTGGTAAGTTCTGCGCTACACCGCCAAATGCTACAGGATCTTGTGTTTCTGAAAACCGATAATTGAGTCGTGTTTGTGGGGCAGCATCGCCATTTTCCCAGAAGTCCATCGCGGTTGGGTTTGCAGAAAGGCAGTTGTCGCTCCACTTAAAATCAAAAGCGAGTTTTGTTTGGTTTAAACCCAAAGCAGATCGAGGGATGGATAACTCCAACTCATTGTTTGCCGTTCTGAACGTACCGTTTGCAAAATTGATCCACTTACCATTTTCATATTTATCAATTGTGCAATCGCTGCCTGTGCGTTGGTAGTTTACCCGTAGGTCATAACCTTCCCAACCTGAATTTCTTCTGCGATCGGAATTGATGAATAAAACCATCCATTGTTGACCAGTTGATGGTGATAAAGCTGCTTTGGTTTTCACATACATAAACACATCGGTGCTATTGTAGGCTACACGTGATTCGATGATATCGTTACGTGCTGTGGTGTTTTTGTACCAAAGTGGCGTTCTTGTTCCTTCAATAAAGTTTGGATTACCTCTAAAATCTCTAACCGATATGTCATTTGAGGCATCGATGAAAACAGGCTTTACTGCTGACCATTCACCGAAGCTACCATCAATAGCCACGTTGGTTGGGCCGGTGGGCAATTCTGGTCGAGCAACTCCTTTATGCAGGCGTAGATGCCCAGCATTTTGCCAAAAGTAATTGTCTTTGTATAAATCCTTCATGGGTTCTAAGTCACTGGTAAACTCAGGATTAAACAAATCAGTAAAATTTCCTTCACCATTTGCGGTATTATTGTTTGTTCCCAGCCAGTTCATGTTTTTATCAGCCCAAACGGCAGCATACCATTCATTGTAGCGTTGCGAAAGCACGATTGGAGGGTCAATCTTATGAGCCTTTATCCAATCCCTTTCATTTCGCAATCCTTTGTCAACAACTGGTGTATGCCATAGGGAATTATAGTTTGAAATATCGGTGTTGTATCCTTCTACACAAGACACGCCTTTTTGATGCATACTGCCATCACCTGATGGGGCTCCAATAGCTTTAGAAGTTCCAACACATTCTAATTTTCCTTCGGCATCATAAGCTGGAAAATTACCATAACTGTTCCACGCATGGGAATAATCGATGGAATCCTGAAGGGTGGTGCGCCAATCCCACGTTTGTCGAAACGTGAAAAAATCTTTTATTTGTTGTGCCACAGGTGGGCTGCTATACTTAGCTGGATCAATATCGTGTGTCACACCATTTTTAAAACCAGGCGTGTTGCTTGGCATTGTCCAATTTACTGCCGACAACACATGAATTAACGGCTTGCCTCGGTAATAGAAAATCATGTCGTCATACTTATGATCTTTGTAGATTTTCTTGTAACAAAACTCCGTTGCTTTTTCTAATTCAGTTCCCAAATACAACGAAATACGAGGTACATTCACACCTTCTTTTTGTAGCTCCATACCTATTTCAAGGTATTGTTTTAGTACATCCCAATTTTCACTATTGTCGAGGCTATAGTTGTTCCAACCAGAGGCTGCATTGGTGAAATCCCAATAGACATAATCAATACCGATGGTTCCCATATCTATTAATTGCTTGCGGATCACCCATGGATCAGCACCATGATAATAGCCACACCACGGTTCTGCCCATGTCCAGTTTGGGAAGACAACTTCGCCAGCGGGGTCGTGTTCAAACCTCCGCTCATACGGATGTGACTGAAGGTATTTGTAGACATCGTAATGCTCGCCAATTCTGTTGCTCCATGCAGGAAATGGGCTAAACAAAATCCCGAACCATTTCTCATTCCTCTCAGGACCCGCTTCTGCCCAAGTAGGCAATTCCCGCCCAAGTATATCGGTTCCTACAGAACCTGTCCATTCAATAGGGATAGATTTTGTGGTTTGTTGAGCAAATACGCTTACAGCAAAACCAATTATTAAAATTGTAAATAGCTTTTTCATAGTATCAGGAGTTGAAAGAAATTATGAGATGAATTGGGTGAAAACAAGAAAAAAAGAACAAGTACCCGCTAAATCAGGCTACTCATTCTGTTATATTTATATCAATGCCAAAACGTACTTGGGCAAGGTACTTTTGGATCTGGCGGCCAACGGAAGCCTACCACTATTTCGTGAGTGCCCGTGTTAAAAGGCATCAAGGCATTATGTGTAAAATCATAACTATAACTGATTGGTAGTTGTCCGCCCATCAAAGTCACACCTGCCATTGCCACTACAGAATTAAAACTTCTGTAAGAAGCACCTA
Organism: uncultured Cytophagales bacterium; assembly: GCA_963849955.1. Taxonomy (GTDB): domain Bacteria; phylum Bacteroidota; class Bacteroidia; order Cytophagales; family JAAEPT01; genus CAWFGW01. The sequence goes on along the minus strand of CAWKJU010000009.1, from coordinate 45,993 downwards.
CCCAAATTTGTCCTTTTTTGTAATTGATTTTTCCATTCAAGTCCACTGACACAGGAGCTGGGTTCACAAATTTCACCATCACCGAAGGAATAAAATCATAGTCACTAGCGATTGGTAGGTTTACTCCTGCAGTGGTAAAAACATGATTATTCAATCTCCCTGGGTCTTTTGTATTAGATGTCGTTTCGTCTAACCCACTAAAGCCTATCGGTGAACTAAACAACTGCTGTACTGAAAGTCCATAATAGAAATTTTTATTGTAAACCCAGATGCCTAGTGTTGCATCAGGTTTCATAATACTTTTATTACCGTTTAACAAATTATCTTGCTCATCGGTAAGGCGAAAATTTTTGCCATCCAATGAAAATTGTTGAAATCCGAAAAAAGCTCCAAACGAGACTCGAACATGTTTTACCAATGCCATATTGTAAGAATAAGCCATTAATGCCCCTGACTTTCGAATGGCTCCAGTTGCATCACTATATACGTTTGCACCTACACCATGCCAGTTGTGGTGAGCTATTTTACTATCGCCCAATGGTGTGTGCATTGGTTTGCCAATAGGTGCATTAGCTGTTAAATAGAATGTTTTAGGAGCACCTTCCATACCGGCCCATTGGTTGCGATAACCAGCGCGGATATTTAGGAAATCTTCTGTACCCGCTACAGCAGGGTTCAGCACAAACTGATTCATCATGTATTGGCTGAATTGTGGGCGTTGTTGTGCAAACACGCTTGTGCACAAGAACAAAAACCATCCAGTTATAAGTAATATTTTTTTCATGATTTTATAATTTAAATCCAACAAACCTGATTATCTCATTATAGTTAATGACCCTTGGTAAGTGTCATCACCTTTTACATCCACTACATAATAGTAAGTGGCAACTGGCAACGGAGTACCATTGTTATATCCATCCCAAGGAGTATACACGTCTTTTGACTCGAATACTTTGTCTCCATAACGGTTATACACTTTCACGGTGTACTCATCATACCCTTCAAGTCCTTTAATAATCCATACATCGTTGCTGCCGTCATCATTAGGGCTGATTGCATTAGGAATCCAAATTGGACCTCTAAGTCTAATTTTCACTTCATCTTCGGCTTTACATTTACCTATGCTGTCTGATAGCGTGAAGGAATAAGTATCAATTCCTAAGTTTGCGATTGCATTTACTCCAATAGGATTATCAAAAAGATAAGCTGGTGACCAAGTTGGGTTTTGACCATTTGAAAATCCTTCCATTGGTATAGCCGCAGTTTGTTCTTTTACTCTGATGTCTCTGTCTTCTCCTGCATTTACCTCTATAGAAATTACTTGTAGAATGGTATTAGTTTGATCAGAACACATTCCTCCGTTGGTAATTTTCACACGGTATTCACTTGCTTCATCTACTTGAACTATTGGTTGATTAGAAAATTTACTTCCATTTCTAAACCACTCGTACACTGAACCAGTTGTTCCGCCTATGGCTGTAAAAGTTGCTTTTTCACCTTTACAGATAGATGTTTCACCAGTAATATCGGCTACAGGAACATCGTAAACTGTCGCCACTACTTCGTTAGAATTAGCTGTGGCTGGAACTGCACAAGCAGAACTAGAGGCTAACGTGACAGAAACTCTGTCTCCATTGTTCAGGGTAGTGGTAGAAAAGTTAGCTGTATTACTACTTCCTGCCGGAACTTGTCCATTCACCTTCCAGGCGTATGTTGGCATAGTTCCACCGTTTTCAGATGTAGCTATAAAACTCACATTATCCCCTTTACATACTTCCACTATGGTAGGAGTTATAGAAACAGAAGGCACAACCGTAACGGCTAATGTTTCTTGTCTCAAATTACTTTCGCAGATTCCTTTAGTAATTTTAATATCAGTATAAGTACCCGCGGGCACCGACTCTTCGATTTCACCTTGTGCATTGGTAGTGCGGTTAAAAGGCCCTTTAGCAGTCGGGTCATTGTAAGTTAAACTATAAAGCGAATTTGCTTCTAAACCACTGATTATGATTGTTCCATTTTCACCACAATTAGCAATTGGTTTCACCGTAGTGGTTATTACCAAGGGAGCTGGATTTATCAAGGTTTGAGTTGCTAACACAGCCTTACATTTCCCTTGTGTTACAACAATATTAGTATAAGTATCTGCTGTTAAACCTGTTATTTTTAAGGTATCGCCTAAATTCGCTACAGTATAAGCCGTGTTTGGAACTGCATTGTAGCGTACCAAATAATTATCAGCTTTTAAGTTTAAAATATAGAGTTCTCCATCGGAGCCATCACAAGTAGGGTTTTTCTTTACTATTGACGGGTTTGGTACTGGCGGAGCCGTGAGTGTTTGATTAGCTACGGTAGCCGAACAACCATTTCGAGTGACTACAATATTGTCATAATTACCTCCGCCAAGGTTGGCGAAACGTGCCGTATCAGTTACTCCTGAAAGCGTGAAATTTCTCGCTGTAATACCATTATAAACTATAGAATAACTAGCTGCTGCTAATCCATGAATTTTTAATTGCCCATCTGTACCACTGCAACCAGGGTCTTGGGGTACTATCTGAGGTGTTGGTTGTGGTTTTACTCTAATAGTATTTGTCGCAGCACAACTTTTTGTTCCTAAAGTTTGCGTGTAAGTAATCGTATGATTTCCTGCCCCAGCAGTTGTCGGATTAAAATTCCCCGCGGTTACACCTATTCCAGTATATACACCATTTAGTGGCAAACCGCCCGTTAAAGCAAAAGTAGGGACAGATAGGCACGTATCAGGAAAAGCTGCTAAGGTTGGTGACAAAACTACCACCGTGCCACTTGCAGAAATAGTTTGATTCGTATTATCTGTTACATTTAAGGTGTAAGTAGTTGTAACCGTTGGACTTGGAGTAATTGTACTTGTTTGATTATTTGAATTGTTTACTATGGTGCTTTCACTCCATTCGTATTTAAACGGTGGTACACCACCAGTCACTGTTCCAGTGATAGAAGCAGCATCTCCTTTACAAATGGTATCGGCACTAACTGCCAATTCAAATACACACGATTTTGTTTTCACTAAAGCCGTGTCTCGGTAACTAGCACTCGGTACTAATTGCACAAAATATAAGGAATCACTTGTGCCTACAGTAGGTTGAAATGTGGCTCCCGTGTGTACCAATTTGGCACTACCAGGATAAGTAGTTCCACTATACCACTGAACAACTGTTCCAGCAGGTTGAGTACCGATGATGTTAGCAGTAAGTGTCACGACTTCACCAGCACATTCAGTTAGTCCATCAGCAACAATTTCAAAATTGGAAACAGCACTTGTTACTCCAGCCGCTCCTCGAGTAGCTCCGTTTGGTGGGAAGTCTCTTCCGATTTGATTATTTACATCGGTAATACCATTATTTCCTCCTGAAACATTTCGAGTAATAGTTGCCGAAGAAGTCGCGATATAACCACCACTTCCGCCACCACCAGGTCCTTCTGTTTCATTAGGTTGTCCGGGAGGGCCAAAACCACGAATTCGTTGATCACTACCTTTTCCACCAGTTGCTTCAGTGGTTACACCTGTAATTGCGCCTTTTGCATTGATAACAATAGCGCCACCACCACCACCACCTGAACCAGCATCATTTCTATGAGCACAACCAACAGGGTATCCCGGAGGTGTATCTCCATTTGCAGTAACTCTTCCACCGCCCGAAACAGCCCCATAACTTTTAAGATAAATTAAACCCCCTCCGATACCTCCAGGTACACCGCAACCATCATTAGCATCGCCAGATCCACCACCGCCACCGAAGAAAATTCGGTCGCCTGAATAGTCTAGCGTTCTACCGCCAAGACCACCGTTATTTTTTCTATCTCGTCCTCCCCAAGCTCCATTGTTAGGCCCCATAACTTTAGGGTTGTTGTCGTTGTTTGAAAAAGAATAACCTCCGGTACCTCCTCCAACAGAGTTATTTGTAGCAAGTCCAGCTGACTCTAAATTCCAAGCAGCATCGTATGAATTCCCCGGTCCTCGATCAGGAATACCTTTTCCGTTCCACGCACCTACACCCGCATTGGCTCCACCACCACCTCCAGAGTTGTGGTTTCCACCACCGCCACCGCCATTGGCGACTGGCCCAATACCATATTTACCATATGCTGAATAGGCATTATTTGCTCCTTCATCATATCCTGCAATGCCTTCTCCTTTGTTTCCTCCCCATTGAACATTATTTTCTCGAACCCTTGGTGGATCTGTATTAAAATTAGATCCATTTTCTGATTTACCGCCTCTAAATCCTTTTGACGAAACATCTATGGTTCCATTTATTACTACATTTCCTAAAACCTCTATCGCGACTACTCCTCCAGTTCTTCCATTCCAAGCGTTTGCAGTGATGGAAGCACCTCCGTTCACTGTTAATGTGGTATATCTGGGAACTTTTATCACCTGAGTACCTGCATAGGTGTTTACATTACCAAATGGCCCTGCGGCATTTACTTCAAAGGAATAATTATTGGTTAAAGGACTTGTAAAATTGATGCGACCACCTGCTACAGAAAGCACCTCTTTCAGTTCATTATTTCCCGCATTGCGATAATCTGTTATTGCACCAAAATTGACATCGTTAGCCGTGTTGATTGCAACTCCTTGATGTTGAATAATTAGAACTAAATCGCCTGGAGCAAGTCCTAAAGTGTTATCTACATCGATAAAATTATTTCCAGAATTTCCATTTGCAGTGATGGATGTTGCTAGCTGGTTCACTACCGTGTTGGCAGCAGTTACTGTCATTGCACCATCTTTTCCTCGTTGAGCTGTTGCAAAAAATGCTGTACCTAGGTTTAGTATAAATAGCAACCAGTAAGTAAGTAGAGTTTTGTATGTGTTTCCCATGATCGTCAAGCTTTGTTTTGTACCCTTTCGTTAATAGTTTGAAAAGTAACCCTACCCATTTCAATTAATTAAACAACAAAATGAATTACAGTTACTTATAAGTCGTTACCGTAACTTAATTTTTAAATATGGCACACAGTTTAACTAGCGTGTCAATTACTTTCACTATAGTCCCAGCTAGCCTTGTGTGTATAAAAAAGTAGCTTTTAAACAAAAAATAGTTTGACACAATCCTTCTAAAACTACGAGCACAATTATCTTCAGCGATAAGCAAATAATAGAAAATCAAAAAACTTTATTTTTTTCTGCAAGGGTTACTTTTTCTTAGAAACAAGAAAGTGAAGGAGTAAAACCGAGAAACTCAAATAGATGAAAACAAACAATCTTCAGATTATCAAGCTATTACTCTTTCCCTTAACTGTGCTATTATACATCAATGTATCGGCACAAGTAAACAAGGCGCATCAAGGCATTCTCCAAACTATTCCTGGCGTTATTGACCCAGCTTGGTTCGATGAAGGTGGTGAAGGAGTTGCTTATCATGACATGGGTCAGGTCAATAGTTTTTGTCCTGGAGTTAGAGGGTTTGATTGTTTAAGAAGTAATACGGGTGTGGGTGTGGTAAATAGTCCTATATATCCGTCTACTCTTGGGTTTACTAATGTAGGAGAATGGACAAACTACACCGTAGAGGTTACAGAAACGGGCATTTATAATGCTCAGTTAACATACTCCACCAGCATCAACAACGACCCTTCTCGAAGGTTGGATATGTTGATAGATGGCAACCCCATCAATGGTTTTGCTTTGGTACCAACGGGCGATTGGCATTTGTATGGTGTAAGCAATGCTAATGGCATCAACTTAACGAAAGGAACTCATGTGTTAACGCTACGAATTGCTGGTTTTGCAGAATACAACTACAATCAAATTCAATTTATTAAAGACAAAAACGTAGCTGGTCAAAAACCTACGCTGAACGTTGTGTTGATGGGCGGACAAAGTAACATGGTGGGCTTTGCACCAGTCAACAGCCCTGCTGGTAATTTGTCTGACAACCTAAAAAAAGAATATACTCCTACCAGAATTATTGTTTCGGGTGAAGCCAGCCACGGTTGGGGATTTGTGCGTCCCGGATTAAGCATTCGCGATGAGTGGTATGGCAACGAAGTCACCTTTAGCCGTGATTTTAACAACGCACTCAACTTACAAGAATCGGCAATTATTAAATGTGCTTGGGGTGGCACAAACTTAGGCATCAACTGGCGACCACCTTCTTCGGGAGGAAATACCGGTCCTTTGTACAACGGTTTCATAGATGTTTGTCGCAGAGATCTTGGTTATTTGGCATTGACTTACACTGTGAATGTGGTCGCATTAACTTGGATGCAAGGTGAGTCTGATGCGGTGGATGGCAACCTTTCTATCGAGTATGAAAAAAACCTAAGAAACTTTGTGCAAGATGTAAGACGTGATTTGGCATTACCCAACTTACCGATTGCCATCGGAATGATAGATGTGCAACCAACTTGGATGTATAGCGATTGGATAAGAAATGCTCAAGTAAAAATTGCTAACGAAGACCCTAACATTATTACTTTTGACACCCGTGGTTTAGAAACAGACGGCATTCACTACCAAACGATAGGAATGCAAGGACTCGGTCATCGTTTTGCAAATGCAGTACGGTCAGTGATGGATCAAAACCTGATTAGCTATGAGCGACAAATCCCTTATTTGGGTGTTCCGCAAGCTATTCCTGGCGTTATCGAATGTGAAAACTTCGATAAAGGTGGGCAAGCAACGGCTTATTTTGATGACAATATTGGTAACAACTCTAGCCAATACAGAACCTACGAAGGTGAAGATGTAGACATAGAAGTTTGTACCGAAGGTGGTTTTAACATTGACTTTACCGCTTCTGGCGAGTGGTTGAGCTACACGGTAAACATTGCTGAAACGGCTATTTACAAAATGGATGCTCGCCTAGCGACACCTGTGGATGGTAACAAAATACTTATCAAAGTAGACGGGCACGACCGAACAGGAATTATCAATGTACCCAACACTGGCGGATGGCAAAACTGGCAAGATGTTTCATCGGAGCTATTTCTTACTTCTGGAAAACACATCATCACCCTGCTTTTTGTAGAATCCAACGGTTTAAATGCCAACAAACTAACTTTTACAAAAACCCAAAACCTCAACCTTGGCGATGGTACAGGTCTTACTGGAAATTATTTCTCAGGTATGAACTTCGAAACATCAGTATTCAGCCGAACGGACAAAACCATTGACTTTAACTGGGGTGTTGGTTCACCTGATGCGGCACTTCCGATAGATGGTTTTTCAGTACGCTGGGAAGGTGAAATACAACCACTTTTCAGCGAAACTTACACATTTGCCATCAACTCTGATAATGGTAGAAGGTTGTGGATCAACGACCAATTAATTATAGATAAATGGATTAGTGATTGGGGAACCGAATATACGGGGCAAATCACCTTGCAAGCTGGTCAAAAGTATTCGTTTAAAATGGAATATTACGAAGAAATCGGTGGTGCTGCCGCTAAGTTAGAGTGGCAAAGTGCTACACAAGCACGAGAGGTTGTGTCAACTACTCAACTTTACCCGAAAGATATTGTATCAGGGTTTTCTGGGGAAGAACTGAGTAAGCTAATTAGCATCTATCCCAACCCTGCTCAAAATATTGTTTCCATCACTTTACCAGAAAGCACGATCGATTATGTTGAGTTAGTTGATGTAAATGGAAACAGTCTTTTCTCTCAAAAAAACTCGGGTAGCAATCAACTGTCTTTAGACCTCAACGGTGTTAAAAACGGCATGTATTTCTTAAAAATAGAAACAAATAATATTTACTACACCCAAAAAATAAGCATTCAAAAATAAACCAAATACACGTATGAAAAATCTACTACTCGCATCCGTTCTTTTCATTCTTCAAGCTGTACCCATATTCGCCCAAAACCAATCGTTGAGCGATAATTGGGTAGCAACCGATGGCATCGGAAGAACATTACCTACTCACAAAGACGTGGGTGACTTACGCCCAAACCGTGTGGTAGGTATTTTTTATTACATCTGGCAAGGTTACCATGGTGACAAAGTATACGACATCACTAAGGTATTGAAAGGACAAGGTTCTTATGGCCCTGTTAATCAATTCCATTTTTGGGGTGAACCTGAATATGGTTACTTCCGATCTACGGATCCGTGGGTTATCAGACGTGATTTACAAATGTTTAGCAATGCCAAAGTTGACTTTATTTTCTTTGATGTGACCAATGCGGTAACCTACTTAGAAACCGTAAACAAGTTGTGTGAAATTTCGAGACAAATGCGTGCTGAAGGTATTCAAACACCACAGATTGCCTTTATGACCAATTCGAGTAGTGGGACTGTTATGAATAATCTCTACAACGACTTCTACAGTAAAAACAGCTACAGCGATTTGTGGTTTAAATGGCAAGGTAAACCGTTGATTTTTGGAAACTTCAATGATCCTGCTTTAAATCAAACCACCAGAAATTTCTTCACCATCAAATATAGCTGGGCAGTAACTGATCAAAGCAAACCTAACTCGTGGCAGTGGTTGGACTGGACACCACAAGACTATGGTTGGAGCACAGACAGAAATGTGCCTGAGCAAATGACGGTAACGACTGCTTTTCACCCTGAAAACCCTCATGGTCAGAGTTTCAAAAATGGAAAACAACCACCTGTAAATAGTGATTATAAGACTGAATTTACCGGTCAAGGTCGTTATGCTCAAGAGCAATGGGATTATGCCATTAAGGTAGATGCTCCTCTAATTATGGTGACCCAGTGGAACGAGTGGATAGCCCAACGGTTTATTTGGAACAAAGGCGATGGACAATATGCTGGCCGACCAATTAAAAATGGTGACACGCATTTTGTTGATGTTTTGAATGAAGAATTTAACCGTGACATGGCGCCAATGAAAGATGGTCATACCGACAACATGTATTACCAACTCGTTTCAAACATTCGTAAGTACAAAGGAATGGCGAAACCACAAGAAGCAACTACGCCCGCTACTATGGCGATTGACGGAGATTTTGCTGCTTGGAAAAATGTGTTGCCTGTTCAGTGGGATCCTACTAATGATGTGATGCATAGAAACCACCCTGGTTATGACCCTTCTTCTAACTTAGTAAACACTACGGGTAGAAATGACATCGTAGAATCGAGAGCGAGTTACGACAGTGAAAACATTTATTTCTACACTAAAACAGTAAACAAAATTACCGCTCATACCGATGCTGGTTGGATGTTATTACTTATCAACTCGGATAAAAACAAAAGCACAGGCTGGAATGGTTATGATTACATCATCAACTATGGTGTAAACAGTACCACACAAACTACGGTGAAAAAATGGAACGGTTCAGCTTGGTCTGGTGCTGAAACAACAGATTTCCGTGTGGTAAACAATGAGTTAGAAGTGAAGGTTGCTCGTAGCCAAGTCGGCTTAACTGGCGTAAATGAGTTTTACTACAAATGGGTGGATAATCCATTGCAATTGAACGACATGAACGGAATTTTCGTCAATGGTGATGCGGCTCCTGATAGACGTTACGACTATGTTTTTAACTCAATGGGCGTTGTTTCACAAACACCATTTACTGGTACACCTCTTATGATTCCTGGAACAATCGAAACCGAAGATTTTGACAAGGGTGGGCAAGGTGTATCTTACTTTGATACCGATGGAGCAAACAACGGTGGAGCTTTCCGACCAAACGAAGGTGTGGACATTCAAATCTGTCAGGAAGGTGGTTTCAACACGGGCTGGACGTTTGATGGTGAATGGATGGAGTATACCGTAAATGTGGCTACCACAGGAAATTACACGGTGAGTTTTAGAGTTGCCACACCGAACGATAACTGTAAATTTCATCTAGAGTTTGATGGTGAAGATAAAACAGGGGCTATCACAGTAAACAACACAGGTGGTTACCAAACTTGGACATCGGTAGAAAAACAAGTGACGCTGAAAGCAGGGACACATATTATGCGCTACTATGTGGATGCAGCTAGTGGTGGTGTTAACATGAATAAGTTTGTGTTCACCTCCGCTGGAGCACCACTTTTAGGCACTGGCACTGGACTTACTGGTAACTATTTCAACGGAATGAACTTCGAAACCAAAGAGCTAACTCGGGTTGACGAAACGATTAACTTCAACTGGGAGGCATCTTCACCTGACGCAGCTATTAACAACGATGATTTCTCTGTTCGCTGGACTGGAGCCATTGAACCGTTGTATTCTGAAAATTATACGTTCTACATAAATTCGGATAATGGAAGACGCCTTTGGATTAATGATCAACTCATTATCGACAAATGGTTAGGTGATTGGGGAACAGAGTATTCAGGACAAATCAGCTTACAGGCTGGACAGCAATACACCTTCAAAATGGAATACTTTGAAGAAGTAGGCGGAGCCAATGCGAAGCTAGAATGGGAGAGTGCTAGCCAACCCCGACAGGTGATTGCTAAAACGCAATTGTATCCTAACTCGTTGGTGACTGCTTCTGAAAATAGCTTCTTAGAATCAGGCATAAGAATTTATCCGAACCCTGTGGCAGGTGATTATTTCACAATAGATTTATCTCACTTGAACGAATCGGCTACTGCAAGTTTATATGACGCTACAGGTAACTTGATTTATTCTCAACAGCTTGAAGGAGAAAATCCAAAAATACCAGCTCCTGAGAAACAAGGGATTTATCTATTAAATTTGCGAGGAAACAACTTTAACTACGCTACCAAATTAGTGATCTCAAAGTAAAACTTAGTCTCCTTTCAACCAGCCTAATCCCTGTGCGGCCTTACCTTTGGTACTGACCAAGCAGGGATTTTTTTATTCATTGGGTTACTTTTTTTATTGTGAGGGAAAGAGTTGAAAAGAGACTTTAATTCAACTTAAAAACACAAGCCATGAAAAATCAAACTTTAACAACCTTTCACAGCGTTATATTGGTAATTGTTTTTACTTGTTCGCTAGTTGTTTTATTTGACCATCAAGGAAGCCAATTCAACTCAAACTCCACAATCGAGACAACTCAAACTCTCACTCCTAAACCAGGATTTGAGCATTTGACATATAAAAAGTAATATCTATTAAAGTCAATTTATCTGGTTTGCATTTAGCTACTATGATTCAATTTAACTTACCAAAATTTAGAATATCAGCACATGAAAAAACTATCGCTCTTATCTTTCGCCATTCTAACATACTTATTTACACTAGGCCAAACCTTCCAAAACCCTGTAAGAAATAGTGCTGCAGATCCTTTCATGACTTATTATAAAGGTTTTTATTACTTAACATACACCACTGTAGGTCACATGGGCATCGTGAAAGCGGCTAGTGTTGCTGATCTAAAATCAGCTCCTGAAACTCGTATTTTCTCTAGTGGAGATGGTAACATTGGTCAAAACGTGTGGGCGCCCGAATTACACCGACTGAAAGGACCTAACGGTTATCGTTGGTATTTTTATTACTCCGCAGGAGCTAGCCCTTGTTGCAACAACCAAAGAAACCATGTGTTAGAGTCTGCGGGAGAAGATCCAATGGGACCATACACGTACAAAGCACGAATTTTTGACCCAACGAATGATATATATGCTATTGATGCGAACATTTTAGAAAAACCAGATGGTTCACTTTATTTCTTATATACTACCAACGGAACTGGTAGTATGAGGATTGCTCCGATGAGCAACCCGTGGACAATAAGTGGTGCTGGCGTTGAAATCACAACGCCTGAAGATCCTTGGGAAACGATTTCGGGAAACACCAACGAAGGCCCAGAAGTCATTCACCGCAATGGAAAATATTGGGTCGTTCATTCAGGAAACAACTGTGGTTCTCCTGACTACTCCTTAGGCATGGTTTATATTGATGAAAATGCGGATTTACTAAACCCTAATAACTGGATTGAACACCGCACTGCCATTTTCAGAAGAAACGATGCCGCTAATGTATATGGGCCGGGACATCATGGTTTTTTTAAATCACCTAGTTGTGACGAAGATTGGTTTATCTACCATGCGGTAGGCAACCCAGCTGGAGCATGTGATGGATCTAGAAGTGCACGTATTCAAAAAATAACATGGAATGCTGACGGCAGTCCAAATCTTGGTGTGCCGTTATCGTTAAACACACCTATTGAATACCCTGCTGGCGACCCAAAGAGCAATAAGTCATGTGGCACCCAAGAACCATTCAAGGGTACTCCCTTATTAATTCCTGGTACTATCGAAACAGAAGATTTTGACAAAGGCGGACAAGGTGTTTCTTACTTTGATACCGATGGAACTAACAACGGTGGAGAATATAGGCCAAATGATGGAGTAGACATTCAAATCTGTCAGGAAGGTGGATTCAACACAGGTTGGACATTTGATAACGAATGGATGGAATACACGGTAAATGTAGCGACTACTGGAAATTACACCGTGAGCTTTAGAGTAGCAACACCGAACAACAACTGCAAATTTCACTTAGAATTTGATGGCGTTGACAAAACTGGAGCAATCACCGTCAGCAACACAGGAGGTTACCAAGCCTGGAAATCTGTTGAAAAACAAGTTACGCTGAAAGCTGGAACACATGTTATGCGCTACTACATAGACGCAGCGAGTGGCGGTGTGAACATGAACAAGTTTGTGTTCACTTCCGCTGGAGCTCCTCTTTTAGGTACGGGAACAGGTTTAACAGGAAACTACTTTAACGGGATGAACTTTGAAACTCCTGTCTTCACACGAGTGGATGAAACGATCAACTTCAACTGGTTACTCACTTCACCTGATGCTACTGTTAACATTGATAATTTCTCAGCGCGTTGGACTGGTGCAATCGAACCTTTATATTCTGAAAACTATACATTCTTCATCAACTCTGATAATGGACGAAAACTATGGATCAATGACCAACTCATTATCGACAAATGGTTGGCTGATTGGGGAACAGAATATTCAGGACAAATTACCCTAACAGCTGGACAACAATATACTTTCAAAATGGAATACTTTGAAGAAGCAGGTGGAGCCAATGCAAAACTAGAGTGGGAAAGCACAAGCCAACCACGACAAGTGATTTCAAAAACACAGTTGTACCCTAAATCATTAATTACTGCTTCTGAAAACAACTTCGCTGAATCAGGTATTCAAATTTATCCGAACCCAGTTGCGGGTGATTATTTCTCAATAGATCTATCAACTATGAAAGAAGTCACTACCGCAATCTTGTACGATGCTACGGGTAACTTGATTTATTCTCAAGTGCTAAATGGAGAAAATCCAAAAATACCAGTTCCTGAGAAACAAGGGATTTATCTATTGAATTTGCGAGGTAATAACTTTAACTACGCTACAAAGGTGGTTATTTCTAAGTAAATACTGTCTTTTCATCCAGCCTAATCCCTTGTGGTTTTTACTTCGTTAAAAACCACAAGGGATTTTTTATTTTTTTAAACTACTTGGGTTACTTTTTTTCTTTGAAGAGGAAGAGTTGGAAAGAGACTTCAATTTCAACTTAAATATACAAGCCATGAAAAATCAAACCTTAGCAACCCTTCACAGCGTTATCTTCGCAATCGTTTTTACGTGTTCGCTTGTTGTTTTATTTGATCCACAAGTGAGTCAATTCGATTCAAACTCAACAAGCGAATCAACAATTACTTACACTCCCAAGCCAGGTTGTGAACATTTGAGTTATACAAGATAATTGCTGATTACAAGTCGACAATACAAAATAATCAGACTACCCATTTACCACCAAACTGACTAATGAAAAAACTTCTTATCACACTCCTATTTCTTGCTAGCCTTGTTGCTTCAGCTCAAACTTATACCAACCCGGTAGTGTTGCACGGAGCAGATCCTGGTGTCATCAAGCATAATGGTGTTTACTATTTGTACTGCACCAACACACAGGATTACGATAGTGGTTTTAAGGTCTTCACGTCTACCGATTTGGTCAACTGGACAGACAGAGGTTGGTCAGCAAAAGCAGCCGATATTTGGGGAAAGAAAGATTTTTGGGCACCAGAAGTATTTACCAAAAACGGTAAATTTTATATGCTTTATTCATCCGAATTACGCATGTGCATTGCCGTGAGCGACTCGCCATTGGGTCCTTTCGTAACTCATGGCCCAGGCAAATTGGCTGACTATTGGTCAATAGACGCTCATTATTTTATGGATGATGATGGCAAAGAATATATCTACTACAACTATGAAGGAATAAGTGTGGCAACTATCAACCCTGAACTCACTGCCATATCCAATTCTCAACTCTGTTTTAATGATGTCACACTTGACGAAGCTTGGGTTACGGAAGTGGTGAACGAAGCTCCTTGGATGTTGAAACACAAAGGCATTTATTATTTGGTGTATTCAGCAAACGGTACAGGTCCCAACTATGGTGTAGCGTATGCAACTTCTACTTCTCCGACAGGGCCTTGGACAAAATATGGTGGAAACCCAATCCTCTTCAAAACCCCTGACAACAACATTATCGGCACAGGACACTGTGCATTTGTAAACTCGCCTGATGACTCAGGAATGGAAATAGTTTACCATGTCAACTGGATTAATGGAAACACCGATGACAGAAAAATTTGTGTAGACAAAGCATGGTTTGAAGCCAAAAACGGAGGATTAGATGTGTTAAAAGTTGCAGGGCCATCAAGCACACCTCAGCCTTACCCGTCAAACAAAGTTGCTGACGAACAATGTACGTTTACCAATCCCGCAGGAGGCGATGCACCTGATCCTTGGGTGTTGAAAAAAGATGGGATGTATTACTTCTGTCACACCACAGGGTGGAATGTCACGATTTATAAGTCGGACAAGCTAGAAAACATTTATCAAGGGGAACAAAAAATGGTGTGGGTAGCACCGGGCGGTTCACCTTTTGGGTTTTCGATTTGGGCTCCAGAAATTCATTATATCAAAGGAAAATGGTACATCTATGTGTGTGGCAATCGCAACGACAGCTTCGAGGGACATGAAATGTTTGTGCTCGAAGGCACTTCACAAGATCCTTTTGGCGATTTTGTGTATAAAGGTCGTTTAGAAACAGGCATTGATGGCAACGTGATTGAGATGGAAGATGGAAGTTTGTATTATACGTGGTCCTACTACAACCCTGACCAACGAATTTATATCAGCAAGATGAGTAACCCATGGACGTTAACAGGCAACTACACCGAACTTTCTCGCCCAACTTACGACTGGGAAACCCGTGGAGCAGGCATCAATGAAGGGCCTCAGTTTCTGAAAAATGGCAACACTTTAATGGTCTTTTATTCTGCCAGTGGCAGCTGGACAAGAGACTATTGTTTAGGAATGGTTTATTGTACAAATGGTGATTTGATGAACCCCAACTCATGGACAAAACTCAATTACCCAGTCTTTCAAAGTTCTGATGCGAATGGAATTTATGGCCCAGGGCATTGTTCGTTTACCACGTCACCCAATGGCGGTGAAAACTGGATTGCCTACCACGCAAAAAATACGAACGGTGGTGGTTGGGAAAACAGAACCTTGCACCTACAGCCGTTTACTTTTAATACCAATGGTCTAGCAGAATTTGGTGTTCCTTATGCTCAAAACACACCGATTAAATGTCCGTCAAGTGCTACACAACAACCCTATTTCCAATCGCCTCAAACTATTCCGGGTGTTGTAGAAGCTGAAAATTATGACAAAGGTGGCGAAGGTTTGGCTTATCACGACACCGAGTCGTTGAACAAAAACGGAGCTTATCGACTAGAAGGTGTGGATGTGGAAGAATGTACCGAAGGTGGTTATAACATCGCTTGGTCTGAAACTGGTGAATGGACAGAATACACGGTAAACGTTACTCAAACAGGCAATTACACTCTAAAAACACGTGTGGCTTCGATGGTTGACGGAGGCAAATTTCATATCGATGTGGATGGCATTAGCGAGACACCAATCGTAAACACGCCAAACACGGGCGGTTGGCAAACTTGGCAGACCGTCACCACACAAATCAACTTGAAAGCAGGGCAACATGTTCTCCGATTTACGTATGACAGAAATGGATTTAATGTCGATAAATTCATTTTTGAAAACACCACTACCGCTACTTCTGGAACAGGAAATGGCTTAGCGGGACACTACTTCAACGGACAAAATTTTGAAACCGAAGTTTTTGCCAGAACCGATGCCACGATTGATTTCAATTGGTTAGAAGGCTCTCCAAACCCTTCGGTTACTAATGATAATTTTTCTGTTCGTTGGAAAGGACAAATAGAACCTCGCTACACCGATTTCTACACATTCTTCCTCAACTCTGACAACGGCAGACGATTATGGATAAATGGCGAATTAATCATTGACAAATGGTTAGCCGATTGGGGTACGGAATACTCAGGGCAAATCAACTTGGTAGCAGGGCAAAAATACGACATCGAGCTCGACTATTTTGAAGCTGTAGGCGGTGCTAACTGCAAACTAAGTTGGTCTTCCTACTTGCAAAACCGTGAAGTAATACCGCAATCACAACTGTATTCTCAGGAAATTATCACCGCTTTGTCTGACGATCAATTTTCTACTACACATGTCTACCCCAACCCGTTCACTAGCGGATTTCAACTGACTTCTACTAAGAAACTAAGTCAAGTGAAAGTGTTCAGTATTTATGGTACAGAGTTACTCAACATTGAGCAACCTGACACTACCAACTTATTTGGAAGCAATCTCGCAAAAGGCACTTACCTGATTCAATTACAGACAGAAGATGGCAGTACAAATGTGATAAAAGTGGTGAAGGGAGAGTAACCTTTCATCTTTCAAAAAAAAATCAACTTCTCGTGGTCAGTACCGAAGGTCAGACCACGAGGAGTTTGTGTTTAATCATCATTTCCAATCCTGCAACCGATCAAGGTACAGATACGACTCGACAAATTTTCTATGAGCTGGACTGGTTAGTTGTTCTAGTAATTCTAGGGAAGAGATATAAGTAGCTAAGTTACCGTTGGATGAACTAAATTTTCCATCTTCAACAAAACTCACTAAAGAATCATCCTGTACAAGTAGGTTGGGGTAATCTTGTTGCAGTTGTTTTCCGCCACCTATCCACGTGACAATTTTCTTTCCGTCAGCTATGCCTGATGCGCCTATTAATTGTGCTCCTCCGCAGTTGCTAACCACATGTTTTGCTTCTTTGTTTTTTTCTTGGATAAATGCTACCAATTTTTCATTGTGAACTTGAGCATACATATCATAAGCACTTGGCACAAAAAGCACATCCACTTTTGGGCAGTTTTCAAAGGTATAATCTGGCACAATCGTTAAGCCGTCTTCGGTTACGATTGGCGCACTGGTCTGAGCGATTATAATCACATTAAACACTTCGTTTCCTAAAGTGTCTTTTTTAGCAAACACATCTACTGGCGCGGTTACTTCTGTCATCAAAACACCTTCGTAAGCTAACAAACCGATGGTTGGTAAGTCTTTATTCAATTCTTTCTGACTTTTTGTAGTTGTTTTTTTAGCAACTTCACATTCGCTTTTTTCTCCTGAGCAGCTCCATAAAAGTGCTGCTGATACTATAAATAAGATGTTTATATTTTTCATTATTTTGAATTTAAATTCTAACTACGAAACTACAGTTCTACCTCTCAAAAACAACAAAACCACCACAAAATTTGTGGCGGCTTTATCCTGTGAAAAAAACTAACTTTTTGTTTATTCAACAATAATCTTCTGAGTAGTTGTGTGACCGTTTTCTGTTAATTGCAAGAGATAAACTCCTGCATGAAGTGCGGAAATATCAATCGTTTTTATGCCTATAAACGAAGTGTTGTCATAAAGCATTTCTTTTCCATGCAAATCACTGATCACATAGTTAGTAATGCTTTCGCTACCCGTATGAATATTTAGTTGAGTATTACTTGGATTAGGATACACCAAAATATCGGAAGAATAAATTCCTTTATTTGCTCCAGTAACCACACTTGCGGCATACAGCTGACTTTGCGGTACCACTTGTCTTTCTTGGTTGTTGCTGCTCCACTCTAAGTGAGCTTCAGCTCCGCCATTGTCTTCAAAGTATTCCATACGAATGGTGTGTTTTTGTTCCTGCTGACAAGGCAATTGTTCCGCTATAAACAGTTCCCCAATCGGCTGTCCATCGGTCGATGATTAACTGATTGTCAATCCACAGTTTGCGACCATTGTCCGAGTTAATATAAAAGGTATAGATCTCAGAAAAACGCGGTTCTATTTCCCCTGTCCAAACTGCACTAAATCCATCTACATTGATTGCTGGATCAGGCGAACCCGCTACCCAGTTAAAATCAATGGTTGGATCAATACGATTAAGCACTGGCGTTTCGAAGTTCATCCCGTTGAAATATTGTGCTTTTAAGCCATCACCCGTTCCCGGAGCTAATCCTAAATTACGGATTTCCCATTGCTGGTTTTCAGTGGTGAGCGATTCGTATTGAATCACGTTAGCGCCATTATCCAAAGAGAAATTAGTTACATCAAATGACTTTCCGCTTTGGCGGTTAACAATTGAAAAATAGCCCTCTGCCAAGTATGAAATACTCCATTGTTGGTGTGTTCCTCCTGTGTAGTTTCCTAGTTGCACATTGGCAGCATTGTCAAGCGAAGCATTTACGACCTCAATCACTTGCCAACTATTTTCTGTCCCAATGGTATAATAACCATTATCAACTGCGTTAATCAACCACCGCTGGTTATCTGTTTTCAGCCCTTTACTTTGCACAATATTTCCTGCGTCAGCGGTCAATTCTTTACGACTCATTCGCCCTGTAAGTTGGTACACATTACCAGATTGTATGGCTTGATTGTAAGGCATTTTCTTGTATTGTCTCACCCGTTTGCGTAGCAACTCATAGTATTGAAAACCATGTCCGCCAGCCATTGGCTCCATGTCTGAGCTATATTCTGTCAAGTATTGATCGACAAAATATGGTCGTTGTGCTCGGTCTTCGTTATCTGCCCAGTTGCCTGCCACCCATTCATTCCATGAAAAAATGAACAAAAACTTAGGGCGTATATTTTCAGCATGATCCATGTATCGGTTAAACCAATAGCCATTTTCTCTACCATAAGCTCCTGGCATCAACTGATCTCTGTCGAACCCAGCTACAGCTACTGAAACAGCCAATTGCTCTGCTTCTCCGTTGTGCATATACGGTGCTGGAAACGGCTCATCTTTTTTACGAATATCTTTGAACGACCAATACGCTCCGTTTGGATTAAACCAACAATGGCGTGCCGTATATCGTCCGAAAATACCCCAAGTTGGTTCTGCTGGGTCATTTGAATTTGCTCTATCATTTACCTCGGTATCTTCTGATGGATCAGCTACCAAAACCATTTTTTTTCCTTCATAATTGAAAAATAAACGTGGATCGTATACATTCATAATTTCTCTTTCAAGAATTTCTAATCCTTTATAATTCGCACAGAAAAATACGATTTGAGGGATTTTTTGTCCCAATGCTAAACGGTGTTCCCACGCTTTACAAATCGCTTTACTCACCGACATATAATAAGGTCCATTAGGCCCCCAGTCTTGTGAATCATTTGTGATATCTAAAACAATAAAATCTACACCAGCATCAGTTAACAAATCAGCATGCCAGTCGAGCAAGTCTTGGTTGGGTTGATTAAAATCACCATTGAGGTAAAATCGATAATTGTTTTTAATGGTTTTGTCACCATGCGTATCTGCCCAATAGGGTTTTCCCCAATAGTTGAGCGTTCCGAAGGTGTTACTATACGCTGGCTGTTGCCCTTGCATAATCCAGTTGTCACCCGTTGGAGACAAGTTAGATGGATGTACAAAACCATCACCAAAAATGGGGAAGTAGAATATGGAGACATAGTTTTGTGCATTACCTGCAAAGGGTAATGCTATGAGTAGTAATACAAGAAAGTAGTAATTTTTTAGTTTCATATTTTTATAATTAGAATACTTTATTTCATCCCCTTTCTTTTCATTTGAAAAAAGTAACCCTAAGAATTTTTAAAAAAAACCACTGGGCAAGGGTTACTTCTTTCCCACAAGAAGGAAGAGGTTGCAAAAGGACTTGAAAAATAATTTAATTGATATGAAAAAAACGCTGACAACTCTTCGGGTGATAATTACAAACACTGCTTTATTCAGTGTTTTATCATTACTTACGTTTCTAGCACCTACTGCCTCTGAGGCACAACAGTGCAACTTTAACAACCCCATCATCCACGGTAATTTTCCTGACCCTTGGATGATGGAGCATGATGGTTGGTACTATTGGTGTAAACAAGATTATGGTAACAGTTTAACTGTGGAACGTACCCGAGGACAACTCCCAGGTGTAGCTCCTACAGAAGGGTGGACGAAAGTTTGGACAGTCGACAACAATATTCGTGAGGCAGTTTGGGCACCAGAACTTCATTTTATTAACGGCAAGTGGTACATCTACGCAAGTGGCGATACGGATGGTGCTCCGGGTTTACAAAACTTAGATATGTTTGTGTTAGAAGCCGACAACTGGAATGGCCCATACCATTTCTTAGGCTCAATCAATACATGGGATTTTAGACCTGAGTGGTGTATTGATCCAAATATTTTAATTCACCCAACTACAGGACAGTTATATATGGCATGGTCTCAATGGGAAGGTGGTATGCAATGTATCTACATTGGTGAAATGGATTCTCCATCACACTTAAAAAATGCAGTCAAACTATCGCAGCCTGACTACGATTGGGAGAAAAAACCAAATAATGACTTAGTAAACGAAGGCCCTCAGTTTTTAATCAAAAATAACACGGTTCACATTGCTTACTCGGCTAGCCAATGTCACTCCAGATATTACTCGCTAGGTTTACTTACCGCTAACTTAGACCACAACTTAACAGATAAGGCCTCTTGGTCAAAATCTGCAACTCCTGTATTTAGAGAGGGGCAAGGTGCGTGGGGACCAGGTCATAATTGTTTTGTGAAATCACCTGACGGAACTGAAGATTGGATCGTTTATCATGCACACACAGACGGTGCTTGGGAAGATGCTCAAGAACGCGGTGATAGATCTATTTTTGCGCAAGCATTTACATGGAATGGAGACTACCCTGTATTTGGGCCTCCTCAAACGGGTGGTACTTACAAATGTCCTTCGACTGATGGTGGCATTCACACTCCGTGGGGAGGAACAGCAGCCACAATTCCAGGGACTGTTGAAGCCGAAAATTTTGATGTTGGAAGAAACGGTTCTGCTTATTCAGATGCTGACTTAGCAAACTTAAGCAGCGAATACAGAAATGACGGTGTAGACGTAGAAATATGTGGTGAAGGTGGTTATAATGTTGACTGGACTGCTGCTAACGAATGGATTAAATACACGGTAAATGTGACCAAAGGAGGTCGTTATAAAGTTAATTTCCGTGTTGCTAGTGTAACGGGTACTGCGGCTATTCACTTAGAAGTTGATGGTATAGACAAAACAGGTATTATCTCTATTCCAAACACAGCAGGATGGCAAGCATGGCAAAATGTAGAGCGAACGATTATTTTACCAGGTGGTCAACAGGTGTTAACCTTGTTCATCAACACGGGTGGTGTTAACATAAACAAGATGACTTTCACGAAAGATTTTCAAGAAAGCAACGGAACAGGGTTAACGGGTGAATACTTTAATGGAATGAACTTCGAAACCAAAGAGCTAACTCGGGTTGACGAAACGATTAACTTCAACTGGGAGGCATCTTCACCTGACGCAGCTATTAACAACGATAATTTCTCTGTTCGCTGGACTGGAGCCATTGAACCGTTGTATTCTGAAAACTATACTTTCTATATCAATTCGGACAATGGAAGACGACTTTGGATTAATGACCAACTCATCATTGACAAATGGTTAGGTGATTGGGGAACAGAATATTCAGGAAAAATCACTTTAGAAGCTGAGCAAAAATACACCTTTAAAATGGAATATTTTGAAGAAGTAGGCGGAGCCAATGCGAAGCTAGAGTGGGGTAGTACAAGCCAACCACGACAAGTGATTTCTAAAACACAGTTATACCCTAACTCGTTGGTTACTGGCTTTCCATCAAACGAATTATTTAAACTCAACGTGTTTCCTAACCCAGCAAACAGCACGTTAACTATTCAATCATATGGTTCAGAAATAGAGCACCTTTCGGTGTCTGATTTACAAGGAAAAGTGATTTACGAAAAATCGGGTGTAAATAGCAACGAAATAACGTTAGACATCAGTAACCTCGTGTCTAAAGGAACCTACTTGGTTGCCATTAAAACACAAACTGGTACTTCTTTTCAAAAAGTGGTTGTAAACTAATTTTTTAGTTCCCAGGGGCAGTGTTTGTATGTTCTGCCCCCCAATCTCACAAAAGGCCAGCGTTCTGCTGGTCTTTTGTTTTTCTTGATTAAAATGATTTGATGAGGGTTACTTATACCTATAATAAGGAAAGAGGTATTAAAAAGTGTTCAATTATTTATATAGCACTCTTAAAAACGTAATAAAATAGTATGAAAACACCTTACACTAAATTACTCGTCATCCTTCTCACACTTTCTTCCATACAAGTCGGCTTTTCCCAACGAGACACCCATTCAGACACTTGGGTTGCTATTGACGAATTGGGGAGACCCTCTCCAGACAATGCTTCTGTAGGAAACCCAAAATCAGGTAAAACAGTGGGCATGTTTTACTATATATGGCTACAAGAAATTGGTGGATGGAATATTCATGACATCAGCAAAATTAAAAAAGGACAACAACAATACGGTGGAGCACCAAGTTTTCATCACTGGGGTGAATCGTTGTATGGTTATTATTCCTCAAGAGATGAGTTTGTCATTCGTAAACACATGCAAATGTTTACCGATGCAGGTATCGACTACCTGTTTTTTGACAACACCAATGGAGAAATTTATCAAGATGTTCAAGAACGTTTTTTAAATATTTTACTTGCCATGAAAGCGGAAGGTAAAAAAGTCCCTCAAATATCGTGGGCGATGTATAATGGGGATGTCAATGCTGAGGTTGAAAAACTATACAACACCATTGCGACTAAACCTCAATACCAAAGTCTTTTTCAGCAATGGGAAGGCAAACCACTTTTATTAGCTTCTTACTCTGGAGGACGATCTGATGTCGCTAATTTTTTTAAGTTCAAAAAAAGCTGGGCATGGACTAGTCAGGGGTGGTACAAAGAAACAGGTGGAAGAGACCGTTGGCCATGGTTAGAAGATTATCCTCAAAAGCCAGGTCTCAATGCAGCTGGTCAGGTAGAACAAATGAGCGTTTCTGCAGCACATCACCCTCATGGCGCATATGCTATTGGCAAAAGTACAGGTGCTGATAGAACTCAAGCTCCGCAAT
The DNA here is from genome assembly GCA_963849955.1 of uncultured Cytophagales bacterium. Lineage (GTDB taxonomy): Bacteria > Bacteroidota > Bacteroidia > Cytophagales > JAAEPT01 > CAWFGW01. Next base: position 22,677 of record CAWKJU010000009.1, on the reverse strand, counting down.
TTGGAAATGATGGGAAATACTTCCAATTGCAATGGGATAGAGCTTTACAAGTAAACCCTCCAATGATTATGTTGACCCAATGGAATGAGTGGATTGCGCAACGGTTTTTATACCAAGATCCGCAATGGCATCAACCCGTTACACACATGGAACGAAAGCAATTGCAGCCTGGAGAATCTATTTTTATTGATCTTTCTTCAGCAGAATATAGCCGTGATTTAGAACCACTTCGAACCGATTACCGTGACAATATGTACATGCAAATGGTCAACAACATCCGAAAATATAAAGGTGTAAGACCGTATCGAAAAGGTTCTGGAGCAAAGTCTATTACGATAAACAATGATTTTAATCAATGGAGTGGGGTAGGTCCAGAATATTTGGATGATATCAATGATATTCCCCATAGAAACCACGTGAGTTTTGGAAGTGATTTAACTTATACCAACACGACAGGAAGAAATGATATTGACGCTATGAAAATATCTCAAGATGGGCAGTATATCTATTTCTACGTCAAAACAAAAAACAACTTAACAGCACACACCGATCCACGATGGATGAATTTGTTAATTAACAGTGATGCCAAATACAACACGGGTTGGAACGGTTATGATTTCATTGTTAATCATTCCGTTAACTCAGCTACATCAACTACTTTAAAAAAACATGCCGGTGGAGGATTTAGCTGGAATAGTAGTCAAAACATTGAATATTTCTACTCTGGCAACCAGATGCATATTCGAATTTCAAAACAAACTTTGGGAATTCCTTCTTCGGGAACGTTTAACCTTGATTTCAAATGGGTGGATAATACTATCAGCACGGGAGACATCATCGACTGTTATGTAGACGGAGATGCAGCCCCCAACTCACGCTACAACTACCGATATATAGGTGATGGGATTCAAACTTTGGTGTGGGATTTTGATACTAATCAAGAAGGTTGGGCTTTGACAAACAACTTAACAGGAGCTGTTAACAATGGTGTTTTAGATATGACTGTCACAAACGGAGACCCATTTATGCATTCGCCAAACGGGTTAAATGCTGATGCTGCCACCTATCCTTACATCCATGTACGGGCAAACAACTTAACCAATGCTACCGAAGGTGAACTTTTCTTTATCACACAAAATGATAATGTTTGGAATGGAGCTAAACGCATCTCATTTCCTCTGCAAGGTTCTGGAGCTGGTTTTCAAGATTACATCATCAACTTATCACAGTTCGCTGAATGGAAAGGTGTCATCACACAAGTACGACTTGACCCAAGCATCGGAAACAATGGTCAGTTCAATATTGATCGAATTGCCTTCATGAAACAAATCAATTGGGGTTTTGCTACCGACTTAGAAAACTGGACACTGACCAACAACGTGACGGGAGCTGTCAACGGAGGGAATTTGAATTTAACCATCACGAAAGATGATCCTTTTATTCATTCACCCAATAACATAAACGCGCCTACATCTAAATTTCCTTATTTGGTTATTCGAGCAGACAATCAAACAAATGCTACCGAAGGCGAAGTGTTTTTCACAACCAATGAAGACAAGAATTGGGATGGAGCTAAACGCATTTCATTTCCGCTACTACCTTCTGGTTCAGGATTTCAAGAATATACAGTCGACTTATCAACTATTAGTGGATGGAAAGGTAGTGTACAACAAATTCGGGTTGACCCTATAGTTGGGAGCAGTGGTAACTTCATTATTGACAACATAAAACTCACGTCAGATGAACTTATTACAGGAGACTACGGAGTTAATGAAGAAATATATGGAATGACAATTTATCCTAATCCTGCTAAAAACAGAATAAATATAGTTTTCAAAAACCCAATGAGTTCAGATTATAAAGTTCAGATTATGAATACGCTAGGTGTTGTTGTTTACAGTAAAACAGCGGTTGATGGTGCTCAGCAAATAAATACGGAGAACTGGGCTAAAGGCATTTACTTGGTGAAAGTGTTTAACACCAACGCTACTCACACATCAAAGATTGAAATAGTAGAATAAGCTCAAGCATCATTTTTTTTAACGAAACCCCATTCCGAAATATCGGGATGGGGTTTTTATTATAAGAAGCCCTAGTGTTTCTCAATCCTCCAAAGAAAGAAAGACAATAAAACATAACTCAAGGGTTACATTTTGTCAATTCTAGATAAGTGTAAGTAACAAACCAAAAAAACACACTTATGACTTTAATAAAACGCCTTTCTATTTGCATCACTTTTGGAGTTATTACCTCCATGAGTTTTGCCCAAGTACAAACGGATTTTGGCAGAGCGGTTGACCCACCCTTGCTAAAAAAGATACATATGTACAATGCTGGTATCATCAATCCACATGAAGAAAATTATAATAGAGATATCGATAAGATAAATCCTCTTAACTCAAATACTTTCCGATTGGATATTGGTATTGGTAAAGACGGTACACCGGGCTCAAATCCTCACGTGGTTTCAGGTGATTTGAACAACCTACAATATAATTTTTCAAAACTGGATAAGTTTGTTGCTATGTCCAACCAACACTACAATCGCCCTTATATGGCTTGGTGTTATATTCCTAAACCGTTACAGGCAAACAACGATTGGCTCAACCTCAACGAAGGTATACCAAACTGGAGAGACAAATGGAAAGAAATTTACAAACAATATGCGTCACACTACCGCACAAAGGCTGCCGCAGATCCTAATTACCGAATTGGTTATCACGAAATATATAACGAACCTGATTTAGAAATTTTGAAAGAATGGGGAATATTCCCTGGCAACTTTAGAGGTTTTTTAGAATTAAACGATTTTAAAAACTACTACAACGACATGTATAAATTTGGTGCTTTAGGTGTTCGCGAAGGTGACCCTGACGCTACAGTCGGAGGACCTGCTTTTGCCTTAGGTGAAATTGGAGGAGACTTTCTGAATTTTGTCAAACAACAAAATTTACCCATGGATTTTTATTCATTCCATAGCTATATGGACGGTAATACGTGGCCAAATGAACTAAACACGGTGAGAGATATGCTAACCACAAAGGGATTTACTAACGCTGAAATTCATATCACTGAGTTTACCTGGTACAACGATGCTGTTGGACCCAACAACGCTAACAGTCCGTTGAATTTTTACCAAGCTGCTCCACGTACTTTAGATGTGATCGATGAAGCCTTACGTCAAACGGATGTCAACATTTTCCATTGGGCGCAGTTTATGGAATCCACTTTTCATGATGATTCTTATGGAATGATTAGAAAAGATGGTCACTTGAAAGCGGTGTATAATGTTTTCAAAATATTTGGTGATATGCCAATTGACCGTAGAGCGATTAACACAAACAACAACAACTTAGGTGCATTTGCATCTACCGATGGAAAACGTGCTTGTATTGCTGTGTGGAACCGTAGTGGGAGCAATCAAAACACTTCTATAAGCTTTAGTAATGTGCCTTTTGCAAAAGGTAATTTCAAACTATACCGCATCGACAAACAACACGGTAGTTACTTTGACGGAGGAACAGAGAATATTAATGTAATTGATTCTAAAAACGATGTTACAGCAAATGGCTATTCTTGGTCAGGCGACATTCCTGCACACGGTGTGGTGTATTTGGTGTTAGAAAGTCCTGAATCTATTGCTACGTTCATGCCAGAGCAAAACTTCAAAAATGTAGGGAAAGACATTCGTCAACACTACTACTATTTTAATAGAGGTAAATCAAACTATGCTGATTTTGACCGTAGATATTGGGCTGCTTGGTTAGGTATGGGCAATGAAAATTATGCTCACAACCAAACGGCAGTAGTGGCTGAAGGTTTACCAAACAAACTACCAATAAAAATTGAAGCAAGTGGTAATTTTCAAGCGTTAGATGCCAACAGTCTTTTAGGACTTCGGGTAGATTATCAAACTGGTAGTGGTTATACAAAATCGGTTTTGTTCCATGGTGGACTTTACAACGCAGGTCGTGGCTCAGGTATTACTTGGGGAACAGGCAGACAAGCTGATGAAGTGGTAAAAGAAGACAACTTCTCTAACTTCACTATTGATTTACCATCGAAAGCACCATCTGGTTGGACGGGTAGAGTCATCATAACCTTTATGCAACAAAATACGGGAGCTGGTTCTAGAGCAAAATTCACTTTGGGTGCAGCTAATGCAGCTATCGTTCAATCACCTTATTCAGGCACGCCTATTCAAATCCCAGGTACTATCGAAGCCGAAGATTTTGATAATGGTGGCAATGGTATGAGTTATTTCGATTCTGATGCTACAAACATCGGCACCGCATATCGCAACGAATGGGTAGATATTCAGCAAACAGAAGATGTTTCTGGAGCATATAATGTAGGCTGGATAAATGATAGCGAATGGTTGGAATACACCGTAAATGTAACAAAAGCCGCAACGTATGATTTCACCTTTAGAGTGGCTTCTGACCCAGGAACTGCTAAACTATCTCTTTCTTTGGATGAAAATGCTTTAATCCCAGAGTTTTCAATCGCAACTACTGGCGGGTGGCAAGTATGGAAGGATGTAAGCATAAAAGGAATCAATCTTCCGGCTGGCGAACACATTCTTCGAATAAACTTCGTGAAAGGTGGTGTCAACTTTAACAACGTGAAAGTTCAAGAATCAACGGTCACAGGTGTTGATGAGCAATTACTTTCAGGCTTTAGCGTCTTTCCTAACCCAAGTACGGGTGAAAGCATAAAAGTGAAAATACCAAAAGCGGGTGCTGAATATAATGTCACCATCACTTCATTAAGTGGTCAGTTGCTTTGGAAAGAAGTGACTTCTTCACCAAGTGATATTATTGAATTAAACACAGCACTTAAATCGGGAACGTATTTAATATCTGTTTCTGGTGACGGAGCAATATTTAATGAATTGATTACCGTGTATTAAAACCTTAGTTTGGTTAATTAATTATCACAAAGCGGGGTGTCTTAATAAGGCACCTCGCTTTTTTTTGAATACAAGATTTTATCTACTAATAAAACAATATCATAAAACTGGACGTCATCCTGAGGAATCGAAGGATCTGTGTTAGGTAAGAAGTTCTTCTCTACACCTGCCTGCCGGAACGACAAGCTATTCTTGGCGCGGAACTTAGTTCCGTGACTTTATTTTAAAATACAACGGAACTATTTTAAATCTATTTGTCAATGTAATCACGGAACTAAGTTCCGCGCTAGACTTTTCTGATGACAGCCTATATTTAACTTTTTTTAGGGCGAGGGTTACTTTTTAAAACCGAACGGAAAGGGTAATCATAAGGGGGGATATGTTTTATTAAAAACCGCTATCTATTATGGGAAATGCAATCTTAAACACGTTTCATCGAATTATGATAATTCTAGTTATTTCTTGTGCTGCTTTTGTTTTTGTAAGCTACCAAGCTACTCAATCATCGAAAAGTACATTAAAGACAAAACCAAGTTCAACTTCCATTTCTTTCAAAAATCAACAAGATATAACAACTAACAATTATGATAAATAAACTACCAACACATACAAAACGAGTAGCCCTGTTATTCGTTTTAAGTGCTTTCTTGCTATCTGCAACAGCACAAAATAGTCCGTCTTTAATAGCTAACTCCAACGACTGGGTTGCCACCGATGGTGCTGGTAGAACATTGCCGACTCATGCTGAAGTGGGTGACGTCAAACAAGACAAGTATATAGGTATGTTCTACTGGCTGTGGCACGCTTACATACGTACCAACCCCATCCGAAACATGACGGATGAGTTAAGAAGAACGAATGGAAACCCTGATTTCAAAGCACAGGATTGGTATTGGGCAGAACCTGAAAATGGTTATTACCACAACTCCGATCCGTGGGTGCTGCGTAGACATTTACAAATGTTTGCTAATGCGGGCATCGACTTCTTATACCTCGATTATACCAATGGACCTATTGGTGAGCAGTCTTTTGACGTCTTCATGAATGTGGCACTTGAAATGCAAAACCAAGGAATACCTGTTCCAAAAATCGTTTTTTTCATCAATGATGATGGAGGAAGAACTGCACTGGATTTTGTGTACAATACCGTTTATAAACCTGGTAAGTACAAGTCCTTATGGTTTTATTGGGAAGGAAAACCTTTAGTGATGGAAGGCGCTATTCATGCTTCTAGTAATGAAATACGCAACTTTTTTACGTTCAGAGATACGTGGGCTTTTCAAGGTGAAACGAATGATCAATGGCGATTTATCGATGATTATCCTCAGCGACCATCTTATCACAACGGTGTAGTTGAGCAAATTGTAGTCAACAAAGCAATGGGCGCACCTCTATTTCCACTAGGTGGTCTTAACAACAAAGGAGCCAGCTATACTTTTAAAAACGGGGTTCCAAAATACAATAGCGTTTGGGAAACAGAAAGAAGTGCTTATGGTGACTATTTTGAAGAACAATGGACTCGAGCACATGAAGTAAATGCCCCTATTGTTTGTGTAACGGGTTGGAATGAATTAACTGCAGGTCAGTGGCAAACCGATAATCCTGGGATGCAATTCATGGGAAAACCTTGTAATGAGATTAAATGGTTAATGGTGGATCAGTTTAACGTAGAGTTTAGCAGAGATCTTGAGCCTATAAAAGGTGAGTTTACAGACAACTACTATTACCAAATGCTCGCTCATGTGCGCAAGCACAAAGGGATGCGAGCACCACAAACGCCATCTGAACCTAAAACTATTGCTATCAATGGAGACTTTAAAGAATGGGAAAGCGTGTTCCCTGTTTATTACGACCCTAAAGGAGATACGCAACATCGTAATTTTAAAAATGTAAACAACTCTGGAAATTACACCAATACTACTGGGCGAAATGATATTGTAGAAACACGGGCTACCTATGACAATCAGCAAGTGTATTTTTATACCAAAACGGCTGGTAACATCACAGCTCACACCGATGCTGGTTGGATGTTATTATTAATTGACTCTGACAAAAATAAAGCGACAGGTTGGGAAGGGTATGATTATATCATCAACTATGGTGTAAATAGCACAACAGAAACTACGGTAAATAAGTGGAATGGAAGTGCTTGGGAAAAAACGGGGACAAGCAACTACCGTGTAGTTAACAATCAACTAGAACTAGGTGTGGCTCGAAACTTAATTGGTTTGGTCGGAAACAATGAATTTTATTATAAATGGGCTGATAATCCAATGCAGTTAAATGACATTAGTGCTTTTTTTACCAATGGTGATGCGGCACCTGATAGACGATTCAATTATGCAATTACTTCCAATGGCGTAGTGGCTCAAACACCATTTAGTGGAACGCCACAAGCAATTCCGGGTACTATCGAAACTGAAAACTATGACTTGGGTGGGCAAAATGTATCCTACTACGATACCGATGCTACAAATAATGGTGGGGAATACCGCAACGATGGCGTTGACATTCAAATTTGTCAAGAAGGTGGTTTCAACACCGGTTGGACCTTTGATGGCGAATGGATGGAGTACACCGTAAACGTAGCTACCACAGGAAATTACAACGTCAGCTTTAGAGTTGCTACACCGAACGATAACTGCAAATTTCATCTAGAATTTGATGGAGAAGATAAAACGGGAGCTATTACAGTCAACAATACAGGTGGTTATCAAACTTGGACATCGGTAGAAAAACAAGTTACGTTGACAGCAGGAACACACATTATGCGTTACTATGTGGATGCAGCTAGTGGTGGTGTTAACATGAACAAGTTTGTGTTCACCGCTGCTGGCGCACCACTTTTAGGTACTGGAACTGGACTCACTGGCAATTACTTCAACGGCATGAACTTCGAAACGAAAGTGCTAACCCGAGAAGATGAAACGATTAACTTCAATTGGGAGGCAGCTTCACCTGATGCATCCATAAATAACGATGGTTTCTCCGTTCGCTGGACAGGAGCCATTGAACCGTTGTATTCTGAAAATTATACGTTCTACATCAATTCGGACAATGGAAGACGCCTTTGGATTGATGATCAACTAATCATCGACAAATGGCTAGGGGACTGGGGTACTGAATATTCAGGACAAATCACTTTACAAGCAAAGAAACAATACACCTTCAAAATGGAATACTTTGAAGAAACTGGCGGAGCCAATGCGAAGTTAGAGTGGGAGAGTGCTAGCCAACCCCGACAGGTAATTGCTAAAACGCAGTTGTATCCAAATTCGCTGGTGACTTCCTCTGAAAATAGTTTTATAGAATCCGGTATTAGCATTTACCCTAATCCGGCTCAAAATATACTAGCTGTAGTTTTTCCAGAAAGTGTGGCTATCAATAAAATAGAACTAGTTGATGTTCACGGTAGTGTTTTACTTGAGCAAGCAATCAACAACAGTGATGCGATTAATTTGAATGTATCAGAGGTAAAAAACGGGGTGTATTTACTAAAGATCTATTCAAACAATCAAGTTGAAATCAAAAAGATTTGTGTCCAAAAATAAGCTGTATGAAAAGCCTACAAACTATAGTTATAACGATACTTGTGGGACTATCTGGCCTCACAAGTATCGCTCAAACACACCTGAAAGTGATTATTCTAGCAGGGCAATCAAACATGGTTGGCAACGGTGGAAACACCTTGTTGCCAGCTGACTTGCAGCAAGAGCAAACAAATGTGAAAATCTATTGTAGCGGCACCTTTGATAACAGCGTGTTGCACAAATGGTTAAACGTGAAACCGGGAATGGGTTCATTAGTACCTGGTCAATCACCATCGCCAGCTTTTGGCTGTGAAGTTTCTTTTGCAAAGTCTATTTCTGGTTCATTTCCCAATGATCATATTGCCATTATTAAATATGCACATAGCGGTACAGACTTAGCAACACAATGGCGCCCACCTTCATCAGGAGGAAACACAGGCCCACTTTATAATGGATTGATTTCAACTGTAAATACTGCTTTAACTAGTTTAGGGAATGGATACACTTACGAGTTTTCGGGCTTATGTTGGATGCAGGGTGAATCTGATGGATCAAATGCGAATGCTGCCAACGCTTATCAAACCAATTTAACCAACTTCATTAACGATGTGCGCTCAACATTTAAGACGCCTAGTTTACCTTTCGTTATTGCAAAAATTGGTACGAACACCAACACGATTCCTCATCAACATGCTGTAAGACAAGGACAAGACAATGTCGCGGCTACGGTGCATCACACGGCTATTTTTGACACCAAAGATTTCGCTACATCAGACGGGTTGCATTATTACTCACAAGGGTATGTGCAATTAGGGTATGACTTTGCCAAAGCTCTTCAACCACTGATGTCAGTGAAACCTACAGAAGAACAGAAACCGTTTAGTGGAAATCCCTTGGCCATACCTGGAACCATCGAAACCGAAGATTTTGACAAAGGTGGACAAGGAGTTTCTTATTTTGATACCGATGCTACAAACAATGGTGGAGCTTACCGACCAAACGAAGGTGTGGACATTCAAATTTGTCAGGAAGGTGGTTTCAACACAGGCTGGACGTTTGATGGCGAATGGATGGAATATACCGTGGACGTAGCTACTACCGGAAATTACAGGGTGAATTTTCGAGTAGCCACACCAAACAACAACTGCAAATTTCATTTGGAGTTTGATGGCGAAGATAAAACGGGTGCTATCACTGTCAACAACACAGGTGGATATCAAACCTGGACATCGGTAGAAAAACAAGTTACGCTGACAGCAGGAACACATATTATGCGCTACTATGTGGATGCAGCTAGTGGTGGTGTTAACATGAACAAGTTTGTGTTCACCGCTGCTGGCGCACCACTTTTAGGTACTGGCACTGGACTCACTGGCAACTACTTCAACGGCATGAACTTCGAAACAAAAGTGCTTACCCGAGTAGACGAAACGATTAACTTCAATTGGGGTGAAACCTCACCTGAAGCGGCTATAAATATTGATAACTTCTCTGTTCGCTGGACAGGTGCCATTGAGCCCTTGTATTCTGAAAACTATACTTTCTATATCAATTCGGACAATGGAAGACGACTTTGGATTAATGACCAACTCATCATTGACAAATGGCTAGGGGATTGGGGTACTGAATATTCAGGACAAATCACCTTAGAAGCTGGGCAACAATACACCTTCAAAATGGAATACTTTGAAGAAGCTGGCGGAGCGAATGCAAAGCTAGAGTGGGGGAGTACAAGCCAACCTCGACAGGTGATTTCAAAAACGCAGTTGTACCCTAATTCGTTGGTGACTTCTTCTGAAAATAGTTTCCTAGAATCAGGTATTTGTATTTACCCAAACCCTGTGGCGGGTGATTATTTCTCTATAGATTTATCTCACTTGAAAGAATCGGCTACAGCTAGTTTGTATGACGCTACGGGTAACTTGATTTATTCTCAATTGCTTGATAGTGAAAACCCAAAAATATCAGCTCCTGAGAAACAAGGAATCTACCTACTCAACTTGCGAGGAAACAACTTTAACTACGCTACAAAAGTGGTGATTTCGAAGTAGTATCATTTCTATTTTTAACCAGCCTAAATCCCTCAATGGTCTGCCATTCGGTAATGACTATGAGGGGTTTTTATTCATTTGGATATCTGACATTAAAAACTATTGGATGACTGAAATGGGGTAGAAACAAAACCAAAATTTTTCTAATGAAAAAGTAGCTCTACAAATGTATTAAACTAAGAACTTCTTGATTTTTAGATGAAATAAGATCTGTATTTTTAGAACATACCAACTATAGCGTTTCAACAGTAATTGTTTTATCTCTAATAAAGCCTTTATGTTCGTTATAGCCAACATAACCTAGCATGTTTGATCGAAATTTAATACCGAAAACATCAACATCATTATTCCAATGATTATGACCATAAATCCAATAATCTATATCCCATTTTTTTAGATATTCATCCAGTTGTGCAACGAAATATGACTTTATCATCGGGCCAATAATTAAATCATCACTATCAGGATAAGCGTTAACTTCATTTGAAGGTACAAAATGACTGACAACCACACGAGGTTTACTTTTTGGTTTAGAAAGGCTTTGATCTAACCACTCAACAGCCCGTTGATGAAATTGGTTGTGATGTGTCCATCTATATTTTTCATCGCCCCAGAAACAAATTTTAAAATCGGTAATATAATCTTCAATCAAATTTGAATTGCATTTTGACCATAGAGTAGTAAAGTAAAACTCAACACCGTCAAGCTCCAACATTACATTGTTTAGGTATTTTACATTTGGAAAAACTTGATGATCTAAATCAAAAGCATGTATAATTCTTTCACTATCATAAAATTCATGGTTTCCTGGTATTATATAAACTTGTTCCCAGTTATCAAAAAAGTATTTGAATGCACTTGTTCTACTAACACCTTTATTCTTGATTTTATCAATGTCTCCAGCTAAAATTAATATAGGAGCACTTGGGATTAGATTACTTTCAGAAACAGCCACAAGATTTGTAAACATTTCTAAATGTAAATCGGAAGCATATTGAAATTTCATTATTTGTTCATTTCTTCATAATACGAGAATTCATTTCTTCCTTTATCAAAAGGGTAGTAGGTACGAACTTCTTGACTTTGGAAAACTTCTTTAGTATCAATGTTCATAATACTTAATTTACCTTTTTGTCCAGCTCCAGTATCCATCAAAGTTATATTACCAACGGTTAGCGGTGTTGTTTGGTTTTCATCAAGCTTTTGTACTCTGGTGTGTCCTATGTAAATCTGTTTGTAGATATTGCCTAATTTATAGCTGGGGTTATTTCTATTGAAATACACGTCCTTGGCTAATGACCTATTCCAAATAAAATTATAAGAATCTACTTTTTCTAAAGGGAAAAATGGTGAACCAAGATTGTTAGTTTTTACCGCAGCTTCAGGAACACCTGCGTGAACAAACAATAAGTTGTCATCTAAGATGTAGTATTCTAAGGTGTTTTCTAAAAGCGTAACATATTTGGGTTTAATAGTCTCTAAAGTACCTAATGAATCTAATGTTGATTGTGCATCATTACCTTTCCAAATAGAAAAGTAATCATCAAAACGAGGGTGAGTTAGTCGTTTGTAGTAATACAAAGCCATCTCATCATGATTTCCTCGCACAATGACTTTGTTTTTTATGGACAACATTAAATCAAAAACTTCTTTAGATTGTGACCAGCCATCCACTAAATCACCTAAACTAATTAGAAGGTCATTTTCATAATTAAAGTCAATGATTTGAAGTAGTTCTTTTATAGCCAAATAACCACCGTGTATATCCCCAATTACAAAACGCCTCATAAATAGTTTTTTTTTCAAAACCCCTGTTTTTTTATTCTTTTAATAATTTCTTCTCTGATTTCATCTTTATAATTATCCTGCCAATCTGTAAGGACATTATACACTAATGAGACCATACTTATATCAAAATTATTGGACACATTTTTATAAAAGCTATGAACAGATTCAGGGATATTAACCGTCCTATTCCTTTCGGATTTATACTCTGTTTTTTCTTCAAGAAATTGGTTTAAACTCGATTTAGCCATGTTTAATGCAATGTTTAATACTGACAATTATTTAACTTTTGCTTGAAATATATATAATTTATATTACATATTAGCCTTTAGGCTATGGTTACGATTTTTTTAACTCTATAGCTTGGCTTTGTGTCAGATGAGAGTCAAAAAATAACTATTTCCTTTGGAAAAATTCTTAAACAAAAAAGAATTGAAGCTGGTGTATCCCAAGAACAACTAGCTTTTAACATTAAGTCTCACCCAACTCACATATCTCGACTTGAAAACGGTCATAAACAACCAACTCTCTCAATGATTTTTAAATTATGCAATGAATTAAATATCAGGCCAAGTGTATTAATATCCGAACTTGAGAAGTTAAACTCTCTTTGATTTAGGTAGATAATATTTATGAGTTATTTATTATAAAATAGTTGTTAATAAATATTGTTTTTCTCAGGTATGTAGCAAGCTGTTTATTAGAAAATGACCATAATCATATAACTAACTAACAGAACTATATAAATCATTATTAAAATTATTTAGTAAATTGCATCATATTGAAGAAGTTTCTAGCTATATCATTAAGTTTAATTCTCCTGTTCAGCAACATGGGTTTCACGATGGCTACACATTATTGTGGTGGACATACAGTGAAATCTAAGTTAATGTTAGGTAATGGTGAATTGGACTGTGGAATGGCAAAGCCAAATAAATCTTGTGAGTCTGATTCCAAAGAAACATCTTTTAAGAAAAGAGGCTGTTGTGAAAATCAATACACCTCTATTAATCTTGAAGATGATTATCAATCTTCCGTTTTACACGTTGATTTAGATTCCAAATTCGTATATACTTTTATATACACTTTTATTGAGTTATTCAACTCCAGTATTGAGTTAGATATAGCGTTTATCAATTACTCTCCCCCTCTGCTGAAGCAAGACGTTCAAGTCTTATTTCAATCTTTCCTTATTTGATACCATATCATAGATAAATCTATTCAGTACTCAGTACTGTAAGATTTCAAGGCATTCCTATGTCTTAGAACAACTGTTTATCTTGTTCATTTAATCTATTGATATGTTAAATAAAATCATACGTTACTTCTTGGAAAACAAGTTAGTAACCATATTAGTCTTGTTATTATTTGTCGGTTGGGGCTTGGTTACCTCGCCTTTTGGTTGGAAAACAAGTTTTTTACCTTCCGACCCTGTGCCCGTTGATGCCATTCCTGATATTGGAGAAAATCAACAAATTGTGTTTACCCAATGGATGGGAAGATCTCCACAAGATATTGAAGACCAAATCACTTATCCATTAACAACTTCATTACTTGGAATACCAGGTGTAAAGTCAATCCGATGTTCATCTATATTTGGAGTTTCTAGTATCTATATCATTTTCAATGAAGATGTTGAGTTTTATTGGTCACGCTCACGTGTATTAGAAAAATTAAATTCATTACCCTCAAATCTATTACCCGAAGGAGTAACACCTACATTAGGACCTGACGCAACTGCTCTAGGACAAGTGTTTTGGTATACGCTAGAAGGTCGGGATAAAGAAGGTAATCCAACAGGAGGTTGGGACTTACATGAAATCAGAAAGGTGCAAGATTTTTATGTGAAGTATGGTTTAAATGGTGTTGAAGGAGTTTCAGAAGTAGCCTCGATTGGTGGATATGTGCAAGAATACCAAATAGATGTTAATCCTGATGCTTTGCGAGTATATGATATACCGCTACATAAAGTGATGCAAGCGGTAAAATCATCGAATAGAGATGTTGGGGCTAAAACCATTGAAATAAATCAGGCGGAATATTTAGTTCGTGGCTTGGGATATATTAAGTCGGTTACTGACATTGAAAAGGCGGTGGTATCAGTGGTTGACAATGTGCCTATCAGAATCAAAGACATAGCTATTGTTACGTTAGGTCCAGCAACTAGGAGAGGTTTGTTAGATAAAGATGGGGCAGAGGTAGTCGGTGGAGTAGTGGTGGCACGTTATGGTTCAAACCCATTAGCAGTTATAAATCATGTAAAAGATAAAATTAAAGATCTTTCGCCTGGCTTACCGAAAAAAGTATTGAACAATGGCATTGAAAGTCAATTGACTATTGTTCCATTTTATGACAGAACACAACTTATCAATGAAACATTAGGCACACTAGAAGAAGCCCTTTCGCTTGAAATATTGATTACTATTTTGGTGATTATCGTCATGGTAATGAATCTTCGAGCATCAATCTTAATTGCTAGTTTATTACCTATTGCTGTGTTGATGGTGTTTATTGCCATGCGATATTTCCATATTGATGCAAATATTGTAGCACTTTCGGGAATTGCCATAGCCATAGGAACGATGGTAGACTTAGGGATTGTACTTTCCGAAAATGTTATACAACACTTAGAGAATACACCACCAGAGCAGAAATTAATTGATACAATTTACAATGCTGCGGCAGAGGTGAGTTCTGCAATTGTAACGGCAGTTGCTACTACCGTAGTTAGTTTTTTGCCTGTGTTTACGATGGAAGCTGCCGAAGGAAAGTTATTTGGACCTTTGGCATATACAAAAACGTTTGCTTTGGTAGCTTCATTGATTGTAGCGTTATTGATTTTGCCAAGTTTTGCGCATTGGTTTTTTGGAATTAAAATCAATAAAAATAGAAGCGGAATCATTTTTAATGTACTATTGCTAGTTGTAGGTTTAGCCGCTTCAATTTGGATTTCACTCTGGTCAGGGCTTACGCTAATAGCTTTCGGAATAGCATGGTTTGTACAGGAGTACAGTTCTAAGAAAAATTGGGTAACAAATAATCTTTCGATAATAGTAGCAGTACTTGCTGTTACTACTTTATTGGCTAATTATTGGATGCCATTAGGCGCTTCGAAATCGTTGCTCAATAATTTCTTGTTTGTTGCCTTACTTGTTACGTTAGTACTTGGTGCTTTTACTTTATTAGATGTTTTTTACAGAAAAATTTTAGCATGGTGCTTAGCGAATAAAGCCATTTTTCTAGCCATTCCCTCTTCCTTAGTTTTAATGGGGCTTTTAATCTGGATAGGCTTTAATTCTGTATTCGGTTTTGTAGCTACTGGTTTTGATGTTCTAAATATTAATATAAGAACAAGCTCCGTTTGGAGTAGTCTTTCGCACACCTTTCCAGGTACAGGTAAAGAATTTATGCCTTCCTTAAATGAAGGTAGTTTCTTACTAATGCCAACATCAATGCCACATGCGGGTGTAGAACAAAACAAGAGAGTAGTCCAACAGTTGGATATGTTATTGGCTAATATTCCTGAAATAGAATTGGTTGTTGGTAAAATGGGTAGAGCAGAAACAGCACTAGATCCAGCTCCAATATCGATGTATGAAAACGTAGTGAATTACAAACCTGAATACGCTTTAAATAAAAAAGGGCATCGAGAACGATTTAAGACAGATGATGATAACCGATTTGTTTTAACTTCTGGTGATACCGTTTCAAACCAAGAAGCATTAGCGCAAGGAATCACAGTTGCTAGTTTAATAGCTGATCCTTCGGGAAGTTATTTTAGGAACTGGCGAGAAGAAGTTAAAACGCCTGACGACATTTGGAACGAAATAGTAAGGGTAACAAAAATACCAGGGGTGACTTCTGCCCCTAAGCTTCAACCTATTGAAACTAGATTAGTAATGCTTCAAACTGGTATGCGAGCACCAATGGGTATTAAGGTGTACGGTCCTGATTTAAAAACTATTGAGGCTTTTGGGATGCAGTTAGAAAGTGTTTTAAAAGAAGTGCCTTCTGTGAAAAGTGAAGCAGTGTTTGCAGACCGTATAGTTGGGAAACCTTATCTCCATTTAAATATCAATAGAGATGCCATTACTCGATATGGACTAACGATAGAAAATGTACAACAAACAATTGAAACCGCTATTGGTGGAATGCAAATTACTTCAACAGTAGAGGGTAGGGAACGATTCCCTGTACGAGTTCGCTACCCAAGGGAGTTGAGAGAAGACCCGAGTAGTTTGAATAAAATCTATATCCCAACACCAACAGGAGTTCAAGTTCCTTTGGGCGACTTAGTAGATATTGAATATGTACGTGGACCCCAAATGATAAAAAGTGAAAACACCTTTTTGGTGGGCTATGTGCTGTTAGACAAGAAAGATGGCTATGCAGAAGTAGATGTAGTGGAAGAAGCACAACGCTTCATTCAGAATAAAATAGACCAAAAAGAACTGGTAGTACCCGCTGGTATTAGCTATAAGTTTTCTGGTAGCTATGAAAATCAAATAAGAGCAGAAAAACGACTAGCTATTGTTGTACCTCTAGTATTGGCAATCGTGTTCTTAATTCTCTATTTCCAGTTTCGTTCAGTAACAACATCCCTCATGATTTTCACCAGTATATCGGTAGCCTGTAGTGGTGGTTTTATTATGCTATGGCTATGGGGTGTCCCTTGGTTTTGCAATTTCGAACTGTTCGGAACTAATATGCGAGATTTATTTCAAATGCACCCCATTAACCTCAGTGTGGCTGTTTGGGTAGGTTTCATTGCCTTGTTTGGTTTAGCGACTGATGATGGCGTATTGATGGGAACTTATTTAACCCAAACCTTTAAAGATCATAAACTCACCTCTATAGAAGAAATTAGAAAAGCTTCAATAGATGGGGGGCACAGAAGAATTAAAGCTTGTGTGATGACTACTACAACCACAATTATTGCCCTATTACCCATCTTTACTTCAACAGGTAGAGGTTCAGACATTATGATTCCGATGGCAATTCCTGCTTTCGGAGGAATGATCATCGATATTAGCTCGTACTTTATTGTACCAGTTTTATTTGCGCTTAGAGAAGAATGGAAATTTAAAAAGAGAGGTTAGAAGTTGGATGTCGGAGATTAGAAAATAGAAATTGGATGTTTGAAATCAGATATTAAGAATTATGATACAGTCATATAAAGATTTAGAGGTTTATAAAAAGTCGTTTAAAGTGGCAATGGATATTTTTTGGCTTACGAAAGATTTTCCTAAAGAAGAGATTTATTCTTTGACTAGTCAGATAACGCGGTCTTCCAGATCGATCAGTGCAAATATTACTGAAGGATGGGCAAAGAGACAGTATGAAAATGTATTTAAACAACATTTAGTTCATGCTTTAGGCTCATGTTCAGAAACTGAAAATTGGTTGTTGTTTGCACAAGAATGTGGATATATCGACAAAGTGATTTTTGAAAAACATTGTTCTGAAATAAATCAAGTTGGTAAAATGCTTACCAAACTACATCAAAACTGGACTAGCTATGGGAAGTGAAAAAATAAAAACGGGAAGTTGGAGTTTAGAAGGTAGAAGCTGGAAGTCAGATCTATGGTTTGTTTGTATCATGAACAATCTAAATTCTAACATCCAACTTCTAACATCTCGAGTATTGTATGTAGTAGTCGCTCTTTTAACTCTATCGTCAATAAAAGCCCAAACCCTTGACGATTACTTAAAAGAGGCAGCGGAAAACAATCCCAACTTAAAAGCTTCTTATACTGAGTTTGAAATGGCAGTTCAACGTGTAGCACAGGTAAACGCTTTACCAGACCCAACACTGTCTTTTGGTGTGTTTGTGAGTCCAATAGAAACACGTATTGGACCACAAAGAGCTAGAATTTCACTGAGCCAGATGTTTCCCTGGTTTGGAACATTAAAGGCTAAGGAAGATGTAGCTAGTTTACTTGCAGAAGCGAAATATCAAGAATTCTTGAATACAAAAAACGAACTGTATTTGAATGTAAAAAAGGCGTTTTACCCGATAGTAGAATTAAGGGAAATGATTCGCTTACAAGAAGAGAATATCACTTTGCTTATTTCGACTAAAGAATTGGCTTTAAGTTCCTTCTCAAGTGGAAAAGGAGCTATGGTGGATGTGTTAAGGGTAGAAATTATGATTGAAGATTTAGAAACAGAAATCCGAATACTTCAAGATAAAATAAAACCTTTAACAGCCGTTTTTAATTCGCTTCTTAACAAACCTGAAAATGCTATTGTAGTAACGGAAATAGTTAAAAAACCTTTGCTGACAAATGAATATCAAAGGGATAGTTTACTCACACAGAATATTCAGTTAAAAGCGATAGATGCTCAGTTACATGCTGCGGAAGCCAATGAAATAGTATCGAAGAAAAAAGGGTTACCGCAATTTGGTGTTGGGCTTGATTATGCCATAGTCGGAAAAAGGACTGATATGGATGTTTCAGGTAACGGGAAAAATGCTTTTATGCCCATGATAACGATGAGTCTACCGATTTTCAGAGGGAAGTACAATGCGTCAAATAAGGAGGCGGAATTAATGAAGTCTGCAATTACTTACAAAAAAGAAAACCTGCAAAACAACCTTCTTTCAACCTATGAGATAGCACGTTATGAAATGGAGAAGAGCATTCAACAAGTCGATTTAAATGAAAAACAATTGGAGAAAACGGATCAGGTTTTAACACTGCTATATACTTCATTTAGTAATTCAGGGAAAGACTTTGTGGAGATTCTACGAACACAACAACAATTATTGAAATACAAAATGGCAAATGCCACAGCCATGAAAAACTATTATGTAGCATTGGCGCAATTAGATTATTTAATTTCTAAATCAGAATAAAGTGAAATGGGAGAAGCGAGCTCCATATGAACTTTAATTAAAACATATAATCACATGAAAAACATTAATAAACAAACGATACTATTCATCCTATCAGCCCTCATAATTGGCGTTGGTTTAGGATACTTTCTTTTTGGTGGAAATACTGCTACCGAAACTGTGCATGCCCATATATCCGAATCAAAAAACGAAACATGGACATGTAGTATGCATCCTCAAATTAGACAAGCAGAACCAGGTCAATGCCCATTGTGTGGTATGGACTTAATCCCAGTGAATTCAGAATCAAATGAAAATGAAAACCCAATGGAGATTAAGATGTCGCCAACAGCTATGCAATTAGCAAGTGTACAAACAGCAGTTGTTACAAAAGAACTCCCTTTTAAGGAAATTAGATTGAATGGTAAAATTCAAGCCGATGAACGAAAGAGTGTTGCTCAAACGGCTCATATCAGTGGACGTATAGAACAATTATTTATTAATTATACGGGTGAGTATATTACAAAAGGACAAATAATTGGTTCCATCTACTCTCCAGAGCTCGTTTCTGCACAAGAAGAATTATTTCAAGCAAATAAAATGAAAGCGTCCAATCCTTCTCTTTTTAATGCTGCAAAAGAAAAATTAAAAAACTGGAAACTTACAGATAAACAAATTAGTGACTTATTAGAGTCAGGTAAGATAAAAGAAATCTTTTCAGTTTATGCTGACAAAAGTGGGGTTGTCATCAATAAGAAAGTGAATCAGGGTGATTATATAAAACAAGGAGCTGTTTTATATGAGGTGGCGGATTTAACTTCATTA
This sequence comes from uncultured Cytophagales bacterium, assembly GCA_963849955.1. Taxonomy (GTDB): domain Bacteria; phylum Bacteroidota; class Bacteroidia; order Cytophagales; family JAAEPT01; genus CAWFGW01. The sequence goes on along the minus strand of CAWKJU010000009.1, from coordinate 2,736 downwards.
TGGGTGTTTTTCGATGTATATGAAAGTGATTTGTCTTTTGTAAAAAAAGGGAATGAAGTAGAGTATTCAATTCAATCTTTTCCAGGCGAAAAGTTTAAAGGTATAGTGAGTTTTATAGATCCTGTAATTAACCCCAAAACAAGAGTTGCCAAAGCACGACTTGATATCAATAATAAAAGTTCACGATTTAAGCCTGAAATGTTTGTGTCAGGAATTTTAAAAAATGCACTTAATGGTGCAAAATCAACTATTGTAATTCCAAAAACAGCCGTCATGTGGACAGGAGAGAAATCTGTAGTTTATGTAAAATCGGGTAATCAAAAAGGAGTTAACTTCCTATTGAGAGAGGTCGTTTTAGGGCCTTCATTAGGAAATAGTTTTATAATCAACAAAGGCTTAGTAGAAGGAGAAGAAATCGCTATAAACGGCACATTTAGTATTGATGCTGCTGCTCAGTTGGCTGGAAAACCAAGTATGATGAATCCTGAAGGTGGGGCTGTTATGACAGGGCATAATCATGGTGGTACGACTCCATCAAATGGTAATGATCACTCTGGTCACTCTAAGTCTGTTGCAGTAAGTAAAGATGTTAAAGAAGCTATGCAGCCTTTATTTGATTCATATTCTCAACTAAAAGACGCTCTTGTAAATGATGATTTTGAAGAAGCTATTAAGGCTGCTAGGGGATTTCAAATGATACTAAGCAAAATCAATATGTCAATTTTTAAGGGGGAAGCACATAATGTGTGGATGAAGCATAACACCAAAGCAAAGTCTGCTGTTAATGAAATGTTAAAATCGAAAGACCTTGCGTCTACTAGGAAACACTTTGTGGTTCTTTCTGAACAAATGGTTATGATAGCCAAAACTTTTAAACCAACTAAAAATACCCTCTATATACAACATTGTCCAATGGCAAATGAAGATAATGGAGCTGAGTGGTTGAGTACAGAAAAGGAAATCAAAAACCCATATTTCGGTGCTTCAATGCTTAAATGTGGGGAAGTGGAACAAGAGATTAATAACGTTCAAAAATAAATATCATGAAGAAAAAAACATTAATAATTATCACAGTTTTCTTCTTTATTCTGAGTAAAGGAATGGCTCAGCATAATCATGGAGGAGATGATCATAGCAGTCATTCTCATGAGGAAAACACTGTAATGAGAGGCCCAATGGCGGTGAAATAAAACAAGTCAATAAGTACAAAATAGAAATTATAGCGGAATTATTTTATGCAAAGGATCAACTCAAGATATTTCTATATAAGAAAAACATGAAGCCATTAAATGGAAATGATATTAAGGGGAAAATAGCAATAGAATTCCATGATGGAACTAAAGAAGAATATGAATTAGAATTAAGGAATAATAATTCGTTGGTAGGTCAATTGAGTAAAACAGACGGTTTTCATGCAATAGTTGAAATAACTATTGATGGAAAAAAAGAAATACTTGAGTTCCATAATAAAGGTTTAGAAACAAATTAAAAAATAAATAACATGAAGAAGAAAGTAGTAAAAATCGGGTTATTAAGTGCCTTACTATTAGGTAGTATAAGTTCATTTGTTCATGCAGAACATCCTACTGCAATTGAACATGGAAAACACAAAACAGAAACTTTTAAAGTTTATGGCAATTGTGGAATGTGTGAAAAAACCATAGAAGGATCGCTAAAAAATGTGAAAGGGATTGATAAAGCAGACTGGAACAAAGAAACGAAAATGATGGAAGTAACCTTTGATCCAGAAGTGATTACCCTAACAGAAATCAAACAAAAAATTGCCGATGTAGGCTATGATACAGATGAAGTAAGAGCAACTGATAAGGCTTATAAGGGTTTACCTGGTTGTTGTCAATATGAAAGACCTGAGAATAATGAGGGTCACCATAATCATCAACATTAAAAATTAAGCATGAAAAGTTGCTGCCAAACAGGGAATCAGTCCTCACCCTCTAAACTCATGATTTGGGTAAAGAGAATTATTTGGTTCACTGTTGCTGTGATTCTTCTTACGGTTGTAATAAATCAATTTATTAAGTAACTAAAAACAAAAAAAAATGAAAACTAATCAAATCAAAATTTATGCACTTGCATTTGCAGGAAGCTTATTTCTAGCTAGTTGTGGAAATAGTAGTAATACAGAAAACCATAATGACATGAGTCATGAACGCAACGAAGGTATGGATCATGACCATGGTTCTCATCAGCACTCTGAATCAAATGAAAGAGAAGTTTCTTCAAATTCAGGTGATTTAAAGGGTGATTTAACCTCCATTATGTCCTCTTATTTTTCCTTGAATGAATCTTTGGTGAAAGATAATGCTTCATCAGCAGCTAAAAGTTCGGAAAATCTTGTAGAAGCTTTAAAAGTATTCAAAGCAGAAGGGTTAACCGAAAAAGCACAAAATGAGGTAAACGAAATACTGAGAAGTGCCACAGAAAATGCAGAACACATAGCAAAAAATGCTAGTGAAATTGACCATCAAAGAGAACATTTGGTTTCATTAAGTATAGACATAAAAGACCTCATTGCTGTCATTGGAACTTCTCAGAAGTTATACGAAGATTTCTGTCCGATGGCTAATAACAATGAAGGAGCTATTTGGATCAGTAACAAAGAAGAAATTAGTAATCCATATATGGGAAAAAGCAGTATGCCAAAATGCGGTAAAGTAAATCAAGTTATTGAATAATGAAGAAAACACTCAAATGGTTTTTTATTGTTGGTTTGAT
>CAWKJU010000008.1:0-28825 GCA_963849955.1 uncultured Cytophagales bacterium | reverse complement strand
TTTTTTTGTCAAAACCCCTGTCGCTTTATCCTTTTAATAATTTCTTCTCTAATCTCATCTTTATAATTATCCTGCCAATCTGTAAGGACATTATAAACTAAAGAGACCATACTTATATCAAAATTATTGGACACATTTTTATAAAAGCTATGAACAGACTCAGGGATATTAACCGTCCTATTCCTTTCGGATTTATAATCTGTTTTCTCTTCAAGAAATTGGTTTAAACTCGATTTAGCCATGTTTAATGCAATGTTTAATACTGTTTTTATTTAACTTTTGCTTGAAATATATATAATTTATATTACATATTAGCCTTTAGGCTATGGTCACACTTTTTTTAACTCTATAGCTTGGCTTTGTGTCAGATGAGAGTCAAAAAATAACTATTTCCTTTGGAAAAATTCTTAAACAAAAAAGAATTGAAGCTGGTGTATCCCAAGAACAACTAGCTTTTAACATTAAGTCTCACCCAACTCACATATCTCGACTTGAAAACGGTCATAAACAACCAACTCTCTCAATGATTTTTAAATTATGCAATGAATTAAATATCAGGCCAAGTGTATTAATATCCGAACTTGAGAAGTTAAACTCTCTTTGATTTAGGTAGATAATATTTATGAGTTATTTATTATAAAATAGTTGTTAATAAATATTGTTTTTCTCAGGTATGTAGCAAGCTGTTTATTAGAAAATGACCATAATCATATAACTAACTAACAGAACTATATAAATCATTATTAAAATTATTTAGTAAATTGCATCATATTGAAGAAGTTTCTAGCTATATCATTAAGTTTAATTCTCCTGTTCAGCAACATGGGTTTCACGATGGCTACACATTATTGTGGTGGACATACAGTGAAATCTAAGTTAATGTTAGGTAATGGTGAATTGGACAGTGGAATGGCAAAGCCAAATAAATCTTGTGAGTCTGATTCCAAAGAAACATCTTTTAAGAAAAGAGGCTGTTGTGAAAATCAATACACCTCTATTAATCTTGAAGATGATTATCAATCTTCCGTTTTACACGTTGATTTAGATTCCAAATTCGTATATACTTTTATATACACTTTTATTGAGTTATTCAACTCCAGTATTGAGTTAGATATAGCGTTTATCAATTACTCTCCCCCTCTGCTGAAGCAAGACGTTCAAGTCTTATTTCAATCTTTCCTTATTTGATACCATATCATAGATAAATCTATTCAGTACTCAGTACTGTAAGATTTCAAGGCATTCCTATGTCTTAGAACAACTGTTTATCTTGTTCATTTAATCTATTGATATGTTAAATAAAATCATACGTTACTTCTTGGAAAACAAGTTAGTAACCATATTAGTCTTGTTATTATTTGTCGGTTGGGGCTTGGTTACCTCGCCTTTTGGTTGGAAAACAAGTTTTTTACCTTCCGACCCTGTGCCCGTTGATGCCATTCCTGATATTGGAGAAAATCAACAAATTGTGTTTACCCAATGGATGGGAAGATCTCCACAAGATATTGAAGACCAAATCACTTATCCATTAACAACTTCATTACTTGGAATACCAGGTGTAAAGTCAATCCGATGTTCATCTATATTTGGAGTTTCTAGTATCTATATCATTTTCAATGAAGATGTTGAGTTTTATTGGTCACGCTCACGTGTATTAGAAAAATTAAATTCATTACCCTCAAATCTATTACCCGAAGGAGTAACACCTACATTAGGACCTGACGCAACTGCTCTAGGACAAGTGTTTTGGTATACGCTAGAAGGTCGGGATAAAGAAGGTAATCCAACAGGAGGTTGGGACTTACATGAAATCAGAAAGGTGCAAGATTTTTATGTGAAGTATGGTTTAAATGGTGTTGAAGGAGTTTCAGAAGTAGCCTCGATTGGTGGATATGTGCAAGAATACCAAATAGATGTTAATCCTGATGCTTTGCGAGTGTATGATATACCGCTACATAAAGTGATGCAAGCGGTAAAATCATCGAATAGAGATGTTGGGGCTAAAACCATTGAAATAAATCAGGCGGAATATTTAGTTCGTGGCTTGGGATATATTAAGTCGGTTACTGACATTGAAAAGGCGGTGGTATCAGTGGTTGACAATGTGCCTATCAGAATCAAAGACATAGCTATTGTTACGTTAGGTCCAGCAACTAGGAGAGGTTTGTTAGATAAAGATGGGGCAGAGGTAGTCGGTGGAGTAGTGGTGGCACGTTATGGTTCAAACCCATTAGCAGTTATAAATCATGTAAAAGATAAAATTAAAGATCTTTCGCCTGGCTTACCGAAAAAAGTATTGAACAATGGCATTGAAAGTCAATTGACTATTGTTCCATTTTATGACAGAACACAACTTATCAATGAAACATTAGGCACACTAGAAGAAGCCCTTTCGCTTGAAATATTGATTACTATTTTGGTGATTATCGTCATGGTAATGAATCTTCGAGCATCAATCTTAATTGCTAGTTTATTACCTATTGCTGTGTTGATGGTGTTTATTGCCATGCGATATTTCCATATTGATGCAAATATTGTAGCACTTTCGGGAATTGCCATAGCCATAGGAACGATGGTAGACTTAGGGATTGTACTTTCCGAAAATGTTATACAACACTTAGAGAATACACCACCAGAGCAGAAATTAATTGATACAATTTACAATGCTGCGGCAGAGGTGAGTTCTGCAATTGTAACGGCAGTTGCTACTACCGTAGTTAGTTTTTTGCCTGTGTTTACGATGGAAGCTGCCGAAGGAAAGTTATTTGGACCTTTGGCATATACAAAAACGTTTGCTTTGGTAGCTTCATTGATTGTAGCGTTATTGATTTTGCCAAGTTTTGCGCATTGGTTTTTTGGAATTAAAATCAATAAAAATAGAAGCGGAATCATTTTTAATGTACTATTGCTAGTTGTAGGTTTAGCCGCTTCAATTTGGATTTCACTCTGGTCAGGGCTTACGCTAATAGCTTTCGGAATAGCATGGTTTGTACAGGAGTACAGTTCTAAGAAAAATTGGGTAACAAATAATCTTTCGATAATAGTAGCAGTACTTGCTGTTACTACTTTATTGGCTAATTATTGGATGCCATTAGGCGCTTCGAAATCGTTGCTCAATAATTTCTTGTTTGTTGCCTTACTTGTTACGTTAGTACTTGGTGCTTTTACTTTATTAGATGTTTTTTACAGAAAAATTTTAGCATGGTGCTTAGCGAATAAAGCCATTTTTCTAGCCATTCCCTCTTCCTTAGTTTTAATGGGGCTTTTAATCTGGATAGGCTTTAATTCTGTATTCGGTTTTGTAGCTACTGGTTTTGATGTTCTAAATATTAATATAAGAACAAGCTCCGTTTGGAGTAGTCTTTCGCACACCTTTCCAGGTACAGGTAAAGAATTTATGCCTTCCTTAAATGAAGGTAGTTTCTTACTAATGCCAACATCAATGCCACATGCGGGTGTAGAACAAAACAAGAGAGTAGTCCAACAGTTGGATATGTTATTGGCTAATATTCCTGAAATAGAATTGGTTGTTGGTAAAATGGGTAGAGCAGAAACAGCACTAGATCCAGCTCCAATATCGATGTATGAAAACGTAGTGAATTACAAACCTGAATACGCTTTAAATAAAAAAGGGCATCGAGAACGATTTAAGACAGATGATGATAACCGATTTGTTTTAACTTCTGGTGATACCGTTTCAAACCAAGAAGCATTAGCGCAAGGAATCACAGTTGCTAGTTTAATAGCTGATCCTTCGGGAAGTTATTTTAGGAACTGGCGAGAAGAAGTTAAAACGCCTGACGACATTTGGAACGAAATAGTAAGGGTAACAAAAATACCAGGGGTGACTTCTGCCCCTAAGCTTCAACCTATTGAAACTAGATTAGTAATGCTTCAAACTGGTATGCGAGCACCAATGGGTATTAAGGTGTACGGTCCTGATTTAAAAACTATTGAGGCTTTTGGGATGCAGTTAGAAAGTGTTTTAAAAGAAGTGCCTTCTGTGAAAAGTGAAGCAGTGTTTGCAGACCGTATAGTTGGGAAACCTTATCTCCATTTAAATATCAATAGAGATGCCATTACTCGATATGGACTAACGATAGAAAATGTACAACAAACAATTGAAACCGCTATTGGTGGAATGCAAATTACTTCAACAGTAGAGGGTAGGGAACGATTCCCTGTACGAGTTCGCTACCCAAGGGAGTTGAGAGAAGACCCGAGTAGTTTGAATAAAATCTATATCCCAACACCAACAGGAGTTCAAGTTCCTTTGGGCGACTTAGTAGATATTGAATATGTACGTGGACCCCAAATGATAAAAAGTGAAAACACCTTTTTGGTGGGCTATGTGCTGTTAGACAAGAAAGATGGCTATGCAGAAGTAGATGTAGTGGAAGAAGCACAACGCTTCATTCAGAATAAAATAGACCAAAAAGAACTGGTAGTACCCGCTGGTATTAGCTATAAGTTTTCTGGTAGCTATGAAAATCAAATAAGAGCAGAAAAACGACTAGCTATTGTTGTACCTCTAGTATTGGCAATCGTGTTCTTAATTCTCTATTTCCAGTTTCGTTCAGTAACAACATCCCTCATGATTTTCACCAGTATATCGGTAGCCTGTAGTGGTGGTTTTATTATGCTATGGCTATGGGGTGTCCCTTGGTTTTGCAATTTCGAACTGTTCGGAACTAATATGCGAGATTTATTTCAAATGCACCCCATTAACCTCAGTGTGGCTGTTTGGGTAGGTTTCATTGCCTTGTTTGGTTTAGCGACTGATGATGGCGTATTGATGGGAACTTATTTAACCCAAACCTTTAAAGATCATAAACTCACCTCTATAGAAGAAATTAGAAAAGCTTCAATAGATGGGGGGCACAGAAGAATTAAAGCTTGTGTGATGACTACTACAACCACAATTATTGCCCTATTACCCATCTTTACTTCAACAGGTAGAGGTTCAGACATTATGATTCCGATGGCAATTCCTGCTTTCGGAGGAATGATCATCGATATTAGCTCGTACTTTATTGTACCAGTTTTATTTGCGCTTAGAGAAGAATGGAAATTTAAAAAGAGAGGTTAGAAGTTGGATGTCGGAGATTAGAAAATAGAAATTGGATGTTTGAAATCAGATATTAAGAATTATGATACAGTCATATAAAGATTTAGAGGTTTATAAAAAGTCGTTTAAAGTGGCAATGGATATTTTTTGGCTTACGAAAGATTTTCCTAAAGAAGAGATTTATTCTTTGACTAGTCAGATAACGCGGTCTTCCAGATCGATCAGTGCAAATATTACTGAAGGATGGGCAAAGAGACAGTATGAAAATGTATTTAAACAACATTTAGTTCATGCTTTAGGCTCATGTTCAGAAACTGAAAATTGGTTGTTGTTTGCACAAGAATGTGGATATATCGACAAAGTGATTTTTGAAAAACATTGTTCTGAAATAAATCAAGTTGGTAAAATGCTTACCAAACTACATCAAAACTGGACTAGCTATGGGAAGTGAAAAAATAAAAACGGGAAGTTGGAGTTTAGAAGGTAGAAGCTGGAAGTCAGATCTATGGTTTGTTTGTATCATGAACAATCTAAATTCTAACATCCAACTTCTAACATCTCGAGTATTGTATGTAGTAGTCGCTCTTTTAACTCTATCGTCAATAAAAGCCCAAACCCTTGACGATTACTTAAAAGAGGCAGCGGAAAACAATCCCAACTTAAAAGCTTCTTATACTGAGTTTGAAATGGCAGTTCAACGTGTAGCACAGGTAAACGCTTTACCAGACCCAACACTGTCTTTTGGTGTGTTTGTGAGTCCAATAGAAACACGTATTGGACCACAAAGAGCTAGAATTTCACTGAGCCAGATGTTTCCCTGGTTTGGAACATTAAAGGCTAAGGAAGATGTAGCTAGTTTACTTGCAGAAGCGAAATATCAAGAATTCTTGAATACAAAAAACGAACTGTATTTGAATGTAAAAAAGGCGTTTTACCCGATAGTAGAATTAAGGGAAATGATTCGCTTACAAGAAGAGAATATCACTTTGCTTATTTCGACTAAAGAATTGGCTTTAAGTTCCTTCTCAAGTGGAAAAGGAGCTATGGTGGATGTGTTAAGGGTAGAAATTATGATTGAAGATTTAGAAACAGAAATCCGAATACTTCAAGATAAAATAAAACCTTTAACAGCCGTTTTTAATTCGCTTCTTAACAAACCTGAAAATGCTATTGTAGTAACGGAAATAGTTAAAAAACCTTTGCTGACAAATGAATATCAAAGGGATAGTTTACTCACACAGAATATTCAGTTAAAAGCGATAGATGCTCAGTTACATGCTGCGGAAGCCAATGAAATAGTATCGAAGAAAAAAGGGTTACCGCAATTTGGTGTTGGGCTTGATTATGCCATAGTCGGAAAAAGGACTGATATGGATGTTTCAGGTAACGGGAAAAATGCTTTTATGCCCATGATAACGATGAGTCTACCGATTTTCAGAGGGAAGTACAATGCGTCAAATAAGGAGGCGGAATTAATGAAGTCTGCAATTACTTACAAAAAAGAAAACCTGCAAAACAACCTTCTTTCAACCTATGAGATAGCACGTTATGAAATGGAGAAGAGCATTCAACAAGTCGATTTAAATGAAAAACAATTGGAGAAAACGGATCAGGTTTTAACACTGCTATATACTTCATTTAGTAATTCAGGGAAAGACTTTGTGGAGATTCTACGAACACAACAACAATTATTGAAATACAAAATGGCAAATGCCACAGCCATGAAAAACTATTATGTAGCATTGGCGCAATTAGATTATTTAATTTCTAAATCAGAATAAAGTGAAATGGGAGAAGCGAGCTCCATATGAACTTTAATTAAAACATATAATCACATGAAAAACATTAATAAACAAACGATACTATTCATCCTATCAGCCCTCATAATTGGCGTTGGTTTAGGATACTTTCTTTTTGGTGGAAATACTGCTACCGAAACTGTGCATGCCCATATATCCGAATCAAAAAACGAAACATGGACATGTAGTATGCATCCTCAAATTAGACAAGCAGAACCAGGTCAATGCCCATTGTGTGGTATGGACTTAATCCCAGTGAATTCAGAATCAAATGAAAATGAAAACCCAATGGAGATTAAGATGTCGCCAACAGCTATGCAATTAGCAAGTGTACAAACAGCAGTTGTTACAAAAGAACTCCCTTTTAAGGAAATTAGATTGAATGGTAAAATTCAAGCCGATGAACGAAAGAGTGTTGCTCAAACGGCTCATATCAGTGGACGTATAGAACAATTATTTATTAATTATACGGGTGAGTATATTACAAAAGGACAAATAATTGGTTCCATCTACTCTCCAGAGCTCGTTTCTGCACAAGAAGAATTATTTCAAGCAAATAAAATGAAAGCGTCCAATCCTTCTCTTTTTAATGCTGCAAAAGAAAAATTAAAAAACTGGAAACTTACAGATAAACAAATTAGTGACTTATTAGAGTCAGGTAAGATAAAAGAAATCTTTTCAGTTTATGCTGACAAAAGTGGGGTTGTCATCAATAAGAAAGTGAATCAGGGTGATTATATAAAACAAGGAGCTGTTTTATATGAGGTGGCGGATTTAACTTCATTATGGGTGTTTTTCGATGTATATGAAAGTGATTTGTCTTTTGTAAAAAAAGGGAATGAAGTAGAGTATTCAATTCAATCTTTTCCAGGCGAAAAGTTTAAAGGTATAGTGAGTTTTATAGATCCTGTAATTAACCCCAAAACAAGAGTTGCCAAAGCACGACTTGATATCAATAATAAAAGTTCACGATTTAAGCCTGAAATGTTTGTGTCAGGAATTTTAAAAAATGCACTTAATGGTGCAAAATCAACTATTGTAATTCCAAAAACAGCCGTCATGTGGACAGGAGAGAAATCTGTAGTTTATGTAAAATCGGGTAATCAAAAAGGAGTTAACTTCCTATTGAGAGAGGTCGTTTTAGGGCCTTCATTAGGAAATAGTTTTATAATCAACAAAGGCTTAGTAGAAGGAGAAGAAATCGCTATAAACGGCACATTTAGTATTGATGCTGCTGCTCAGTTGGCTGGAAAACCAAGTATGATGAATCCTGAAGGTGGGGCTGTTATGACAGGGCATAATCATGGTGGTACGACTCCATCAAATGGTAATGATCACTCTGGTCACTCTAAGTCTGTTGCAGTAAGTAAAGATGTTAAAGAAGCTATGCAGCCTTTATTTGATTCATATTCTCAACTAAAAGACGCTCTTGTAAATGATGATTTTGAAGAAGCTATTAAGGCTGCTAGGGGATTTCAAATGATACTAAGCAAAATCAATATGTCAATTTTTAAGGGGGAAGCACATAATGTGTGGATGAAGCATAACACCAAAGCAAAGTCTGCTGTTAATGAAATGTTAAAATCGAAAGACCTTGCGTCTACTAGGAAACACTTTGTGGTTCTTTCTGAACAAATGGTTATGATAGCCAAAACTTTTAAACCAACTAAAAATACCCTCTATATACAACATTGTCCAATGGCAAATGAAGATAATGGAGCTGAGTGGTTGAGTACAGAAAAGGAAATCAAAAACCCATATTTCGGTGCTTCAATGCTTAAATGTGGGGAAGTGGAACAAGAGATTAATAACGTTCAAAAATAAATATCATGAAGAAAAAAACATTAATAATTATCACAGTTTTCTTCTTTATTCTGAGTAAAGGAATGGCTCAGCATAATCATGGAGGAGATGATCATAGCAGTCATTCTCATGAGGAAAACACTGTAATGAGAGGCCCAAATGGCGGTGAAATAAAACAAGTCAATAAGTACAAAATAGAAATTATAGCGGAATTATTTTATGCAAAGGATCAACTCAAGATATTTCTATATAAGAAAAACATGAAGCCATTAAATGGAAATGATATTAAGGGGAAAATAGCAATAGAATTCCATGATGGAACTAAAGAAGAATATGAATTAGAATTAAGGAATAATAATTCGTTGGTAGGTCAATTGAGTAAAACAGACGGTTTTCATGCAATAGTTGAAATAACTATTGATGGAAAAAAAGAAATACTTGAGTTCCATAATAAAGGTTTAGAAACAAATTAAAAAATAAATAACATGAAGAAGAAAGTAGTAAAAATCGGGTTATTAAGTGCCTTACTATTAGGTAGTATAAGTTCATTTGTTCATGCAGAACATCCTACTGCAATTGAACATGGAAAACACAAAACAGAAACTTTTAAAGTTTATGGCAATTGTGGAATGTGTGAAAAAACCATAGAAGGATCGCTAAAAAATGTGAAAGGGATTGATAAAGCAGACTGGAACAAAGAAACGAAAATGATGGAAGTAACCTTTGATCCAGAAGTGATTACCCTAACAGAAATCAAACAAAAAATTGCCGATGTAGGCTATGATACAGATGAAGTAAGAGCAACTGATAAGGCTTATAAGGGTTTACCTGGTTGTTGTCAATATGAAAGACCTGAGAATAATGAGGGTCACCATAATCATCAACATTAAAAATTAAGCATGAAAAGTTGCTGCCAAACAGGGAATCAGTCCTCACCCTCTAAACTCATGATTTGGGTAAAGAGAATTATTTGGTTCACTGTTGCTGTGATTCTTCTTACGGTTGTAATAAATCAATTTATTAAGTAACTAAAAACAAAAAAAAATGAAAACTAATCAAATCAAAATTTATGCACTTGCATTTGCAGGAAGCTTATTTCTAGCTAGTTGTGGAAATAGTAGTAATACAGAAAACCATAATGACATGAGTCATGAACGCAACGAAGGTATGGATCATGACCATGGTTCTCATCAGCACTCTGAATCAAATGAAAGAGAAGTTTCTTCAAATTCAGGTGATTTAAAGGGTGATTTAACCTCCATTATGTCCTCTTATTTTTCCTTGAATGAATCTTTGGTGAAAGATAATGCTTCATCAGCAGCTAAAAGTTCGGAAAATCTTGTAGAAGCTTTAAAAGTATTCAAAGCAGAAGGGTTAACCGAAAAAGCACAAAATGAGGTAAACGAAATACTGGAGAGTGCCACAGAAAATGCAGAACACATAGCAAAAAATGCTAGTGAAATTGACCATCAAAGAGAACATTTGGTTTCATTAAGTATAGACATAAAAGACCTCATTGCTGTCATTGGAACTTCTCAGAAGTTATACGAAGATTTCTGTCCGATGGCTAATAACAATGAAGGAGCTATTTGGATCAGTAACAAAGAAGAAATTAGTAATCCATATATGGGAAGCAGTATGCCAAAATGCGGTAAAGTAAATCGAGTTATTGAATAATGAAGAAAACACTCAAATGGTTTTTTATTGTTGGTTTGATCACATTGGTCGGGATACAATTTATCCCGGCCGATACCAACCAACAAGATGGTATCCCTGAAACAGATATAAGATATGTTTATGACGTGCCTGAAAAAGTCATGAATATGCTGGAAACATCATGTTACGACTGTCATAGCAATAACACCAATTACCCCTGGTACAGCAAGGTTCAGCCTGTTCGATTACTTATGGATAAACACATACGTGAAGGAAAAGCAGAATTGAACTTTAGTGAGTTTGGCAACTATTCCGACAGGATGAAAAGAAACAAAATGCAGTCTATTGGTAGCCAGGTAGAAGATGGTGAAATGCCCTTGCCTTCTTATTTAATGATGCACGATGAAGCAAAAATATCTAATAGCGACAAGGAAGGATTAGCAGTATTCCTAAACAACCTAGCTAAAGATTGAAAATCAAATACTTTAGCACCATAGATATAATTTAGAATCTCATAATTCTGGTAAATATGCCACAAACAAAAAAAAGGCAATTATTAAAAATAATTATCATCTCTACTTTCGGGGGGGCAGCAGTTTTCTATTTTCTTGTCCACCCTTTTGCTATGATATTGGACAGTATTCAGAATCCTGATACTCCCTTCAATTTCTCACTATTATTGAATATAATCAAATCTCATTTGAGTGAATCTTTTACTTATAGTATGTTGAGTATGAGTATATCATATATTGTTTTTGGGGGAATCTTAGGGATGATTTTGGGATTATTGCAAATTAACCTAAATAAAAAAAGTGCAACAATTGAAAAGCAAAAAAACACCCTCAACAGGAATATTTTAACATTAATCAAAGAGGGCGAAGGTAAATATGTAGAGTTCAAATCATCCTTACGGTATGATTATCGTCAAAATTCAATAAACAAAGAATTAGAGTTTGTAATCTTAAAAACCATAACTGGTTTTATGAATGCTAACGGGGGTAGTTTAATAATTGGCGTAGATGATAATGGAAATATATTAGGCTTAAAAAATGACTATCTGTCTCTCAAACAAAAAAATAAGGATGGCTTCGAACTCAAAATATTTCAATTGATGACAGAATATATTGATAGTCATGCAAGCTTTAAAATCAATGTCTCTTTTTATGAATTTGATGGGAACGAAATCTGTTTGGTTGATATTGAAAAATCTTCTTCTCCTGTCTATCTTTCAAAAGAAAAAAATAACCCCGTTTTTTATGTAAGAAAGGGCAACGCTACTTACCCTCTTTCAGTCAAAGATGCAATTACATATATACAAGAACAGATTTTATAACATATTTTTGTGTAAAAAGTATGAGCAACAACACCCTATGACAGTCTAAAGTTTTGAAATGAAAAAAATACAATTAATATACACTTATCTCTTATTAGCTATCACATTTCCAATTTCCGCTCAAAATTTATTTGAGAAATCAGTGGAAGGAAACGTAGATAACCTACCGGTTAGGGAGCACAGAATAACCATACGAGCCGAGCAAGTAATTAAGGCAGGAAAAGAAGTGATGGGCATGACCATCAACGGCTGTATTCCAGGCCCAACCCTTAGGTTTAAGGAAGGAGAATATGCGGTGATCTATGTAAAAAATGAGCTGGAGGAAGAAACGTCCGTTCACTGGCATGGCTTGCTCCTTCCAAATTTTTACGATGGCGTTCCTTACCTGACCACTCCGCCCATAGAACCCGGCCACACCCAAAAGTATGAATTTCCAATAAAGCAAGCTGGCACCTATTGGTACCACTCACATACCATGTTACAGGAACAGAGTGGTGTTTTTGGATCCATTGTTATAGATCCAAAAGAAGAATCATTGGAATATGACAAAGAGCTGGTCATGGTGCTATCCGACTGGACGAATGAAAAACCAATGAGCGTATTGCGCTTTTTAAAAAGAGGCACAGAATGGTACAACTGGCGGAAAGGCACAGCCACCCCACTCAATCAGGTCATTGCACGAGGAGCATTAGGTGCGCAATTCAACTTTTGGAGGCAGAGGATGGAGAGTGCTGATATTGCTGACATTTATTATCCTGCGTTTCTCGTAAATGGAGAACAAAAGCAAGAATACCCGGATTTCAAACCGGGTGAGAAAGTAAGGCTCAGAATAATAAACGGTGCGGCTTCTACGCAATTTTGGATGACTTTTGGTGGTGGTGATCCCACTATAGTTTCTGCTGACGGACTGGATGTGATGCCTGTTGAGCACAACAAAACCTTTATTGCCATCGCAGAGACGTATGATTTTATTGTGACGATACCAGATGAAGGAAAGATGGAATTTAGGATCACCGCACAGGATGGTTCCGGTACGGCTTCCGCATACCTGGGAGAAGGTGCAATATTCGATGCACCGGTTGTTTCGCGTCCCGACAAAATTGGCATGATGATGAAAATGGCCAAGATGGATATGCGCATGGGTGCCCCGGCATTGAAATTCAGACCTAAAAAAAACGACCCTCAAAAACTGATGAATAATTGGGGTATGCAAACGAATAAAATGAAAGAGATGGATGGACAGAAAATGGATGGTATGAGCATGAATGACGGGAAGATGGATCACTCCACCATGGACGGAATGAATAAAGCCAGTCAGAACGAGACAGAGAGCATGCCCAGAATGGACATGAAAGATAACACAGAAGACAAGACAATGAACGGAATGCAAATGGACATGAGCTTATTTTCTGAGTATAACTATAACTATCTGAAATCAACAGAAGCAACCAGCTACGATAAGGATATTCCTGTAAGAGAGGTGCTTCTCAACCTGACGGGTAACATGAGCAGGTATATCTGGAGCATGAACGGTATTCCACTTTCTGAAACGGATAAAATTAAGATCAGCGAAGGTGAGGTGACCCGAATCACATTCAACAACCTCACCATGATGCACCACCCGATGCACCTGCACGGACATTTTTTCAGGGTAATCAATGAGAATGGTGAATATTCTCCTTTAAAGCATACTGTGAATGTTCCTCCAATGCAGAAAGTGACGATCGAGTTTTATGGAAATGAATATGGAGACTGGTTTTTCCATTGCCATATCCTCTATCACATGATGGGCGGAATGGCACGGGTAGTTAGCTATGATACGCCACGGGATCCGCGAATGGAGCCTTATCCAATTTCTAAACTGGTACATGAGACAAATAAGTTCTACATCTGGGGTATGGCTGATGTAGCTTCTCACATGAGTACGCTAAACTTGATCTCTTCCAACATCCGAAATCAATTCAATCTTAGTGTGGAATACGGGTGGAATCAAAATGTTGAAGCAGAGTTTTCTTATGAATATTATCTTTATGACTATGTGCGTGTGTTTAGTGGAGTAAACGTTGAAAATACGACCAAAAATAGTTTAAATGAAATCAAACCAACTGCTGTTGCAGGTATAAGGTGGTTTACACCCTTTATGTTTAATGTAGACTTTCGTGTTGACAATGAATTACGTCCTAGAATAGGAATTGGACGATCACTTATGCTATTTCCAAGATTTTCTTTATTTGGATATTATGAATACCAGATAGATACAAGGTTGGTTAATACATTAGAAAAAAATGTAGGTTTCACTAAAGAAATAGTATGGAGTGCAGGAGCTGAGTATTTTTTATCTAAAAATTTCTCACTGATGGCAAGCTACGATAATCGGTTTGGTGGTGGTGGTGGATTGTCCATAAGATTTTAAATAAAATAACTATATGCAAAAATATAAAAAAGATAGTTTATCCTTAGTCGGTGCTGTTTCTTTAGGCACAGGAGTCATGATTGGTGCTGGAATATTTGCCTTACTGGGTCAGGTAGCGGAGCTTTCTGGATCATTGTTTCCACTCGCATTTGTAGTTGGAGCCATCATTTCAGGATTTAGTGCTTACTCTTATATTAAAGTATCCAATAAATACCCATCTGCAGGTGGAATAGCTATGATTCTTAAAAAGGCTTATGGCAAGGGGACAGTTACTGCTAGTGCTTCCCTTCTAATGGCTTTTTCAATGGTGATTAATGAAAGCCTGGTAGCGCGTACATTCGGTACATACACGCTTCAACTGTTTGATGTTGAAAATATTGATTTCCTGATACCCATACTGGCAGTTGGCCTGATTGTCACTGCATTTCTGGTGAATATTTCAGGCAATAACCTTATTGGTAAGTCATCATTAGTCATGGCTATTTTAAAGATAGGAGGTATCGTCATCTTTGCAATAGGTGGTTTATGGATCACAGGATTTTCGTTTGAGCAAGTCGTGACCACCAGTGCTTCTCAAGACTATTCCATTGCCAGTTATATTGGAGCCATTGCACTTTCGATCCTGGCCTTCAAAGGTTTTACCACCATCACCAATAGCGGTGGTGAAATAATAAATCCGAACAAAAACGTTGGACGGGCTATTGTCATTTCGCTGGTTATTTGCCTCGTTGTATATATTCTGGTTTCGCTTGCTGTTTCAGTAAACTTGTCCGTTCTCGAAATTATTAAGGCCAAAGATTATGCACTTGCAGAAGCTGCCAAGCCTGCATTCGGAAAATATGGTCTATGGTTTACTGTAGGTATTGCCATAGTCGCAACAGTTTCCGGAATTATTGCCAGCATATTTGCCGTATCCAGAATGACCGCCATGCTTACAGATATGGAGCTGATCCCTCATAGTCATTTGGGAATGTCCGGGAGGATTCAAAAACACATGCTGGTATATATTGCAGCAATAGCCATTGTGCTTGCAGTCTTCTTTGATTTAAGTAGAATAGCCAGCCTCGGAGCTATTTTTTACCTTTTCATGGACATTACCATTCATTGGGGTGTACTCAGATATCTGAGAAAAGATGTGAATGCCAAGGCTGGCATAGTCATTACTGCTATTGTACTTGATACCGTAGTGCTAGGTGCTTTTTTATGGATAAAAGGAACAAGTGATATTATTGTCGTAATTGTGTCTGTTGTATTAATGGCATTAATATTTATTATGGAATATTGGTTTTTAAATAAGCAAACTTCCTCCAATGAATAATTGGAGGAGATTTTAAATTGAGCAATGAAGGAACTTCGTATCAAAAACATGGTTTGTGATCGCTGCAAGAAAGTGATTAATGATGAACTAACTAACTTAGGCGTAGAGGTATACACCGTTGAATTAGGTGTGATTAAGATTGACCCAAAATCTATTGAACTTGAAACTATAGCTAAAGCTATTAAAACGCATGGTTTTGAGTTGATAGAAACCAAAGAAGAAATCCTTGTTGAACGGATAAAAGTTTTTCTCATATCCATTACTAATAAACTTCCGGTTCATCGAAAGACCAAACTGTCAACTATGATATCAGGTGAATTAGGTAGAGACTACTCTTCTTTAAGTAAAATCTTCTCCCAACATGAACATCTTACTATCGAGAAATATTTTCTGCGCTTGAAACTAGAAAAGGTTAAAGAACTCATTCAAGACGGTTCTCATTCTTTTTCTCATATTGCTTCTATACTTGATTATTCAAGTATAAATCATTTGTCTAGTCAGTTCAAGCAGGAAACTGGCTTTAGTATGTCTGATTACAAAACCATGTTACAACCAAACAGAAAGCCACTTGATAAAATTGTGTAAATCAAAACCATTATTATGAAATCACTTTAGTTTGGTTCTTAATAATTTAGCATTTCAAATATTATCGAAACAAATTAAATCCCGAGATTTTGGGATAAATTTTTATTAATCATTAAAACAGCCTGTACATATGGAACAAACATATAAAATTTCAGGAATGACCTGTAATGGTTGCAAGAGTCATGTAGTGAAAACACTCAAAGAGGTTGAGGGTATTTCTGATGTTTCAGTTGATTTAGAAAAAAAGGAAGCAGAGATAAAAATTGAATATCATGTTCCACTGGAGGTACTAAAAGAAGCCTTGAAAAAGGACGGGGGACGCTATGATATTCATCTTCCGGGTTCTCACGATCACCATCATCATGCGCCCACTCAATCGAAGGAAAAAGATACTGGAGGATCTGGCAAATACTATTGCCCGATGCTCTGCGAGGGGGATAAGAAATACGATAAGCCAGGCGATTGTCCAAAATGCGGAATGGATTTGGAAAAAGAGGAAAGTTCTAAAACCATTTATACCTGCCCAATGCATCCTGAAATCGAGCAGGATCATCCGGGTTCATGCCCAAAGTGTGGGATGGATTTGGAACCTAAAAAGGCTTCTGCTGAGGAAGGGTCTGAGGAGCATAATGCATACAAGAAAATGCTTACCAAGTTCTGGATTTCTGTTGCCTTCACAATTCCCGTTTTCTTCATTGCAATGAGTGAGATGATTGGCATTTCTCTCACAGGAATAGCCAGTGAAAAGGCATGGGGCTGGGTACAGTTTGCATTAAGCACACCTGTCATCTTTTACTCGTGTTGGAATTTCTTTGTTCGAGGATACAAATCCATCATCAATCGCTCTCCAAACATGTGGACCTTGATCACATTGGGAGCAGGTGCAGCTTATATGTTCAGCATAGTTGCATTACTATTTCCTGACATTTTCCCTGACCAATTCAAATCTGAGAGAGGAGCTGTTCATTTATATTTTGAAGCGGCTGTAGTCATTCTTACTCTGATTTTGTTAGGACAATTGTTGGAGGCGAAAGCAAGAAGCCAAACCAACTCTGCAATAAAGGAGCTGCTCAATTTGGTACCGCCAGAAGCGACAGTCATAAGAGACGGTGAAGAAATGACGATTCCATTGGAGCATGTAAAGCTCGATGACATCATCAAAATCAAGCCAGGCGAAAAGATTCCGGTGGATGGAGAGATCACAGAAGGAAAAAGCAGTATCGATGAATCTATGATTACCGGTGAACCCGTTCCAGTGGAAAAATCCGAAGGAGAAAATGTGATTGGTGGTACCATCAATGGAACAAGCACCTTTCAGATGAAAGCACAGAAAGTGGGAAGTGATACGTTGCTTTCACAGATCATTGAGATGGTCAATAAGGCCAGCAGAACAAAAGCGCCTATCCAAAATCTTGCAGATAAAGTATCAAGCTATTTCGTTCCAATAGTAGTGACAATTGCGCTCATCGCTTTTGCCGTTTGGGCGATTTGGGGACCAGACCCAAAACTGGTTTATGCCTTTACAAGTGCAGTTACAGTTCTCATCATTGCCTGTCCCTGTGCATTAGGCTTGGCAACTCCCATGTCCATAATGGTTGGAACCGGGAAGGGTGCGAAGCAAGGAATTTTGGTAAAGGATGCCAGAGCGATTGAAGAAATGCACAAGGTGACCACATTGGTTATTGATAAAACCGGTACAATTACTCAGGGCAAACCATCACTTCAGGATGTGAAGTCCATTAATGATAAACACAGTGAAGACGAGATTCTCAAAAATGTCGCTTCTCTTGAATCAAGCAGCGAACATCCATTGGCACACGCTATCGTACAGGGTGCTGAGAATAGGGGACTAAAGCTGCAAAAAGTCGAGAATTTTAATTCCATCACAGGAAAAGGAATTACTGGGAAAGTGGACGGACTTCAAATAGCCATTGGCAACAAAAAGCTTTTGGGAGAATTTAACCTTACGCTTGAGCAGGAGCATGATGAAGACGTAAAACAACGACAGCTAGAAGGCCAAACCGTAATGTTTGTAGTGATTGAAAAGGAAATAGCTGGATTCATTAGTGTAGCTGACCCTATCAAAGAATCATCGGCTTCAGCAATTAAGCATTTGCAAGAGCAAGGATTGGAAGTGATCATGCTCACAGGTGATAATAAGAACACTGCCAAAGCGGTTGCTGACAAGCTTGGACTAGATGGATATGAAGCCGATCTCTTACCGGAAAACAAGTACGAGAAAGTGAAAGCCCTTCAGGAAGAGGGAAAAATAGTTGCAATGGCCGGTGATGGAATCAATGATGCTCCGGCACTGGCTCAGGCAAATGTTGGAATTGCCATGGGAACAGGAACGGACGTAGCTATCGAGAGTGCAAGTCTTACGTTGGTGAAAGGGGAGCTCGATGGAATCGTGAGAGCTAGAAAGTTGAGTACTCATGTGATGAGAAATATTAAGCAGAATCTGTTCTTTGCTTTCATCTACAATGTGTTGGGCGTACCGATCGCAGCAGGTGTTCTTTTTCCGGTATTTGGTCTTTTGTTAAGCCCGATGTTAGCAGCACTGGCTATGAGTTTAAGTTCAGTAAGTGTAATTGGAAATAGTTTGCGATTAAGATAAAATATTTATTAATACATATCTAATCAGATAATAAAGACTTTTGAAATGGTAGATTAACATTTAAAGTTATAAATCTACTAGTTAAAAAATGTAAAGGAGATTAAAACTTATAGTGAAAATCTAAGTACTTTATTTCCATATGGATTCAGATAGAAAAACTAGAATCTTTAAAAATTAATAAAACCTTGTATCGTAAAGGGTAGAAGGTTTTTTTGTTTTCCCGAGTACATGGTAATAGTTTTTTGTTAGTCTAATAGATATTTTTAGATTTGTCTAAATTATAAATTAGACATGGTTAAAAATAAACTCTTTGTATTTTGTTTTGGAATAATACTGCTATCATCTTGTGAAAAAATCATTCCTGCTGAACCAGTAGAAAATGAATTGTTGGACGGACCTGTCAGTGGGTTAAGTCATTCAGAGAATCAACAGTTTCTTGCAGGTGATATCGCTTTTAACGATGAGGTATTTACTGCTGAAACAGGTTTAGGACCTCGTTTTGTTGCAACATCTTGTGGTAGTTGCCATGCAGGAGATGGTAAAGGTCATCCGTTTACTACCTTAACTAGGTTCGGACAAACTGTGCCTAATCAATTTCCTGATTTAAGTATTGGAGGTCCTCAGTTACAAAATAGAGCCATTCTTGGGTACGAACCCGAAACCCTACCTAGTGGTATACCATTTATGAAATTCACACCTCCTGCCGTTACGGGTTTGGGTTTTTTAGAGTCTTTGACTGATTTACAAATTCTTGAAAATGCAGACCCATTGGACAGTGACGGAGATGGTATTTCAGGAGTACCCAACTATGTTACCCCTCCTTCTTATTTCATATCAAATTGGAGGCACACTCCCTCGAATGGGAAATATATAGGGCGGTTTGGAAAGAAGGCTTCGGCTGTTGATTTATTACATCAGACTGTAGGAGCATATAATCAAGACATGGGAATCACTTCGACCTTTGAGCCGATAGACCCTTCTTCGATGTTAAGTACAGACCCTGAGGTTAGTGACCAAACGGTTAGAGATGTAGTGTTTTATTTGAGAGCACTTAAAACTCCTATTCCAAGAGATTCTGATGACCCTGAGGTGTTATTCGGAAAAGAATTGTTTACACAAATTAATTGTTCAGGGTGTCACACCCCTCAATGGACAACTCCTGAGTCCGATGTGGCAGCAATATCAAATAAAACGATATATCCATATACAGACTTGTTGTTACATGACATGGGGGCTGAGTTAGATGATGGTGCTACGGAAGGTTCTGCTGAAACATTCGAATGGAGAACCCCACCATTATGGGGTCTAGGGTTGTCTCCGAATTCACAAGGAGGAAGCTATTTTTTACTTCATGATGGAAGAGCAACTTCCATAGATGAAGCAATTCTTTTACATGGAGGAGAGGCTGAACAAAGCCGAAATCAATTCACAGCCCTATCTGAATCTGAAAAACAAGCCTTATTAGCATTTCTTGAATCACTTTAGTATGGACAGAAAATCATTTATCACCAAATGCGGGAAAGGTTGTCTTGGATTAATGTTCAGTAGTTTTCTCTTGGAGTCTTGTTCAGGAACAAGATATGTTAGCGGAAACATAGACAACGAATATTTAGTCCTTGACGCAAATAGCTTTGTAAGGAAAGAATCAGATGGCTCTAATGGGAAGAAGTTCTATAGATATTTGATTGTTGAGAATAAAGCATTACAGTTTCCTATTGTTGTTTTTAAAAATGACACCGAAAACTACACTGCCTTACTAATGCAATGCACCCATCAGGGGGCAGAGTTGCAGGTTTATGGAGATAGACTCCAATGTCCTGCCCATGGAAGCGAGTTTAACTCTAAAGGGATAGTAACAAATGGACCTGCAATGAGTCCTTTAAAATCATTTTTTGTGGAGGTTCAAAATCAATCATTAAAAATAAAATTATCATGATGAAAAATCTATTCTTAATACTTATAACCATCCTATTCTCCTCTCATGGTTTCTGTCAAGTTGATAGTACTTTCTTTAAAAGAATACCTGTAGACACTTCTTTCAACATGCTTAATATGGATGCAACATATAATCGTCCATTTTTAGGTATGGGGAAATCACCTGTTTCTGTTGGTGGGTATATTGAGGCTCAATACCAATATCTAGGAGAAAACGGAATAACCGATGGGCATAGTTTTGCTATTCCTAGAATGACCTTATTTGTAGCCTCTTCATTACATAGCAGAATTAAATTCTTATCTGAGATAGAGTTTGAAGAAGGCGGTGAAGAAGTAGCAATTGAGTTTGCAGCATTAGATATTACCTTTCACCCGTTGTTAAATTTAAGAGGAGGTATAGTGATGAATCCCATCGGAGCATTTAATCAGAATCATGATGGACCGAAATGGGAATTTGTTGACCGCCCAATTTCAGCTACTCAAATGTTATCTGCCACATGGAGTAATCCTGGTTTTGGTTTTTATGGGAAATACTATAACAAAAAATGGGCAATTGGGTACGAATTATATTTGACCAATGGTTTTGATGATTCTATTATAGATAACACAGAAAACAAAACCTATCTACCTGTGTCCAAAAAAAATAAAGAACGTTTTAATGAAAGTTCAAATGGAGAACCTTTACTGACAGGTAAAATAGCGACAAAGTACAATGACATGGTTGAGCTTGGTTTATCATACATGGGAGGTATATATAACACACATACAGTTGATGGATTGGTGTTAGATGATAAACGAAGATTAGACGTGTTTGCAATTGATTTTAACACAACTATACCTAGATGGAATACCAAGTTTATTGGAGAATGGTCTTGGGTGTTCGTAGACGTTCCTGAAAGTTACACTCAACAATATGGTTCTAAACAGTATGGCGGATTTTTAGATGTTGTTCAACCGATTCTAAAGCAGAGAGTCTTAGGTTTTTCAAATAGCACCGTAAACCTCGCTTTTCGTGTTGAATATGTTGATTGGAATGTGGGAGTCTTTAGGGAAACGAATACGAATATAGGGGACAATATTATAGCTTTTGTTCCTGCCATTAGTTTCCGACCTGTTGAGCGAACAGTAATCCGTCTGAATTATAGGTTTATGAAACAAACAGATATATTAGGTAACCCACCTAGTAAAATAGGTGGGCTACAATTCGGGATTTCTTCCTATTTTTAAGGTAATGATAGAGCAAAAACTAAAAGACAATGATGTAAAGCCAACAGCAGTTCGGATTAACGTACTATCTGTATTAATGGAATCTGCGACAGCGTTAAGTGCAAAGGAACTAGAAAACAGATTAGAGTTAGTTGATAAAGTAACTCTTTATAGAACGCTCAAAACTTTTGAAGAAAAGAAAATTATTCATACGATTCAGGATGGAACTAATGAGTTGAAATACGCAGCTTGTGAAGAAGGTTGCGAATGTGCTCCACAAGACCAACATGTTCATTTCCATTGTCAAAAATGCGATGAAACATATTGTTTTACAGAGGTACAGATACCTTCCGTTAATATCCCTAAGAACTTTACTCCAAGTTCTGTGTCAATGGTTTTTCAGGGTATTTGTTCCAGATGTCAATAACATTGCAACTCATTTGCATATTTTTTTTATATATATTTGACCTGTTGAAATTATTTACTATCATATTATCTATCTATGTAACTTGTCTTGCACTTGTTCCTTGTTCTGATTTTGAAAATATTCAATCAGGTCAAGAATTAAGTGTAGAGGCTACTCACGACCATGATCACCCAGATAATTGTAATGATTCATGTACTCCTTTTTGTATGTGCGCATGTTGCCATACTAATGTAGTAGTAAATAAAGAAGAGGTTGACAATACTCTTAATTTAATAACACCCGATTCTACATTACATGATTTTTACACTGAGATGGAGACTACTCCATACCTTCATGTACTCTTTCATCCACCAATAGCTTAATACAAGCTTCAAGGGACAAATGTGTCCCATTCTCAAATTATTTATTTAAATCTTTAATGAGTACAACTCATTGATAAAGACATATATATCATGATTAATAAAATCATTTCATTTTCTATTGAAAATAAACTCATCATTGGATTGATGATGATTGCATGGATTGGAGTTGGGATCTATTCCATGAAAGAAGTACCAATAGATGCCGTACCTGACATCACAAACAATCAGGTGCAAGTAATTACTACCTCCCCCAACTTGGGAACAGAGGATATTGAACAATTTGTGACCTATCCAGTTGAAATAGCCATGGCTAATCTACCTGGCGTTATTGAAATTCGTTCGATTTCGCGTTTCGGATTATCGGTGGTAACTCTAGTCTTTGAGGATGATATGGGGACTTATCTGCCTAGACAGCTGGTTTCAGAGAAATTAGCCGATGTAAAGGCGTCTATACCCCAAAAATTTGGAGAGCCTTTTATGGGGCCCATAACAACTGGGTTAGGAGAGATTTACCAATACACCTTACAAGTAGATTCAGCATATAAAGATAAGTATACTGACACTGATTTAAGGACTTATCAGGATTGGATCGTGAAAAGGCAAATGGCAATGCTTTCTGGGGTGGTGGAAGTAAATAGCTTCGGTGGCAGGGTAAAGCAATACGAAATTGCTGTTAATCCCGACCGACTAAGAAGCATGAACATTACGATATCGGATATTTTCAAAGCCCTTGAAATAAATAACGAAAATACAGGAGGGGCTTATATCGTCAAAAATCACAAAGCAAATTTTATCAGAGGTGAAGGATTAGCTAGATCATTATCAGATTTAGAAAACATTGTTGTAACGACCGAAAACAACATTCCTATTTTGATAAAGGATGTCGCAGTTGTCCGGTTTGGTCATGCGGTTCGTTTCGGTTCATTTACTAAAAACGGAGAGGGTGATGCTGTTGGTGGAATGATATTAATGCTTAGAGGCG
Organism: uncultured Cytophagales bacterium; assembly: GCA_963849955.1. Classification (GTDB taxonomy): domain Bacteria; phylum Bacteroidota; class Bacteroidia; order Cytophagales; family JAAEPT01; genus CAWFGW01. Next base: position 5,321 of record CAWKJU010000008.1, on the reverse strand, counting down.
AAAATTCTAACGATGTAATCGGAAGAGTGAAAGACCGAGTCTTAGAGATTGAAAAATCTCTACCTAAAGGAATTAGCATAAATCCTTTTATTGATAGGGCTGCTTTAATTGAAAAGACAACCAGTACTGTTTCTTCCAACCTATTAGAAGGTGGTTTAATCGTTATATTCGTATTGGTCTTGTTTTTAGGGAATTTCAGGGGTGGTTTAATTGTCGCATCTACCATACCACTCTCACTCTTATTTGCCTACATCATGATGAATGTTTTTGGTGTTTGGTCAAACCTGATGAGTTTAGGAGCAATTGATTTTGGAATAATTGTAGATGGTGCAGTGATTATTGTAGAAAGTGTTGTTTTCTATACATTGCAACGGGTTAAAAGTAAAGTTGACGGGACTCTTTCTCAACAGGATCTTGATGAGGTTTCAGAAAAGTCATCAAGTAAAATGATGAATGCAGCCTTTTTTGGTCAGCTTATCATTTTAATTGTATTTATTCCAATTCTTACGCTACAGGGAGTGGAAGGCAAAATGTTTACACCTATGGCAATGACATTCAGTTTTGCTGTAATAGGTGCGATGATCTTGTGTTTAACCTATGTACCAATGGTTTCAGCGCTGTTTATGAGTAAAAAACCATCGCAGAAAGTCATGTGGGGAGACAAGGTCATCCATTGGATGGAAAGTAAATATGAGCCAATCCTTGAAGGAGCGTTAAAAAGAAAGAAACTTTTGCTTTCTATTTCAGTTTTTTTCTTAGCCCTAGCTGTGTTTACTTTTTCTAGAATGGGTGGTGAATTTATTCCCAAATTGGATGAGGGGGATATTGCCATGCAAGCCTTATTAAAGCCTGGTAGTTCATTAGAGGAAACCGAAAAAGTATCTTCATTAATTGAAAAAACCATATTGGACAATTTTCCCGAAGTAACCGAAATGGTCTCTCGTATAGGTGTGGCAGAATTACCTACAGATCCTATGCCAATGGATATTGCTGATATGTTTCTCATATTAAAGCCTCAAGAAGAATGGACTTCTGCCGAAACCAAAGAAGAACTCATTGATAAAATCAAGGATAAGTTAGCCTTTATTCCAGGTGTAAACTATGAATTCTCACAACCTTTGGAACTTCGGTTTAATGAGCTAATGACTGGTGTAAGGCAAGATGTAGCTATTAAGTTGTTTGGTGAAGATTTAGATGCTTTAGCAAATTATGCGCAAAAAATGTCTGAAATCATTGGGACAGTGCCAGGAGTGGCTGATATTAAAGTTGAAGCAACAAAAGGGTTACCCCAAATGACGGTTAAATACGAACGAGAGAAACTGGCACAATATGGTTTAAATGTTCAAGAACTCAACACAATCGTAAGAACTGCATTTAGTGGCGAAGTGGCAGGAATCATTTTTGAAGGAGAAAAACGGTTTGATTTGGTTGTTCGTCTAAAGGACGAGCATAAAACAAGTATTGATGACCTCAAAAATATTTATGTAGAACTACCCAATGGGCAGCAGTTACCTTTAAAAGAAGTTGCCAGTATCAGCTACCAAGGAGGTCCTATGCAAATTTCAAGGGAAGGAACAAATCGTAGAACTTATGTAGGGATAAATGTAAGAGGACGTGATGTAGAGTCGGTAGTTAATGAAATACAAGAAAAGTTAGATGCTCAACTGGATTTACCACCAGGTTATTACATCAAATATGGTGGCTCATTTGAAAACTTGCAACGAGCAAAATCACGGTTGATGATAGTTGTACCAATTGCCTTAGCATTAATTTTTGTACTCCTATATTTTGCGCTGAAGTCATTCAGCCAAACCATTATGATTTATATGGCTATACCACTATCTGCTATTGGAGGTATATTTTCACTTTGGTTAAGAGATATGCCTTTTAGTATTTCCGCAGGGGTTGGGTTCATAGTATTGTTTGGTGTTGCCGTGTTAAATGGTCTTGTGCTAATAAGTAGTATGAACGAACTTAAAGAAGAGGGGATGAGTTTGAAAGAACGAATCATCAAGGGCACAAAAGAGCGTATTCGACCTATCTTTTTAACAGCATCTACTGATATATTAGGGTTTTTACCAATGGCTATTTCTACTTCTTCGGGAGCAGAAGTGCAAAGACCTTTGGCGACTGTTGTAATTGGAGGTATGCTTACTGCATCTATTCTAACACTCGTTATTATACCAATTTTGTACAGCCTTGTAGAAGCTAGAGCGGAACGTAAAACACTAAAAAGTGATTCCAATGGCTTTAACATAGGCGGAGCTAATATCGCTACGATTTTGCTCATTCCTTTGATTGGAGCATTTACCTTGTTTAGTCAAACTACTCAGGCACAAGTGAGTGATGTTAAACAGCTTACTTTAGATGAAGCAATTAGTTTTGGCGTGAGTAATAACGGAAATTTGAAAGCTGCCCAAACAGAAGTTGAACGGTTAGAAGCCTTAAAAGGAACAGCTTTTGATTTGGGTAAAACCGATGTGGGTTTTCAATATGGGCAATACAATAGTTTTGAAAAAGATTTTGCGTTTTCAATAGACCAAAAATTTCAATTTCCTACGGTATATACGGCTAAAAGCGGATTGGCAAAAGCGAACATTCAAGCTGGAGAATTTGCAAAAGCGATTACTGAAAACGAGTTGATTAAAGATATTAAACTTACTTGGTATCAACTTACGTTTTTAAAAGATCGTCAAAAACTGCTTTTCTATCAAGATAGTATGTATGTCAAGTTTTTAAGGGCGACAGAACTGAGGTTTCAAACAGAAGCAGGAACTTTGCTTGAAAAAGTAACAGCAGAATCTAAAGTAACGGCTATAAAAGCACTTATAGCTCAAAACGAAGCAGATATAAAAAGCTACAAAAAAAGACTTCAAACGCTTTTATACAGCCCTGTCCCTGTTGATGTTAATGAAGGTTTTGAGTCTCAAAAAGAATTGCAACTCTCTTTAGACACTACAATAATTGCTAGTAACCCTAATTTAGAGTATTTGAACAATTTAATTAATGTTAGAGAACAAGAAAAAGCTGTTAATAAAGCACAGTTTTTACCTGATTTTTCCATCGGTTATTTTAATCAGTCCTTAATCGGGAATTATACTGTGAATGGTACTGATCAGTTTTACGGTGGTAACCAACGGTTTACTGGTGTACAGGCAACTGTCTCAATTCCTTTATGGGCAAAACCAGATTTAGCCCGTATTAACGCTGCTAAATTAAACCAGCAAAAAGCCGAAACAGAAGCAAGGTATTACCAAACTGCATTGCTTGGCGAATATGAGAGAGTAGTTCAAGATTATTTAAAATACAAATACACACTTGAAACCTATGAAGCAAATGCGCTACCACAAGCAGAATTGATCCTGTCAAACTCAACCAAAAGTTTTGAAGGTGGGGCGATTGATTATGTGGAATATATCCAAGGTTTAACAAATGGCTTGGAAATCAAAAATAGTTATTTAAACATACTCAACCAGTATAATCAATCCATTATTGCTATCGAATATTTAGCTGGTAAATAAAACATTTAAAAATAATTTAATATGAAATCGAACATAAAATTCATTATCGGAATAATAACAATGGTAGCCCTGCTGTCTGCTTGCGGGACTACATCATCCAAAGAAAAAGATGAGCATGGAGGACATGAGGAAGAAGGGCATGGAGGGCATGAAGAAGAGGGAGAAAAAGGAATCGTTTCTTTAACCGAGCTTCAAATGGATGCCATTGGCTTAAAAATGGTTAAAATAGAAAAAAGAACATTAAATGTTGCCTTGCATGCAGCAGGAACGCTAGAAATGGCTCCTCAAGACAAGGCTGACGTTAGCCCTATAATAGGTGGTATTGTAAAATACATAAATGTTTTTGAAGGAGATAAAGTACGTAAAGGCCAGGTACTGGCAACTATGGAGCATCCAGATTTTATCCAATTACAACAAGAATATGTTAATACGGTAAACAGTTTAAAATATTATGAAAAAGAGTATGAGAGACAGGAAAAACTGTATAAAGAAAAAGTGGGGTCTGGTAAAGATTTTCAAAAAATAACTGCCGATTATTTCAACAGCAAATCTAATGCTGAAGCACTTAAAGCAAAATTAAACATGATAGGCATCAATAGTTCTGAAGTAGCTGGAGGGAAAATTTACCCTGTTGTCAACCTTAAAGCACCTATCAACGGCATAGTAAGTTTAGTAGAAACTAATGTAGGCTCATACATCGAACCGCTTACCAAAGTATTTGAAATAGTTGATACTGATAAAATACATGCAGATCTAATGGTTTTTGAAAAAGATATGGATAAAATCAAGGTGGGGCATAAAGTATACTTTTCAACTACGGGTGTATCAGGAAAAGAATTAGAGGCGAAGATTTTTGCTATAAGTCCTGCTTTTGAGCAAAACCCTAAAGCGATACATGTTCATGCTAATATCGTCACTAAGGATGCTACGCTTTTACCTGGTATGTACATTAAAGGTAAGATAATTGCCGATGATGTTGAAACGGATGTGCTTCCAGAACATTCTATTGTTACAGAAGAAGGCAAAACCTACATTTTTGTTAAAAAAGAAGGTGAAGAACACGATCATGGGCATGAAAAAGAAGAACAAAACAGTGATGAACATGCACACGAAAGCGAAAATGACGAACACCATGAAGGTCATAAAGAAGGCAAGTGGGGGTTTGAAATGGTAGAAGTTATTACTGGTGCTACAAGCAATGGATATACAGAAGTTAAATTACTTAAACCATTACCAAAAAATGCACAAATAGCAGGTAACGGTGCTTATTACATTTTAGCCGAAATGGGCAAAGGTGAAACAGAACATAGCCATTAATTTTATATCTAAAAGAAATATCATGAGAAGAAAAATTTTAAATTTTAGTATCGCTGCACTGTTTATATTAAGTATCAGCACAATAATAACAAGCTGTGGAAGTACTGAGCAAAAACAAGAGCAGGAAACACATCAACAAGACAAAGATGTTGAAGACCAACACAGTCATAAAGAAGATGGTCATAACCATAAATAACACCACTTTGGATAATTTTAAAGTAAAGTTCAACAACCTCCTGATTGATAAACTAGGTATCAGTCAGGAGGATATAAAACCAAACGCAAAATTTACTGAAGATCTAGGGGCTGATTCTTTAGATATAGTAGAACTTGTAATGGAATTAGAAAATGAATTTAAAATCATAATTCCAGATGTAGAAGCTGAGAAAATAATTACCGTTAGTGATGCTGAGAAATATGTGATAAACAATTTAAAAATAAGTTCAAGTTTAAATGAATGAGATTAAATCAAAATGTATTATC